>DXAL01000017.1 GCA_019117125.1 Candidatus Mediterraneibacter merdipullorum
CCTATCTCTATTTTACTACGCAACCTTCTCTTTTGCAAGTGCCGCGAGTGTTGCAAATCCTTCCTTGTCGTTTACTGCCAGCTCTGCCAGCATCTTTCTATTCATGTCAACGTTAGCCAGTTTAAGTCCATACATAAACTTGCTGTATGACAGGCCGTTCATTCTTGCAGCCGCGTTTATACGCGCGATCCAGAGCTGTCTCATCTGGCGCTTACGCTGCTTTCTTCCTGCGTAAGCTGATGTAAGTGCTCTCATTACAGACTGCTTTGCAACTCTGTACTGTTTAGAGCGTGCTCCTCTGTATCCTTTCGCCAATTTCAGTGTTCTGTTATGTTTCTTCTTAGCGTTCATTCCGCCTTTGATTCTTGCCATTTCTTAATCCTCCTAATTTATCGAAAACAATGTACCGTCTGTATCTCTCCCGCTCTGCCGCACCATGCGCGGCGCGCCCGGACTTACAGATACGGAAGGACTTTCTTCATGTTCTTTACGTTCGTTGCGTCTGTAATGGTAGACTGTCTGAGATTTCTTTTTCTCTTTGTAGACTTCTTTGTTAAGATATGGCTCTTGTAGGCTTTATTCCTTTTCAGTTTTCCTGTACCTGTCAGTTTGAAGCGCTTTGCTGCTGCTCTGTTTGTTTTGATTTTTGGCATGATGATTTCCTCCTTATATTGTGCTGCCTTACCGGATATTCATCCCGGACATACTGTTATTAACGTTTTTCCGCCAGGACCATGCTCATAGCCCTGCCTTCCATCTTTGCAGGCTTCTCTACCACTGCCACATCGGACAGTGTCTCTGCAAAATCATCGAGGATATGCCTGCTCTGCTGAACATGAGCCATCTCTCTTCCGCGGAAACGGAGCGTTACCTTTACCTTATTTCCCTTGGAGATAAACTTCTTCGCATTGTTTATCTTCGTGTTCAGGTCATTGGTATCGATATTGGGAGACAGGCGCACTTCCTTTATCTCGACTGTCTTCTGTTTTTTTCTCGCTTCTTTTTCTTTCCTTGCCTGCTCATATTTGTACTTTCCGTAGTCGATAATCTTGCAGACCGGCGGTTTTGCCATCGGCGCGATCTTCACCAGGTCAAGTTCCGCCTCCTGAGCGATTTTCATAGCCTCGCGGGCTGACATGATACCTAACTGCTCTCCATTCTCGCTGATCAGACGGATTTCTCTGTCTCTGATCTGCTCGTTAATCATTAAATCGCTAATTGTCGTATACCTCCGTCACATGAATTCCTTCAGGTTACTTACGCGGACACCGGCGTGCCGGAAGCACCTGCCGGGATCGTGAGCGTGCGCCTGGCCGGACAGTTCCGGACCGGCGGTCCCGCCGCAACAAAAAACGAGTGGATATCATATCCACCCGACGAACAGTAATGCGCCCTGTACTGCAGGAGCGCCGCGTCAATATCAGACCGATAGTCACCCGTTCGTGCTATGGTGAGAGTGGATACTCTACTTTGTTTTTTGCTTCACGCACTGATTAATTTACCACACACGCGGGGCGCTGTCAACAGTTTCGCGCAAAAAATTCATCTTACTATCTGCCGGTCTTTCGTGGTATAATATCTGCATCTGTGCG
Organism: Candidatus Mediterraneibacter merdipullorum; assembly: GCA_019117125.1. GTDB lineage: Bacteria > Bacillota > Clostridia > Lachnospirales > Lachnospiraceae > Mediterraneibacter > Mediterraneibacter merdipullorum. The sequence goes on from DXAL01000017.1 coordinate 1,593, forward strand.
AATCACAAACGAGACAGATGATACCGTTTTATCAAATATCAAAGGAAAGAGAGTATCAGCAGACATGAAAAATACGACAACCACCGTTTCCAACGACAAATTCCGGAACAAATGGGGATTCGTCATCTCCTGCATCGGCAGCGCCGTCGGGATGGCGAATATCTGGATGTTCCCCTACCGCATCGGAGAGTTTGGCGGCTCCGCCTTTCTCATCCCCTACATCCTCTTCGTGCTCCTCATCGGTTTTTCCGGGGTCATCGGCGAGATGGCGTTCGGACGCGCCATGCACTCCGGACCGCTGGGCGCGTTCCGGAAAGCCTTCCTGCTCAGGAACTCAAAGCTCGGCAGCCTCATCGGGTTCATCCCGGTCATCGGCTCCCTCGGCATCGCCATCGGATACAGCGTCATCATCGGATGGATACTCAAGTACCTCGCCGACGCAGCCACCGGGACGATTGTGAGCGGCGCGGACCCTGCCGCGGAGTTTTCCGCTCTTGCCCGGAATTTCGGGAGCATCCCCTGGCATCTGGCAGGGCTTATCCTTGTCCTCATCTGCATGTCCTTTGGCATCTCCCGGGGCATCGAGCGGGTGAACCGCTTTATGATGCCCGCATTCTATGTGCTGTTCCTGTTCCTTGCCGTGCGCGTTGCCTTTCTCGACGGCGCTTTGGAAGGATACCGGTACCTCTTCCAGCCCGACTGGTCCGCCATGGCGAACCCCCAGACCTGGGTCTACGCCATGGGACAGGCATTCTTCTCCCTCTCTGTCGCCGGGAGCGGGACTGTCGTATACGGCAGCTACCTGAAATCCGACGTGGATGTGGTGAGCAGCGCAAAGTACGTCGCCTTTTTTGACACGATGGCAGCCCTCCTGGCAGGTCTCGTCATCATCCCTTCCGTATTTGCATACGGGATGGAGCCCAATTCCGGTCCGGGACTGCTCTTTATCACCATCCCCGCTGTCATCCAGAGCATTCCCTTTGGACGGGTATTCGCCTTCCTCTTCTTCCTGGCAGTCCTCTTTGCAGGTGCGACCTCGCTTATCAACCTGCTGGAGAGCCCGGTGGAAGCCCTGCAGTCCAACTTCGGCTGGTCCCGGAAGTCCGCCCTCATCCTGGTGGGCGCGCTGACCGCCGGCATCGGACTGTTCGTCGAAGGGGATATCTTAAGTCCGTGGATGGATACCATCTCCATCTATGTCATTCCGCTGGGCGCCCTCCTCGCAGGCATCACCATGTTCTGGGTATGCGGGAAAAATTTTGCCCGGAATGCCGTCCAGCTCGGGCGTGCCCGCACCCTGGGGCGCTGGTTCGAGCCCATGACAAAATATGTATTCTGCGGCGTGGCGCTGCTCGTATATATCCTGGGCATCTTCTACGGCGGAATCGGATGAGACAGCGCAGACCGGTTCAGACTTTCTTCATACAGGTCACTGCCATGGCGCCCGGTCCGATGTGGCACGCCACGCTCAGGGAAAGAGGACCTTCGATGATGTCATAGCCGGGGAAGCGCTCCACGATTTCCTGCTTCCACTCTGCCGCTTCCTCCTTCGTGCAGGTATATGCCATGCCGAGCATCATCTGGTCCTTCACACCTGCGAACCTGGTGTCCAGGTCCTTTTCGATGGCGTTTAACATGGTCTTTTTCGCCGCTTTCCAGCCCCGCACTTTCGCAAATGCATCCAGCTTGTCCCCCTGAATCTGCAGGACGGGCTTTAAGTTCAGGACCGTCCCGATGGCTGCCGCCGCCGGCGTAATCCTGCCGCCCTTTTTCAGATATTTCAGGGTGTCGACCGTGATGTAGATGCTCGCCTGGAGCTTCTCCTTCTCCAGCACTTCCCGGATGCCGGCTGCGTCCATTCCCTGGTCTCTCAGTTTCATGGCATCGTACACGGACTGTTCCTGGGTCACGGAAATTCTCTGATTGTCGACGACCTGGACTCTGCCGCTGTACTCCGCCGCGATGGACATGGCGGTGGAGCAGGTGCTGCTCAGACCGCTGGACATGGGGATGCAGACAATCTCATCGTATTCTTTCAGGACGCTCTCCCACAGTTCCATCACGCTCGCCGGAGACGGCTGGGAAGTGGAAATATCCGAATCCGCGCCCAGACATGCGTAGAATTCTTCCTGGGTCAGGGTAATGTCTTCATAATACAGTTTTTCATCGATAAAGAACGGCATAGGAAGCACGTAGATTCCAAGCTCTTTCCCGCGCGCCTGCGTAATGCCGCTGTTACTGTCGGTAATGATAGCAACTTTAGCCATATTGGTTACTCCTTCTTATCTCTGTCAGTTCTTGAAACTGTGGATGGGTGCGGGTATCCTTCCCTTCCTGTTGATAAATGTCTCGCAGCCAAACTCATTGACCGGTATAATGGGAGCATATCCCAGGAGTCCGCCGAACTGGGCGGTATCTCCCACGTCCTTGCCGATGACCGGGATGAGGCGCACCGCCGTGGTCTTCTGGTTGATCATGCCGATTGCCATCTCATCCGCAATAATGCCGGCGATGGTGCTGGCAGACGTCTTTCCCGGAATGGCAATCATGTCAAGTCCAACCGAGCAGACACAGGTCATGGCTTCCAGCTTCTCAAGGGAGAGGGAGCCTGCCTGCACCGCGTCAATCATTCCCTGGTCCTCGCTGACCGGGATAAACGCGCCGCTTAAGCCCCCCACATAGGAGGACGCCATCACGCCGCCTTTTTTCACCTGGTCGTTGAGCAGGGCGAGCGCAGCCGTGGTCCCGGGCGCTCCCACCCGTTCCAGACCAATCTCCTCCAGAATCTCCGCCACACTGTCGCCCACATCCGGCGTCGGTGCAAGGGAAAGGTCCACGATGCCAAAGGGAACGCCCAGGCGCTCAGACGCCTCTCCCGCCACGAGCTGTCCCACGCGCGTCACCTTGAACGCCGTCTTCTTGATGGTCTCGCACAGTTCCTCAAACCCTTTTCCTCTCACTTTTTCCAGGGCTTTCTTTACCACGCCCGGTCCGCTGACGCCCACATTGATGACCGCATCCGCCTCCGTAACGCCCAGGAACGCGCCCGCCATGAAGGGATTGTCATCCGGAGCGTTGCAGAAGACCACCAGCTTCGCGCAGCCAAGGGAATCCCGTTCCTTCGTCGCCTCTGCCGTTTCCTTTACAATCTCGCCGCACAGGCGCACTGCGTCCATATTGATGCCGGTCTTTGTGGAGCCCACGTTGACCGAACTGCAGATGCGTTCCGTCACTGCAAGCGCCTGGGGGATGGAGCGGATGAGATTCTCATCGCTCTTTGTCATCGCCTTTGAGACCAGCGCCGAGTATCCGCCGATAAAATTCACGCCAACCGTCTCCGCCGCCTGGTCCAGCGTCTTTGCAATCTCTACAAAATCTTCCGGTCTGCGGCACGCCGCTGCGCCCACCAGGGCGATGGGTGTGACAGAGATGCGCTTGTTCACGATGGGGATGCCGAACTCCTTCTCGATATCCTGCCCGGTGCGCACCAGGTCGCGTGCAGTGACCGTAATCTTTTCATATATCTTCCGGTTCAGTTCCTTTAAGTCAGAGTCGATGCAGTCGAGCAGGCTGATGCCCAGCGTGATGGTGCGCACGTCCAGGTTCTCGCTCTCTATCATCTTGTTTGTCTCTGAAACTTCATACATATTTATCATGATTTATCATCCTCGCAGTCTCTTACAGTCTGTGCATCTTCTCGAATATCTCTTCCCTCTGGCAGTGAATCCGCACGCCGATCTCTTCCCCGAGCTTTGCCATCTCATCGCACACGAGCGTGAAATCCTTCTCAAGGCCTGTTATGTCCGCGATGACCATCATGTTAAAGTATCCCTGTATGATGGTCTGCGAGATATCCAGGATATTGATGCCGTTCTCCGCAAGATAAGTGCATACCTTTGCGACAATGCCGACTGTGTCCTTTCCCAATACTGTGACAATACATTTCTTCATCTTTCTCTTCCTCCGGTCCAGACTTTGATTTTCTCCGGGCGGTCCCCCGCCTCCGGCTGTACTTCTCTTTCCGGGCGGTCACTCCGCCTCAGACTGTGATGACTTCCGAGACAGTATCCCGTCCCGCGACGAACATATCCAGGTCCTCGCCCCGGTAATCGTTGTCCGCCAGCGTGACTTCCAGCTTCACTGTCTCATAGGCAAGTCCCGCATAATTATTTTCTTTGCTCAGATGCCCGAGAATAATATGCTTCAGACCATCATGTAGTATATCACAAAGGAGACGCCCTGACAATTCATTTGAGAGATGTCCCCTGTCGCCCAGGATGCGCTGTTTCAGATAGTAGGGGTAGCCCCCGACTTCCAGCATGTGGATGTCGTGGTTTGCCTCCAGAAGCACTGCATCCAGGTCTTTTAAATGCTCCACCGTATAGGCGTCATATTTCCCCAGGTCCGTAGCCACGGCAGCCGCTTTTCCCCCGCATTCCAGCCGGTAGGCGCACGGTTCGGAGGCGTCATGGGAGATTGCAAAAGGATGGACTGTCACATCTCCGAGGACAAAGGGCGCATCCGTATGTACCGGGTGGAACAGCCCGTCCGGAATGCGTCCCAGAGAGGAACTGCTCCGGATGCCCTCAAGGGTCCCCGGCGTGGCGTAGATGGGCACCTCATACTTCCTGCTGAATACGCCGAGCCCCTGGATATGGTCGGAATGTTCGTGGGTAATCAGGATGCCGTCCAGCTCATCCCCCCTGATATCCAGCTCCTTAAGTCCTTCTTCTATCCTCTTCCTGCTGATGCCTGTATCGATGAGCAGATGCGTGTCATCGCTCCCCACATAGATACAGTTGCCGCTGCTCCCGCTGGCAATGCTGCACATTCTCATAATCTTAAAATCTCTCCTATCTGTCTCTTTGTATCTTTAAACGAGCCGCTGTTATCGACCACGGCGCTGCACGCTTTCCGGAATACGTCCTCTCCCGGCTGGGACGCCATCATCTGCGTAATCTTCTCATCCGTGTATCTGCGGGAAGCCTTCAGGCGCTCCCGCCGCACGTCCTCGTCTGCATAGATGTACCACATCTCTTCGCAGAGCTCCTGTCCGGGCTTTGGCAGGAGCGCCGCCTCGATAACGTAAAGAGCCGTGCCTTCCTCCGCCTTCCTGCGGATATCCCGCCGCACCGCCTCATATACCGCCGGATGCACGACGGCGTCCAGCTTCCGGAGCATGGCTCCGTCTGAAAAGACGATGTCCGCGAGCTTCTGCCGGTCCAGCTCACCGTCCGCTCCGACGATATCCTCCCCGAATATCTCCACAATCCGCCGGAAACACTCCGTCCCTCTCTTCTGCATCTGCCGCGCTACCTCATCCAGCTGGCAGACAGACGCCCCGAACGCTTCTTCCAGATATTTCAGTACTTCACTTTTCCCGGAGCCCACTCCGCCTGTTATCTCAAATACCCGCATCATTTCGCCTCATACCAGTTCCTGCCCGTATGCATGTCCACCAGGAGGGGCACCAGAAGGGATGCCGCATGCTCCATCTGGTCTCTCAGGATGTCCTGCACTTCCTCCGCCTCGTTTTCCACCGCCTCGACCAGGAGCTCGTCATGCACCTGGAGGATGAGCCGGGATTTCAGTCCCCGTCTCTTTAATTCCCTGCTGACTCCGTTCATAGCAATCTTGATGATGTCTGCAGCCGTCCCCTGGATGGGCGCGTTCATCGCCACCCGCTCCCCGAAGCTGCGCTGCATGAAATTACCGGACTTCAGTTCCGGCACCGGGCGCCTCCTGCCGAAAAGCGTCACCGCATACCCGGTCTCTTTCGCATGCGCCACCGCGTTGTCCAGAAACGCCTTGATGCCCGGGTACGTCTCAAAATAATGTTCGATGTACTCTGCCGCCTCTTTCCGCGTGATGCTTAAATCCTGGCTGAGCCCGAAGGAACTGATGCCATAGACGATGCCGAAATTGACCGCCTTTGCGTTGCGCCTCTGGAGGTCCGTCACCTCGTCAAAGGGCGTGTGGAATACCTGGGATGCGGTCATCCGGTGAATATCCTTTGCCTCCCGGTATGCACGGATGAGCTGCTCATCCCCGGAACAGTGGGCGAGGATGCGCAGTTCAATCTGCGAGTAATCCGCATCCACAAAGACGCATCCGTCCTGGGGGACAAAGACTTTCCGTATCAGGCGTCCCAGTTCCATCCGCACCGGGATGTTCTGGAGATTTGGTTCCGTGCTGCTCAGCCTCCCGGTCGCGGTGACCGTCTGATTGAACTTCCCGTGAATGCGCCCGTCCGCCTGAATGTAAGCCGCCAGCCCGTCCGCATAGGTGGATTTGAGCTTCGCCAGCTGCCGGTACTCCAGAATCTTTGCAACAAGGGGATAGTCCGGCGCCAGCTTGTCCAGCACGTCCGCCGCTGTAGAATACCCGGTCTTCGTCTTCTTCGCATGGGGCATCCCCAGTTTGTCAAAAAGGATGACGCCGAGCTGCCTGGGCGAATTGATGTTGAACTCCTCCCCGGCAAGGTCATAGATTTCCTTTTCCAGTTCCGCGATGCGCGTCCCGAGCTGGTCCCCGTACGCCCGGAGCGCTCCTGCCTCGATTCCTATCCCTGCCGCCTCCATCTCTGCCAGCGTAAATACAAGGGGCATCTCAATATCATGGAACAGGGCGTCCATGCCCGCGCTTTTGAGTTTCTCTTCCAGCACCGGCACCGACGCGCAGGCGGTATACGCCTCATAGCACGCCCGGTCCGCCTCTTTCGTCTTCTCATCTACCAGCACGTCCAGATGCTCTCTCGCCACGTCTTCCCATCCGTAGTCGCTCTTGAGTGGATTGAGCAGGTATGCCGCGACCACCGGGTCAAAGCATCCCTCCTCCTTCACATCCGGAAGGAGCGGCAGGAACTCCTTGAGCCCGCACACGGAAAAGCATCTCACCTTTCCCGCCAGCGCGCAGATGCGCCCTGCCAGTCCCGTCAGGTCCTCCTCCATGCTGCAGGGAATGGTCACAATGTCCTCCTTCCCCCAGGCAAGGGCAATGCGGCCGTATCCGGAACTGTGCGCAAAAAGCGGGAGCACATTTCCCTGGTCCCTGGAAAATGCCGCGCCCACGCAGTCCGCGCGTTCCGCCCGGGCAAACACGTCTGCGATTTCCTCCGCTGTCGTCACTTCGCGGAAATACTTCTCTATTTCATTGGCGGACGCCTCCACATCAAAGCGTCCCAGCATGTTTTTAAACTGCAGCCGCTGGAACAGCCGGTGGGCTTCCGGCGTATAGGGATTCCCAAACCGCGCATGCTCCAGGTCGAACGCAATCTCAGCGTGGGTGTCGATGGTGGCGAGAACCTTGCTCAGCTTCGCCTGCTCCCAGTACTCCTTTAAATTCCGGCTGGCGCGGGGCGGCTTTAATTCGTCCGCATGCGCATAGGCATTCTCAATCGTCCGGTAATCCTGGATAATCTTTGTCGCCGTCTTCTCGCCCACTCCTGGCACGCCCGGGATATTGTCCGATGCATCTCCCATCAGCGCTTTCACGTCGATGAACTCGGCAGGCGTGACGCCGTAACGCTCTTTCACGTCCGCGGCGTAATAATCCTCCACCTCGGTCCTGCCCTGCTTCGTCTTCGGGATGCGTATCTTCACATGCTCCGTGGCGAGCTGGAGCGTATCCCGGTCCCCGGAGATGATGGAGACGTCCATCCCCTTCTCCTCACACGTTCTGGAAATGGTCCCCAGAAGATCGTCCGCCTCCAGCCCTTCCTGCTCGATAATCTCGATGTCCATGGCCTGTAAGACTTCCTTTATCACCGGGACCTGCTCCCGGAGTTCCTCTGCCATGGGTTTCCTCGTCCCTTTGTAATCGGCAAAAAGCCTGTGCCGGAATGTAGGCGCATGTACGTCGAATGTCACTGTCAGATACTCCGGCTGCTCCTCGTCCAGTATCTTGAAGAGGATATTCAAAAATCCGTATATGGCGTTCGTGTGGAGTCCCTCGGAATTCGTCAAATCCGGCACTCCGTAAAACGCTCTGTTTAAGATGCTGTGTCCGTCTATCAGTACGATCTTCTCTCTCATCTTCTCCTCCATCTCCCGCATATCCTGCGCGGGCGCGCATGCCATTCCTAAAGTATACACTAAAATGATCCTTTTTTAAAGGCTGACTTTATGATATCATAGGCATCGGAGCACATTGTATCACAAAGACCGGAATGTACGCTGCCGCGCACATTCCAGCAGCAGGATTATCACAAGGAGAATGCATCATGTATAGACCAGACAGTATCATTTTTGACGTAGACGGCACGCTCTGGGACTCCAGGGAGTCCGTGGCCGCGGCATGGAATCATGCCCTGCGCAGGAACTCAGACCTGGATATCACCCTGGAACCGGAGTCCCTCGGGAAACTGTTCGGAAAGACAATGACGGAGATTGCCGACGCGCTCTTTCCCGGCATGGAGCCGGCGTCGCGCATGGCGCTCCTGGAGAAGTGCTATGAATATGAGAACCTCTATCTGGAGGACCACCCCGGCATCTTATATGAAGGCGTCCGCGAAACGATACAGGCGCTCGCTTTGGAATACCCGCTTTACATCGTGAGCAACTGCCAGTGCGGATATATCGAAGTCCTCCTGAAGACGACCGGGCTTTCGTCCTGCATCCGCGACCATCTCTGCTTCGGGGAAACGCTTACGCCCAAGAGCGAGACCATCCGGAAGCTGGCAGAGAGAAACCGGCTCAAAGCCCCGGTCTACGTCGGAGACACCCAGGGCGACGCCGACTCCTGCGCCGCAGCCGGCATCCCGTTCATCTTCGCTTCCTACGGGCTGGGCGATGTGCCGGACGCCGGGATGCGCATCGAACGGTTCTCTGAACTTCGGGACATCCGGACATTCTTCTCATAAGAGAAAGATTTCCACAGAGAAAAAACTGACAGAAAAAGACCGGAGCGTGTGCTTTCCCGCACATCTCCGGTCTTCTGTATCAGTTCTGTCCTTATATTTGTATCATCTTGTATCTTTTTGTATCTTTTCCCTGCATCCCTGCAGTCATGCAGATGTCATCCCCGCATCATCCTTTTGCTCTGCGCCTCCGGATGACAAAGATTCCTGCGCATGCCGACATTCCCATCAACATGAGCCAGAGCATCCCGTTCTCAGAGACTCCGGTCTGGGGAGCCATGGCAGCTCCGTCTGCATTATCGTCCAGCGCAATCACGTAAGGGGAGAATCCTTTCACGCTGAGCGTTATCTGACCGTCTTTCACCTGTGCATGATACGTCTCGTAAGCACCGTCATCCGTATAGTGGAGAATGACGACATTCCTGCCGTTGTATGCGGCATCTACCCGGAATGTGAGCTGTGCTTCCCCTTCCATCGTGCCGGAAAGGCTGATGTCATACACACCGAGTATCTCTTTTCCCTTCACCGGCTCCGCCGAAATGTAGCTCTCATACTTCTCCGTATTCGGGCTGACTGTCTGCACGGTGAGGGCTGCATCCTCCGAGAGGACTCCGCTCACGGAAATGCCAAGCTGAGAAGCAGACACTTCTCTGACCTGGTCTTTCTCCTCCTTCTGCTCTCCGGATGTCTGTTCTCCCTCCGGCTTCGCAGACGGCTCATCCTCCCTGGGCTGGGTGGATGTCTCGTCCTCCTTCGGCTGAGTGGATGTCTCGTCCTCCTTCGGCTGAGTGGACGTCTCGTCCTCCTTCGGCTGGGTAGCCGGCTTCTCTTCCGTGACTGCCGCACTGCCACTTGTCACCGGCTTCTCGCTGCCATCCTGGCTGCCGGTACTGCCTTCCGGCTGCTTGCCGTCATCCTGACTGCCGGTACTGCCTTCCGGCTGCTTGCCGTCATCCTGGCTGCCCGTATCGCCTTCCGGCTGCTTCCCGTCATCCTGGCTTCCCGTACTGCCTTCCGGCTGCTTCCCGTCATCCTGGCTGCCGGCATCATCATCCGGAACGATTCCCAGATAATCCTGGCTGCCGCCGACGGAGTCAAGGCTCCATGCCAGCGCTCCCGCGATTTCGCCCCAGTACGGAGCAGATGCGTAGCTGACATTGATGCCGCCGCCCTTATTCCCCAGGTATTCCCCGTGATTGCGGTAATCTGAAGAACTCAAATATCCCTTCGCCATAAGGCTGCCCATGAAATCCTTGATGCACGCTTCTACGGAAGCATAGCTCTTCGCGCTTGTCCCGGCAGAACCGTCATATGCGCAGATACCGAAGATATTGTTCTTCTGCATGCAGATGCTGCTCGTTCCCCAGCCGGTCTCATTGATGGCGATTGCCAGGGATAACAGTGCATTGACATTGTATGTATCCTGGTATTTCACGAATATCTCGCCGGTCCCCGTCAGTTTGGACTTCGCCGGGTCCACATTGGCATTTTTCATGGCTTTCTGGAGGATTGCCTCCAGTTGTTCCCCGGTGTAGCTTGTATGCTGATTCATATCGAGGAACTGGAAATAATTGTAAAACGGATTTCCCGCATTGACAGCGGATGCACCGTTCTTTGAGCTCTGGTAATCCGAGAGCATCGTCTTATAATCTGTGTAGAAATAATGTCCGTCGTAACTGTAGTACTTCACGCCTGCTTTCAGGTAGGACGGCGCCGGTCCCTGATTGACCGAAGACACGTGAGACTTGTTCAGGTTGTATGAAAGCTTGTGATACAGTTTCCCGTTGGATACGATATAGCAGCTGACATTGTCCGCCACTTTGGAATAATCCAGAAGCTGTACTTCCGATGCCTTCACCGTTCCGGTCACGCCGGCCAGCATGAAGCGGATGTTCCCGCTGCCGTCCGTGCCAAGGTAAGCTGCGTCTGCGCCGTAAGCGCCGTTGGTGTACCCGGTATTGTTGTTGTACTGAGTGACCGCATTTCCCTTGGTGTTGAAATTGACAACTTTCACGGAAGAGGTCGTGGCTGCCTTTGCAGAGAACAGCGCCATCCTGCTCCTTGCCGGAACCTGCTGCTGTTCATCCTGATCTTCCCCGCTGCCGGTGCTTTCCTCTTCACCTGTGTCTGTGCTGCCGTCTGCATCATCCGCCGCGCCTGTGTCCGCGCTGCTGTCTGCATCTTCCGCTGCACCTGTGTCCGTGCTGTCTTCTGCTTCCTCTGAACTTCCTCCTGCGACAGTGCCGACAGAGCCGTCGACCTGGTAGATGCTGCCGTTCTCATCGATGGCAGTCACCTGCTGGAGGCGCAGGACATTCTCATCGTGAAGTCCCGATGCCGCGGCGTTTGTCTCCCCCTCTGCCGCGGAACTTTCCATGCCCGGAAGCGCTGTCACTACCAGCGACACGAAAAGCGCACATATCAGTAATTTACTTTTTTTCATCCTGTGTATACTTCCCTCCTTAACCTTATTAATTATTTATAAATGAAGATACTGATACAACTTTAGATTAACATTATCTTCCGGAGGATGCAAGTAAAAGATTTTTTATTTTGTATACATGTATTCTATTTTGTGAATTTTTCTTTTTCTGGTCTTCTGTTCCGGTCTTATTTGTATTCTGTTTATATAAATGATTCGATTTGAATCGAAAACTGCTTTTTTGCTGGTATTTTCCCATAAACTGTGCTATCATGTTTACAAAGCATTATGTTTCCAGCATGTTTGATTTCAAAGGCGGCAGGAAAAGCATATGCGGCAGGAGCGGGAAGCTGCCTGGGAGGAAGGTCGGAAAGAAGGACATCGCGCCAGCGTAGAAGAAGGACATCGCGCCGGTCTGGAAGAAGGCATGCTCCAGGGCGAAATGCAGATGCTGCGAAAGCTGGTACAGAAGAAGCTGGAAAAAGGAAAAAGCGTGGCAGAGATTGCATCAGAACTGGAGGAACCGGAAGAACGTATCCGAAACATGATTGATGAGTCTGCCAAATAAAATGATTGATATCCTTACAAAATAAGCAGAATCAAAAAGAAGGGCATGCGCACCATATCCGGTACGCACGCCCTTCTTTTTGATTCTGTCCGTATCGCGGCTTCCGTCCCTGCCCGGACTTAATTTTTAAAGGAAAACACTTCTTTCCAGTCGATGTCGACTTTCAGCGGATGCTCCTCGCCCCACTTCGGGTCCCGGTCCGCCCGGTCCTTCCACTCATGGTAGGCTTCAACGAACCGGTCATGGACGAGGTGCTCGGCGTAGAGCCGCGCCTGGACTGCTTCATTGTAGTCATCGAACACTCCGATATAGTACTTCTTTCTCTTGAATCCGATATCCACCCGGTATTTCCCGGACTTGATTCGGAACACGCCGCGGAAGCCGCTCCGGTTGTCGCTCCGGTGCTTCCGGTTCTCCAGTATCTCAATGCACGTACCGTCAATCCGGTGGCTCCTCTGGCTTATCATCTTCATGTTCTCTTCTTTCAGGCACCCGCAGCTGCGGTAATTGCCGTACAGGAGCTTATCCCCCGTCACTTCCACTTCATTTCCACAGTCACAGCGGCACAGCCAGTACACACATCCTTTGCCGTCGCGCCGGTCTGTGGGACGGATGACCGTCAGCCTCCCGAACCTGCGTCCGGAAAGGTCTGTGCGGCTGCCTCTCGGTTCATGCACGAGACATCCGCAGCTGCGGACTTTCCCTGCCTTTAAATCCTTGGCAAGGACTTCTTTCCCGCCTCCGCACCGGCAGCGGCACCGCCATAATACATAGTTGTCTTCCCGCCGGTCTGTCTTTTCCACAACCGTGAGATTTCCGAATCTCCTGCCTGTCAGGTCTTCTGTACGAGCCATGTTCCTACCACCCCTCCTGCATCAGACGCGCAGCGCGTCTTCTGTTTCGGAGCTGTCTTTGCTGTCAGACTCTCCATGGTCCCCGTCATCTTCGTCGTCCCTTCTGGTGGGAATCGCGGTCGCGATGAGATGAATCACACCGATGATGATAAACGCAATGGTCCATTCATCCACCATGCCGATCAGACCTTTGAGCGGCTGTGTCAGGAAGAAGAGCAGGATAAGTAGGATGGATAATCCGCTTCCAATGAGTTTCCTTATCTTCTTCTGCCTGCAGTAAGAGTACTCGGTCAGCAGCATGGATACGACCATCACTGCCAGGTTCACAAGAGCCAGCCCCTGTGGGAACATGCTCTTTAAGTCGTCCTCGGATACAGCTTCTGTTCCGCCTTCTCCGCCCTGTGCACTCTCCTGCTCCTCAAGTTCTCTCTGCTGTGCGGCAATCTCTGCAGCCTCGGCAGCCTCAGCCGCCCGGGCGCTCATCTCGCCTGCGGTCGTGGTCCGGACGCCGCCTGCGGATGCCGTATGGCTTCCGGGCGCCGTGTCTCCCGGTCTGTCTATATAGACTCTGTCGCCCGAGACTTCCACGTATTCAATCTCCGGTCCTTCCTCTTCGTACGGTGTGTACGCAATCGTAAAGAAGGAGAACTTGTCGCTTGCAAATGTCAGCTTCGTGCCGTCCGCACTCAATGTGCACTTCAGCCGCGTCACCACTCCGTCGTGGTTGCGGTATACCTCGTAGGTGTCTTTTCCCCGGAGCTCTGCCGGCAGCGTAAATGTAATCGTCACCGGATTGTCCGTCTCCTCAATCACGGTATTGACACCGTCTGAGAGGAACTGGTTAATCTCAAGGTCAAGGGAATAGTACCCTTTCTTCCCGCCTGCGGCCGCTTTCACTGCTTCCAGCGATTTCTCCGCCGTCTCCTCCCGCGGGATGGAAGCGATAAGCTGGATAATCAGCTTCTTACCGCCCTGCAGCAGGCTGTCGAAATCAGCCACGCCGCTTAAGCCTTCTGCTTCCACCTTTGTCATGCCGCTGGTCGCCAGTGTGACGACCTCACTGTACGCGCTCGTGCTTATCATAAAGTTGTAGACCGTCTCGATGCCGTATCTGGAAGCGGTCATCCGCACGAAGTAATTCTCGTTTGCTCTGATATCTTCCTTCGGCACGGTAAATGTCCCGTCTCCGTTGATTGCATAGCTGATGGCATTTCCGTCTTCATCAAGAACGGGGCTTCCCAGCATGTCTGTGAGCACTGCGCTTATAACTTCCGCATCATCCCGGAGCGTCGGGACGAATCCGATATCTTCTGCAATGGCATCTCCCGCCATCGCCTCCTCATCCACCACGATTACATAACCTGTGGTCTCCGGGTCAAAGTCCGGATTCATGGTGATGCTCTCCGGAGCATCCACATCCAGCTCAAGGTCCAGTACCGGCTGGAGCATCTCCGGCGGAAGGGACGCGGACTTCTGCGTCTGGAAGGCGCTCAGAAGCGTCCTCTCATTCACATTTGTCGCATAGTCCATAAATGCGCCCTGCTCCACGACCATGGTATAGGTCTGGTCCAGCTCCAGTTCAAGCGGCTCGCCATTCTCGTTGACGAACTTCTCAAGCGGGATGGTGGCTTCGCTCGCCTTTGTCTCATCTTCCTCCAGCGGAATCTGGTCGGCTGTCTCTGTAATCTTCCGGCTGTAATTCCCGGCGATTGTCACCGCAAGCGCCGCTGTCAGCAGTATGTCTGTGACGACTCCCGCCTTCCCATGGAAGAAGCTGATGATGCCGGGGCGGAGCTTTGCCTTCGCCTCCCGGTAGTCTTCCGAGTCTTTCACCTTCCGCCACGCCAGCAGGAAAATGATGCTCCCAGCTGCAAGCCCGGTCCAGAAGAGGACTGCCAGGGCATACGCCGCGCTGTTCATCCGGGCGCCTTCGCTCTCCGAGAAGGGGAGCAGGAGGACCGATGCCGAACAGAGTACGTATCCGGTCAGGGATGCCGCCAGTAATCGTCTGCATTGTTGGTTCTGTTTCATGTATCTTTCACCTCATCTTACCGGCAGGGAAGCCCCTGCCCTTCGTTCCGGTCCCGATGCATAACCTCATGGTTTGGACCAGTAACATACTCTGTATTACACCTTCCAAAACAGTAAAATGCAACTATGAGCATATGTTTTTTCTACTCACAGCATATTTTTATTCTCTTTGGTCCATTGTACAGTAGAGGATGGAGGTTTCTATATGCAGTATTCAGATTTTGGCAGAAGGATCCGCGAAGAGCGGAAAAAACTGGGCATGACCCAGGAGAAACTCGCAGAAGATGTAAATCTTTCTACTGCTTATATCGGACAGATTGAACGCGGCGAGAGAAGCCCTACGCTGGAAAATGTCGTCGCCATCGCAAACCGTCTCGGCGTGACCGTCGACTACCTGCTCTCGGATTCCGTGGAGCCGGACGGCAGTCTGGCATTAAACCTGTGGCTTCAGTTAATGGAGGGCCGGACAGACTACGAACAGAGAATGGCTGTCAATGTGATAAAGGCATTATTTCTTTCACTGGATGAAAAGGAGGATTAAAAAGGAAAAATGAACTGCATGCATGAATACCTGTATGCAAAAGCGGTAGATAAGCGAAAAACAGGACATGTACAGATGAGGTTGTCCCTCACCGGTACACGTCCTGTTTTCCTGTTCCGAACCGTGCCGCTGGCCGGACTCGAACCGGCACGGTTTCCCGCTTGATTTTGAGTCAAGTGCGTCTGCCAATTCCGCCACAGCGGCTCGTATAAGGCTTCCGTCTTCCGGAAGCCGCATTTGATTATATCATCTTTTTGTCTGATTTACAAGTTTTTTTCCGATGTCAAAGCAGTCGAACGTGGCGAAGTAATCCTCCGGCGTCTCCGCCCTCCGGATGAGCTGCACGCTCCCGTCCTCTTTGAAGAGGAGCTCCGCCGATTTCAGCTTGCCGTTGTAATTGTATCCCATGGAGAATCCGTGGGCGCCTGCATCGTGTATCACCAGGTAATCTCCCGGCTCCACTTCCGGCAGCATCCGGTCGATGGCGAACTTGTCGTTATTCTCGCACAGGGAGCCGGTCACGTCATACTTGTGGTCGCAGGGCGCATCCTCTTTGCCCAGGACCGTGATGTGGTGATATGCGCCGTACATGGCGGGGCGCATCAGGTTCACCGCGCAGGCGTCTACGCCGATGTAGTCTTTGTATGTGTGCTTCTCGTGGATTGCTTTCGTCACCAGGCAGCCGTAGGGTCCCATCATGTAGCGTCCCAGTTCGGTGTAGATTGCCACATCGCCCATGCCTGCCGGCACGAGTACTTCCTCGTACACTTTCCGGACGCCCTCGCCGATGGCGCGGATGTCATTGGGCTCCTGGTCCGGACGGTAGGGGATGCCGATGCCGCCGGACAGATTGATGAACCCGATATGGACGCCCGCCTCTTTTGAGAGGCGCACTGCCTGCTCGAAGAGGATTTTCGCCAGCATCGGATAATAATCGTTGGTCACGGTATTGCTTGCAAGGAACGCGTGGAGCCCGAACTCCTTCGCTCCTTTTTCCTTCAGTATCCTGTAAGCCTCTGTAATCTGGTCTGCCGTCATGCCGTATTTGGCGTCGCCCGGATTGTCCATGATGTCATTGCTTATCTTGAAGAGCCCGCCGGGATTGAACCGGCAGCTGATAGTCTCCGGGATATGACCGATGACCCTCTCCAGGAAATCGATGTGGGTGATATCGTCCAGGTTGATGATGGCTCCCAGACGGTCCGCCAGACGGAAATCTTCTTCCGGCGTGTCGTTGGATGAGAACATGATATCCTCTCCCCGGATGTCCAGCGCGTCGGAGAGCATCAGCTCCGTGTAGGAAGAGCAGTCGCAGCCGCAGCCGTACTCTTTCAGTATCCGGATAAGGAACGGATTGGGCGTCGCCTTTACCGCAAAGTACTCTTTGTAGCCCGGATTCCAGGCAAATGCCTCTTTCAGCGCCTCCGCGTTCCTGCGGATGCCCCTCTCATCATAGAGGTGGAACGGCGTGGGATAAGTCTTTACGATTTCCTCGATCTGCTCTTTTGTCACGAATGGTCTCTTTGTCATCTGCTGCATCTCCTTTATTGTATACACGCATGCGGGTATGCGCGCACGTATCTTTCTGTATTTGCTATTGCATTTCCTGCTGTATTCCTGTGCGCCTGCGGACCGTCTATTCGACCGTCGCGATGCGCATCATGTTGCTCGTCGTCGTATGCTCCTGGCGGATGTTCTGGGAGGGAATCCCTGCCGTCAGTACGACCACGTCGCCCGGTTCGATATACTGCTTCACTGTGGCAAGCTCGATGGCGCCGTTGCAGATATCATCGGTGGTCTTGAACTGGATGGTCTTGAGCGGGCGCACGCCCCAGTAGATGGACATTCTCCGAAGCGTCCGCTCGTTGGGCGTCACGCCGAGGATTTCCTGCTTCGGGCGCAGGTTGGATACGACCCTCGTGGTAGCTCCGCTCACCGTCGGCGTGATGATGCATTTTGCATCCAGGTTTGCCGCCGCCAGCACGGAAGAATATCCGATGGCGCTGGAAAGTCCGCTCTTTAACTGCTCTCCCGCCTTATTGAGCATCATCTCATAGTCCAGGTGCTGCTCCGTGTTCTCGATGATGTGGACCATCATCTGGAGCGCCTCCAGGGGGTACTTGCCCTGCGCAGTCTCGCCGGAGAGCATGACGGCGTCCGTCCCGTCGTAAACCGCATTTGCCACGTCAGTCACTTCCGCACGGGTGGGGCGGGGATTGCGTATCATGGAATCCAGCATCTGGGTGGCGGTGATGACGGTCTTGAAGTTGCTGTTGCACTTCTGTATCATCATCTTCTGGAGATAAGGCACTTCCTCTGCCGGGATTTCCACGCCCAGGTCGCCTCTTGCCACCATGATGCCGTCCGCCGCGCGGATAATCTCATCAATGTTCCGGATGCCTTCCGCGTTTTCAATCTTGGCGATGATGGGGATGTAGGGCGCTCCCAGCTCCTTTAAGTAGGCTTTTATCTCCAGCACGCACTCTGCATTGCGCACAAAGGACGCCGCGATGAAGTCGATGCCCTGCTCCACGCCGAAGCGCAGGTCGTCTTTGTCTTTCTCTGTGATGGCAGGCAGGCGCACCGCCACATTCGGCACGTTGACGCCTTTCTTCTCGCCGAGCTCGCCGCCGTTTACCACCTCGCAGCGGATTTCCCTGTCCGTCTTTGAGAGGACTGTAAGCCCGATGAGCCCGTCGTCGATGAGGATGGTGCTGCCCCGGTCCACATCTTCCGGCAGCCCTTCATAAGTAATGGACACTTTTGATGCGTCGCCTTCCACGTCCTCCGTGGTGAGGGTAAAGGGCGCGCCGTTTTCCAGCATGACCTTCTTCCCGCCCTTCAGTCTGCCGGTGCGGATTTCCGGTCCTTTCGTGTCCAGCAGGATGGCGGTGTTGGAGTGGAGTTCCTCCCGCAGCTGCTTGAGCATATCCATCCTGCCCTTCTGCTCTTCATGGTCGCCGTGGGAGAAGTTGAACCGCGCCACGTCCATCCCGTTGAGGATGAGATTCTTCATCAGTTCGCGGTCATTTGTATTCGGTCCCATCGTACATACTACTTTCGTCTTTTTCATATCTGAATCGATTCCTTTCCTGATGTCATTTTGCTTCATCTCTGCCTTGTTTTATCGTATCTCTGCCATCTCTGCTGTATCTCTGCCATCTCTGCTGTATCTCTGCCATATACAGCCGTCCTACTCTTACTTCACGTGCTCGTGGGTGAAGAGATGGTCCTGGCAGTATTCATAGTTCCCGTTGCACTTGGAGCAGAAACGGAACTCCAGGCACGGGTCGTCCAGCTCTGTCCGCCCGCAGACCGCGCAGCGGTGCTTCGCTCCGTTGGAATACTTCATGTGCGGAGCCGACTGGCGCCTGTACTTTGCCCTGCGTGCCTGCTCTCCCGGCCGGAAGCGCTTCTTCCTGCCTGACAGGAAGAAGATGACGAAGTTCAGAAGGGATGCCCCGATTGCCACCCTTGTCATCAGACCGCCCCGGATGAAGTAGTACGCCGCCATCACGACGTAGACGAGCGCCATCCATTTCATCTTGATGGGCAGGATGAAGTATAAGAGCACCTCCATATCCGGGTAGATTGCCGCAAACGCAAGGAAGATGGACATGGTGATGTAGTTGGTGCTGACCATGCCGATCATGGAAAGCGGCACCTCCACGCCGTAGCGGAAATAGAAAAAGGCATAGAGCCCGAATTCCGCCAGGACGGTGAAGAACAGTCCGGAGAAGATGTATACATTGTACCGGAAGCTCCCCCATGTCCGCTCCAGCGCGGTCCCAAGCGAATAGTACAAAAGCACGAGGAACGCCAGGGATATCAGGTTCGTCGTGGGCGGGATGAGCACCCAGGAGATGATGCGCCACACCTGTCCCTTTAAAATCAGGGCGGGTTCCAGCGTCAGATATCCAATCATGTCCGGCATGAGCCATACCACGCCGAAGCCGATCACGTATCCGGCGAGCAGGAATACCGTCAGGTTTGGTATCGCGAAACGTCCGAATTTTCTTTCCAGTTTATCCAGCCAGTTCAAGATGTCTGCTCCTTTTTTCTATATTGTTCTTACCTGTTAGTGACAGTTCTTACCGCCAAAAGCGATAGTCCTATACAATGATACCTTCTGCCCTGATGTTTGTCAAACGCTAAGTTGTTAATAAGTTGTAAATAATACCGATTGTCTTTTTCAATATTCTGTCGTATAATGTAGGATGCTGTAAAATGTGGGAACACATTTAAATAAGAAATAACACATATATATCATACAGAAGATTGGAGAATCTATACATGAATCCAAAGGAATTACATACGCTTGGAATCGACATCGGTTCCACGACCGTTAAGATTGCCATCCTGGACGAGGAAAACGAGGTGCTCTTCTCAGACTATGAGCGGCACTATGCCAATATCCAGGAGACGCTCTCGGACCTTTTGGGACGCGCCCTGTACAAGCTGGGTCCCATCCACGTCTGCCCCGTCATCACGGGAAGCGGCGGTCTGACGCTTGCGAAGAACCTGGACGTGCCTTTCGTGCAGGAAGTCATCGCCGTGTCCACTGCCCTGCAGGACTATGCGCCCCAGACAGACGTTGCCATCGAGCTGGGCGGCGAGGATGCGAAGATTATCTATTTTGAAGGGGGCAATGTGGAGCAGCGGATGAACGGCGTCTGCGCCGGCGGCACCGGGTCCTTTATCGACCAGATGGCGTCCCTCCTCCAGACAGACGCTTCCGGCCTGAACGAGTATGCGAAGAACTATCAGGCGCTCTACTCCATCGCCGCACGCTGCGGCGTGTTTGCGAAATCAGACATCCAGCCCCTCATCAATGACGGGGCTTCCAGGGAAGACCTTGCCGCGTCCATCTTCCAGGCTGTAGTGAACCAGACCATCAGCGGACTTGCCTGCGGCAAACCCATCCGGGGACATGTGGCGTTCCTGGGCGGCCCCCTCCACTTCCTCTCGGAGCTGCGGGCAGCCTTTATCCGCACCCTGAAGCTTGACGACGAGCACATCATCGCGCCGAACCATTCCCATCTGTTCGCAGCCATCGGTTCCGCGCTGAATTCCAAGAAAGACACCGTCGTCGCCCTCCGGGAACTCCAGAACCGTCTGGAGCGGAAGGTGAAGATGGAGATTGAGGTGGAGCGTCTGGAGCCCCTCTTTGCCTCCAACGCGGAATACGAAGCATTTACCGCACGCCATGCGAAGCATCAGGTCCCGGTCAAGGACCTTGCCACCTATAAAGGAAAGGCGTTCCTCGGCATCGACGCGGGCTCTACCACCACGAAAGCCGCTCTTGTGGGCGAGGACGGCACCCTGCTCTACTCGTTCTACCACAACAATGACGGCGACCCGCTGGGAACGACCATCGCCGCCATCAAAGACATCTATGCCCAGCTCCCGGAGGACGTGGAAATCGTACACTCCTGCTCCACCGGCTACGGCGAAGCGCTCATCAAGGCAGCGCTCATGCTGGACGAGGGCGAGGTGGAAACGGTGGCCCATTTCTACGCCGCCGCTTTCTTCGAGCCGGATGTAGACTGCATCCTGGACATCGGCGGCCAGGATATGAAATGCATCAAGATAAAGAACCAGACCGTAGACAGCGTACAGCTCAACGAGGCATGCTCTTCGGGATGCGGCTCCTTTATCGAGACCTTTGCCAAATCCCTGAACTACAGCGTGGAGGATTTCGCCCATGAGGCGCTCTACGCGCAGAATCCCATTGACCTTGGGACCCGCTGTACAGTATTTATGAACTCCAAAGTCAAGCAGGCGCAGAAGGAAGGCGCCTCTGTGGCGGATATCTCCGCCGGACTTGCCTACTCGGTCATCAAGAACGCGCTCTTTAAGGTCATCAAGGTCTCCAGCGCATCCGAGCTGGGGAACCACATCGTCGTACAGGGCGGTACCTTCTACAACAATGCGGTTCTCCGCAGCTTCGAGAAGATTGCAGGATGCGACGCCATCCGCCCGGACATTGCGGGCATCATGGGAGCTTTCGGCGCGGCGCTCATCGCCCGCGAACGCTACACGGACTGCGAGGGGACGACCATGCTCTCCATCGACGACATCCGGTCCATGGAGTACTCCACGACCATGACCAAATGCCGCGGATGCACGAACACCTGCCGCCTGACCATCAATCATTTCAGCGGAGGCAGGAAGTTCATCACCGGCAACCGCTGCGAGCGGGGTCTGGGCAAAGAAAAGGCAAAGAATACCATGCCGAACCTCTTTGACTACAAGCTGCACCGCTATTTCGACTACGAACCCCTCTCCGAAGCGGAGGCTGCGCGGGGCGAGATTGGCATCCCCCGGGTGCTCAATATGTACGAGAACTATCCGTTCTGGTTTACATTTTTCACGAAGCTGGGATTCCGGGTGGTGCTCTCTCCGGCTTCCACGAGAAAGATATACGAGCTGGGCATCGAATCCATCCCAAGCGAGTCCGAGTGCTATCCGGCGAAGCTGGCGCACGGGCATGTACAGTGGCTTATCAACAAGGGCGTGAAGCACATCTTCTACCCCTCCGTCCCCTACGAGCGCAATGAGTTCCAGGAGGCGAACAACCACTACAACTGCCCCATCGTCACCTCCTACCCGGAGAATATCAAGAACAACATGGACGCCATTGTAAACGGCGAGGTAGACTTCATCCATCCGTTTTTGAACCTGCAGAGCGAGGAGACCATCTCCTACCGGCTCATCGAAGAGCTGGGCGGGAAATTCTCCCTCTCCGACAGTGAGATAACAGCCGCCGTCCACGACGCCTGGACGGAGCTGGCAGCATGCCGCGAGGATATGCGAAAGAAAGGCGAAGAGACCATCCGGTTCCTGAAGGAGACCGGCAACCGGGGCATCGTCCTGGCCGGACGTCCGTACCACATCGACCCGGAGGTCAATCACGGTCTGCCGGAGATGATTACGTCCTACAACATCGCCGTGCTGACAGAAGACTCAGTCTCCCACCTCCATCAGGTGGAGCGCCCGTTAAATGTCATGGATCAGTGGATGTACCACTCCAGGCTGTACGCGGCGGCAAACTATGTAAAGACAACCGAGAATCTGGACCTCATCCAGCTCAACTCCTTCGGCTGCGGTCTGGACGCCGTGACAACGGACGAAGTGGCAGATATCCTGACCGGTTCCGATAAGATATACACGACGCTGAAGATTGACGAGGTCAACAACCTGGGCGCGGCGCGCATCCGCGTGCGCTCCCTGCTGGCCGCCATCCGGGTGCGCGAGCAGAAGAAGGCGGAGCGGACCATCCGCCCGGCATCCATTGAAAAGGTACCCTTTACCAAAGAGATGCGCAAAACCCATACCATTCTCTGCCCCCAGATGTCTCCCATCCACTTCGAGCTTCTGGAGCCTGCGTTCAAGGCTGCGGGATACAAAATCGAGGTGCTTCCCAACGACAACCGCCAGGCAGTGGACATGGGGCTGAAATATGTGAACAACGACGCGTGCTATCCGTCCCTCATCGTGGTCGGACAGATTATGGACGCCATCCTCTCCGGGAACTACGACACAGACCATCTGGCCGTCATCATCAGCCAGACCGGAGGCGGCTGCCGCGCGTCCAACTATATCGGCTTTATCCGCCGGGCGCTGAAGAAGGCGGGATACGCCCACATCCCGGTCATCTCCATCAACTTAAGCGGTCTGGAGGCAAATCCGGGCTTCAAGATTACGCTCCCGCTGGCAGTGCGCATCGCATACGCGGCGGTATTCGGCGACATTTTCATGAAATGCGTCTACCGCATGCGCCCCTATGAGGCAGTGCCGGGCAGCGTCAACGCCGTACACCGCAAATGGGTGTCTGTGGTACAGAAATTCGTCTCTGAGGGCTATCCGTCCCGCCGGAGATTTAAGAAGCTCTGCCGCGATATCATCCGGGACTTTGACAATGTGGAAATCCTGGACATCAGGAAACCGCGTGTGGGCGTGGTCGGAGAGATTCTCGTAAAATTCCTGCCTGCGGCAAACAACTATCTGGTGGACCTTCTGGAAGCGGAAGGCGCCGAGGCAGTCGTACCGGACCTCATCGACTTCATGCAGTACTGCTTCTACAACCAGAACTTCAAAGTGTCCCACCTGGGATTCAAAAAATCCAAGGCGCTCCTCGGCAACCTGGGCATCAAAGCCGTAGAATGGCTGCGCGGACCGGCATCGAAAGCATTTGCCGAGAGCAGGCACTTCACCCCGCCGGCGCACATCGAGGACCTGGCGAAGATGGCGTCTGAGATTGTCTCCATCGGAAACCAGACCGGCGAGGGATGGTTCCTGACCGGCGAGATGCTGGAACTCATCCACAGCGGCGCGGGCAACATCGTGTGCACCCAGCCCTTCGCCTGCCTGCCGAACCATGTGGTCGGAAAAGGCGTCATCAAAGAGCTGCGGAGGAGACATCCGGAGTCCAATATTGTGGCAATCGACTTTGACCCGGGCGCAAGCGAAGTCAACCAGCTCAACAGAATCAAACTGATGCTGTCGACTGCCTTCAAGAACCTGGAAAAATAAAAATCGACGCAAAAATCGATAAAAAACCCCTGCCGGTTCATCATTCAGAATTCCGGCAGGGGTTTTTCTATCGGAGCATTCCCTATGCGGCGGTGTACCTAAGATTTATTGTTTATTCTTCCGTCTGTAAACGGCTGTCTCAATGCATCCGAAAACGCTTACTCCCATCAGCGCAAGCCAGAATACAAGAGCGCTGTTCTCTCCCGTCTGAGGGCTGCCCGCCTGTTTCACATCTGAGTCATCCTTTTGCGGCTCCGACGGGGTTTCCATGCTCCTCAGTTGATTGCAGCTAAAGAACGCCTGATTCCCAATGGCAGTGACCGGCTTGCCATCTATCTCCGTCGGGATTGTGATGTCCGTTCCGCTTCCTGTATACTTCGTTATTGTTACGCCGTCACCGTTGTCTTCATATGTAAAACCGTTATAAGACGCCGCTGAAACCGTCAATGGCATAAGACCAATCAACAGCAGAACAGACAGAAACACCGGCAGCGCCCTTTTTCTTATTTTTTCTTTTATAGCTAAACATCCTCTCTTTCTTTTTCTGTTGTTAGCGTCTTACATAACTTAAAAAGGCGCATCAAGCCCGGAAAAACACGGGCATGATGCACCTTTGAAAAGACGATTGATTTTTTCTTAACAGTACAAAAAGACAGCGGTCTGCTGCCTATGTATGTATGTATGAATCTTTCTTTTCCTTCATAGGATACAGAAAATCCCGTCTGATTGCAACATGACGGCGGCAAAAAACGCCGGAAGTTCTGCAAAAAAGAGAACATACCGGCGTATTTTTTTATGTGTAAAGCGATAAAAGCAGTCTTTATTCTCCGATGCGGTAAAGGAACAGGCATCCTCCGAACAGTCCGAATATCAGTCCCGCATAACCGCCTGCGCAGAACATATCTGCCAGCGCTGTCACAAGGTCTTTCCCGGCGACCGTGCATACCAGAAGCCCCGCCAGGACTCCGGCAATCGTCCATCCGACAATCATCACCGGAAGGAACAGTGAGACCGCGTGGCTGTTATCTGTATATTTTGTAATGAAATTCCATAATCCTCTGTACATATCCATGCCCCCGTTTTTGCTGTGGCTTCTCTTCTGCTACAGCTTTATTGTAAACGGGGGATGTAAAAACTATCCCGGGTTCTGTGTAAAATCCATGTAAAATCACCCTTCCGGGCAGCGCTCTTCCTAAAGCAGGAGGTCCGCGACATCAGACGGCTGGGCGGCAATCCCTTCCGCTCCTGCCCGCTCCAGTTCTTCCCGGCTTCCGTACCCGTAGAGCACGCCCAGGCTGTGGAGCCCGGCTTTCCCTGCTCCGATGATATCATGGCTGCGGTCCCCGACCATCACCGTACGCGCTCTTTCCTCCCGGGAAATACCGCATGTTTCCAGCACATATTCGATGACCTCGGATTTGACGGTCCTTGTCCCGTCCATACAGGCTCCGCCGATGAAGTCAAAATGCCGGTCAAACCCGAAATGTTCCGCGATGCGGCGGGCGTACAGCTCCGGTTTCGATGTCGCCATCAGCACCCGAATGCCGGCGCGCCTGATACGCATCAGCATCTCCGGCACTCCTTCGTAGACCCGGTTCTCGAAAATGCCCCGGTCGCCGTAATACTCCCGGTATGCCGCGACCATGGCTGCGCCCTCTTCCCGCGTGAGGGAAAACACCTTCTGGAACTGTTCCATCAGCGGCGGTCCGATGAACGACCGCAGCACTTCCTCTGACGGCTCCGTCAGACCTTTCCTGCGGACGGCATAGCGTATGGCATGGATGATGCCCGGTCCGGAATCCGTAATCGTCCCGTCCAGGTCAAAAAGGGCTGTTGTGTATCTCATCCTGCTTTTCTCCTTTCTCAAAAACTCCGGATGTGGTCGTTCTCTTCGCTCTCTGTCTTGATGACTTTCCGGATAACGACATAATATCCGTAATCAGCATTGACTTTCACATATACCCGGTCTCCCTCCCGGTGTCCGAGGAGCGCCTTTCCAATGGGCGACTCGATACTGACAAGTCCGTTCAGGGAACTGCCCCTCACCGATGTGACGATGCGGTATGTCTCCACTTCCCCGTCATCCTCGCAGTAGAGCTCCACCGTATTATTGAGCCCCACTTCATCTGCGCCCGAATGGTCCTCCACAATGACAGCGGTCTTTAACATCCTCTCCAGATAGCGGATGCGGCTCTCGTTCCGGTTCTTCTCCTTCTTTGCCGCATGGTATTCAAAGTTCTCGCTTAAGTCCCCGTGGGAGCGCGCCTCCTTCACCGCTTCGATGAGTTCTTTTCTCTCCACCAGCTTCCGGTGCTCGATTTCCGCCTGTATCTTTTCCACGTCGCTTTTTGTCAGTTTTTCACGCATCTGTCTTCCTTCTTTCCATCCCCGGGCGCTGCCTGTCAGGGACCTGTTTTCTGCATGACAGAGAAAAGACAGAGGCGCGGTCTCTTTTGTCCGTGCCCCTGTGCTGTTCGTTCTGTCTTCGTTTTATCTCTGCCCTGTCTCTATCGTCAATATACACTGACGCTATTTTACGATGAGGGATTTTCCGCTCATCTCTTTCGGCTGTTCCATCCCCATCATCTCTATGAGGGTCGGCGCGATATCCGCCAGGCAGCCGCCCTCTCTCAGTCTGTAGGACGGGTCTGCATTCACGAGGATGAAGGGCACCTGATTGGTCGTATGCGCGGTGAACGGCTCGCCGGTCTCCTCGTCGATGAGCTGTTCTGCATTTCCGTGGTCCGCGCAGATGAACATCTGTCCGTTCACTTCTTTTACCGCGTCCACTGCTCTGCCCACACACTGGTCGACCGCCTCGATGGCTTTGACCGCCGCAGCCTCGACTCCGGTGTGTCCCACCATATCCGGGTTTGCAAAGTTGATGATGATGACATCGTATTTCTCCGAGCGGATTGCCTCCACCAGCTTGTCGCATACTTCGTAAGCGCTCATCTCCGGCTTCAGGTCATATGTGGCAACCTTCGGTGATTTCACGAGGATGCGGTCCTCACCCGGATTCGGCTCCTCTACGCCGCCGTTGAAGAAGAAGGTCACGTGCGCATACTTCTCGGTCTCAGCGATACGCGCCTGCTTCAGTCCGTTTGCTGCCAGGAATTCGCCGAAGGTGTTCGTGATTTCCTCTTTCACGAATGCCACCAGCTTGTTCGGGATGGTCACATCGTATTCTGTAAAGCATACATAAGTGGTCTTTACTCTCTCGCCGCGGTCAAATCCTGTGAAATCGTCATCGCAGAATGTTCTCGTAATCTCTCTTGCACGGTCCGGACGGAAGTTGAAGAAGATGATGGAATCCCCGGTCTTTACCGTCGCCGTCGGAGCGCCGTCCTTCATCACGACCATCGGCACGACGAACTCGTCGGTCACGTCTTTCTCATAGGAGGTCTGGATTCCCTCCGGCGCGGAAGCCGCCTGGTCTCCCTCGCCGTAAACAAGGGCACGGTAAGCCTTCTCCACACGGTCCCAGCGGTTGTCGCGGTCCATCGCGTAATAGCGCCCGGATACCGTAGCCACTTCGCCAACGCCAATCTCCTTCATCTTTGCTTCCAGCTCTTCCACGTACTCTTTTCCGGATGCCGGCGGTGTGTCACGTCCGTCCAGGAAGCAGTGTACGTACACTTTCTCGATGCCCTGTCTCTTTGCCAGCTCGAGCAGCCCGTAAATATGCGTATTATGGCTGTGCACGCCGCCGTCAGAGACCAGACCCATCAGGTGCAGTGCGGAATCATTTTTCTTTACATTTTCACATGCTGCCACAAGGGCTTTATTTTCAAAGAAATCCCCGTCCTGGATGGCTTTCGTGATTTTCGTCAGGTCCTGATATACGATGCGCCCTGCGCCCATGTTCAGGTGCCCCA
Source organism: Candidatus Mediterraneibacter merdipullorum (assembly GCA_019117125.1). Lineage (GTDB taxonomy): Bacteria > Bacillota > Clostridia > Lachnospirales > Lachnospiraceae > Mediterraneibacter > Mediterraneibacter merdipullorum. Next base: position 29,279 of record DXAL01000017.1, read on the forward strand.
CCTCGGAGTTGCCCATCTGACCATCCGGGAGACCCACTGCCATGCCGCTGGCATTTCCTCTCACAAACGGGCATGTTGCCATCAGTTCATCCATCACCGGCGTCGCAGCTTCAGCGACCGCGTTGCCGTGCCGGTCATCTCTTAAGCCGTAGCCGTCTAATATCATCAATACGGTTGGTTTCTTGCTCATATCCATATCTCCTTTATCTGTACATTTCGGTGATTTGTCCCGATACCTATTGTACCCGCTTTAAGCAGATTTTTCAAGATGAAGATAGTGTGCGGCAGACTACTTATCATCGTGCAGTCTCATACATCCACTCCAATCTCGGTATCTTGTAATCTGACATCGGCGACAGATACTGTGCCAGTGTATGCGGTACAGACAGTCTGTCCAGATTTTCAATCTTATCATAACTGTTGAGAATATCCAGTGTTTCTATGACTGGAATTGTCTCATCTGTAAGTTCAACAGAAATCTTCTTCACAGATACATTTTTGATTTTCTTTCTGTCTTCAGACAACATTTTGGAATATACTTCTACATATTTACTGAGCTGAGTAGTTATCCCTTTCTTGTTATACAACCGATAGCCCACAAGCACGCCTTGTCCTTCTCCAATATAATAGTCGACAATCTCTTTGTCAGAGATTGGGATTTCCCCAAACCTGCCGGTTCTGGGTCTGTAATATAATCCTTTCGCCAAGTGCACAGCTTTCCCCGCCTTTGTCAGCCTCTCCAGTGACTTGTAAAAGGTCTGCTCCGGGATGTCCACAGGCAGTGTCCGATATAACTCTCTGGCAACAATGGGGGTATTCGGTTCGCAGCGCAGGCGGTGCATGCCATAAAAACAATCCGAAAAAACAGTCCGGGGCTGACGCATAAATAAGGAGACTCTGAACGGTACAAAAGAACCGAAAAGTCCATTGCAGGCAAAAAAAGAGAACGGTTATCACGCCGTTCTCCTTTTTCCGCTTATCTGTATTTCTGAGGATTATTTGTAGTTTACAATCTTCCCGAAATCTGCTTTCAGGGAAGCGCCGCCTACCAGACCGCCGTCGATGTCAGCCTGTGCAAAGAGCTCTGCTGCATTTCCTGCATTTACAGAACCGCCGTACTGGATGCGGATTGCTTCTGCTGTAGCCTCGTCATATACTTCAGCCACGCACTGGCGGATGCCCTTGCAGACTTCTTCAGCCTGCTCTGTCGTAGCTGTCTTGCCTGTTCCGATTGCCCAGATCGGCTCGTAAGCGATGACCATGGTCTTTGCCTGGTCTGCCGTTACATTCTGAAGACCTACTTTCACCTGCTGGCGGATGAAGTCCATTGTCACGCCCTGCTCTCTCTGCTCCAGAGTCTCGCCGCAGCACATAATCGGTGTGATGCCGTGCTCGAACGCTTTGAGGACTTTCTTGTTTACATCTTCATTCGTCTCACCGAAGTAGTCTCTTCTCTCGGAGTGTCCGAGAACCACGTATTTCACGCCTGCATCTACGAGCATAGCCGGAGAAATCTCGCCTGTGTAAGCTCCACTCTCCTCGAAGTACATGTTCTCAGCGCCAACCTGGATGTTTGTTCCTTTTGCCGCCTCTACAACCGGTACGATGTCGATTGCCGGCACGCAGAATACTACGTCAACTTCTTCATTCGCTACTAACGGTTTCAGTTCTTCTACCAGAGCAACTGCCTCGCTCGGTGTCTTGTTCATTTTCCAGTTTCCTGCAACGATTTTCTTTCTTGCCATTTTTGTATATCTCCTTAAAAAATATTTTTTACATCTGCCACGTTCACGATGCTGCTTACCGGTCGTTCGCCGCTGCTACTCCCGGCAGCTCCTTCCCTTCGAGGAACTCAAGTGAAGCGCCGCCGCCTGTTGAGATGTGTGTCATCTTGTCGCCGTAGCCGAGCTGGTTTACAGCTGCTGCGGAATCGCCGCCGCCGATGATGGTCACTGCGTCTGTGTCAGCAAGGGCTGCCGCCACCGTCTTAGTTCCGTCTGCGAACTTCGGCATCTCGAAGCATCCCATCGGTCCGTTCCACACAACAGTCTTCGCGGATTTCACAGCCTCTGCGTACATTTTCGCCGTCTCCGGTCCGATATCGAGACCCATCCAGCCGTCCGGAATCTCGTTCTGAGCCACGACTTTTGTATTCGCTTCGTTGGAGAATGCGTCTGCTGCGATGGCATCTACCGGAAGGAGCAGTTTCACGCCCTTCTCCTCTGCCTTCTTCACCATGTCAAGTGCGTACTGGAGATAATCTTCCTCAAGAAGAGAATTTCCTACGTTTCCGCCCTGTGCCTTTGTAAATGTGTAGCACATTCCGCCGCCGATGATGAGGGTGTCAACCTTCTCAAGCAGGTTGTTGATAACGGAAATCTTGCTGGATACTTTGGAACCGCCGAGGATTGCCACGAAGGGTCTCTCCGGAGTCTCTACCGCGTTTCCGAGGAATTTGATTTCTTTCTCCATCAGGTATCCCACAACCGCTGTGTCCACATACTGTGTCACGCCTACGTTGGAGCAGTGCGCTCTGTGGGCTGTACCGAATGCATCGTTTACGAATACGTCGCAGAGAGAAGCAAGCTCTTTGGAGAATGCCTCGCCGTTCTTTGTCTCCTCTGCTCTGTAGCGTGTGTTCTCAAGAAGGATGACATCGCCGTCGTTCATCGCCTCTACCGCTGCCTTTGCGTTCGGTCCTACGACTTCCGGGTCAGCCGCGAATTTCACTTCCTGTCCGAGAAGCTCGGAAAGCCTTGCCGCTACCGGTGCAAGTGAAAGCTCCGGCTTGGGCTCCCCCTTCGGTTTGCCGAGGTGTGAGCAGAGGATGACTTTTCCTCCGTCCGCAATCAGCTTCTTGATGGTCGGGAGCGCTGCCACGATGCGGGTCTCATCTGTAATCTGACCGTCTTTGAGCGGTACGTTGAAATCGCATCTCACAAGGACTCTCTGACCCTTTACATTGATGTCGTCTACTGTTTTTTTGTTAAGTGCTGCCATATTTCATAGCCTCCTGATACTTTTTCCCGTGCACACATTTTCGGATGCGCACATTTTCTCATTAAAACAGGGTCCGGTCCTACAATAAGACCGGACCCCATTGTGAGTCAAATGATTCGTCGGAACTGAATTACTCAGAGATTAATTTTCCGAAGTATTTGATTGTTCTAACCATCTGGCTTGTGTAGGAGTTCTCGTTGTCATACCATGAAACAACCTGAACCTCTGTGTTGCCGTCGCCTGTCGGCAGAGCCATTGTCTGAGTAGCGTCGAACAGTGAGCCGTAGGACATGCCAACGATATCGCTGGATACGATCTCATCTGTGTTGTAGCCGTAGGACTCGTTGGAAGCTGCTTTCATAGCTGCGTTGATCTGGTCAACTGTAACTTCGCCCTCTACAACTGCTGTCAGGATGGTCGTGGAACCTGTCGGAGTCGGAACACGCTGTGCGGAACCGATGAGTTTGCCGTTCAGTTCCGGAATAACAAGACCGATAGCCTTTGCTGCGCCTGTGCTGTTCGGAACGATGTTGACAGCTGCCGCACGTGATCTTCTCAGGTCGCCTTTTCTCTGCGGTCCGTCAAGTGTCATCTGGTCGCCTGTGTAAGCGTGGATTGTGCACATGATACCGGATTTGATCGGTGCAAGGTCGTTCAGAGCCTTCGCCATCGGAGCAAGGCAGTTTGTCGTACAGGATGCTGCGGAGATGATGTTGTCATCTTTTGTCAGTGTCTCGTGGTTTACATTGTAAACGATTGTCGGAAGGTCATTTCCTGCCGGAGCGGAGATGATGACTTTCTTAGCGCCTGCATTGATATGAGCCTGAGCTTTGTCTTTCTTTGTGTAGAAGCCTGTACACTCAAGAACTACATCAACACCAATCTGTCCCCACGGAAGGTTGTTTGCATCAGCCTCAGCATAGATTTTAATCTCTTTGCCGTCAACTGTGATAGAATCCTCTCCTGCCTCAACTTTGTCAGCCAGCGCATATCTGCCCTGTGTTGAGTCATATTTCAGTAAGTGAGCAAGCATCTTCGGAGATGTAAGGTCGTTGATTGCCACGATCTCAAATCCCTCTGCTCCAAACATCTGTCTGAAAGCGAGACGTCCGATACGTCCAAATCCATTAATCGCTACTTTTACTGCCATGATTAATTCCTCCTAAAAGTTTAAAAAATATTTGACTGTAGGTCAGCCTTGCGATGACTCTCAACCCTCATGTCCGTCAAGAAATCACCAACTAGAGATATTGTACTAAAACAGGAACAAAAATTCAAGACCTAAATACATTTTTATGCACCAGTTCAGCCATCAGGGGCAGGCGCGGGCTGATTTATGCTCGCATAAGAATCAGCACGCCCTGTTCCTGATGAGTTGAGCGCCAGATCATGAGCAAAGATGCGGCGCCCGTTCCTATATCTTGCGGAACACCGGCTTCCGCCCGATGTATTCCGCATAATAGCGGAACCCGCATTCTCTCAGGATATCCGCTCCCTCCCGGAATGCAAGGGCAACGTGCTCCGGGCGGTGGGCATCCGCCCCGACGGTGACAATCTCGCCGCCCAGCTCCCGGTATCTTTTCAGCACATCCGGATGGGGATTGGGAACCCCAAGCCCGCAGCGGATGCCGCCCATGTTCATCTCCAGCCCTTTTCCGGAATCGATGAGCCGCTTTAAGATGCCGTCAATCTCATCTGCAAAGCGCCGGTAGGAATACTCCTCTGCCTTCCGGGCGCCGTAGCGCACCACGTAGTCGAGATGCCCCAGGACATCAAAATCCCCGACCGTGTCCAGGCACCGCGCCGTCTCAAGGAATGCCTCCCGGTATACCTCCGCATCCGTGTGCTCCCGGAATATCTCCCTGTTGTAGGGGTCGGTCCCGCCGACCAGATGGAGGGAGCCGATGATAAAGTCAAAGGGATGCTCCCGGGCAATGTCCTGGTACGCCTTTCCCAGATGTTCCTGGAGCCCGAGCTCCACGCCGATGCGCACATCCAGTCTCCCCCTGTATTCCTCCCGCAGGGAGGTCAGCGTCCGGAAATACCGGTCCAGGTCCAGCTGGAATGCATCCGGTCCCAGCCCTTCGTCTTCCGGAAAGTCCAGGTCCAGATGGTCTGTGACGCACACGCCGTCCATTCCCCGGCGGACTGCTTCCTCCAGCATGTCCCGGACCGGCGCATCGCTGTCCGTGGAAAATTCCGTGTGCATATGGCAGTCCGAACGCAGTCCCTTCCTTTCACCAGTCTGGTATCCGCTCCCGGCTGCCTTCTGTCTGTTCTTCTCTGTCTGATGGTCCTTCTGTTCTGTCTGATATCCGCTCACAGGATGGTCCCTCCTCCCAGGACATATTCCCCGTCGTAGAGCACAAGCGCCTGCCCGGGCGTCACTGCCCGCTGGGGTTCGTCGAAATGACAGACCAGTTCATCGCTGCCGGTCTTTTCCGCCGTACACCAGGCGCCCCTGTGATTGTACCGGATTTTGGCGAACACCCGCACCGGTCCTTCCAGGTCCTCCCGGGACATGAAGTTGAGCCGGTCTGCCCGGACCGTGCGGGTCAGGGACTCTTCATAGGTCCCAATGACCACTTCCTCTGTCTCCGGGCGTATCTCCAGCACGAAGGCAGGATAGCCCAGGGCCAGTCCCAGCCCTTTGCGCTGACCGACGGTATAGTGGATGATGCCTTTGTGCCTGCCAAGCACCTGCCCGTCCCGCGTCACAAAGTTCCCGCCGGAAAGCTCTTTCCCGCCGGCGGACCGGACCTGTTCTTCGATGAAGGATGCATAATCCCCGTCCGGCACAAAGCAGATATCCTGGCTGTCCGGCTTGTCTGCCACCAGAAGCCCCTGCTCCTGCGCGATGGCGCGTATCTCATCCTTGGAGTAGGCTCCCGCCGGCATCAGCGTGCGCCGGAGCTGGTCCTGGGTCAGATTGTAGAGCGCATAGGTCTGGTCCTTTTCCTGCGCAGCACAGCGGCGCAGCGCAAAGCGTCCGTTTGGGAGCTCTTCGATGCGCGCGTAATGCCCGGTGGCGATATAGTCCGCGCCGAGCGCCAGGCTCCGGTTTAAAAGCGCCTCCCACTTGACATAGCGGTTGCAGGCAATGCACGGGTTCGGCGTGCGCCCGTTTAAATATTCTTCCGTGAAATAGTCGATGACATTTTCCTGGAATTCTTTCCGGAAATTCATCACATAGTAAGGGATATCCAGGGCAGCCGCCACTCTCCTCGCATCCTCCACGGCGCTCAGGCCGCAGCATCCGCCGTTTTCCTCTGTCCGGCATGCATCTTCCTCCTGCCAGATCTGCATGGTGACGCCGATCACGTCATACCCCTGCTTTTTCAGGAGATACGCCGCCACCGAAGAATCCACGCCGCCCGACATCCCCACGACGACTCTGCTCATCAGTATTCCTCTTCTTCCTCTTCCTCGCCCTCGTGGATATCGGACTTGGGCTTTTCCAGACCTTCTATCGTGATGCCGTTCTTCTCTGCGTAATCCCACAGAGCCGCGTGGATTGCTTCCTCGGCAAGGAGTGAACAGTGGACCTTCACCGGCGGGAGTCCGTCCAGCGCTTCCATCACCGCCTTGTTCGTCACCTGCATGGCTTCCTGAATGTTCTTTCCTTTTACAAGCTCGGTCGCCATGCTGCTCGTAGCCACGGCAGCGCCGCAGCCGAAGGTCTTGAACTTCACGTCGCGGATTATCTGGTTCTCATCGATATCCAGATAGATGCGCATGATGTCCCCGCACTTTGCATTGCCCACGGTGCCCACGCCGCTGGCGTTCTCAATCTCTCCGACGTTTCTCGGATGCTGGAAATGGTCCATTACCTTTTCTGTATACATATCTCTTTTCCTCCTGGTCGTTTCACCTGTTTTTATCTGTTCTTTTCCTGCTTTTTCACGAAATCTTCGTACAGCGGGGACATGCTCCGCAGCTGGGCGACGATTTCCTTCAGATTGTCCACCACATAGTCGATGTCTTCCCGCGTCGTCTCCTCATCCAGCGTCATGCGCAGGGAACCGTGCGCAATCTCATGGGGCAGCCCGATGGCAAGGAGCACATGGGACGGGTCCAGGGAGCCGGATGTGCACGCAGAACCGCTGGACGCGCAGATGCCTTTCATATCCAGCATGATAAGGAGGGACTCTCCCTCGATGAACCGGAAGCTGAAATTTACATTGTTCGGGAGCCGTTTTTCCCGGTCTCCGTTGAGCCTGCAGTAGGGAATCTCCGTCTCGATGCGATGGATGAGGTAATCCCGGAGCTCTGACTCGTACCGTGCCCGCTCTTCCATGGAGGAGACTGCCAGTTCCACTGCTTTGCCAAGTCCCACAATGCCGGGAACATTTTCGGTGCCTGCCCGGCGTTTGCGCTCCTGGGCGCCGCCGTGGATGAAAGAGCGTATCTTCACGCCTTTTCGGATATAGAGGAATCCGATGCCTTTCGGTCCGTTCAGTTTATGTCCGCTGGCGCTCAGCATATCGATGCAGCATGCATCCACATCGATGGGCACGTGGGCGAAAGCCTGTACCGCGTCTGTGTGGAACAGAACGCCGTGTTCCCGGGCAATGCGGCCAATCTCTGCGATTGGCTGGATGGTCCCGATTTCATTATTGGCGAACATGACCGAGATGAGGATGGTATCCGGGCGAATCGCCGCCTCCACATCTGCCGGGTCCACCAGTCCGTTCTCATCCACATCCAGGTATGTGACCTCATACCCGCGCTTCTCAAGGTACGCGCAGGTGTGGAGGATGGCGTGGTGCTCAATTTTGCTCGTGATGATGTGCTTCCCTTTGGACGCATAGGCTTCCGCCGTCGCCGTCAGCGCCCAGTTGTCGGACTCGGTTCCTCCGGCGGTAAAGTAGATTTCATTTGCCTGGGCGTGGAGGGCGCCTGCGATGATGTCCCTCTGCCTTGCGATGACTTCTTTGTTCGCTGCGGCAAACCCATAGACACTGGAGGGATTACCGTAATGCTCCGTAAAATACGGGAACATGGCGTTTACAACCTCCGGGGATGTCTTTGTGGTCGCTGCATTATCAAGATATATCAGTTTTTCCATAATCTGCCTCCGTTAATTTCTGCATACCCGCTGCACCGGGTCGGCACAGCACTTTTTCCTGCTCTCTTCTACAAGCTGGTCCAGCATGATTTCATCGACCGTCCGGTTGATGCTGTCGTTGATGCGTTTCCAGACATATTTCGTCACACAGCTGTCCGCCGCCTGGCAGGTCCCGTCCGGTTCCAGTCCCGGACAGTCCACCGGCTCAAGGCTTCCTTCCAGCGCTCTTAAGATGTCTCCCGCGGATATCTCTTTCATATCTTTTGCCAGGACATAGCCGCCGCCCGCTCCGCGGATGCTGCGGACAATCCCCGCTTTTTTCAGCAGCGCCATCAGCTGCTCCAGATACCGCTCGGAAATATCCTGGCGCGCGGATATGCTCGTGATAGAGACCGGAGCCTCGCTGCTGTACTGAGCCAGGTCGATCAGGGCGCGCAGCCCGTACCTTCCTTTTGTAGACAGTTTCATCTTCTCACCTACCCTGCTGTTTCCTATTCCCTATCTTTTTACTAGGAATTGCATTAGTAGGATATCACCGGAAGACCGTTCTGTCAAGGCATGAAATCACATATATTGTAAAAAGTCTGCCCGGCAAAGGGCAGACATTCTCATTCGAGGTGTATGAACATGTCAGAAAAGCATCCCCTGTTCCGGGGCGCGGTCATCCTCACGGCGGCGGGACTTGTCAGCCGCGTCATGGGGTTCTTTTTCCGCATCTTTTTGAGCCGTGCCTTCGGCGAGGAGAATGTGGGGCTCTACCAGCTCATCTTCCCGGTCTATGCACTCTGCCTCTCCGTAAGCACTGCGGGACTGCAGATGGCGCTCTCCCGCATCACGGCGCGGGAGCATTCCCTTGGCAGGATGCGGGCGGCAGTATCCGCCCTTGCCGCCGCTCTCTTTGTCACTCTTCTCATCTCCTGCGCGGAGGTCCTGATTGTCCAGGCAAATGCTCCGTTCATCGCCGGCGTCCTCCTTGGAGAGCCGCGCTGCGAGGAACTGATCCTCATCCTCTCCTACGCGCTGCCTTTCGCCGCAGTCCACAGCTGTATCTGCGGATATCATCTGGGGCTCCAGGATGCAAAAAAGCCGGCCGCAAGCCAGCTTGTGGAACAGACCGTGCGCATCCTCTTTACGGTCCTGTTCTTTCTCTTCCTTTCCGGGAGCGGCAGTCCTGTCTCCATCCAGCTTGCCGCAGCCGGCATCGTGGCGGGGGAATGTGCCGCCGCCTTCTTCTGCGCCCGCACCCTTGCCGGCGGGAAAAAAGGACCGTACCGCCCGTCCGCCGCCGGGGCTGCAAAGCAGATGAAAGGGCTGCTTTCTCTCTCCCTCCCGCTGACTGCGAACCGGACAGCCGTCACCCTGCTCCAGAGCGTGGAGGCGGCGTCTATCCCTGCCGGGCTTAAGCTGTACGGGATGGACACAGCCGAAGCCCTCAGTCTGTACGGCGTCCTTACGGGAATGGCATTGCCGTGCATCCTCTTCCCCTCCGCTGTCACAAACTCTGTGGGAACCATGCTCATGCCTGCCGTCAGTGCGGCAGGCGCCGCCGGCGACCGGACCGCCCTTCTGCGCCTGATACGAAAGGCAGTGGGCAGCTGCCTGGTCCTGGGACTTTCCTCCTGCCTCTTCTTCCTGCTCTTCGGAAAGCACATCGGTCTGCTCCTGTTTCACAGTGCGTCTGCCGGAAGGTTCCTCCTTACCCTCGCGTGGATTTGTCCCTTTCTCTACACGAATACTGCCCTGTTGAGCGCGGTCAACGGATGCAGAAAAACGTCCGCTGGCTTCCTCATCAATATGGCGGGGCTTTCCGTGCGCATTGCCAGCGTCTTCCTGGCAGTCCCCCGCTTTGGCATGCGCGGCTACCTGTGGGGGCTCCTTGCAAGCCAGCTCCTGGTGTCCGTCCTCGCCTTCGCCGCCCTTATGAGCCGGACTTCCAGAGCAGCGGGAGCAGCAGGTCCAGAAGCACCGGGTTCACATACAGTTCCAGGATGATGCCGATGGAAATGCACAGAATGACAAAGACCGTCTTCTGCCGGTTCCAGTCTGCCCGGGGCGCAGCAAGGCAGTACTTCAGTACCATGAGGAACGCCGGTATGTAGAAAAGGAACTGGGGGAACAGCCCTGCCAGGCAGAGCAGGCTCCCCCGGATGCCCAGGCTCTCCGCCGCCAGGGAGACCAGCATGCCGCCTGAAAAGCCCGTCCAAAGCAGGAACAGAACGGCAGCCGCCCTGCCGGCTCTGGTAAAGGACAGGGCGGACAGGGCGGCGAGGGGCACTGCCCGCGTCCGGAGCAGGTACAGCAGATATCCCCGGGGTTCAATCTGTCCGGACGAATACTGGCTGAGGAAGTATTCGCTGAATATCCCCGGACCGGCCATATATTTTTTCGCCGCAAAGTTCACATATAAAATGCCAAGACAAAACCCCGGCATAAAAAAAGCAAGGAACTGTTTCCTCGTGTGAAATATCTTCATGCTGCCTCCTTACCGTTCTCACAGCAGGCTGTGCGCCCGCCGCGCACAGCCTTGTCGGATATTTCATTATATGCCGGGGCTCTGTGATTATTCTCCTGTATTTTTTGTCCGGACTCCGGGATTTCCGGCGTCCTCTTTCCCATATTTCACCGCGTACGCCATCAGGGACGCCACGGTCTTGCTGTCCTCGATCTCGCCGGTAAATATCTTTTCTTTCAGCTCATCAAGGGAATATGCCTTCAGGTCGATGAATTCATCCTCGTCCAGATGCTGGCTGGAGGGGATCAGATTGCGCGCCACAAACACTTCTATTTTCTCATTGCAGAACGCGACCGTCGTGCGCAGGGTGATGAGCCATTCCAGCTCATCGCACCGGAATCCGGTCTCCTCTTCCAGTTCCCGGGACGCACATACGATGCCCGGCTCGTCCGCCGTGTCCAGGGCGCCTGCGGGTATCTCCAGCGTGTACCGTTCCAGAGCGTTGCGGTACTGGCGCACCATCAGTATCTTCCCGTCCTCTGTCACCGGCACCACTGCCGCCGCCCCCTTGTGGCTGATAAAATCCCACACAACCGTATGGTCGCCGTCAATCTCCATCGTGTCCTGATAAAAATCGATGATTTTCCCCCGGAACTTCAGTTCCCGCTTCAGTCTCCTGATATGCTCGCTCATTGCCTCGTCCTCCTGTCATCTTCATATAAAAGAAAGCCCTCGTCTTTCGACAAGGGCCGGTCTTTCATCTGTTGTTATGTTATTTTGCGTATTCTGTAGCCCGCGACTCGCGGATTACATTTACCTTTATCTGCCCCGGATATTCCAGCTCGAATTCAATCTGCTTTGCAATATCCCTGGCGAGAAGCACCATATCATCATCAGATACCTGCTCCGGAACTACCATAACACGAATCTCTCTTCCTGCCTGGATGGCAAATGATTTGTCCACCCCTTTGAACTGGTTGGTAATATCTTCTAACTGTTTTAATCTGTTGGTGTATGTTTCGATGGTCTCACGCCTTGCGCCCGGTCTTGCCGCTGATATCGTATCAGCCGCCTGAACTACGCACGCGACCAGAGTCTGCGGCTCCACATCGCCGTGGTGTGCCTCCACTGCATTGACCACAGTGGCGGACTCTTTATATTTCCTGCAGAGGTCCACACCAATCTGGATGTGGGAGCCCTCTACGTCATGGTCGATGGATTTCCCTATATCATGGAGAAGTCCGGCGCGTTTCGCCATCCGCACGTCAATCCCGATCTCGCCTGCGAGCAGCCCTGAAAGCTGTGCCACTTCAATGGAATGCTTCAGCGCGTTCTGCCCGTAGCTTGTCCGGAACTTCATGCGTCCCAGAAGCCGTATCAGCTCCGGATGGATGCCCGGCACGCCTACTTCAAGCGCTGCCGCCTCTCCTTCCTCGCGTATCATCGCATCGACTTCTTTCTGGGCTTTCTCCACCGTCTCCTCGATTCTCGCGGGATGGATGCGTCCATCCACGATCAGCCGCTCAAGGGCAATCCTTGCGACTTCACGGCGAATCGGGTCAAAACCGGATAATACGACCGCTTCCGGCGTATCGTCGATGATGAGCTCCACACCGGTGAGCGTCTCAAGGGTCCGGATATTCCGTCCCTCACGCCCGATGATGCGTCCCTTCATCTCATCGCTGGGAAGCTGTACAACCGAGATGGTCGTCTCTGCCACATGGTCAGCGGCGCATCTCTGGATGGCGTTGACGACATATTCCTTCGCCTTCTTGTCCGCATCCTCCTTCGCCTGAGCTTCCAGCTCCCTGACCATTTTCGCAGTGTCATGCTTTACATCTTCTTCAACAGTTTTTAACAGATATTCCTTTGCCTGTTCAGAGGTAAGTCCTGAGATTCGTTCCAGTTCCTGCACACGTTTCTGACTTAGTTCTTCTACCCTGGCTTCACGCTGTCTGAGTTGTTCTTCTTTTGACGAAAGCTTGTTCTCGCGGTGTTCAAGGACATCCGCGCGCTTGTCGACTGCTTCTTCCTTTGCGAGCACTCTCTTCTCATAGCGCTGCAGCTCTGCTCTTCTTTCCTTCGTCTCCTTCTCAAGATCGTTCTTCGTCTTGATGGATTCTTCCTTCACTTCCAGAAGAGCTTCCTTCTTTGTCGTCTCAGCAGTCTTGACAGCATCGTCGATGATTTCTCTCGCACGCTTCTCCGCATTTCCGATCTTGCTTTCCGCATTCTTCTTCAGATTGGAGATCGTTGCAAAGTGAGAGATAATCCCAACTATCAACGCGAGGGCCACGGCAATGACGATACTCAAGCCTAAATTCATTGCACAGGAGCACCTCCTTATTTAATTTTCATTGTACATATTACTTAAATACAACAGTTAAATTTTATACTGTTTCCACAACAATGTCAAGCATCGTCCTCATATTTTTGTATCACTTGACGGACGGTATCGTACCGAAAGCCCTTCCGCGCCAGATATCCGTATATCTTCCGCGTCTCTTCCTCCGAAGCCCCGGACGGGACGAACCGCTTTCTTTGCAGAATCTTCCGGATGGCTTCCTCTTCGCCCGCCTCCTCATAGCAGTTCTGAAGCGCCTCCCGGGCAGCCTCTTTTGGCACGCCTTTGCGAATGAGCTCCGCCTCGATCTCCCGCCTGCTCTTTCTCCCCATACGGCTAAGGACAATATTCTGTGCATAGCGGGCATCGTCCAGATATCCGAAGGACTTCACATACTCCACCGCCGCAGAGACGATGTCCTCCGGATACAGCCCCCGGAGCAGCTTCTCTCTCAACTGCGCCTCTGTGCGGTCCATATCCCCGAGCAGATGGAGAGCATAGACCTTTGCCCGCTTTAAGATGACCCGGGTGCGTATCTCCTCCACCGTATCCCCGGAAAGCTCCGCCCCTTCCCGTATGCCAAAACGGGAAAGTTCCCCTTTGTACAATACAAAGGCGAACTTCCCGTCCAGACTCACTTTATATCTTGTCTTCGTGTGCGGCGCTACTTCCGTCACCGTCATTCTTTCTTACCGCCTTTCAGGGACAGGCTGCCCCCGGAGCCTTCTTTTGCCTGTGCGTCTGCTTCCGTACCTTCCTCCGGTCCTTCGCTTCCCCCTGCCAGATGGTAGTGGGCGCGGACTTTCGCATCCAGCTCTTCCATCAGTTCCGGATGCGCTGCCAGGTACGCCTTCGCGTTCTCTCTTCCCTGACCGATCTTCTCTCCTTCGTACGCATACCATGCGCCGCTCTTCTTTATCAGGTCGATGCCTGCGGCAAGGTCCAGGACGTCGCCCTCCTTCGAGATGCCCTTCCCGAACATGATGTCGAATTCCGCTTCCTTAAAGGGCGGCGCTATCTTGTTCTTCACGACCTTCACGCGGGTCCGGTTCCCCACCATCTCCCCGCTCTGCTTGAGGGTCTCTATCCGGCGCACGTCCATGCGGACCGACGCGTAGAACTTGAGCGCCCGTCCTCCTGTCGTGGTCTCCGGATTGCCGAACATCACGCCCACCTTCTCACGGAGCTGATTGATAAAGATGACGATGCAGTGGGATTTGCTGATAACAGGGGTCAGCTTCCGGAGCGCCTGGGACATCAGCCTCGCCTGGAGTCCCACATGGCTGTCGCCCATATCCCCCTCTATCTCCTGTTTCGGAACAAGGGCTGCCACCGAGTCGATGACAATGATGTCGATGGCGCCGGAGCGCACCATCGTCTCGGCAATCTCAAGCGCCTGGTCGCCGCTGTCCGGCTGGGATATGTAGAGTTCATCGATATCCACGCCGATATTCTTCGCATACACCGGGTCCAGCGCATGCTCCGCGTCGATGAACCCCGCGATGCCTCCCCGTTTCTGTACTTCTGATATCATATGAAGGGCGACTGTCGTCTTACCGCTGGACTCCGGACCGTAAATCTCGATCACGCGCCCCTTCGGAACGCCGCCAAGACCAAGGGCCAGGTCCAGGCTCAGGCATCCCGTGGGGACCGTCTCCACCGCCGCGTGGGCGCTGGAATCCCCGAGCTTCATCACGGCTCCCTTTCCAAAATCCTTCTCCAGCTTGGCAATGGCCGCATCCAGAGCCTTTTTCTTTTCATCATTTCCAGTTCCGTTATTTCCTGCCATAAATCAATTCTCCTTTTTGTATCGAACAGTTGTTCGTGTCTGCTACTATAGTATTATACCTCCCGGAAAAAGTCAACACATAAAATAGCATGAAACGAAAAAAAGAGCAAGAAAATGCAAGAGATACTTGCATTTTCCTGCCCCGGTCCTCCTGTGTGCACCTTACGCGATGCCGGTCACCTGATAATCCTGGTCTTCCACTGTTTTTCTGAGAACCTCGTCGCTTACTTCCGCGTTCAGCGTAAGGACGGCTGTCCCAGCCTCATGGCTTACTTCCGCCGCGTCCACTTCCGGGAGCGCTTCCAGTACTTTCTTCACTCTTGCCTCGCAGTGTCCGCACATCATGCCTTCAATCTTCATGGTCTTTGTCATTTTCATTTCCTCCTTTTGTTCTGACTGCTCTGTCTGTTCTGACTGTTCTGACTTCTCTTTTCTCTTTCCCTTCCTGTCCCTTCCGGCGTCATACATCCGGAACCAGTTGAGCCGGAGCGCGTTGCTCACGACGCAGAAGCTGGAGAGGCTCATCGCCGCCGCGCCGAACATGGGATTTAACTGCCATCCGAAGACGGGAATCCACACGCCTGCTGCCAGGGGGATGCCGATCACATTGTAGAAGAACGCCCAGAAGAGATTCTCGTGGATGTTGCGCAGCGTGGCGCGGCTTAGGCGTATCGCTGCGGGGACGTCGCTTAGGCGGCTCTTCATGAGCACCACGTCCGCGGCGTCTATGGCGATATCCGTGCCCGCGCCGATGGCGATGCCGATGTCGGCTCTTGTGAGCGCCGGAGCGTCATTGATGCCGTCGCCGACCATGGCGACCCTGCCCCTTTTCCGGAGGGCGCGTATCACGCTTTCCTTACCGTCCGGAAGGACCCCGGCAACAACTTCATCCACGCCTGCCTGGGCGCCGATGGCTTTCGCCGTGCGCTCGTTATCCCCGGTGAGCATCACCACGCGGATGCCCATATCCTGCAGTTCTTTCACCGCCCGGGGGCTGTCCTCCTTGATGACGTCCGCTACGGCGATGATGCCAAGGAGTCTGCCCGCCCTGGAAAAGAACAGAGGCGTCCTGCCCTCTCCGGCAAGCTTCTCCGCCTTCTGCCGGAGGTCTTCCGGCACCTCCGCCCTGGTGCTGATGAACTCCCGGTTCCCTCCGCAGAGCGCCTCGCCCCGGAGGACGCCGGAAAGACCGTTCCCGGGGAGCGCCTGGAAGTCTTCCACGGCAGGTGCGTCCGCCGCGCCCTCTTCTTCCGCGTGTGCAATGACCGCCCGGGCAAGGGGATGCTCGCTCTTCTTCTCCAGCGCAAAAGCGCAGGATAAAAGTTCTTCCTCTGTCACGCCCTCCGCCGGGACCAGGTCGGTCACTTTCGGTTCGCCGCTTGTGATGGTCCCGGTCTTATCCAGGGCGACGACCCGGGTCTTGCCGGTCTCCTCCAGGGAGACTGCGGTCTTGAACATGATGCCGTGCTTCGCGCCCATGCCGTTTCCCACCATAATTGCCACCGGGGTCGCAAGTCCCAGGGCGCAGGGGCAGCTGATGACGAGCACGGAGATGCCCCTTGCCAGGGCGAACCCCACAGTCTCTCCCGCCAGCATCCACACGGCAAATGTAAGGAGCGCGATGGCCATCACCGCCGGGACGAAGACGCCGGATACCCGGTCCGCCACTTTCGCGATGGGCGCCTTTGTGGCTGCGGCGTCGCTGACCATCTGGATAATCTGGGACAGGGTCGTATCCTCTCCCACCCTGGTCGCTTCGCACTTCAGGAAGCCGGACTGGTTCAGCGTTGCCGCGGATACCGCGTCTCCTTCCGTTTTATCCACAGGAATGCTCTCTCCGGTCAGGGCGGATTCGTTGACCGCGCTGGTTCCTTCGAGCACGATGCCGTCCACCGGGATATGTTCCCCCGGTCTTACCACAAAGACGTCCCCTTTTCGCACCTGCCCGATGGAGACCGTCTCTTCCCTGCCGCCCCGGACCACGACGGCTGTCTTCGGCGCCAGCTTCATCAGGCTCTTCAGGGCATCCGTGGTCCGCCCTTTGGAGCGCGCCTCCAGCATCTTCCCGACTGTGATGAGGGTCAGAATCATCGCCGCCGACTCGAAATAGAATTCGTGCATATAGGACATCACGCCGGATGCATCGCCCCGCATCTGCGCGCCGGTCATGGCGAACAGGGCGTAGAGGCTGTAGCCGTAGGACGCGCCTGCTCCCAGCGCCACCAGGGTGTCCATGTTCGGCGCCCGGTGGAGCAGCCCGGTAAACCCGCTGATGAAAAACTTCTGGTTGATGACCATGACCGCCGTCGTCAGAAGGAGCTGGATGAGCCCTGCGGCGACATGGTTTCCCTCAAGAAAAGAAGGGAGCGGGAATCCCCACATCATATGTCCCATGGAGACATACATCAGGGGAAGGAGGAAGCACAGGGAAGCGATGAGCCTGCGCTTCATCTTCGGGGTCTCCCGGTCCTTTAATGCATCTTCTGCACCGGAAGCGGACATCCCGCCCGCTCCCCCGCCTTTCTCCTGTCCGGCGGCGCCCTTCTCTGACGCGCCGTACCCCGCATTCTCCACAGCCGCGATGACGTCTGCGGGAGATGCCGTCCCCTCCACGCCCATCGAGTTGGTCAGAAGACTGACCGAACAGGATGTGACGCCGGGAACTTTTGACACTGCCTTTTCCACCCGCGCGCTGCAGGCGGCGCAGCTCATGCCTGTCACATTGTATTGTTCCATATCGAAATCCCTCCCTGTCCTGCCGCCGGATAAGCGGCAGGCTGTGGCGCCGCCCAAAAGGCAGCGCTATTTCATCAGTTTCTGAAGGACAAGGACGAGCTCGTCGATGGTCTCTTCCTTTCCTTCCCTTATGTCATTCGCAACACAGGAACGGATATGCTCCGCAAGGAGCACTTTGTTAAAACTGTTCAGCGCCGCGTTGACCGCCGACACCTGCACCAGGATTTCCGGGCAGTAGGCGTCGTTTTCCACCATCCTGCGGATGCCGCGCACCTGCCCTTCAATGCGGCTCAGCCGGTTGAGCATGCTGCGCTTCTCTGTTTCCGAACGGTCCTTCGTCCTGTGCATACATGCCGGACAGGCTTCTGTCGTCTTTTCCATACAGATACGCTCCTTTCATAAACCCCGTGGGGGTATCTTTCCCTTACGGGATGTATTATATACCCATCCGGGGTATATTGCAAGAGGAACTGTTACAAAAATTAATACGCATATTGCGGTTTTTCTCTTTTATGGTAGAATAAGAGTTGCAGTCCGCCCGGCATCGTTTCCCGTTCGGGAGATGACGTTCCCGTGCGGACTGGGACAAGACCAGATATTTCTTTATCCACAGGAGGGATTTTTATGCACTGTTTCAGAAATGTAACCGAAGACCTGTACTCGGTAGGCGCGAACGACCGCCGCATCGAGCTGTTCGAGAATATCTTCCCGCTCGCTGACGGGGTCTCCTACAACTCCTATCTCCTGCTCGACGAGAAGACCGTCCTCTTTGATACCGCAGACTACGCGGTGGGACGCCAGTTCCTGGAGAACGTCCGGGCAGTCCTGAACGGCAGGACGCTGGATTATCTTGTCGTCAACCACATGGAGCCGGACCACTGCGCGATGATCGGTGAGCTCCTGCTCCGGTATCCGGACCTGCACATCATCGGCAATGCCAAGACCTTCCCGATGATAAGCCAGTTCTTTGATTTCGACCTGGAGGGAAGACAGGTTGTCGTAAAAGAGGGCGATACCTTCTGCACCGGAAAGCACACGCTCCATTTCGTGATGGCTCCGATGGTGCACTGGCCGGAGGTCATGATGACCTATGACGAATCGGACCGCATCCTTTTCTGCGCCGACGCCTTCGGCACCTTCAAGGCGCTGAACGGACAGCTCTTCAATGATGAAGTGGATTTTGACCGCGACTGGCTGGACGAGGCGCGCCGCTACTATACGAACATCGTCGGCAAATACGGCATGCAGGTGCAGACCGTGCTGAAAAAAGCCGCCGGGCTCGACATCCGGATGCTCTGCCCGCTCCACGGACCGGTCTGGAGGACAGACCTTTCCTACATCATCGGAAAATATGACAAATGGAGCCGCTATGAACCGGAGGAAAAAGGCGTCATGATCGCATATGCCTCCATGTACGGCAACACGGAGAATATGGCGGAAATCCTCGCCACAAAGCTGGCAGAGGCGGGAGTGCGGCACATCCGCATGCACAATATCTCCAAAACCCATGTGTCCGAACTCATCGCGGACAGCTTCAAGTACAGCCACATCGTCCTGGCTTCGCCGACCTACAACAACGGCATCTATCCGCTGATGGACAACTATCTGGAAGACTTAAAGGCGCTCGCCCTCAAAAACCGGACCATCGCCGTTCTGGGCAACGGAAGCTGGGCGCCCCAGAGCACAAAACTCATCAGCACCCGCATCAGTGAGATGAAGGACATGACCCTGATGGTGGCGAACGTCACGATACGCTCTTCGGTCAAGGAAGCACAGATGGAAGAACTGGAATCTCTGAGCAGACAGATTGCGGAAGAAGTGTTATAATAACAGGAAGTACAATTTCAGTATACGAAGGAGGAGTTCTTATGAAACTTGTAATCACCATGAGCCGCCGTTTCGGAACCGGTGCGAGCATCATCGCCAAAGAACTTTCCGAACAGCTTGACATTCCCGTATATGACAAGGCGTACATCGAACAGAAGCTGCACGACCACAAGTACGAAAGCGAAGCCGAAGCAATACGCAAACTGGCGGAAAAGCCGTGCATCATCCTCGGCCGCTGCGCCTCGGATATCTTAAAGGACCGGATGAACGTCCTCAATATCTTCGTCTGCGCGGACAAGGAAGACCGCATCCGCCGCATCATGGGGAAAGAAAACCTCTCCTACGACGAGGCGAAGGAACTGGTGGAGCGGACCGATGAAGAAAGAGCTTCCTACTATTACGAACATACCGGAAAGACCTGGGGCGATGTGAATGATTACCACATGATACTGGACACTTCCGAGCTGGGCGTGGAAAACTGCGCCGGCATCCTGATGCATTATTTCGAGAAACTGGAATACATCTGAGCAAAAGAAAAAGTTATAAAAGGCGCCCGGCAGTGCGGATTATTTTATCCGCGCCGCCGGGCGCCTCTTTCTGCTCCGTCATGGGCTGCCTCCGGGAGAACCCATCCCTCCCGGCAGACCATCTGTCACTCCTGGGTATCTTCCGCATCCGCCTCCTGGGCATCGCCGGTATCTTCTTCCTCCTGGGTGATGATGGTGACGCCGACCCCTTCAAAGTCGACTTTGTCCCACACCTTTTCATCCACTTCGATCTCCGTGTCCACGCGCCAGCCGTCCAGCAGGGAATCATACTGCTCCTGCCTGCGCTCATCCACGATGTCCGCCTTTTTCTGGTCTGTGGCGTCACGGTCCAGAAGGCTTGTCAGCTGCGCCACATAAATCCCGTTGTCCGTCTCCACAGGTCCTGCGATCCCGCCTTCCGCCTCAAGGGCGTCCGCCGCTTTGATGAGCTCTTCGTCCAGGGCGGCAGTCTCCGAGTCGAACGTCATGTCGTTTGCGGTCTTTCCCATCTCCTCTGCCACAGAGGCAAAGTCCTCTCCCGCAGCCGCCCGGTCGGCAAGGGCCTGAGCGTCCTCTTTAAGCGCTGCCTTCTCGTCGTCGGTCAGGTCCACGGTATTGCCCTCATCATCTGTATCCGTATAGGAGAAGTAGACGTATTTCATCGCTTTCTGGGCCGCCTCCTCGTCTGAGACTTCCTCGTCCACGCCTTCTCTCATCTTGTCGTCCATCTTGTACTGTATCGTGATGAGTTCCAGATATTTCTCCACATCCTTGCGGTAGCCGGACACTGCTTCTTTCGCCTCGTCCGTATTCGCCTCGTCAAAGGCTCTCGCCGCGTCTTTGATCGCCTCTTTCTCATCCGCCGTCAGTTCCACTTCATATTCGGACGCATGCTGGGAAATCAGGTAGAGGTCCTGGAGCGATTCCATGGCGCCGTCCTTCACCGAATCCTCATAGGTCATACCGTCGCTCACTTCCTGGGACCACATCGTCTCTCCGGTCATCCCCATCATGGACGCATAGTACGTCTCATACTGCCCCTGCATCATCCGCGCGTAAAAATTGGCAACGCCAAGGGTGATATCCTCTCCGCCGACTGTGGCGACCACTGCATCTGTATCGATTGAGCCGCTGCACCCAGTCGCTGAGACTGCCGCAAATATGCCTGCAGCCGCCAGGAGCGCCGCCCTTTTTCCTGAATGTGTCATAGTCAAGAAGCCTCCTCTTATCCCGGACGTCCCGGAACAGGCATGTTTCCGGGCGTCCGCATATACTGGTATATTATAGCCTTTTTTCCGTGAACTAACAAGTAGGAAACACAAAGAAATCACGAAATGAAGGAATCACGAAATCACAAGGCTCCGGATGCCTTCCAGCACTTCCCTCACCGTATCCGTCACGCTCTTCTGCGCATCCGCCCCGCTCTTTCCCTTCTTCCGGTAGAGGAAATACGGAGGCTCCTCCGTCCGGAACAGAAGGCTGTTCCCGAAGGATGCAAGGAGCGCCGGTATCTTCTGCACGTCAATCTTCGCGCGGGCATACATGGTAAAGCGGATGTCCTCCCCCTTCTGCTCCACCGCGGTTACATACGCCCCATGGGCCAGGTTCTTGAGCGCCGCGATGTGGAGGAGCTGCTGGACTTTCTTCGGGATGTCGCCGAACCGGTCGATGAGTTCTTCGGTCACATCATCCAGCTCTTCCTCATTTTCCACTGCCGCGATGCGCTTGTAGATATCCAGCTTCTGGTATTCGTTCCGGATATAGGAGGAGGGAATGTATGCGTCGATGTTCAGGTCGATGACCGTGGAGAAGCTCTCTTCTTCCACCCCGCCCTTTAAGTTCTTCACCGCTTCGTTCAGCATCTTGCAGTACAGGTCGTACCCCACGGCTTCCATGTGGCCGCTCTGCGCCTCGCCCAGCAGGTTTCCCGCGCCGCGTATCTCCAAGTCCCGCATGGCGATGCGGATGCCGGAGCCCAGGTCCGTGAACTCCCGGATGGCAGACAGCCGCTTCTCCGCCACCTCTTTGAGCAGCTTATCCCGCCGGTAGAGGAGGAAGGCATATGCCATGCGGCTGGACCGCCCTACGCGCCCCCTGAGCTGATAGAGCTGGGAGAGTCCGAACCGGTCTGCATCCTGGATAATCATGGTATTCGCATTGGGAATGTCCAGACCAGTCTCGATGATGGTCGTGGACACAAGGACATCGATATCTCCGTTGATGAAATCGTACATGATGTCCTCAAGCTGCCGCTCCCGCATCTGCCCGTGGGCATAGGAGACTGCCGCATCCGGCAGAAGCCGGGAGAGCCTTCCCGCCACATCCGCGATATCGCTGACGCGGTTGTAGACATAGTAGACCTGTCCGCCTCTTGCCAGCTCCCGCTCGATGGCTTCCCGCACCATCTCGTCGCTGTATTCCATGACATAAGTCTGGATGGGCATGCGGTCCTGGGGCGCTTCTTCCAGGACGCTCATATCCCGTATCCCGATGAGGCTCATGTGGAGGGTGCGGGGGATGGGCGTCGCCGTCAGGGTGAGGACGTCCACATTTTCCTTCAGTTTCTTGATTTTCTCCTTGTGCGTCACGCCGAACCGCTGCTCCTCATCGATGATGAGCAGTCCCAGGTCTTTGTATCCCACGTCCTTTGAGAGCACGCGGTGGGTACCGATGACGATATCCACCATGCCTTTTTTCAGGTCCTCCACCGTCTTCTTCTGCTGGGCAGAAGACCGGAAACGGCACAGAAGGTCTATGCGCACCGGAAAGTCTTTCAGCCGCTGCACAAAAGTATTGTAATGCTGCTGCGCCAGGATGGTCGTGGGGACGAGATACACGACCTGCCGTCCCTCCTGCACTGCCTTGAAGGCGGCGCGGATGGCGATTTCCGTCTTGCCGTACCCCACATCGCCGCAGATGAGCCGGTCCATGATTTTCGGGCTCTCCATGTCGTGTTTTGTGTCTTCGATTGCCTGGAGCTGGTCTTCCGTCTCCTCGAAGGGGAACATCTCCTCGAACTCTTTCTGCCACACCGTGTCCGGACCGTATACAAACCCTTCCGCCTGCTGCCTTGCCGCGTAGAGCCGGACCAGGTCTTCCGCCACTTCACGCACGGCTTTTTTCACCTGGCTCTTCGTCTTCGTCCACTGTACGGTCCCCAGCTTGTTCAGCCGGGGCTTCGCCCCGTCCGATCCGGCATACTTCTGAATCAGGTCCATCTGCGCCACGGGAATGTAGAGCGTGCCGCCGTCCGCATAGGATATCTTCATATAATCCTTGACGACCTTCTCCACCTCAATCTTCTCGATGCCCTCGTAGATGCCGATGCCGTGGTTCTCGTGGACCACGTAGTCCCCGGGCTTTAACTCCGCGAAATCCCGTATCTTCTGTCCCTCATATCTCCTGCGGTGCTTTTTCTTCTTCTTTCTCCCGAAGATGTCCGACTCGGAGATAACCATGAACTTGAGCATGGGATATTCGTATCCTTCCGCGATATAACCGCAGGCGGCCATGATTTCCCCGGGCTTTACTTCGCGCTCCATGTCTTCGCTGTAGAAGCTGCTCAGGTCGTAATCCCGCAGGTCCTCGGCAAGGCGCTTTGCCCGGGTGCGGGAGCCGGACAGGAGCACCACGCGGTATCCGCTGCGCTTCAGCCGCTTCAAATCCCGGGTGAGCAGCTCGAAACTGTTGTTGTACGGATTGACGCCTTTCGTCTGGATGCTGTACGTCTTCCGCACTTTGAAAAGACCGCACTTTGTCTCCAGCGTCGTCAGCGCTGCTCCCCGGTATCCGTTCATCGCCGCGATAATCTCTTTCGTCTCATAGACGGTCAGCGTCTCGTCCGCCTCTTCTTCCCCGGTCTCCCGGCGGTTTTCCCTGCTGTGGAAATATTCCTGCTCCACCGTCTCCGCCGCCTCCTGGAGGCGCTGGGGCTCATCCAGAAAGAGGATACTCTCCTCCTTCGGGAAATACGACAGAAAGGACACGGTCTCAAGTCCTTCCCGCCAGTTCTCCGACGCGGGATAGACCGTCACGCTTTCCAGGTTCTCCACGGAGCGCTGGCTCTCCACGTCGAAGCTGCGCAGGGAGTCAATCTCATCGCCCCACATCTCGATGCGCACCGGAAGTTCCTCGGTCAGCGGGAAGATGTCCATGATGCCGCCCCGCACCGCGAACTGTCCCGGACCCTCAATCTGGCTCTCCCGCACATAGCCCATCTGCGCCAGGCACTCCTCCAGACCGGTCATATCCAGGATATCCCCGGCGGACAGCCGAATCCTCTGTCCCCGTATCTCCTCCAGCGCGGCGAGTCCGTCCAGGAAGGCATCCATCGTGGTGATGACCGTCACCGGCTCTGCTTCTTCCTTTTCAATCAGGGCGCGCAGCACGGTCATGCGCCGGTCTGTCAGGAGGGCTCCCTTGATGTCCGCATGGTAAAAGAGCAGGTCCCGCGCCGGGTACAGCCAGACATTGTCCGTAAAGATGCGGTACTCCTCCCATGCCCTCTTTGCCTTTTCCTCACTGGAAAAAGCGATGACTCTGTAGGAAAAGCCATCGCCCAGCGCATGCATCAGATGGGTCTTCTGCGAATTGACGCAGCCCGCAATCTGCAAAAACCCGTTCCCTTTTTTTCTTTCTTTCCAGATTTCCTCATGTTCCGCCAGTTCTGCCAGCGGAGCCAGCAAAGCCTGCATCGACTCGCTCCTTCCTGTCTTTTTCCTGTCTTTTTTGCGTGGGCAGACCTGCTCTTTCCTCTGCCGGTTCTATCCGTTCACGCCTGCTCTTTCTTCTGCCGCTTCTATCCGTTCATGTCTGCTCTTTCTTTTTCCGGTTGTATTCGTTCATGGCATCCCCGATGCGCCCGGATACAATCAGTTCCGCCGCGCGCACCGCGTGGTCGTACCCCTCGTCCATCTGCTCCCGTTCTGCCCTGGAAAAATGCCCAAGCACATAGTCCGCCAGGTCGTACTTTGACGGCTTTTCGCCGACGCCCACCCGTATCCTTGGGAACACCTGGGTCCCCAGATGTGCAATGATGTTTTTGATGCCGTTGTGTCCGCCCGCGCTTCCTTTCTCCCGTATCCGGAGCTGTCCCACGTCCAGGTTGATATCGTCATAGATGACCAGAAGTTCCTGCTCCGGGTCAATCTTATAGTAGGCTGCAAGGCTCTGGAGGCTCTCGCCGCTTAAATTCATATAAGTCTGGGGCTTTGCCAGGATGACCCGCTGCCCCTCGATGATGCCCCTGCCGACCAGCGCCCGGTGCTTCCTCGCATCCACCGCTATATCATATTTTTCCGCCAGCCTGTCTATTACATCAAATCCCACGTTGTGCCTTGTGCCTTCGTACTGTCTGTCCGGATTTCCCAGACCTGCGATTATGAACATATCTTTTTTGCCCTCCTGTTACTGCAAAGCTATTTTACAGTATCAAAGCCGGTTTGTCACCTGTAACCCGTGAATATTTTCCCTTTTTTCGTCATACACTTATAAAAAACCGGACCGCCGCCCAAACATGCGGCAGCCGGCGATCAGGAGGCAGCTCAATGGGTTCACGAACAAAAATCGTCGTCCTGCACATGAAGGAAATTATCTATACAGCCATCTTCGCGGCGCTGGGCATCATCCTGGTGGTGCTCCTTGTCATCATGTTCCGTCCGGACAGAAGCGCTCAGGCAGATGCCCCGGAGAAATACACGCCCGGCATCTACACCTCCACCCTGACCCTGGACCACACCAATCTGGAGGTCGAGGTCTCCGTGGACGCAGCGCGCATCAATTCCATACGGTTTTCCAATCTGGACGAGGCGGTGACGACCATGTATCCCCTGATACAGCCTGCCATCGAAGAGATTGCGGAACAGGTCTGCGAGACGCAGTCCCTGGATGAAGTGTCGCTTTCGCAGGATACGCCTTACACGTCCCGGCTCATCCTGGATGCGGTGAGAGAAGCCGTGAAAAAAGCCGCAGTCCCGTAAACTGCGGCTTTTTTAATCATTGTTTGCAAGTCTGTCAGATATCCTCAAAAGGAAGCTGTGCAAAAATAAAACTCTGCTCCGCCCGGCGCTTTACCCTTCCACAATCAGATACGTCCCGTCAGGAAGGGAAAAGACCTCCGGCTGTTCCTTCAATTCTTCCGGCGTCAGACCGTCCACATCCATATACCCCTCTTCAAAGTATTCCCGGACTTCGTCAAGGGTTTTCACGACCACCGCCATACAGTCCTCAAGGAAGGCTTCCGCCTCCTCGGGCGTCTCCGCCACCGGCTGGTCAAAGAGCCTGCCCTGTTCCTTTAAAAATGTCTCCAGACATGCCGCGCTGTATTCACTCATGTTCTTCCTCCCGTTTCTTCACGATTTCCACGATTTCTCCTGCCGTATCGACGATTTTCATGGGGTCTGCCTCCCGGAGCACATCCCGGCTGCGAAATCCCCATGAGACGAGGACGGTATCCATCCCCGCCGCTTTTCCTGTCGCCCCGTCCACCTCGGAATCTCCGATGTAGAGCGTCTCCGGCGGCGCCGCATCGAAATGCTCCGCCATCAGAAGCAGCGCGGCAGGGTCCGGCTTTCTCGGCACGCCTTCCTTCTGCCCCTGGATGTAGTCAAAACATGCATCCCCGAATATCTCCCGGACCACGTGTACTGCCTGGCGGTCCGGCTTGTTGGAGAGCACGCCCAGGCGGATGCCGGACGCCTTCAGTTCCTCCAGCATCTGCACGATGCCGGGATAGGGCGTCACGCGGTACGTGCAGTTTGCGTCAAAGATGCGCTGATATGCGGCGAACGCCCGGTCAAAGAGCCGGAGGTCCTCATCTCCGGATGCGCGGAGCGCCTTCTCGATGAGCACCTTTGCCCCGTTTCCCACAAACTCCCTGCACTGCTCCCTGGTGATGGGCGGCATGCCGACCTCCTTCATGGTCTCCCCCACCGAATAATGCAGGGAGTCCAGCGTATCGGTCAGTGTTCCGTCCAGGTCAAATATACACGCTTTATACATGGCTTTCTTCCTTCCTCTTGTGTTTGTTTATTCGCCCAGCAGATACCTGCGCATCGTCTTCAGCGCATTTTTCTCCAGGCGGCTTACCTGGGCCTGGGATATCCCGATCTGCTGCGCCACTTCCATCTGCGTCTTCCCCTCGAAGAAGCGCAGTGTGATGATGTAACGCTCCCGCTCATTGAGCCGTTCCATGGCTGCCTCCAGAGAGAGCTCTTCCACCCAGTTGTCTTCCCGGTTCTTCTTGTCGCTCACCTGGTCCATCACGTACAGCGTATCCCCGCCGTCGCTGTAGACCGGTTCCTGGAGGCTCACCGGACTCTGGATGGCATCCAGGGCATACACCACGTCCTCTTTTGCGATGCCGATCTCATCCGCTATCTCCTGTACGGTGGGCTCCCTCATATACTGCCGGATGTATCCCTCCCTGGCATAGATTGCCCGGTAAGCCGTATCCCGCAGGGACCGGCTGACGCGGATGGGGCTGTTGTCCCGGAGATACCGGCGTATCTCCCCGATAATCATGGGCACCGCGTAAGTGGAAAACCGGACCATCCGGGACGGGTCAAAGTGGTCCACCGCCTTCATCAGACCGACGCATCCAATCTGGAAGAGGTCGTCCGCATTCTCGCTGCTCCCCTCAAAGCGCCGGATGACGCTTAAGACAAGCCGCAGGTTCCCTTTGATGTACTTTTCCCGCGCCTCTTCGTCGCCGGCTTTTATCCGCTCAAAGAGCTCCTCCTTCTCTTCTTCCTTTAAGAGCGGGAGCCTGGATGTATTGACCCCGCACAGTTCTACCTTGTTCACCGTCATTGCAAGAATCCTCCTAAGCATGTTCTACTTAGAATGATTCTCTCGCAGCGGGCAGGATATTCCGGCAGCCGGGAAATTTTATAAACTTTTAGCCCTTGACAGGCTTACAGCTCCCATTTATCCGCAAGATTGTTTATCTGACTCTCGAACTTCGCCTTGTCTTTATTGGAAAGCCCCTCGTTCTGATAGATGATGTCCAGAAGATGCTTTCCTGCCGCGATAAGGCGTTCAAATGCGCTGTCCGCCTTCTTCTGCGCCGCCTTCTTCGCCTTCACCGGTATCCGGACGCCCTCGTTCAGAATCTCGTTTGTCAGAAGGTCCGCCTCGCAGCACGGATAGGGCGCCCATGCGCTGTACCCGAACTTCTCCTGAATGGTCTGCGCGAACTTCTCCGTCACCTCATCCTCGCCGTGGACGACGAACACTCTTTTCGGAGGCGTCCGGAACGCCCCGATCCACCGGAGCAGTCCTTCCATGTCCGCATGACCGCTGACGCCGTGGAGGCTCTCGATGCGCGCGTGCACCTCGATGGGCTCCCCGAAAAGCCGGATATTCTTCTCCCCTTCCAGGAGTCTGCGCCCCAGCGTCCCGTTCGCCTGATATCCCACGAACAGGACGGTGCACTCCGGACGCCACAGGTTGTGCTTCAGATGGTGGCGGATGCGCCCCGCGTCGCACATCCCGGAGGCGGAGATGATGACTTTCGGCTTTTCGATGAAGTTAATCATTTTCGAGTCGTCGCTTGTGGTGGACGTGTGGAGGTTCGGGAACACCAGCGGATTGACGCCCGCGTTCACCAGCTCCATGGCCTCTTTGTCAAAACAGTCCCGCATGTTGAGCGTAAAGACTTTCGTCGCCTCGATGGCAAGGGGGCTGTCCAGATACACGTCAAAATCCGGGTACTCCGGCAGGAGATTCTTCTCCTTGATTTCCCGGATGAAATAGAGCATCTCCTGGGTCCGCCCCACCGCAAAGGAGGGGATGACCACATTGCCTCCCCGGTCAAATGTCTCCTTTATGATGCGGGTAAACTCTCCCACATAGTCCGGCTTCTCCGCTGTGTGGATGCGGTCGCCGTAGGTGGATTCCACCACCACATAGTCCGCGGTCTCCGTGTAGCTCGGGTCCTTGATGATGGGCTGGTCCAGATTGCCCACATCCCCGGAAAATACAATCTTCTCCGTCACGCCCTGCTCCGTCGCCCACACTTCAATGCTGGCGGAGCCGAGCAGATGTCCCACGTCCGTGAACCGGATTTCAATGCCCTCGCAGATGCGGATGCGTTCGCCGTACTGGCAGGGGACGAGAAGGCTGATGGCGTCCAGCGCATCCTGCATCACATAGACCGGCTCGTACTCCGGTTTTCCTGCCCTTCTCCCCTTCCGGTTGCGCCACTCCGCCTCAAACTCCTGGATGTGGGCGCTGTCACGGAGCATGATGCCGCACAGGTCTGCAGTGGCAAATGTGGTGAATATCTGTCCTTTAAACCCGTTTTTGGCAAGCCTTGGCAGCATGCCCGAATGGTCGATGTGCGCATGGGTGAGGAACACATAGTCAATGTCTTTTTCCGGGATGGGAAGCCCCGGATTCTCATACAGGTCCGGTCCCTGCTCCATCCCGCAGTCGATGAGGATGTTCTTCCCCGCCGCTTCCAGAAAATGACAGCTCCCCGTCACTTCGTGCGCCGCTCCGATAAATGTCAGTTTCATAGTCACACCAGCCCTTTCACTTTTTCTTTGTAATAGACCTTCCCTTCCTCCACAATGGCCAGCTTCCCGCCTTCTGCCCGGACCGTGGTGACCGAACAGTTGGGCGGCACTTTGTGCGCCCAGAACCCGCTCACCGAAAGGCTTCCCCGGATGCGGTTCAGCAGCGCGGTCATGGCGGCCCCGTGGGTGGAGATGAGGATGTGTTTCTCCCGGAGCTCTTCCCTGCCCAGCAGTTCTTCCAGGAAATCCCCTGTGCGCCTGTAGAGCTCCTGGACGGACTCCCCGCCTTCCGGGGGCACATAATTCCCTGTATCGCGGAAAAAGAGCCGGAACACAGGGCTTTCTCCACCTGCATCTTCCGTGTCCCTGCATACGCCCTCATAGGTCCCGAAGCCAATCTCGCAGAGCCGTTCCTCTTCATACAGGGGGACGTCCCTGCCCTTTAAGATAATGCGGGCAGTCTCTTCTGCGCGCTTTAAGGGGCTTGTGTAAGCGAGGTCGATGGGGGTGTCCGCAAGCCCTGCCGCCGTCTCCTCTGCCAGATGACGCCCGAAATCATTGAGCGGGATATCCGTATGTCCCTGCAGTCTGTGTACGGTGTTCCAGTCCGTCTCTCCGTGGCGGACGATATATAATATCATATGCCGGTCCTCCTCTGTGATGCAGCCTTGTATTTTCCTGCCTGTCATTCTATAATGGACAGGACGATAAAACGATATACGGAAAGGACGGATTCATCATGGAAAAAATCGCGAGCTTCACCGTCGATCATCTGCGCCTGCTGCCCGGCGTCTATGTATCGCGGAAAGATACGGTAAACGGCGCCGTCATCACGACGTACGACATCCGCATGACAAAGCCCAATGACGAGCCGGTCATGAATACGGCGGAAGTCCATGCCATCGAACATCTGGGCGCCACTTTTCTGAGAAATCATGAAACTTACCGGGACCGGGTCATCTACTTTGGTCCCATGGGATGCCGGACGGGCTTTTATCTGCTCCTCTCAGGCGACGATGATTCAGCGGACATTGTCCCTCTCCTGAAGGAAATGTTCGCCTTCATCGCCGGGTATGAGGGAGATATCCCGGGCGCTTCCCCGAAAGACTGCGGCAATTATCTCGACATGAACCTTCCCATGGCAAGATATCTTGCGCGCAGGTATCTGGACAACGTGCTCCTTTCGATATCCGAAGAGCAGCTCACTTATCCCGGAGCATGCTGATGCATGTTCCCCACATCCGGCGGATGCCCTCTGCTGCCGCGGCAGGACGGATGGGGCTTCCCGCCGGAGATAACCGGCGCACCGGCTTCCGCCTGAGCACGTTCTGCCGGATGTAGCGGTACGTCTTTTCTTCCCCGCACCGGGCGAGCATATGCAGCAGGCGCTCCAGCAGCGCCCGTGTGTCCGGGTGCATCATGTCTCCCGCTTTTCCCTTCTGATAATATTCCAACGGGTCGCTGTCCCGGTACTGACTGCCTTTATAAACTTTGCTGGCGGCGATGCGGTCCAGGAACATCTCGACCACATAGCGCACCGGCATCTTCATTCCGGTCAGGAGCTTTTCCCCTTCCATACTGTAGTCCAGCCAGTATTCATAGTGATGCTTGTTCCGCCCCTTGTGGTGGAGCCAGGCGGAAGAATACCCCCGCGCTTCCCGCTCCGCATTGTTGGGGCTCCTGGTCCCCTGATAATACCTGCAGCCCACCAGGAATTCCGACGGGCTGTATTTGGACAGGTCATGAAGGAGTCCCTGGCGGAACAGTCCCACCCGGAAGCACTCCTTCATGACAAGTATCTTATGCTTTGTGATTGTGACGAAATGTCGGTACGCTTTCATGACTTATCCTGCCGCCTCTTTTTTCTGTTCTCTTTCTTTACGCTCACCAGTACGGTAATGCTCCGCGCGGCCACCTCCATCTTTTTCTGCTCCTCCGTCGCAGGCCGGGTCTGGGGCATCGGATGTTCCGCATCGGAAAGGAGCGCCCACTCCTTGTCTTTCCCCGGGGAGGGAAGGGCAAAGCTGTGGGGCAGCCAGTGCATGTTGTAGGCGATGAAGCACTCCGTGCCGCCGGCTCCCGCTCCGGAGTAGAGCACGCCCAGCTGTCTGCTGGATACTTCCGAGCGCACCTGCCATGCGTCTTCGCTGTGGTAGGACACGTCCGGCACGCCGCATGCGGTCCGGTCCAGTCCTTTTAACTCCTCTGCCCGGTGGAGGCAGGGATGGTCTTTTCGGAACGCGATGAGCGCCTTCACATAGCGGAACAGGGAGTCGTCCGTCTTCAGCTTCGTCCAGTCCACCCACCCGGTCTCATTGTCCTGG
Organism: Candidatus Mediterraneibacter merdipullorum; assembly: GCA_019117125.1. Taxonomy (GTDB): domain Bacteria; phylum Bacillota; class Clostridia; order Lachnospirales; family Lachnospiraceae; genus Mediterraneibacter; species Mediterraneibacter merdipullorum. The sequence goes on from DXAL01000017.1 coordinate 60,864, forward strand.
CAGTAGGCGTTGTTGTTGCCTTTCTGGCTGTTGTAGAATTCATCTCCCGCCAGCAGGCAGGGGGTTCCCTGGGCGCTCAGCAGCAGGAGGAACGCATTCCTCACCTGGTCTTTGCGGAGGGCGTTGACCGCTTTTTTGCGGCTCGGTCCCTCGGCTCCGCAGTTCCAGCTGTAGTTGTAATCCGGTCCGTCCGTATTGTTCTCCCCGTTGGCTTCATTGTGCTTGCTGTCGTAGGAGACCAGGTCCCAGAGCGTGAAGCCGGTATGGGTGGTGATATAGTTGCACTTCCCATCCGCTGCGGAATTGCGGCGCAGCGCCCATATCACATCGTTCACCATATTTTCGTCCCCTTTGAGGAACCGGCGCATCACGTTCTGGAAGGCGTCGTCTTTCTGCATCAGCTTGATGTCTTTTAAGAACGGGTCGCTCTTTAACGCATCCCAGGACACGCAGTAGGGATTCACCACGAACCCGTCCACATGGTACTCCAGCATGTAGAATCTCAGGCATTCCAGCACGAGCTGGATGGGAACGCCCTCGGTAAAAGGCATCTCCAGGACGACCTCGATGCCCGCCCTGTGGCACGCCTTTATCATATCTTTTAACTCCGTCACCGCGGAATCTCCGGCAGCATACGCCTCCTTGGGCGCGAAATAATATGCCGGACCGTATCCCCAGTAATTGATTTTCGCCTTCGCACACTCGTCAAACTCATAGACCGGCATGCACTGAATCTGGTTGACGCCCAGTTCCCGGAGATAGGGAATCTTCTCCGTCACGCCAAGGTATGTCCCTTTGTGGGCTGCCCTGGAGGAGCTGTGCTTCGTAAACCCTCTCACGTGAAGGCTGTAGGCGATCACCTCGTTCCACGGGATGTGCAGCCGCCGGTCGCCCTCCCAGTCATAATCCGCGGACACGAGCCGTCCCCGGACCGGATGGGTCTTCTCATCCCCCCGCTTCCCGAAGGTCTTCCTGCCGGACAGTTCCCGCACATACGGGTCAATGTACGGCTTGCCGCCGACCAGGTAGCTGTATTCGTACTGTTCCGCCTCAATCTCCTCGAGCCCCAGGAAACGGACTTCACCGATGCCTTCCTCCTCGGGCAGGTCGAACCTGCACTCCGGCTCTGCCCCGCCTTTCCTGTAAAGGAGCAGCTCGCAGGTCTTCCCCGCGGGCACCTGCAACACGAAATTTGCTCTGTTTCCCTCTGCTGCCGCACCAAAGGGCTGCGGTCTTCCTTTTGTTCTTCTCATATCCTGTCCTTTCCTACTGCCAGCCGTCTGTTCCGTACAGCTCCACGTTATTTTTGTCTATCAGAAATGTCTCGACACAGGTTTCCGTCTCATATACGCCTTCTCCCAGAATGGCGTCCGCCGTCTTCACGGCTGCCTTTCCCATATTAATGGGGGATGCCGCCCCGACCCCCGTCATCGGGGAACCGGGCTCTGCCAGCCGGCTCTTCACATCGGGAGAACCGCCCACGCTGTATACGAGGACGCTGTTTTCTCCTGCTTCCTCCAGCGCCTGGAGCACATCCAGGGCAATGCGGTCGTCCCCGCACATCACGGCGTCCACCCCGCCGTCTCTCTGAAGGAGCGCCGTAACTCTCTGTCCTGCCCCGGTGCCGTCCCCGGATACTTCGACCCGCTCCGCCACTTCAAACCCGGCGTCCGCAATGGTCTCCTCAAATCCGGTAATGCTCTCGTCCGTCTGACCTCCCTGCCGCCATTCGGCAATCACCAGCCGACCGCCTTCCGGCAGCTTCCCGGTCAGGTCCTCCCCGCACACAGCTCCTGCGTGGTAGTCGTCCGACAGGATAACCGCGTCCGCCGGAACCGTCCCTTCCCCGTCCGGCTCCAGGCTCACCACCGGGATGCCCGCCTCATCCAGTACATGCAGCGCCGTCTCTTCCTCCAGGGACGGGACCGGGTTTAAAAACACTGCCTCCACCCCTGCTCCTGCCATCTCGTCCAGCTGGGCTTCCTGCACGCCGGCATCGCCGCCTGCATCACGCACGAGGATGCGGTCGCCTCCCTCCTCCAGTGCTGCTGCCACCGAGTCCTTGAGCACCGCATAAAAAGGGTCCGAGAGGTCCGCGCATGCAAAACCGAAGAGCCGGTCCTGATTTCCGGTTTCTTCCCCGTCCTCTTCCACTGCGACGGCATTGTCTTCCGGCGTCCCCACATTCTGCTTGCACCCCGCCAGGGCAAAGACTGCGGCGGCTGCCGCAAGTACGGAAAAGAATCGTTTTTTCACCATGCTGTTCTCCTCTTTCGACCCTTTCAAAATTACAGATTCCCACACTCTCATTCTACCGTGTTTCGGGGGAATGTCAATAGAAGCCGTACAGACGTCTTGCTTTTTGCGCGCCTTTCTGATACCATCTATACAGCGCGCACCGCCTGTGCGCCCATGAAACAGAAAACGGAACACATTCCGCGCAAAGGAGAAGAAACATGAACGAAAACGAATCCCTCACCGTGACGCTGACCCTGGACAATGACGAGGAGCTCGAGTGCAGCGTCCTCACCATATTTGACACCGATGAGAAACGGTATATCGCCCTGCTCCCCCTGGATGACAGCGGGGAAAACAGCAGCGGACAGATTTACCTCTACCGCCTGATCGACCGCGGGGAAGACGAGGAGCCTGGTCTGGAGAACATCCTGGACGACAACGAATTCGCACGGGTTTCCGAGGCATTTAACGAATGGATGGAGGAAGAGGATTTCGGGGATATCGACCTGGACGAGCTCTACGCCCTGGACGATGCAGAGTAAAGAGAAAGCGCAGCCGGCCGCCGGGCCGGGACATGCGCCTTACTCTTCCAGAAGTTCGCCGATGAAACGGGAAGGAGACACCTCTTTCCCGTTTTTTGTCTTTACATAGGAGACAACCAGCCGCTCGGATGCTCTTGTCATCCCCACATAGAAGAGCCTTCTCTCCTCCTCCAGACCTTTCTCCCCGGCATCGGAAAGGGACTTTTTACATGGGATGCCCCCTTCGTTTGCACCGGTCAGGAAGACCGTGTGGAATTCCAGCCCTTTTGCGGCGTGCAGCGTCATGAGCCGGACCCCCTCGCCGGACGCCTGCCTCCTGCGGCTCTGTTCCCGGAGCCGGTCCGTGTATTCCCGGATATGGGAGAACCAGTCTTCCGCAGAGGCGTAGGGCTTCGCCGCCTCTTCCACTGCATCGCACACTTCCCGCAGAGGCGCGTATTCTTTCCCGTTCTCATTTGCATAATCCCTCAGGAAGTCATCATACCCCGCTTTCTTCCGGATATACCGGACCGCCGCATAGGGCGCCATCCGGCTGAGCATCCTGACATCCCACTCGAACTGGTCGATGCGGTCCAGCATCCACTCCCGATCACTGTAAAAGTTCCGGATTGCCTCAAAGGATGCCTGCTCCCCGGACAGGCTGTCCCGGGCGATGTAGCGCACCGGGCGGTTCATGACCCGGAGAAAATCTCCTCTCGTCCCCGTCCCGGAGGCCAGCCGGAGATAGGACAGCATGTCCTTTGCGATGAAATGGCCGTACAGGTTCGGCAGGGACTCCCGGATATAAAAAGGGATATGCCGGTCCGTGAGTTCCTCCGCCACTGCCCTGCCGTCTGTGTGGAGCCGGAAGAGCACCGCCATCTCCTCTGCGGGCAGACCGCCTGCAAGCGCCTTTTCAATCTCATCCGCCACATAGGCCGCCTCTTCGTGCACATCTTTCACTTCCTGGATATGCAGGCATTCGCCCCGGTCTTTTACCGCCTGGAGCTTCTTCTGGAAACGGTGCCGGTTGTGACCGATGACCTTCAGGGAATTCCTCACGATATTCCCGGTGGAGCGGTAATTCTTCCCCAGGATGACCCGGGCTGCGCCGGGATAGTCCTGCAGGAACCGGAACATGAACTCCGGCTCTGCTCCCCGGAAGCCGTAGATTGCCTGGTCGTCGTCTCCCACCACGAAGAGATTGTTCTCCGGCAGCGCGAGCATCCGTATCACATCATATTGTACCCGGTTGATGTCCTGAAATTCATCCACCAGGATATAGCGGAACTTTTTCTGCCACTGCTCCAGGATGTCCGGACGGGACAAAAAAAGCCCGCAGCATAGTACGAGCATATCGTCAAGGTCTATCTTGCGCAGCGCCTTCCGCTTCGCCTCGTATTCCCGGAAGATATCTGCAAACGAAGCGGGATTCGTGCGCGAGCGGAATTCTTCCGGCGGGATGCGCCCGTTTTTCGCACGCCCGATCTCCCCCGCCGTCTCCCGGAGGAAGTCGTCGTCATCCGCGCCGGGAGACTGCCGGTCGCTGAGCACTTCCCGGAGGATGCGGTACTTCTCCTCCTCGGAAAGGATATTCTCCTGTCCGATGCGGTACGTCTGTTTCAGGATGCCGTAATAAATGCCGTGGAAGGTGCCCGCCGTCACCGGGGCAGCCTTCTCCCCCATCCGGGCATGCAGCCGGGATTTCATCTCCGCGGCCGCATATCTGGTAAATGTGACGATGAGGATTTCCTCCGGTCTCACGCCCTGCTCTCCGACCAGATGGCATACCCGGTCTACGATGGTGCGTGTTTTGCCGGAGCCGGGACCTGCCAGCACCTGGCAGGCGCCCTCCCCGTGCAGGATGGCCTCCCTCTGTCCCCGGTCAGATTTCATGCAGCTTCCCGATTCCTTTCCGTATCCGGGCGAGAGACTCTTCTTTCCCGAGCACTTCCATCAGCTCCGTCGCGCCGCCGGGTGTGCTCTGCCTTCCGGATACCGCGGTGCGCAGCGGCCACATCACATAGCCGATCTTGTTTCCCTTTTCATCCGCATAGCCTTTGAGCAGTGCAAAGAGCGCGTCGTTGCTGTAATCTTCCTGCGCCTCCAGAAGGGGGAGCACGTCTTCCAGAAGCTCCAGCCCTTTCCGGGGGTCTGTCTTCATCTTCTTGTGCCGGTAGAGCTCACAGTCATAGTCCGGCAGCTCTTCCAGAAAATCGATCTGGGAACAGATATCCGGGAATATCTCAATCCTCGTCTTTACGAGCGCCGCAATCTTCTTCCGGTCGTAATCCTTTGTGACCGCCGCTTTGATGTAGGGCTCTGCCATCTCGTAAAAACGGTCGAAATCCATGGCTTTTAAATATTCTCCGTTCATCCATTTCAGCTTCACCGTGTCAAATACCGCCGGTGACTTGCTCATATGCCGGTAGTCAAACGCCTCCACCAGCTCTGTGAGCGAGAAGATTTCCCGGTTGTCCGAAGGGCACCATCCCAGGAGCGCCACATAGTTCACCACTGCCTCGGATACGAATCCCTGGTCGATGAGGTCCTCGTAGGAGGAGTGTCCGCTCCGCTTGCTCAGCTTCTTGTGGTTCTCGTCCGTGATGAGGGGGCAGTGCACATACACGGGCACCTCCCATCCGAAGGCTTCATAGAGCCGGTTGTACTTGGGCGCGGACGCCAGATATTCATTTCCCCGGACCACGTGGGTGATGCCCATCAGATGGTCGTCCACCACATTGGCGAAATTGTACGTCGGGAATCCGTCCGACTTGATGAGGATCATATCGTCCAGCTCACAGTTGGGCACCGTGATGTCCCCGTATATCTCGTCGTGGAACGTGGTCTCCCCCTCATTGGGCACATTCAGCCGGATGACCCAGGGCTTCCCAGCCGCCAGATTTGCCTCCACTTCCTCCCGGCTCAGCCCGAGGCAGTGCTTGTCATAGACCACGATGTCCGTCCCGTCCTCCGAGACGGAAGTCTTAAGGGACTCCAGCCGTTCCCTGTCGCAGAAGCAGTAGTAGGCGTCCCCCTGCTCCACCAGCTGTCTGGCATACTTCATATAGAGACCCGACGCCTGGCGCTCGCTCTGGATATAGGGTCCGTATCCCCGGTCTTTGTCCGGTCCCTCATCGTGGATAAGTCCGGTCTTTGCAAGGGTCCGGTAGATGATATCCGTGGCTCCCTCCACATAGCGCTCCTGGTCCGTATCCTCGATGCGGAGGATGAAATCTCCCCCTTCGTGCTTCGCGATCAGATACGCGTAGAGTGCGGTCCTTAAGTTCCCAACATGCATCCGCCCGGTGGGGCTGGGTGCGAATCTTGTCCTTACTTTGCTGCTCATTTTTCTTCTCCAATTTCAGTTCTGATTTTGTTTGTTGTATTCGGATACCATGTCCGAAAGGAATCTGTCGCACCTTTCGTGTATCACGATATCCGCGCGCTGGTCGGAATAGTGTTCCGCGTCCGTCACCAGGATCAGGCTGCTCCCCGTATAATACTGCAGGAACTGGCTGCACAGAGGCGAATTGAGGTTCGCCCCCAGCACCAGGAGCACCTCCGCCTTCTCCACTTCCTGGGCCGCCTCCGTCATCAGCCGGTTGTCGATCATCTCTCCGAACAGGCACACATGGGGGCGCAGCGCCACGAGACAGTGCTCACAGAGAGGCACGCCTTTTGCCTGGGCAATGTATTCTGCCGGATACCGCCTCCCGCAGGACGGACAGGAATTCTCAAAGACCGACCCTTTCAGGTCATATACGTTCCTGCACCCCGCCCGCTTTTCCAGGTCCGCGATGCGCCGGGTGATGATGGAATCCACCAGCCCGGAGTCCTGAAGCGCCTTCAGGGAATAAAACCCTTCCCCCGGAGGCGTTTCCGCCGCCTTGAGGACCACTTCTTTGTAAAACCGGAAGAACAGTTCTTTCCGCGCGGAATAAAATGCGCTGCTGAAGATTTCTTCAAAGGAATATCCGTACTTCTCTTCTATCTCGTAGGATTCCCTGCCGTCGCGCAGGAGCGGGTACCCGCTCTCCGCCATGAGTCCCGCGCCGCTCAGCACAACCGTATATCTGCTGTCGCGCAGAATCTGGAATATCATCTCTTCTCTCATCACATCCCCCTCCCTTCTGCCGCCCGTTCGCCGGGCAGTTCCTGACTATAGGACTATTATAAAACAAGTCGGGGGATTCTTCAATCATCCATCTCGTTCCCCTGCGGTCACCCGATATCCTGCGCCGCTTCGTTATCTTGTGACCACCTCGATGCCGGAGGGGATGTCTCCCACATCCGTGAGGGCGCAGTCCGTGGCGTCCACGCTCTGGATGGAAGCGCCAGCAAATGCACCGGATGCGAAACGCACCACCCGGGACGGCACTTTGTAAATCCCGGTCCTTCCCGCAGGGAACGCCAGGATGCAGGTTCCGTTTTCCGAAAAGAGAACGCCCTCTTCCGAGGAATATCCGCCGGACGGGTCCGCCTCATACCATTCCATGTTTCCAAGTCCCACAAATGCGCCTTCTTCGATGGAGGTGATGTTCCCGGGAATGAATATCTCCCGCCCTTCGGGAAGTCCGGATGCGAATGTGCCTGCCGCGATCCCTCTGCATCCTTCTGTGGGAACCGCCACATATCCTTCTGTCACGACCTGCGCGGCATCCGCGATGCCGTAAATGATGCCGGACTCATCCACAAGAAAACCGCCGATCGCTCCGGGTGCGGCTCCCTCATCTGTCCCTCCCGGCACGGACGGGTCCGCCGGCAAGCCGACGCCGTCTGTCTCTCCGTCTGTCCCAGCGCCTGCATCTTCTCCGGGCATAGTTTCTTCCCCGGGCGCCAGCTCTTCCCCGCTTCCGATGCCGTCTGTCATACTGCCGCTCATGCCGCCGGCTATCTGGTTCCCGCCGGGTATCTCATCTGCTCCGGTCACTCCGCCCGGGATGGCATCGCTTCCCGCATGGACGCCGCCTGCCAGGATATCGTTTCCAACATGGACGCCGCCTGCCAGGATATCGTTTCCAACATGGGCGCCGCCGCCTGCCAGGATATTGTTTCCCGCATGGATGTCCTCGTCTTTTACGGATATGCGTTCTCCGGAACCGCTGCCTGCGGTCCCGCTCCGCCCGGTGCCGGCTTCCTCCTCCGGGAGGAAGCCAGGCGTCCCGCGAAGACCGGTAACCATGGAGAATCCATCTTCTGCAAGACTTCCCGCCGCCGCGGCAGGGATGCCTGCCGTAAGACCTGCGGCCGCATCCGGGAAGGCTTCTGTTTCCATCCGCTTCCTTCCGTCTGCCATATACCATCTGTTCTCTGCCTGCTCCGTGTAGGAGACTGCCATACACAACAGCATGAGAAGAAGGATGACGCGCAGGAATCTCCCTGCATACAGTCCTTCCCTCCATACCCTGCAAAGTGCTCCGCTCTGTTCCATCGTGTCCCCCGTCCTTTCTTTCACACCACATTCCCGCCGTATCCGGCAGGATTTTCCATAAAACACCTGAGCGTCCGTGTACAGGGGGCAATACGGTCCCCTTTTACACTGACGCTACATACGGTAGCACAGAAAAAGGAATGCTGCAATCCCAGGCAACATTCCTTTGCAGGAAATTTTCACATTCAAGCCGCGGACGGGCTATACGTTGATCTCCGCCGTCATCCCGAGCACGTCCCGGTTCTTATCAAGGAGCGGCTCAATGACGTTTTTCAGGTACGCTTCCACCTGTTCCTTCGCCCTGCCCACATACCTGGACGGGTCCATGGTCTTTTTCAGGTCTTCCAGGCTCAGGTTGAACGCCGGGTCTGCTGCAATGAGCTCCAGCAGGTTATTGTCCTGTCCGTTTTCCTTGACGTTCCTTCCCGCTTCCATGGAAAGCTCGCGGATGCGCTCGTGCAGTTCCTGACGGTCCCCGCCTGCCTTGACTGCATCCATCATGATGTTTTCCGTCGCCATGAAGGGAAGTTCGGACATCAGCCGCTTCTCGATGACCTTCGGGTATACCACGAGACCGTCCACCACGTTCAGGCAGAGGTCCAGGATGCCGTCCACCGCCAGGAATCCTTCCGGCACGCTCAGACGCTTGTTCGCGGAATCATCCAGCGTGCGCTCGAACCACTGCGTCGCTGAGGTGACTGCCGGGTTCAGCGCGTCGATCATCACATAGCGGGACAGGGAGGCGATGCGCTCGCTCCGCATCGGGTTCCTCTTGTATGCCATGGCGGACGAACCGATCTGGGTCTTCTCAAAGGGCTCCTCCACTTCCTTGAGGTGCTGGAGCAGCCGGATGTCGTTGGAAAACTTGTGGGCGCTTGCCGCAATGCCCGCGAGCACGTTCAGGACCCTCGTATCTACTTTTCTGGAATAGGTCTGTCCGGATACCGGATAGCACGCGGAAAATCCCATCTTCTGCGCGATCATCGGGTCAATCCTGTCTATCGTCTCCTGGTCCCCGTCAAAGAGCTCCAGGAAGCTCGCCTGGGTCCCGGTCGTCCCCTTGGAGCCCAGGAGTTTTAAGCTGCCCAGCACATAGTCCAGGTCTTCCAGGTCCATCTCAAACTCCTGCATCCACAGCGTCGCCCGCTTCCCTACGGTGGTGGGCTGCGCCGGCTGGAAATGGGTGAATGCCAGCGTGGGCTGGCTCTTCTGGGCATCTGCGAACTTCGCCAGTTCCGCGATCACATTGATCAGTTTTTTCCGGACGAGCTTCAGCGCCTCGGACATGATGATGATGTCCGTGTTGTCCCCCACATAGCAGGATGTGGCTCCCAGATGGATGATCCCTTTGGCTTTCGGGCACTGCACGCCGTACGCGTACACATGGGACATGACGTCGTGGCGCACGACTTTCTCGCGCTCTTTCGCCACATCGTAATTGATGTCGTCCGCGTGGCTCTTGAGTTCCTCGATCTGCTCGTCCGTGATATTGAGTCCCAGCTCTTTCTCCGTCTCCGCCAGGGCGATCCAGAGCCTCCTCCAGGTGCGGAACTTCTTGTCCGGTGAAAAAATATACTGCATCTCCCTGCTCGCATAGCGCTCTGAAAGCGGGCTTACATAGCGGTCGTTTGACATGTTCTTACTCTCCTTTTCCTGAATCGCGGGGCTGTCCGGGACCTCCCCGCACGTCCTTTCCACACGTTTTTTCGTCCGTGTCGCTTTTCACAATGCACACTCGATTATAATATAAGACAGGCGGAAAATCAATATCCGCCTGTCTGTTATCCTGATTCCTGCGTTATCCTGATTCCTGTGTGCAGGAATCCTGCGATTCATTTTCCCGTGAGCGAAACCACGGTCATCCCCGGCGCTTCCTACGCCCCGCCCGTATAGCGTGACAGGAACTGCCGCGTGCGCTCTTCCTTCGGGTTCCCGAAGACTTCCTCCGGGTCTCCCTGCTCCAGGATGCGCCCGTCGTCCATAAAGATGACCTGGCTGGATACGTCTCTTGCAAACGCCATCTCATGGGTGACGATGATCATCGTCGTATCCTGGTCCGCCAGCCCCCGGATGACTTTGAGCACCTCGCCGGTCAGCTCCGGGTCCAGCGCGGAGGTGGGCTCGTCAAAGCAGAGGATATCCGGGCTCAGCGCCAGCGCCCTGGCGATCGCCACCCTCTGGCACTGTCCGCCGGAGAGCTGATGGGGATAGTTGCCCATCCGGTCGGAAAGCCCCATCTGGTCCAGCAGCTTTTCTGCCTCCTGCTCAATCCGGTCGTGTATCTCTTTCTTTCTCGCCTTGTAATCCGGCTTTTCCTTCTCCAGCAGTTCTTTTGCCAGCATTACGTTCTGAAGCGCCGTATACTGGGGAAAGAGGTTGAAAGACTGGAACACCAGCCCGAAATGCAGCCGTTTCCTGCGTATCTCGCTCTCCTGCTTCGTCCCTGCGTCCTCCGCGTCAAAGAGGGTCTCCCCGTTCACGCGGATGATGCCACCGTCCGGCTGCTCCAGAAAATTCAGGCAGCGCAGAAGCGTGGTCTTTCCGCTTCCGGAGGAACCGATCAGAGAGAGGACCTTTCCCTTTTCCAGGGAAAAGCTGATATCCTTCAACACTTCCGTGTTCCCGAAACTCTTATTTACATGCTGTACTTCCAATATCGCCATATGTCCGCGCCCTCCTATCTGAAATACTCCAGTTTTCTCTCCAGACGTCCCAGCAGGACGGTCAGGATGCCGTTAAAAATCAGATAGTACACTGCCGTGAAGAACAGCGGCCAGATGACGCCCGCTATTCCCATGTTGCCCTTCATGAACGACTGCCCCGCCCAGATGATTTCCTGGAGCGCGATGATGCGCGCAAGGGACGTATCTTTCACAAGGGTGATAATCTCATTGGACATGGGAGGCACGATGCGCTTAATCATCTGCAGAAGCTTTACCCGGAAGAAGATCTGACTCTTCGTCATGCCGAGCACGAGCCCCGCCTCTTCCTGTCCTTTCGGCACGCCCTGGATGCCGCCCCTGTAGATTTCCGAAAAATAACAGGAGTAATTGAAGATGAACGCAACGCACGCCGCGAGAAACCGTCCGTCTTCTCCGCCGCCCCAGATGTTCCTGCCCATCAGCCCCGGCATGAAATAGATAATGAGGAGCTGTATCATAAGCGGCGTCCCCCGGATAATCCACACGATGATCTTGGTCAGATAACTCAGCGGCTTAAACCGGGACATGGAGCCGAACGAGATGATGAGTCCCAGCGGGATCGCGCCCAGGAGCGTCACAAAAAACAGCTTTAAAGTCTGCAGGAATCCTCCGTTCAGCGCCTGTACGACGATTGGAAACTGTTCTGAAAATGTCATGGTCTTACTCCGTCTGTCTGTTTATTCCTGGATGAGGGCTGCCTGTACCCCGTAAGTCTCTGCGGTCTTCTCCATCGTTCCGTCCTCGTACGCTGACGCGAAGAAATCGTTGAGCTCTGCTGTCAGGTCGGAACCCTGGCGGAATCCGACGCCGTACTGCTCGCTGTTTAAGTGCACCGTATAAGTCAGGTCTGCATAGCTCGTCCCCTCGCCGATCATGGCTGCCGCCATCAGAAGGTCGATGACCGCTGCATCGGATGTGCCTGCCGCAACTTCCATCAGGGCGTCCGCCTGTGCCGTCACCGGAGTGACATTCAGTTCTCTTGCCGTGAGTTCCGCTTCTCCGGCGCTGCCCGCCTCAGCCGCGAAATTCAGGTCCGCAAGGCTCTCCTCGTCCTGATACTGATCCGCCACATCCGCCGGGACAACGACGACCTGTGCGTTTTCCAGGTAAGCGTCCGTGCAGTCCATGGAGCTCGTCACTTCATCTGTGAGCGTCATGCCGTTCCAGACGCAGTCGATGGTCTTTCCGTCCAGCTCCATGATTTTATTGTCCCAGTCAATCTCCACGAACTCCGCCTCTACTCCAAGGCTCTCTGCAAATGCCTTTGCAAGGTCCGCGTCAAATCCGACCCACTCGCCGCTCTCATCTTTGTAGTCCATGGGCTCAAAGTTCGTGATGCCCACGACCAGCGTCCCCTTGTCCTGCACATATGCCTTATCACTCTCGCTCCCGCCGTCTCCGGAACCGGAACCGCCGGAACCGCATCCTGCCAGCATGGAAACCGCCATTGCTGCGCAGAGCATCATACTCAACACTTTCTTTTTCATGATAACCTCCATCTCCGGATATCCGGAACTGCTTTTTTTCTCTACCAATGAGTCACTGTACTATGGTAAAGTTACTGTTGTATTCTATCACATGGAGAACCCCCTGTCAAACGCAAGTTGTGTTTTCTCACCTGCGTCCTGACAGGGGGCACTGACTTACATCTGCTCCCGTCCCCGGCATCCCGGAGCGGCTCACCGGCAGCTTAGGAGTGGCTCCTCCTGTGCTGCCGTTTCCATTTATCCAGATATTCCGGCGCCGTCTCGTCCGGAAGGGTCTTTCGTATCTCGTCGATCTCCCGGCGCATCCGGGCATTGACTTCCATGTATTCCTCCTGCTTTGTGATGAGGATATGGTACTCCTCGAGAGACATATATTTATAGGAGGCGTAGAGATAGGGCTTGATGAGCTCCTTATCCTGGCATATCTGATAAGCCCGGTCGTACATGCGCGCCGACTCCTGGTACAGGAAAAGCCTTCCGTACGCCGCGCCCAGTCCCGCATAGATCCTGCCGTAGAACTTCTCGTCCACCGTCTCGTCCTTCTCCTGGTTGAGGATGGCCTGATAAACGAGGATGGCTTCCTCCACCTCGCCGCTCTCCAGCAGGTTGTCACCCTTGTACTTCTGGCGTTCGATGTCCTTCTGGTTCTTCAGGTGCTCCAGCACGTTCTGGATGCGTATCATCTCCGGCTCCCGGTATATCTTCGAGGCTTTGAGAATAGTGAGCACGAACTTTTCCACAGAGCCTTTCAGGCGTATCACGTCTTTTAACTCGGCGGAGAGCTTTTCCATGCCCAGCTCTTCGTCCAGCCAGACGCAGAGCTGGCTGTTCATGATGGTGTAGTCTATCAGGTACAGATTGTTGCACAGATAGTAGCAAAGCTCCTCGATCGTGAAGATGCGGCTGTGGATACGGGTAATCTCGTAGGGATGCGATGCCCGCCTGTCATGACAAAGAATTAAACTTCCCATCGTTTCCTCCTAACTGGATCGTCTTCTCGGCATGGAAATCCGTCGCCGGGAAGAAATCGCCGAATCCTGCGTCCCTCACCGTGATCCTGCACGTCTTCTCGTCGAGAAAGAGCGTTTCTATCTGCAGCCGCACCGAATACTCCGCGCGCTTCGGCAGCTTTGCGAGGGATATCTTCTCTGTCTTTACATTTCCCTGTATGAGCGACTCGATGTGGAACTGGATTTCATCCATATCCTCGCAGAGCACTTCCCACTGGTTGTTGGACTCGTACCAGTGCGCGCCCCAGGATACGATGGGATACCACATCTCCTGCCCGTCCACCCGCATGTTCACCGTAATCTGGTCCGTCAGCTTGTCCTCCGAGAGGTAGACCGGGTTCTCGATGTGCATGAAGAGCTTCCGGTACGCCGTGTAGCACGCCCCCTTGCTGTACAGATTGTTCCCGATGAACGCCCGGCGCCCGTTGCACAGCACGCGCAGGGACTTGGGATACCAGTCGTTCTCAAATCCCTCTCCCGTCAGGAAGACGGAAGAGACGATGCGCTTGTCGAACACGCTCTCGATGAACCGGCAGAACATGGCGTCCGCTTCTTTCGCCTTGTCCTCGTTGAGGACCGGATAGACCATCGCCAGTTCTTTCATATGTGCGCTTGCCACCTCGTCCACGGTCACGAAGGTCGTCTTCCCTCCGCCCAGTCCCGGCCGCAGCCTGCGGAGCATATAGGCTTTGATCTCGTTCCGGTCGCAGCAGAACAGCGCGGCGTCGTACTGCCACAGCTCTTTCGGCTGATAGAAGAGGTAATTGCAGAAACTCTCCTTATAGTCCTGAATGAAGATATGCCGCTTGTCGATGTTCATCCGGACGGCGATGCCCCGGAGCATCTGGGCAAGTTCCTCTGTGAGCGCCGGGACCGTGAAGACGATGCCCTCGATCTCCGGAAAGGACTGCAGGGACATCTGGATGAACTGGGACAGAAGCCAGACCGCATCGTACGTCTCCTCGCCGAACTCAATCTGCTCTCCCGCCAGGCTCCTGCTCAGAAGCCTGGTCACGGTGAACCCCTCTTTTATGGAGACGAGGCGTCTCGCCTCCCTGCCGTACGCCCAGGTATCACGCAGCTTCCCGATGATGAGGGGAATCTGGTAATTGTCCGCATCCGCCTCCAGGGTGTCCGGCTCCAGAGCCTCGTCGTTGTAAAAACTGATCTGGCATGTTTTTTCGTTTATCTCGTATCCGATGATACTGCCCTGTCTCATGTAAAAGGCAACCTCCTATTCTTGTACGAACATATGAGAAGCGACCGCGTTTTCCAGAGCGTACTCCTGCATTTTCTTCTTCCGCTCCTTTGCGTCCTCCTCGGTCAGGATATCATTGAGCCGTCCGTATCTTCCCTGCTCGCCCGGATGCGACTCACGCACGCACGTCTCTTTGTCGCTGCGGTAGGAATTTCCGTCGATCGTCTCTTTGAAATAATATTTCAGCTTTTCATTTGCGAACAGGACGAATTTCTTCACATAGATATTGTCGTACATGGGTGTCAGGACCTCTGTGGAATAATCCGCGTGCTCGCTGCCGCCTTTCTGGAGCTGATAATAGAGCATGACGCGGCTTCCCTTCTGTCCTTTATACTCGATGAGCGTCTTGTCCCAGAGCTGCAGCTCGATCAGCCATTCTTTCTCATAGGAAAGGAAGAACGGGAAATACATCTGCCTGCCGCACAGCTCCTGGAGGAACTTCTTCAGCGTCTTTCGCGTCTGGGAGTTGTACTCTCTTCCGGCGTAGTACTTCAGCACCGCAATCTTGCAGATATCCGCCGTCTCCTCGCCTTTTTCGTACTCCCGGCAGATGATGTCTATCACGCTGCGCCCGAGCTTGCGCTCCTCCACCACGTATTCTCTGGACACGTAGGTGAGATATGCCTGCTGCAGGCGGAAATATGCTCCCTCCGCGTAATACTGCTCGAAAATGGGCGCTTCCTGGAAGAGTTCTTCCGAGAAGAGCATCTGGGTCAGAATGCGCTCCGCCAGTTTGTGCGTATGTACTTCATAGTCTTTTGCCTCGCGCCAGAGGAGCTTCATATCGGACGTTGCCCCGCAGTAATAATTGGCGAGATACGTCAGGATGACCTTGTCATACTGCTGTTTCCGGAAAAGCTCAAAGCAGACATAGGTGAGGAAATCGTCATTCTCATAGTTGTTCTCCCGGATGGTCCTGCTGCACAGCCCGAAGAGCTCCATCTCACTGTAGTTCTCGACGCCGTTTTTCCGCACCGTCTCCAGTGTGAGCTCCTCTGCCTGCTCTTCCTCCCGGTTCCGCCTCAGACCGTTGATGAACCGCCTGCACATATCCATGTAGCGCAGCTCATAAAACAGCCGCCTGCTCTCGTACGCGATGGAATCGGTGTAGTGCCTTCCGTCCTTCGATTCCCAGACGATGCGGTCCGTCTTCGCATACAGGAAGACCCGCGCCCCGTTCTCCGTGTAGGGCGCTTTCTCCGTGACCGTCCCGTCCTCCGCAATCACGTGGACATACTTCATGTTCGGGACCTTCGTCGTAATCCAGTAGGCATGGCACACATCGTAGAGGGCTTTCACCCGGTCCGGGTTCATGGCGGACTCCACCACGAACCGCTTGTAAATGACGCGCAGCTGCTCGTCCACATTGCGCCGGTCCAGCTGGTTCCATGCAAAGGCCTCCATCTCATCCCGGTAGTGGGCGTAGATCTCACTGGACTCGTCCTCGTACGTGATAAGGTTTGCATACAGGAATGCACACTTGTGGTAATCCAGGCTGTTCCCGTGCATAAAGTAGAGATAGACCGACCGCGGGAGCGCCTTGTGGAACTTCTCCGGCAACACGGACGCCATATAGTACTCGTAGAGCTGGGCAATCTTAAGCTCCCGCTCCACCGCCTTTTCAAACCACGGGAAATACCGGCTGTCCATGCAGTTTCCCTTGATGAGGAGGGTGCAGATTGCCGTCAGTATCATGGACTCCTGGTACATCTCCCATGCCCGGACAAGGACATCGTAGAGATGGGGGTCGAATGTTTTCATCTGACTTGCGAGATTGGCGGTATAGAGCGCCAGCTCCCGCGTCATCAGTTTATATTTCACTGCGAACAGGAGCACCCGCACTTCAAACGTGCCCAGCTTTTTCAGGGAAGAGCTCTTATCCCGGAAACACCTGAACGCCTGGAAATAGAACCAGATGCTGCGGGACTTGTCCTCATAGAACTGCTCTTCCAGGACGCGCAGCCGCTCGCTGTATATCTTGTACTCCGAATCCACCTCCACGAGCATGCACAGAATCTTCCAGCTGTCCGGATGCTTCATGAAGGAGCGGGACAGTTCCTCCGCCACCTTGCGCTGCCCGATGGTGTCATTGGACAAAAGCGTGGTGAGATAGAGATAATAAGCGCTCATCTCCACGTCCTTGCCGATGGCAAATCGGTTGTAATTGTAGGACTCCAGCAGCCATTTCGCCTCGTCCATCCGCCTGCCGATGAGGCAGATATGTGCGTGCGCCAGAAGATAGAACTCATTGCTGCCGTCCATCTCCTGGAGATGACGGATCCTGCGGATGGCTTCGTCCACCCACTCGTCCAGGGACATGGCGCCGCTCTCGCACTTGAGGTAGTTCCGGACGATGCCTGCGAACTCCCGGTCATTTGCCCTGCGGTCCTCGTCCCGGTCCACGTCTTTTTCCACGATAATCTCATAGGTGAGCGTCTCATAGGGCGACTCCAGTATCACCCTGCCGAAATTGCTCCCTTTGTGGAGCTTCTCCGTATCGAGGAAATATTCCAGCCGGTAGGAATTCCCGATGAACTCTTCCGTGGTGATGCGCATGTGGTCCACGGACAGGAAGTCCCCTTCCGTCCGGACGTCCACTTCCAGATAACCCCACGTGTTCTTCCGGATGGCAAAGGTCTCCTTGCGCGGCTCCGTCAGGGAGATGAATGCCCTGCTCTCCTCCTCGAGGGTCAGGAATATCTTCTCCTTCTGCTTGCAGCCGACCAGGAACTCCTCCAGCGCCTGCTGGTCCAGCTCCCACCGCCGCATATTGTCATAGAGCGCCTGTATCCTCTTATCCTCATATTTCAATATCTCATAAAAGTCTCGCGAGCGGAACAGTTTCACAGCCTCAGCCGCATCCCGGAAAGACAGCTTCTTGAAATCTTCCAGGCTCTGGACCTTGCCGTAGCTCGTCATGACAAAAGGCTTCTCAATGATGGCCGTAAACGCGATGTCAAATTCCCCGCCGTTGCAGACGATGGTAAACTTCCCATGCTCCACATGCCCGGGCACGAGACCGGTCCCGTCGTACGTGTAGTAAATATTGACCGGGTTGGCGTCAAAGCCCTGTTCCTCGCAGTGCACACGGTAAGATGAGGAATATACAAGCCCGCGGATGGTGCCCTCTCCCTGGTTCTGGAGAGAGAAACTCCCCCGGTATTTTTCCCCCTCGCCCACGCGCATGATGATGCGCGTCTCCGGAAAAATAATCTCCGGCTGGGGGATATGGAAATCGCCTTTTGCAAAACGCTTGATCTTATTCTTCAAATCAGTCACCTACTCAAAATTCTTCTTCCGCCCAAATGGCAAAGTACGCTACTTTGAATTATAACATTGTTGTACAGAAACATGCAATGGCGGATTCAAAGAAAAATCACGGGATTGTATACACGTATTCAACGGTCTTTCACCATCTGCACATACTCGAGCACATGGAATCCAAGCCTTTCATACAGCGCAACCGCACGGGTATTATCCGCTTCCACCTCAAGCCGCAGCCTTGCCGTATCCCCTTTTCCGTCCTCCTCGATATAGGAGAAAAACTCTCTGCCAAGCCCTTTGGAGCGGAAGGCTTCCCGGATGTACAGTTCCTCAATCCAGGTCACGAATCCTCCCACTTCCTGGGAAAAAGTCCTCGCAGTCACGCCGTACCCGGCGCAGACGCCCTCTGATTCGATGAGATATATCTTCGTATACCGGTCGCTTGCAAGCGCCTCGTCCACCGTTGCTTCCATATAAGACCTGGGCACCGGATGAAGCACGGCGTCCGAGTGATAGAATTCCTCCGCCATCTCAAGATAAATGTCTCTGTCCTTTTCTGTCAGTCTGCGTATCATGTCATCTTCTCCTTTTTCTGGTTTTTGTCCCTCTGTCCCTATCCTATCCTTTTTCCGGGCAGAGCGCAAGCCGGATGCCCGCCCTTTCTGTCCGGACCGGCAAATCGTGCAAAAATACAGCGCGGCATACCCGGACCAGTGCATGTCCGCAGCATGTCACGCTGTAAAAACTGCAGATTCCTTTTTATCTGTCTTTCTCCGCCTTGCTCTGCCGGTCTCTTTCCAGCAGCCGGTCGATGAGCCGCCATCCTTCTTCCTGGAAGATGCCGGTCTCGGCTCCGGTCCTCTCGCTGTAGACCGGACGTCCTGCCGCCTCTTTCCTGCTGTCATAGAGCAGATACGGCACCGGTTCCGCCGTATGGGTCCGCACGCGCACCGGCGTGGGATGGTCCGGCAGCACGAGCATGCGGAAATCCGTCCCCTTTGCCCGGAGCGCATCACAGACCGGACCGATGATCTGGCTGTCAATGGATTCGATTGCCGTCATCTTATCCCGGGCGCTTCCCTGATGTCCCATCTCATCCGGAGCCTCGATATGGACATAGACGAAATCATATCCGTCCTCTGTCAGCGCGCGGACCGCCGCCTCGCCTTTCCCCCGGTAATTCGTATGCAGTCCGCCGTTGGCGCCTTCCACAGAGATGTTGTGCATCCCCGCGCCTGCCGCGATGCCCTTGAGCAGGTCCACCGCCGATATCATGGCGCCGGATACACCGGTCTTTTCCCGGAATGATGCGAGGGCAGGTCTGGTGCCCGCTCCCCAGAACCAGGCGGAATTCGCCGGGTGTTTTCCCTTCGCGCGCCGCTGTACATTGACCGGATGGTCTTTTAAGACATCGTAGCTTTTGACCATCATATCCCGGAGCACCGCATCCCCGGGGAGATATTCCCCAATGCGCTTTGTCAGGATGTCGTGGGGCGCTGTCAGTTCCACCGTCTGTCCGCCGCGCCAGATCAGGAGATGGCGGTAGCTCGTTCCCACATAAAAATCATATCCTTCTGCATAGCAGGGACGCTCCTTTGGTTCTTCTTCCCGGAACGCTTCCCGGAGTGCGCGGATGAGTTCTGCGGCTTCCTCCGTACTGATCTCGCCTGCGCTGTGGTCCAGGATGGTGCGGTCCTCATACTCTCCCTCTTCTTCTGAGAGCGTCACAAGGTTGCACCGGAACGAGACATCGTTCTCTCCCAGCTCTGCTCCGATGCTCAGCGCCTCCAGCGGAGACCTGCCGGAATAATACTTTTCCGGGTCATATCCGAGCACTGACAGGTTCGCCGTATCGCTCCCGGGCGCCATGCCCGCCGGCACGGTGCGCACCATGCCCAGCTCCGACACTGCCGCAAGGGCGTCCATCGCCGGCGTGTGCGCCGCCTCCAGAGGCGTCCGGTCCCCGAGGTCGGAAAGCGGCTCGTCCGCCATCCCGTCGCACAGGATTACTATATATTTCATCGCTTTAACTGTCCTTCCCAAAAGTCCTGTTCCCTGGTGTCCGTCTATTCCTCAATGCGGATCATATGCAGGATGCCGTCAAGTTTTGCCGCTTTTTCCGTATATTCCCGCTCTGTCATCACGCCGGTCACCAGACCGAACTCATCGTCCAGACCTGCCGTGACAAGTTCAGATGGTCCGAACACGGTCTCCGCCTCCTTGAAGCGCGCCTCTGCATTGCCGCTGATGCGCACGAAGAAGCGTTTCTCCGTATCCTCGATGGGAAGGAGTTCCAGTTTCTCATTTTTCCACATCGTCATGATATTCCGATGGAGGTGCTTCGCCTCATCCACCACGTCCGCGACCACCGCGCTGGCTGTCGGGAGCTTGCCCGCGCCGCTTCCGTAGAACATGGCATCTCCCAGCATGTTCCCGTGCACGAATACGGCGTTGAACACATCATCCACACTGTAGAGCGGATGCTCTTTGGAGAGGAGCATGGGCGCCACGATGGCGTGGAGATGCCCGCCGTGCCGCTTGCTGGATGCGATGAGCTTGATGGTCATGCCCAGCTTCTTCGCGTAGAGCATGTCCCTGCTCGTAATCTTTGTGATGCCCTCTGTGTGGATGTCCTCATAATCCACCTGCTGCCCTGAAATGAGCGAAGAGAGGATGGCAATCTTGCGGCACGCATCATATCCCTCTACGTCCGCCTCCGGATTGCGCTCCGCGTATCCGTTGTCCTGGGCTTCCTTCAGGACCTCGTCGTAGTCCGCTCCCTCATAGAACATCTTGCTGAGCATGTAGTTGGTCGTCCCGTTTAATATCCCTGTGATGACCTCGATGCGGTCTGCCGTCAGGGAAGAGTTGAGGGCGCGTATGATGGGGATGCCCCCGCCCACGCTCGCTTCAAACAGGAAGTTCAGATTTCTGTCGCGGGCGATGGACAGAAGTTCTGCCCCGTGCTTTGCGACGAGCGCCTTGTTGGATGTGACGACGCTCTTGCCCGCCTCCAGGCAGCGCTTCACAAAAGTATATGCCGGCTCAATGCCTCCCATGACTTCCACAACGATGCGGATTTCCGGGTCGTTGATGATGATATCCACATCATGGATGATCTTTTCCTGTATCGGGTCCCCGGGAAAATCCCGCAGGTCGAGCACGTATTTGATATTGATTTCTTCCGCTGCCCGCTGATTGATGACGTCACCGTTTGTACCGATTACTTCCACGACTCCGGAACCGACTGTCCCGTATCCCATTACCGCTATATTTACCATCATTTTCTCCTTTTCCTGTACTTCCTGTTCCTGCGTTCCTCCCGGCATGCCGGACTTACGCTTCCTCTTTTTTCACCGGTTCTGTCTCCGCGCTCAGATACGCGTTGATGAACGGGTCGATATTGCCGTCCATGACGCCGCCCACATTGCTCACTTCCGTGTTGGTCCTGTGGTCTTTCACCAGCGTGTAGGGCTGCATCACATAGGAGCGTATCTGGCTGCCGAAATTGATATCCCGGACTTCCCCGCGGATATCCGACATCTTCTCCGCCTGCTCCTGCTGCTTCATCAGATACAGCTTCGAGCGGAGCATCTGCATCGCCTTGTCCTTGTTCATGTGCTGGGACCGTTCATTCTGGCACTGGACTACAATGCCCGTCGGCAGATGGGTGATGCGCACTGCCGAGGATGTCTTGTTGATATGCTGGCCGCCCGCCCCGCTGGAGCGGTACGTGTCAATCTTCAGGTCGTCATCGTTGATTTCGATGTCGATGTCCTCCTTGATATCCGGGATGACATCACAGGAGGCGAAAGACGTCTGCCTCTTTCCCGCCGCGTTGAACGGCGAGATGCGCACGAGCCTGTGGACGCCCTTCTCCGAGCGCAGGTACCCGTATGCGTTCTCTCCCTTCACCTCAAAGGTCACGCCTTTGATGCCTGCCACGTCGCCTTCGAGGAAATCCAGTTCCTCCACCGCGTAGCCTTTCTTCTCCGCCCACCGCGTATACATGCGGTAGAGCATGCCCGCCCAGTCGCAGGACTCTGTGCCGCCGGCGCCCGCATGGAGCGTCACAATGGCGTCGTCCCTGTCATAAGGTCCTGTCAGGAGCGTGCTGATGCGCAGTTCCTCGAACTTCTGCTCGAACGCCTCCAGCTCTTCCTGTATCTCTTGGACAGTACCCTCGTCCGGCTCTTCCTCGCTCATCTCGACAAGGAGCTTCATATCCTCGTGGTCCGAGCAGAGCGTCTCGATCTCCTTTACCGAGTCCTCGAGCCCCCGGAGCTCTTTCATCACATGCTGGGAACTCTCCGGGTCATCCCAGAAGCCCGGTTCCTCCAGCCTCTTCTGCAGTTCCTCTATCCGAAGTTTCTTTGAAGCGATGTCAAAGTGAATCCCTCAAATCTTTCAGCGGTTCTTCGTATGCCAGGAGTCTGGACTTTAATTCATCTAATAAAACCACCTTATTCACCTCTTTCTTAAAATCTATCTTATTTATATTTGTCTGCTTTCTCATGCATCCGGAAATCCGGGTCCGGTTTCCGGTCCCGTCAGCCTGCCAGCTTCCTGCCGCAGCACTGCTTGTATTTCTTTCCGCTGCCGCAGGGGCACGGGTCGTTCGGGTAGACCTTCTTCTCCACCCGCTTCTTCGGCGCGCGCACGGAAGAATCATCCTTGTTCGTGCCCGTGACCTTCGCCACTTCCTCGCGCTCGACTTTCTGCTCCACACGGATGTTGAACAGGGTGCGTATCGTCGTCTCCGCGATCATGTTGGTCATCTCACCGAACATATTGTAGCCGGTCATCTTGTACTCCACAAGGGGGTCTCTCTGACCGTATGCCTGCAGTCCGATTCCCTGGCGGAGCTGGTCCATATCGTCGATGTGGTCCATCCACCTTGCGTCGATGACTTTCAGGAGCACCACGCGCTCGATCTCACGAATCTGTTCCGCCTCCGGGAATTCCGCTTCCTTCGCCTCATACGCCTTGACCGCACGCTCTTTCAAAAGATGCTTGAGCTCCTTCTGGCGCATGTCCCTGCATTCTTCCGATGTGGGAAGCTCCATCTGGGGCATCACGTTGTGGAGGTTCACATCCAGTCCCCTGATATCCCAGTCTTCCGCATCCGCCTCCGGCGATGCGAAACGGTCCGTGATATTTTCCACGTACTCGGTAATCATGCTGTAGATCGTATCCCGCATGCTCTCGCCGTCCAGCACCCGGCGCCTCTCGCCGTAGATGATCTCTCTCTGCTCGTTCATGACCTGGTCGTACTCCAGCAGGTTCTTGCGGATGCCGAAGTTGTTGATTTCCAGCTTCTTCTGGGCGGTCTCGATGGCGTTCGAGAGCATCCGGTGTTCGATCTGCTCTCCTTCCTGTACGCCCAGCGCATTGAACACGCCCATCAGCCGGTCAGAGCCGAACAGCCGGAGCAGGTCATCCTCAAGGGAAATGTAGAACCTGGACTCTCCCGGGTCGCCCTGGCGTCCGCTCCGCCCGCGGAGCTGGTTGTCGATGCGGCGGGACTCATGCCGCTCGGTACCGATAATCTTCAGTCCGCCAGCGGCGCGGGACTCGTCGTCCAGCTTGATGTCCGTACCACGGCCCGCCATGTTGGTGGCGATGGTCACAGCGCCGTGGATACCCGCGTCCGCCACGATCTCCGCTTCCTGCTCATGGTACTTGGCATTCAGCACGTTGTGCCGGATGCCCTCTTTTTTCAGCATGCCGCTCAAAAGCTCGGACACCTCGATGGTGATGGTGCCCACCAGGACCGGCTGCCCCTTGGCGTGCGCCCGCTTCACCTCTTCCACGACCGCCTTGTATTTTTCCCGCTTTGTCTTGTAGACCGCGTCTTCCAGGTCCACCCTCTGGACCGGGACATTGGTCGGTATCTCGATGACGTCCATCCCGTAGATGTCGCGGAACTCCTTTTCCTCTGTGAGGGCGGTACCGGTCATTCCGCTCTTCTTCTCGAATTTATTGAACAGGTTCTGGAAGGTGATGGTCGCCAGCGTCTTGCTCTCCCGGCGCACCTTCACATGCTCCTTCGCCTCGATCGCCTGATGGAGGCCGTCCGAATAGCGGCGTCCCGGCATGATGCGTCCCGTGAACTCATCCACGATCATGACTTCGCCGTCCTGGGTCACCACGTAGTCCTGGTCTTTGAACATCAGGTTGTGGGCGCGCAGCGCTAGGATGATATTGTGCTGGATTTCCAGGTTCTCCGGGTCGGCAAGATTGTCGATGTGGAAGAACTTCTCCACCTTTTGCACGCCGTCCTCGGTGAGGTTGACCGTCTTCTCCTTCTCGTTGACGATGAAATCGCCGGTCTCCTCAATCTCCTCGCCCATGATGGCGTTTATCTTGGAGAACTCGCCGCTCGCCTCGCCCCGCTGCAGCTGGCGCGCCAGGATGTCGCACGCCTCGTAGAGCTTCGTGGATTTCCCACTCTGTCCGGAAATGATGAGCGGCGTACGCGCCTCGTCGATGAGCACGGAGTCCACCTCGTCGATGATGGCGAAATGAAGCCCCCTCTGTACGAGCTGCTCCTTATAGATGACCATGTTGTCACGCAGGTAGTCGAAGCCCAGCTCGTTGTTCGTCACATAGGTGATGTCGCAGCCGTAAGCCGCCCGGCGTTCCTTATTGTCCATCCCGTTTAAGACAACGCCCACCGTGAGCCCGAGGAACTCATGTACCTTCCCCATCCACTCGGCGTCACGCTTTGCCAGATAATCATTGACCGTGACGATGTTCACGCCTTTTCCTTCCAGTGCGTTCAGATAGGCGGGAAGTGTGGAGACGAGCGTCTTTCCCTCGCCGGTCTTCATCTCCGCGATGCGTCCCTGGTGAAGGATGATTCCGCCGATCAACTGCACTCTGTAGTGTCTCATCCCCAGCGCCCTGTACGCTGCTTCTCTTACGACAGCGTATGCTTCCGGGAGGAGGTCATCCAGAGTCTCTCCCTCGCTGAGGCGCTCTTTGAATTCCCTGGTCTTCCCCTTAAGCTCCTCGTCAGAGAGGCTTTTCATCTCAGGTTCCAGAGCCTCGATCCGGTCGACTAACGGATAGATGCGCTTCAGCTCATTTTCGCTGTGGGTGCCGAAAATCTTTTCTATAATACCCATACTTTACAACTAACTCCTTATCCATGATGTGGCACCGGCGCACAGCCCCGGTACACTTACGTTTTCCATTCTATCACTAAGTTATGGCTAATTCAACAACTTCATAAATCGTTAACAAAAAGCAAAAATGCCAAAAGCAAAAATGCATCACTGTTTCGCACGCGCCATTCGTCAAACCGCACTTCCGGAAGAAAACCGGCGCACCTGGTCGTAGGGGAGCGTCCCTCCGAACAAGTCCAGCGCGCTCCCGACAGTAAAGTCCAGCCTGCCGCCGCTGACCTGCCGGAACCGTTCCAGGTCCTCCCGGGAACCGATGCCGCCCGCGTAGGTGACCGGGCGCTTTCCCCATCCTGCCAGCATCCGGACAAGCTCCTCCTCCATCCCGGCGCGCCTGCCCTCTGCGTCCACGCCGTGGACCAGGAATTCGTCACAGCTTTCGGAGAGCTCTTCCAGGACTTCTCCGGTCAGATACATGTCCGTATATTTCTGCCACCGGTCCGTCACGATACAGTATCCGCCCGGCGTCTTCCGGCAGCTCAAGTCCAGGACGATCTGCTCCCTGCCGACGGCGCGGACCAGGTCCTTCAGCGCGTCTCTGCGGAACGTCCCCCCGGCAAAGACATAGGACGTGACAATGACATGGCTCGCCCCGGCGTCCAGAAACGCCTCCGCGTTCTCCGCCGTGACGCCGCCCCCCGCCTGCATGCCTTTCGGATATGCTTCCAGCGCCCGCATTGCCTGCGCCCTGGTCGCCTCATACCAGGGCGAACTCTCCGGGTTCAGGAGGATGACGTGTCCCCCGCTCAGACCGTCCTTCCGATAGAGCCCGGCATAATAAGAAGCGTCCAGTCCGGACGCGAAATTCGTCTCCGCCTGGTCGCCTTCATCCTTCAGGCTTCCGCCTACGATCTGTTTTACTTTTCCGTTATGTATGTCGATGCATGGTCTGAATCTCATCTGATCCCTCTTTCCTGCAGACGCCGTTCTTCCCGGTCACGGGAGCTGCCGCAGGAAGAGGCGGTTCCTCTCCCTGCGGCAGTATCCGGGTCTCTCCCCATACGCGCATGCGCGTCACTCCCTGTTTCCGTCTTTGTCTTTCTCTCTGTCTTTGTCTCTGTCGCCGTCTGTTTTGTTGTCTTTGTCTTTCTCTGTATCTCTGTCCGCGTCTTTCTGCGGTCCGTCCTCCTCTGTCAGCTCGTCGGCGGCATGGTCTACGCCTTCTGCCGCGTCGTCCGTCACATCTTCCACGCCGTCCGCAATGTCGTCGGTCACGTCTTCCACACCGTCTGTCACATCGTTCACCGCGTCGTCGAGCAGTCCGTCTCCTTTTCCATCCTCATGTCCGTCCTGCTTTCCGTCCTGCACAGACTGGTCCGCACCATTGTCTGCGTCGTCGCGGCCTGCGCATGCCGCTGTCCCGGTCAGGACAAAGGCGCAGGTCAGGAGCACCAGGAGTTTTTTCATTCTTTTCATGATAGCCTCTCCCTTTCCATAAATATTGTCGCACTTCTACTATCTGCACATTTTCCTGATTTATGCACCGGGAGGCTCATTTTTTTATTTTTTGCCGGGATTTTCTATTCCGCGCTCTTTCGCAGCTTCTCCATCGCCCTCGCCTCGATCTGGCGCACCCGTTCCCGGGTCACGCCGAGCTTCGCGCCGATTTCCTCCAGCGTGTGCGCTTTTGTGCCGTCCAGTCCGTACCGGAGCCGGATGACTTCCCGCTCTCTGTCGCCAAGCTGCTCTAAAAGCTCCTGCACTTCTTCCCGCTCCACGAGCTGGGTCATGGCTTCCTCCGGCGTCGTCCCGGAGCGGTCCTCCACCATGTCCCCGAGGCTGTCCTCTCCGTCCTCGCCGACGGGAGTCTCCAGGGAGACCGGGCTCTGAAGGTAGTGGATGATATCCCTGACTTCCTCTTCCGTCTTATCTTTGAGCTTCTCCGCGATCTCCGCCGGTGTGGCGTCCCGCCCGAGGGTCTGCTGCAGTTCTCTTGCGGCTTTCTGCACCCGCTTCATGTTTTCCGCCACGTGCACCGGGACGCGTATCTCGCGGGACTGCTGGTCAATAGCCCTCTGCATCGCCTCTTTGATCCACCACGCCGCATAGGTGGAAAAGCGGTTCTCTTTCGTGTGGTCGTACTTCTGCGCCGCGTGCATCAGCCCCATATTGCCCTCCTGTATCAGGTCCATCAGGGGAACGCCCCGCCCTGTGAAATGCTTCGCAAGGGATACCACCAGCCGCAGGTTCGCTTCGGAAAGCCTGCGTCTCGCCTCTTCGTCCCCGGCGGCGCTCTTCTCACCCAGGCGCCGTTCCTCCTCCTCGCTCAGGAGGGGAATCTGACCGATCTCATTCAGATAAATCTGAAGAGGTCCTGACATTTCTTCTGTCTGTTCCTGCTGTCTTTTTTCCATGTCCAACTGCACCTTTTCTATAATTTCTCGATAATCTCGCCGTTCCTGTATGCGCTCAGGAGCTGTTCCAGGTCGCTGATCTGCTCTTTGAGCTCTGTGCCGTTGTCCGTATCCCCCACGAGGATGCGGTCGTGCGCCCGCTGGACGACGGTAATCTCCGAGTGGATGTCGATCTCGTTTTCAATGGCTTCCTCCGTAGATTCAAAAGGCTCGTGGGCAACGAGGAGGAGTCCGTATGAATTGTAGATGAGCGTGTATCCCGCAATGCCTGTCTGCTTCTGGTAAGCCTTGGAAAACCCTCCGTCGATGACCATGACCTTGCCGCCGCATTTGATGGGGCTCTCGCCGTCTTTGCGCTTGACCGGCACATGACCGTTTACGATATGGCTGCAGGACGGGTCCAGCCCGAACTCCTTCATAATCGCATCGATGACATCCTCATTTTCTATGTAGGAATAATAAGGATTCTTCTGTTCCGTGTGGGTCTCTTTCTCCGCAATGAAATACCGCTCAAAAGTCGCCATCTTGTTTTTCCCGAACAGCGGGGAATCCGGATGGAGCCAGATATACCACATGATATCCTTCCCGTCCTCCCGCTCTTTCTCATCCAGTGCGAAGAAGCCTTTCCTCACATAGGAATCCAGTGTGTCGTACAGCTTCCTGCCGTGGTATTTCTTTCCGTAGACTTCCGTCTTCTTGAGGCTTCCGTCCTCCGAGAGGGGCACGCAGCCGTGATAGAGCAGGTTGCCGTTGTAGACTTTGTACAGCCCGCCCTTTGCCAGCAGGAAGCGCATGTGTGCCTGGAGTTTCTCACAGCCGAGGAACGCTTTTTCCAGGCGTTCCATGATTTCTTCCTCCTCGGCGGTGAGTGCATAGGGGTCCTTCGGGTCCACGGTCGGGAAATTCGTATCCAGAAGCCGGTATTCTTTTCCGTCCAGCACGATGGTCCCCTTCTCAAAGTCAATGCGGTGCAGCAGCGCCCGGTCTTCCAGGTGGAAGGATTTCTGCCTCGCGATGATCTGCCCCTCCACCTTGAACTGGAGGATGGATATCGCCTTGTGGATGCGCAGGTTCATCTGCATTTCCTCGGAATCCGGCCGCTCCGGCGCCTTGAGCTTAAAGCAGGCGCAGGGATCGTCCCGGTACACCTTCAGCGCGAAGGTCGCCAGGGGAAGGAGATTGATGCCGTACCCTTCCTCCAGGATGTCCAGATTGCCGTAGCGGGCGCAGATGCGTATCACATTTGCGATGCAGCCCCTCTGCCCTGCCGCTGCGCCCATCCAGAGCACATCGTGATTGCCCCACTGGATGTCCAGGGAGTGATAGGTCATCAGCTTGTCCATGATAATGTGGGGACCCGGTCCCCGGTCGTAGATATCCCCCACGATGTGGAGATGGTCCACCACGAGCCGCTGGATGAGTTCGGAGATGGCGACGATGAAGTCCTCCGCCCTCCCGATCCGGATGATGGTGGATATGATTTCATTATAGTAGGATTCCTTGTCGCTGACTTCCGCCTTCTCCGTGATGAGTTCTTCAATCACATAGGCGAAATCCTTCGGCAGCGCCTTGCGCACTTTGGACCTGGTATATTTGCTCGCCGCCCGCTTGCTCACCTCGATCAGGAGATACAGGTGGACGCGGTACCAGTCGTCCATGTTCGGCTCGGTCTTCTTTATCATGTCCATCCGCTGCTTCGGATAGTAGATGAGCGTCGCCAGCGATTTCTTGTCCCGGATGCTCATCGTATTGCCGTATACATCGTCTATCTTGCGCCTGACCGAACCGGAACCGTTTTTCAGCACATGGGAAAATGCCTCGTACTCCCCGTGCACATCCGTCAGGAAATGTTCCGTCCCTTTCGGCAGGTTCAGGATAGACTGCAGGTTGATGATTTCCGTCGACGCGGACGCTATGGTCGGATACAGATCCGACAGCCGCTCGAGATACCTTGTTTCCAGATTTTTCATAATCTTCCTCCCAGACTTTTCTGCAGGCGCCTTTGCCTACAGCCCGACTACGTCTCCCATATCGTACATCCCCGCGCTCTTCCCTGCCAGATACTTGCCGGCCTCCACCGCGCCTTTGGCGAACACGCTCCTGGAATATGCGGTGTGCGTGAACTCGATGACCTCGTCCGGTCCGGCGAAGATGACTTCATGGTTCCCGACAATGGTTCCGCCGCGCACAGCCGAGATGCCAATCTCCATCGGATCCCTCTTCCGGCGCACCTGGCTTCGGTCATACACGTAGTGGTACGCCCCGTCCATCGCCTCATTGATGGAATCCGCCAGGGCGAGGGCGGTCCCGCTGGGAGCGTCCAGCTTCTGGTTGTGGTGGCGTTCCACGATCTCCATGTCATACCCGGCGCCCGCCAGCACTTTCGCCGCATCTTTGATGAGTTTTAAAAGCAGGTTGATGCCAAGGGACATGTTCGCCGACCGGAGTACGGCAATCTTCCGGGATGCCTCCTCCACCTTTTCAAGCTGGTCTTCGCTGAGCCCTGTCGTACAAAGAACTACCGGGAGTCCCTTCTCCACACAGTAGTCCATGAGGTCGTCGACGGCTGCCGCCGTGGAGAAATCCACCACCACGTCCGCCTCCGCATCACAGCTTGTGATGGAGTCAAATACCGGATAATCGTTTGGCACTGCCGTATAGGCGTCCACCCCTGCTGCGATGACCGCGTTCTCATCTCCCCGGACGATTTCCGTGATCATCCGTCCCATTTTCCCGTTGCATCCATGTAAGATAAACCTGACCATGTTCTCCCTCCTGTATCCTAATCTATCCTGAATATCGTCAGCAAAATCTTCCAAAAAAACAGATTGCCGCATATAAAAAGGATACCATATCTGAGACACAACCTCAATATATGATATCCTTTTAACAAACCAGTTCAGCCATCTGTTGACAGGAGACGGATTTATGCTTGCATAAAAATCCGGCGACTGGCAGGCAGATGAGTTGAGCGCCAGATCATGAGCAAAGAAGCGGCGCTCACTCCCCGATGCACTCCAGCTTGCTCACCGACACTTCGTATGCCGTCCGCGTCTCAGTCTCGGTCTCTGACAGTTTCTTTACATATTCCCTGCTCTGGATGCGCCCCAGTATCCGGACATGTTCCCCGACTTCAAATCCGGACGCATACCTGGCGTTCCTGCCCCAGCAGATACAGGGGATGTAATCCGACTTGCCGTACGGCCGGTTCACCGCCAGCAGAAGGTCCGCAATCTCTCTTCCGAGCGGGGTCTTGCGGTACACCGGGCGCTTGCACATATAGCCTTCCAGCAGGATATGATTGGTCCTCGCCCCGTCCGGCTCCTCCTCCACAAACTCAATCTCCCGGGCAAACACGGACAGGACCAGCCTGTTCTTCTGCTCCTCATGGCGGTTGTAGGAGCGGAACTGCCCGGTCACCATGATGCACCGCCCCGTATAGTCCTCCCGGACATCGAGCAGGCGCTCCGACACCATCACCGGAATCCTGTCATTTGAACTGCTCAGTCTCCGCACGAGGAGGTCCATCATATAGAACCCCTCCCCGAACACTTCGTGGCTGTATGTAAAACCGGACACCACGGTTCCTATGACTGTTACCTGATTGTTCTCAATAATCTTATCTGACATAATCTGTAGTTCTCCCTTCCTCTTCCTGGTATTTTTGAGTCAATACTAAATCTATGAAAGGATACCGCCCTTTAGAACTCCGGGTACAGGAAAACCGTTCGACAGATTTCTCCGGATTGCATGTTGTAAATTGCAGATTTTGTGATAAAATAAAAAAGTTGCAGAAATCATGTAAATAAGGAAAGAAAGAGTGCGAACCATATGAAGATAAAACGTGAAGATGTAAGAAACATTGCCATCATCGCTCATGTCGACCACGGGAAGACCACCCTTGTCGACGAGCTCTTAAAACAGAGCGGCGTATTCCGCGAGAACCAGGAAGTGGCGGAACGCGTCATGGATTCCAACGACATTGAACGGGAAAGAGGCATCACCATCCTCTCCAAAAACACCGCCGTGCACTACAACGGCGTGAAGATTAATATCATTGACACCCCGGGGCACGCGGACTTCGGCGGCGAAGTGGAGCGCGTGCTCAAGATGGTCAACGGCGTCATCCTGGTGGTGGACGCATTTGAGGGCGCCATGCCCCAGACAAAATTCGTCCTCCGGAAAGCCCTGGACTTAAGCCTTCCGGTCATCGTCTGCATCAACAAGATCGACCGTCCGGAAGCGCGCCCCGAGGAAGTCATCGACGAAGTGCTGGAACTCTTCATCGACCTGGGTGCGTCCGACGACCAGCTGGAGTGCCCCTTTGTCTACGCGTCCGCAAAGAACGGCGTGGCAGTCCTCGACCTGACAGACGAGGAAGTGGACATGAAGCCCCTCTTTGAGACGATACTGGACTACATCCCGGCTCCGGAAGGCGACCCGGAAGCCCCTGCCCAGGCGCTCATCAGCACCATCGACTACAACGAATACGTGGGGCGCATCGGCATCGGAAAGGTAGACAACGGCACCATCTCCGTCAACCAGGAGATGGTCCTTGTGAACCACCACGAGCCGGACAAGCAGAAGAAAGTAAAGATCAGCCGGCTCTACGAGTTCGACGGTCTGGAAAAGGTAGAGGTCAGAGAAGCGGGCATCGGCTCCATTGTTGCCATCTCCGGCATCCCGGACATTTCCATCGGAGACACCCTGTGCTCCCCGGAAGACCCGACGCCCATCCCCTTCCAGAAGATATCCGAGCCCACCATTGCCATGCAGTTTATCGTAAACGACAGTCCCTTCGCCGGACAGGAAGGAAAATACGTCACTTCCCGCCATCTCCGGGACCGTCTCTTCCGGGAGCTCAATACGGATGTGAGCCTGCGCGTGGAAGAGATGGACAACACGGACAGCTTTAAAGTGTCCGGGCGCGGCGAGCTGCACCTCTCGGTCCTCATCGAGAACATGCGCCGGGAAGGCTATGAGTTCGCCGTGAGCAAGGCGGAAGTCCTCTATCACACCGATGAGAACGGAAAGAAACTGGAGCCTATGGAGACCGCGTACATCGACGTGCCGGACGAGTTCACCGGCGTCGTCATCGAAAAGCTCGGCCAGCGCAAAGGGGAACTCCAGAACATGGGCTCCATCGGCGGCGGGTACACCCGGCTGGAATTCTCCATCCCCTCCCGCGGGCTCATCGGCTACCGGGGCGAATTCCTGACCGACACGAAAGGAAACGGCATCATCAATACAAGTTTCGACGGATACGCGCCCTACAAAGGGGACATCCAGTACCGCAAGCAGGGCTCCCTCATCGCGTTTGAGACCGGGGAAGCCGTCACTTACGGATTGTACAGCGCCCAGGAGCGTGGTACACTGTTTATAGCTCCCGGCGAACGGGTCTATGCCGGCATGGTCGTCGGACAGAACGCAAAGACCGAGGACATCGAGCTCAATGTGTGCAAGACCAAGCACCTGACCAACACCCGTTCCTCCAGCGCCGATGAAGCGCTGCGGCTCACACCGCCCCGCATCCTGAGCCTGGAGCAGGCGCTGGATTTCATCGACACGGACGAACTCCTGGAAGTGACGCCGGAGTCCCTGCGCATCCGCAAGAAGATACTGGACCCCAGACTGCGCAAACGCAGCGCCATGAAACAGCAGTAATCGAAAAATACCGTAACAAAAAAGCAGCACGAATCAAAAGAATCCGAAGAAAGGGAGGCAGCCCATGGAGAAATACGCACAGATTTTCCTGAAAAAAATCACAAAGGTGATGGAGTTCATCATCGCAGTCCTGCTCGCCTGCGGCATCATTATCATGATATTCCAGCTCATCCTGTCCATCGGGAAGCTGCCGGATCTGAACACCTACCCGAACTATGACGACCTGCTCACCTCCTGCTTCAACCTCATCATCGGCGTGGAGCTCATCCGCATGCTGTATCTGCACACGCCTGCCACGGTCTTTGAAGTGCTGCTCTTCGCCATCGCCCGGCAGATCATCATCGACCACGGCTCCCCGCTGAGCAGCCTCATCGGCGTGGTCGCCATCGCCATCCTGTTTGCCATCCGGAAATACCTGTTCAGCCCCTTTGACAAAAAGGAAGAGCCGAAAGCCCCGGAGGAATCCGAATAAGGAAATGCCGGAGAAAAAACAGGAAAAAATTATGCCCTTCCGGGTGATTCATCCTATACAACCATACTGTTCCATGTTATAATATTTTCATAATACATACACATATTTCACACATGTTTATGTAAAATATGACCAAAAAGGAGTTGAACAGTATGAATTTTATCATCAGCGGAAAAAACATTGAAGTAACGGCAGGACTCAAAGATGCAATCGAACAGAAACTGGGTAAACTTGAAAGGTACTTCACTCCTGAAACAGAAATCATCGTAACGCTCAGCGTGGAGAAGGGCAGACAGAAGATCGAGGTGACCATCCCGGTCCGCGGAAGCCTCATCCGCTCCGAGCAGACCAGCAGCGACATGTATGTATCCATTGACCTTGTGGAAGAGATCATCGAACGTCAGCTCCGCAAATACAAGAACAAGCTGGTCGCAAAAAGCCAGGGACATCCCACTTCCGCAGCGCCCACGGGCAGCATCCGGAAGGAATTCATCGATTCCGAGGAAGCGTCCCAGGAAGACGACGAGATACGCATCGTGCGCACGAAGAAATTCGGCATCAAACCCATGTATCCCGAAGACGCATGCCTCCAGATGGAGCTGCTCGGGCACAGCTTCTTCGTCTTCTCCAACGCGGAGACCGACGAAGTCAATGTGGTATATAAGAGAAAGGACGGCTCCTTCGGACTGATTGAACCGGAATTTTCATAAGCCCCGCCCTGTGCGGGTCATGACCGGAAAGAGGACGGGACATCAGTTCCCGTCCTCTTTTCCTGTCCCCGCGCTGCGGCAGCAAAAGTTCGCTTCTGTGCTGTCATCTTTTTCTTACTTCATACCCGTCTTCCGTCTGCGCGAACCAGCACGTCTCCCCATCGTCCAGCACCGCCTGTCCGCTGGTCCCCTCGGTGACCTCTTTTCTAAACGCGGAAAGTTCACGCTCCGGGACAAGGACCTGCATCTGCACTTTGTCCGTGTAGATGACATCCTCGGTGTAAAGCCCCCGTTGGGCGGTGAGATACTGGAGCTTCCCGAGGACTGTGTAATCGGTCTCGATGCGAAGCCGCACTCCCGGCACCCGGGTGATGACAGCGCCTCCAAAAAGCGCATCCGCCACCGCCTGGGAATAAGCGCGGACCAGCCCTCCCGTCCCAAGGAGCGTGCCGCCGAAATACCGGGTCACCACAGCGAACACATTGGTGAGCCCCCGCCCTTTGAGCACCTCCAGAATGGGCTTTCCGGCAGTCCCGGAAGGCTCACCGTCGTCGGACATCCTTTCGCATGGCGTCCCGGTGCCGATGACGTACGCCCAGCAGTGATGCCTGGCGTCCCAGTATTTCTTCTTTACCGCTTCCAGCCGGAAGAACGCCTCCTCTTCTGTCTCCACCGGATAAAGCTCTGCAAGGAACCGGGATTTCTTCTCGGTATACTCCCCTTCGCACACCCGGTATAACGTCTGATAACTCTCTGCCATGGTCTCCTCCTGTATCTTCTGTAAGACTGACTATACTATACCAGACCGGACGCTTGCGCACAACAGGAAGCGCCCCTGGAAAACGACCGTTTTTTCCGGAAAAATACTGATTCTTAGAAAAGTATGAAGATTTTATTTTTTCCTTTATTTAAAAGATGATATTTGATATAATCATAAGAGTTGAAAAGGAGGATGTTATTCGTGAACTACGGAAAAAATAATATATCCAGAAGAAAGAAGAGGATTTCTTCCAAGAAGAGGATGAAGAAAAAGCGCGTAGGCGTCCGCTTTTTTAAGGCTCTCGTCATCTGCATACTCCTGCTGGGAGTCATCTGCGTCATCGGAGCCGCCATCTTCGCGAAGAAGATTATCGACAATACGCCCGCCGTGTCCGCAGACGATATCCTGCCCAAGGGATACACGACGAACATCACGGACCAGGAGGGAAATCTCATCGAGACGCTCAAAGACTCGGATTCCAACCGCGTCTACAAGACGTATGATGAGATAACGGCGAACTCGAAATTTCTCCCGCAGGCATTTATCGCCATTGAGGACGAGCGTTTCTACGAGCACAACGGCGTCGATATCCAGGGCATCATACGAGCCGCTTTTGTGGGCATCTCCAACGGTTTTGATTTCTCCGAAGGAGCCAGCACCCTGACGCAGCAGCTCATCAAGAACAATGTGTTCCCGGATTTCGTCAATGAGTCCACGTTCTTCGACCGGCTTGAGCGAAAATTGCAGGAGCAGTATCTCGCCCTCGAAATTGAGAAAGAGATGAGCAAGGAAGAGATACTGGAAGCCTATATGAACACCATCAACCTGGGACAGGGATGCCTGGGCGTGCAGACCGCCTCCACGCGGTATTTTAACAAAGACGCTTCCGAGCTCACGCTGTCGGAATGTGCGGTCATCGCAGCCATCACCCAGAACCCGACCGAGTACGACCCGGTGACCTATCCGGAAAACAATGCCCGGAGACGCCAGATCGTCCTCGACAACATGCTGGACCAGGGATACATCGACCAGGCGCAGTACGATGAAGCTGTGGCGGACAACGTCTACGACCGCATCCTCCAGACGGCAGCGGCCACCGAAGACACCACGCCCTACTCCTACTTCACCGACGCCCTCATCGACGATGTGATTGAGGACCTCATCGACCAGAAGGGCTACACGGAGACACAGGCATACAACCTGCTCTACAGCGGCGGTCTTACCATCGCTTCCACCCAGGACATGGACATCCAGAAAATCTGCGATGAGGAAGTGGCAAAAGAAGAATACTATCCCGTCACCGAGTACGGGCTGGAGTACGCCCTCACCATCCACCGGGCGGACGGTTCCGCCGAGAACTACAGCAAGGAAAACCTTGCCCAGTACATCCGGGAGACGCAGAATGACAAGAACCCACTCGTCTTCTCCTCCAAAGATGAGGCGAAAGAGGCCATCGAGTCCTACAAGTCCACGCTCAACATCGATACAGAGGCGGGCGACATCGTGGACGAACGGTACGACATCACCCTGCAGCCCCAGGTTTCCTTCGTCGTCATGGACCAGCAGACCGGACAGGTCAAGGCAATCGTGGGCGGACGCGGGGAAAAGAGCGGCAACCGCACCCTGAACCGTGCGACCGACTCTACCCAGCAGCCGGGTTCCTGTTTCAAGATTCTCTCGACCTACGGACCCGGTCTCAACGAAGGCGACATCACCCTGGCGACCACCGTGGTCGACGAGCCGTTCAAATACGAGAGCGGACAGGAAGTCCACAACTCGACCAACCGGTACATCGGCTCCACCACCGTGCGAAACGCCATCACACAGTCCATCAACACCTGTGCCGCACGCACCCTCACCGAGACGGTCGGCATTGGCACGGGATATGAATATGTGAAACGCTTCGGCTTCTCCACCCTGACGGCGGACGACCAGAACCAGGCGCTGGCGCTGGGCGGCATCACACACGGTGTGTACAACATCGAGCTGACCGCTGCTTTTGCAGCCATCGCGAACCGGGGCGAATACACGGAGCCCATCCTTTACACCCAGATTCTCGACCATGACGGGAACGTGCTCATTGACAACAGCGCGCCTGACACCCGGGAAGTGTTCAAGGATTCTACCGCTTACCTGCTGACAAGCGCCATGCAGGACGTAGTGAGCCGCGGTACCGCTGCCAGCGCCCATGTGGCGATTGACGGGATCGACACCGCAGGCAAGACCGGTTCCACCGATGACTACGAGGACCGCTGGTTCTGCGGATTCACCCCCTACTATACCGCAGGCATCTGGGGCGGATACGACGAGAACAAGTCCATGGACAACATGGGCACCTGGCATCTGGGCATCTGGAGAGGAATCATGCAGCGCATCCACGAAGGGCTGGATGACGCGGAATTTGAACGCCCCTCTTCTGTCGTACAGAAGACCATCTGTACCAAGACCGGGCTCCTTGCAGTGAGCGGATGCCCGGCAAGGACCGACTACTTTGACAAGGATTTCCTGCCGGATACGTACTGTTCGGGACATGTGACCGAACGGCCGCAGACGGACGAAGAGGACGAGGAAGACGCGGAGAATCCGGATGAGACAACAGAGGAAACGCCCGAGACCACCGAACCGGCCGCACCGGAAGGCGGCGGCGAGACCGCTCCTCCTGCTTCGGAAGGCGGCGGCGGTGGCAGCAGCCAGACCGGCGACGGCAATGGCGGTCAGTCCGGCGGCGGTGGCGGTGGCGGAGAAACCACTCCTCCGCCGACTCCGGATAGCGGCGGCGGCAGCGGCGACGGTGGCGGTGGCGGCAGCGGCGACGGTGGCGGCGGCGACGCACCCGCTGCCCAGGACGCAGGATGACCTTCCCGCCAGTCTTTACAAAAGAGGACCCCACGGGGATATCCGTGAGGTCCTCTTTTTATGCCTTTTTGCAATGCCGTTTCTCATCCTATATCAGGAAGGAGCTGCTGATGCCCCCGTCCACCACCAGGTCGATGCCCGTGATGAACCGGGCGGCGTCGGACGCCAGGAAGGCGGCTGCCATGCCCAGGTCTTTCGTCTGGGTAAAGCCCCGCATGGGCGTGCGCTCCTCAATCTCTTTCAGCCGCTCCGGCGTCTTCACATTGGTCTTTGCCAGCATGTCCGTGTAGACAAATCCGGGATTCAAACTGTTTACCCGGATGCCGTAGGGTCCCAGGTCGCGGGCAAGGCTCCGCGCCAGCCCCTTCACCCCGCTTTTGCACACCGTGTACGCCTGTATCTCATGCATGCCGAGGATGGATGCCAGCGAGGAGATGAAGAGGATGCTGCCTCCGCTCTTCCGCTCTTTCATCCGCGCCGCCACTGCCTGGGAGAGGAGGAACGGCGCTTTCGCCTGGGTCGCCACGATGCGGTCAAACTCCTCCGGCGTGAAGTCGAAATAGTCTTTCTTGATGTTGATACCCGCGTTATTGACCAGGATGTCCACCGGTCCTTTCTCCTCGATGGCGTCCAACAGCCGGTCATACTCTTCGGTCCTGGTCACATCGAAGGGATACCAGCGGCACCGCTCCCCGAGCCGGTCCGCAGCCTCTTTGAGCACCTCCGCCCTTCGCCCGGCGATGACCACATCCGCCCCTGCATCATACATCTGCTCTGCAATGGCGTAGCCGATGCCTGTGGCCCCGCCTGTGATGAGCGCTGTCTTTCCTTCCAGTGAGATTTCTTTTAACATGTCTGTACCTCTCTTTCCTGTTTCTGATTTCCCGTGCTCCTGAACGGGGAACGGGATGCAGGAAGTTCCTGCATCCCGTCCGCCTGAGCACAATACGATATTTTCATTTTCCTGTCATCAGTCCATCTTGTTGTAGATATCTTTCTTCAGGACGCCTTCCTTGAAGTTTACGATGACATTGGTCGCCGCGTCGCCGATGACGTTCAGCGTGATGACCGCCATACCCGGCAGGTAGTTCATCGCCAGCACAAGGGAATAGCCGATCATGCACAGTTCGGAACTCATGCCCAGTCCGGTCATGACAACGTATACCATCGTCGTTCCGGCTACCGGGATCGCCGGGCATCCCATCGCAGTACAGATGGAGAGGAATGCCGCCATCACAAGCATGGACGGTGTGATATCAATGCCTGCCGCCGTGGCGATAAAGGTCACTGCGATCATGTGCATCGCCGTCGTACCGTTCATGTTGATTGTCATACCGGTGGGAAGGACGAAACTGCTGATTTCTTCCGTACATCCGAGCTCGTTGATACAGGTCTTCGTGTTCAGCGGAAGAGTTGCCGCTGAGGAGTTGGTCGCCGCCGCGAACAGTCCGATCTTAAAGGATTTCTTCAGGAACGGGAACGGGTTGAGCCGCGTCGTCAGGAAGATGCCGATCGGATAAATCGTAGATACAAGCACCAGGCTGACGATAATGGTCGTCACCATCCACACGAGGGTCGGACGGATGTACTCCACTCCGTATACGGCAAGGGTCCTGCAAATCATGCAGAAGATTGCCGTCGGACCTACTTTGTCTATCAGGAAGTTCAAGAACATCTGGATAATGTCGTTTAAGTTCTCCAGCACTTTTCTCAGGGGTTCCGTCTTCTCGCCGAGGAAGGTCATGCACAGACCCATGATGATAGCCACCACGCAGACCGCAAGAATCTCATTGTTGGAGGAAAATGCGGTAAACAGGTTGGACGGCACTGCCGTGATGATGGCTGTCAGCGGGTTGTATCCTTCCATCGTCACCGCCTCGGTCGCCATCTCGCTGGGCAGGTTGACATTGAACCATCCCATCATCTTTACGAAGTATGCCGCCGCTCCTGCAAGAGCCGCCGCCACAACGTAGAAACAGATATAAGTAAGGAACGTCTTTCCCGCAATCTTTCCGAGCCGCTCCGGATTTGCAAGGCTGCACATCGCAAGACTCAGGGAAGTCAGCACCAGGGGCACGATCGCCATCTGGAGTCCTCTCATGAAGAGCTGCCCCGCTATGTAGAAGAGTCCCAGACCCTGGAGTCCGTTGGTCGTCGTGATGTCCTGGAAGAAAATGGCGTCGACCACGTTCCAGACTTTCTCATTGCCGTTTCCGTTTAAGAATTCCCGGAGTACCAGGCAGAGGAAGCCGACCACGAATCCCGCGATGACCGCGATGATCATCCGTTTTACGATGGAAGCTCTCTTCTTTTCTTTCTTTTCATTTCCCATGATTCCACCTACCTCATTTCTTTGTTTTTTTGTTGTGCTCTTTTCCCATTCGTTGTAGATATTGCACCAACG
Organism: Candidatus Mediterraneibacter merdipullorum; assembly: GCA_019117125.1. Classification (GTDB taxonomy): domain Bacteria; phylum Bacillota; class Clostridia; order Lachnospirales; family Lachnospiraceae; genus Mediterraneibacter; species Mediterraneibacter merdipullorum. Next base: position 101,185 of record DXAL01000017.1, read on the forward strand.
CTTTACACATATTTTACGATTCGGGGCATGGCATGTCAACATTTTTTCTTTATTTCAAAGATTTTTCTATGTTTTAACCAAATTTTTCATTCTTTTTTTGGTATATATTTTTTTGATTTATTCATTTTTTCTTTGTTTCAAAAGCATTTTCATAGATGAATGTTTTGTTTCACTGTGTTTGACAAGCAGTCAGCCTTTGTTCCGGAAGATGACCGGGAAGCCAAAAAAGCGCCGGCATCCGAAGATGCCGACGCTTTCGTTCTCTTTATGATATTCTTTTTCCCTCTTCCTTCTGGCGCTCTCAGCAGATAAGCTGGATGCCGTGTTCCCTGCAGTAGCGGACCCATTCCTCATCCGGCATCCGGTCCGTGATGAGATAATTCACACGGTCCAGGTCGATGAGGTGGACGAACGCCGACTGACCGAACTTGGAATAATCTGCCAGGAGAGCGACCTCCTGTGCCTGGGCAAGCATGGCTTTCTTCATCTCCGCCTCGCTCTCATTGGAGTCCAGGACGCCTTTTTCGATGCTCAGTCCCTTGCAGCTGATGAGCGCAAGGTCCACGTTGTACTTCTCAATGTTGGACTTGGCGAGCTGTCCCTGCAGGGACAGAGATTTCCGGTTGAACTCTCCCCCGGTGGAGATGATGTTGAAACTGGACTGCTGGAACTCCCGGAACACCTCCGTGGAATTGGTCACGATGGTGATTTCCTGGGATTCCGGGATAATCTTCAGCGCCTCCACCACCGTAGTGCTGGAATCCGCTATGACCGTGGTCTTCCCTTCCAGAAGCTTCGCCGTCTTCCTGGCAATCTCCTGCTTTTCCCGCAGATGTCTGCCAAGCCTCCGGTAAAAATGGATGCCCTCTTTCTGGGCGCCCTCGTTCCAGATGGCGCCGCCGTGTATCCTTGTGACGATGCCGTCTGCTTCCAGTTTGTCCAGGTCTCTCCTTATCGTCTCTTCTGTCACCCGGCAGATTCTGCTCAGGTCGCTGACCGTGACTTTTTTCTCTGTCTGTACTGTCTGCCGGATGACCATCAACCTCTCTTTGCCAGCCATGCTTTCTACCCTTTCTCCGACAGCGGTATTTCTGCCGCCTTTTTCTAATAATAACTCATCGGAGTTGGTTTTTGCAAGACTTTTGTCCTGTGAAAGCATGTTGTCCTCCTTCAAAACCTACACATTTCCGGTATAATCAGACGAAAATGGTCTTTAAAATACAGATGTGTATGGTTTTCTACTGTTTATTTGTCAATCTCTTCTGCCAGCTCTCTCATGTATGCCACATCTTCCGGAGCAAGGTCCAGCTCTGCGGATTTGACATTTTCCTCAATCTGCTCTGCTGTCGTGGAACCGCTCAGGAGGTTCAGGAAGTCTCCCTGCGCGAGAATCCAGCCAAGCGCCAGGTTCGCGATGGTGCAGTTGTATTTCTCACACAGCGGTTTCCATTTGTCCATCATGTCCATCGCTGCCTGCATGTTGTCCGGCTGGAACCATTTCTTCGGAATCTGTGCTCCCACCGGTTTGTAATCTCTCGGCATTGTTCCGGAGAGCAGACCCATCTCAAGCGGTGAGTATGCCTGTATCGTCACGCCGTTCTCACGGCAGCACGGGATGATCTCATCCTCAATGCCTCTGTCGAGGATGGAGTATTTTGCCTGGACAATGTCAAGGTCGCCCCATTTCAGGTACTCTTCGATGTGGTGGATGTCTACGTTGGCAGCACCGATGGCACGAATCTTGCCCTGTGCTTTCAGGTCGTTTAACACATCCATCGTCTTCTCAATCGGCACATAGTACGGAGAGCCTTCGATTGCCTGCCAGTGCGTCATGTATACATCCACATAATCTGTGCCCATGCGCTCCAGGGAAGCCTTGATTTCTTTCTTGACAGACTCGCTGTTTAAGTTCTTATAGAGCTGGATGCCGTTTACGACGTTGAACAGGTCGCCCTTCATCTCCTGGTCCCATGTCACACCGCATTTCGTGATGATGACAAGGTCCTCACGGTTCATGCCCTCCAGCGCTTTTCCAAGAATCTTCTCGCTGTTTCCGAAGTTGTATCCCGGAGCTGTATCGATGAGGTTCACGCCCGCCTTCGGCGCCTCGCGGATGGTGTCGACTACGACCTGAAGGTCATGGTCTCCGCCCCAGGCGCTTCCTCCGCCGATGGACCATGTTCCAAGACCGATTCTGGAGATATCAATACCTGTTTTTCCTAATTTCATTGTTTTCATGTCTATTTTCCTTTCAAAACTCACTGCGTGTTTCTGTTTAAGCCTGCTGGGCGTAATACTCTTTCAGCCGCTCTTCCACCTGCTCCCGGTTCTGAACGCCGGTCGTGGCGCCGATGCTCTGGACGCTGATGGATGCGGTCACATTTGCGAATTCCGCACATTCTTTCAGGGATTTCCCTTCCAGGATGGCTGTGATGAATCCGGATGCGAAGTTGTCGCCCGCGCCGATGGTATCGATTGCCGTGATGCCCTTCATCGCCGGGACTTCCAGCACGCTTCCGTCCTGGCTCTTGATAAAGCAGCCTTTCTTTCCGGTCTTGATGACCACATGCTGTACGCCGCACTCCATGAAGACATCCGCCACGTCATTCAGCTCTGTCTTGCCCGTCATCATGCACGCTTCGTCATAGTTCGGGAAGAAGTAATCCACATAGGACAGCGCCTCTTTGATGTCGTCCAGGGTCTCTCCCAGCCTTGCCTTAATCATATCCGCGCAGATAATCATATCATTCGCTTTTGCGACTTTGAATATCTTCACCAGTGCATCATTGTCAAGGAGCGGGTTGTTAAAAATACTTGCCAGCGAGAGCAGTCTCGCCTCGGGGATGCGGTCCAGGTCCACGTCGTCGATGGTCATCTTCCAGAGGCTTCCGTTGCGGTTCGTGACGAAGGTCCTCTCGCCGTCATGTGTCACAAGCCCCACGTTGATGGACGTATCCACGCCTTCTTTCATCTTCACGCCGGAGTGGTCGATCCCGTTTTTCTCACAGTGTTCTACGATATAATTACCAACTGCATCTTTTCCTACCATGCTCATCAGACCAATCTTGTGTCCGAGGCGGGACATGATGGTCGCCTCGTTGATGGCGTCTCCGCCGATGGTCATTGAAATCTGCTGCAGGGGGCAGGACTCGATGTCAAATATGTCTCTGCTGACGGGCTGCAGCGGGATATCCACAATTGCAGCGCCGACGCAGATCACATCTAATTTCTTTTCCACTCTTACTCCGCCTTTCCGTCGTCTCCGAACAGATAGATTTTCTCAAGTGCACGCTGTTTTACTGCTGCTCTTACGGCTCTCTCCAGCTCAAGGAACGGTTTGTCCGTATTTGCATTGACTGCTGTCATCGCAGCCTGGCACAGCTCTGTGTGGATGTTGATTTTTGAGATACCGAGAGAGATGGCTGTCTTGATATCCTCATCGCCGATTCCGGATGCTCCGTGGAGTACCAGCGGTACGGATACAGCGTCTCTTACTTTCTCTACAACCTCGAAGTTCAGCTTCGGCTCGGATGTGTAGACGCCGTGCTGGTTTCCGATGGCAACTGCAAGGGAGTCGCAGCCTGTTCTCTCCACGAACTCAGCAGCCTGGTTCGGGTCTGTGTATTTGTAGCTTGCAAGCGCTTCCTCGTATACCGTCTCATTTCCCACATGACCGAGCTCAGCCTCTACCGGCACTCCCAGCGGATGGAAGTAGTCAACAACCTCTTTTGTCAGGCGGATGTTCTCCTCCAGGTCATATGCGGAAGCATCTCTCATGACAGAGTTCATGCCGTGTGTATATGCGTTCTGTACGATTTCCATGCTGCGTCCGTGATCCCAGTGCGTGATGACCGGCACCGTCGCTTTCTTTGCCATGGATACCATCATCCAGCAGAAGTCTTCAAAGGAAGTATTTCCCACGAATCCGGTACCGAAAGAGATGATGATCGGAGCCTTTGCCTCTTCTGCAGCGTCCATAACGCCCATGAGCATCTCCGCATTCCATACGTTGAAGTGCGGGATCGCATATTTTCCTTCAGTTGCTTTCTTTTCCCAATATCTGATATCTGCTAACATTGTCTTCGTTCCTTTCTTTTTTTTGCAGTATGCGGTTACTTTTATACACACGCAGGCAGCCGGAGGGTTTGGTATGGCAGAGAATAGTCACAGCCGCCCGCGCAGTGCCCCTGTTATCAGTCGCTTACTTTTACGACGCCCTTGACCATGTCGTTCTTCTTGACCGGGTCGATGGCATCCTCAAATGCCTGCTGTACGTCTTTGTAATCATAGATATTTGTCACCATATCTTTGACATTGAACTTTCCTGTGGCGATGGCTTCGATCGTCTGCGGGAAGTTGTTGCAGTAACGGAAAGAGGTCTGTATCGTCACTTCACGGTTAATCTTCAGGAAGTCGATCGGCACCGGTTTGGACTGTGTTCCGACCATCATAATCTTTCCGCCGCGCGCTACAAGCTGGACAGCCTGCTGTGCAAGGAATACGGAACCGCCGCACTCGAATACGAGCTCTACGCCGTGGTCGCCGTACATCTCCTCAGAGCGGAGGTATGCCACCGTATCCTGCTCTTTGCCGTTGATAACTCTCTTTGCGCCCAGTTTCTTTGCAAGGTCCAGACGTTTCTCAATCACGTCCACGACCGTGATGTCTGTTGCGCCGAGGCTTAAGCATGCCTGGAGCACCATCAGTCCGATGGTACCTGCGCCCAGGATGACGATGCTCTTTCCGAGTCTCGCCTCACCGAGCATTGCAGCGTGCATGCCGACTGCCGCCGGCTCGACCAGTGCGCCTTCCAGTGTGGTCATGCCTTCCGGGATGTGGTAGGTCCACTCTTCCGGATGGGTCATGTACTGGGTCAGGGCTCCTCTGTAGTTCGGCTGTGTCGCCATAAAGTCTACGCCCGGACAGATATTGTAACGTCCTGTGCGGCAGTAGTCGCATGTGTTGTCCGGCACGCCGGGCTCAATCAGGACTTTGTCTCCTACTTTGAATCTTGTTACTTTGGAACCGATGGCTGCCACTTCGCCTGCCACCTCATGTCCCAGACCGATCTTCTGGTTCGGGTCCTTGGGCGGGATGAACGGTCCGAACTCAAATCCGTGGATATCGGAACCGCACATGCCGACATACTCTACTTTTAAGAGAATCTCATTATCCTTCGGCACGGGCATCGGGCATTCCTGGATTTCAAACTGTTTTGGTGTCACTAAGATTGCTTCCGAGTTTTTCATGATATATGCTTCCTTCCTTGAAATGAAATTGCTGGAACAGCAGTTGATATACTCTGATTTTTAAAAATCGGTCTGCATTTGCTGCAGACCGATTTCTGATGACTGTCAGTCTACGTTACCGATATCCTCGACAGACTCTCCTCTTGTCTCAACACCGAACAGTGCGACGCAGATTGCGATTACCGCAGCGACGACGGAGATGAGGATGAACACACCTGTGCTTCCGATGGAGCTTGCAGCAACTGCCGTTACAAGGAACGGGAAGAAGATGTTGCTGACACGTCCCATAGCGTTCGAGAAGCCGGAACCTGAAAGTTTTGCCGATGTAGGCCACATCTCCGGTACATATACAGCAGATGCATAGCATACATACATGTAGATGACCGTGTTCAGTAAGAACGTGGAGACGATGAGCGGCGTCATTGCCGTCTGCTGGCTCGTGATAACACCGAGTACAGCCATGAGGATGAGGAGTAATACACCGGTCACACGTCTCGGAATCTTATCCATGTACAGAGATGCGATGAAGATTCCAAACGGAGCTCCGAAGAGACCGAACATTGTCATGAACTGTGACTGTGATGTGTCGTATCCAAGTGAGACGAGCAGTGAAGGCATCCATGTCATCAATGTGTACTGGATGGTGTTCATACCGATGAGTACGAGGGAGCCTACGATTGTTCTTCTCAACAGTTTGCCTCTGAACAGTGCTGAGTACGGAAGCTGTTTTACCGGCTTCGGCTCCTCTGTTACCGGCGGGAGCGGTTTGCCTGTGGAAGCTTCGATCTCTTTCTCAATCTTTGTCAGAATCTCGTCTGCCTCGTCAACTCTTCCCTGTGCCTCAAGCCATCTCGGGGACTCCGGGAATTTCTTCGCAATCAGGAGTGTTGCGAGGATGGACAGGATGGACGGAATCATGTACTGGATTCTCCAGTTTGCATTCAGGCTCACACCGGTGAGACCGATCAGGAATGCGATACCGTTGCTGACCGGGTGGGACCAGTTTCCGATGAAGGAGTTGCGGCTGGACCATGTACCACGGTTCCTGCCCGGTACATACTCTGTGAATCCTGCGAAAAGGACTACCAGAAGTGCGCCAAGTCCGAAGCCCTGGATCAGTCGGAATACATACAGTACATATACGTTCGGTGCTACAGCGCCGCCGATCATGGAGATGATGTGAATCGTCTCGTATAACAGGATGCTCTTCTTACGTCCGATCTTGTCGCCGATAGGTCCGCCGACCAGTGCTCCGAAGAGCTGTCCTGCCGTGTAAGTCGTTCCCCACATTGCCAGGAGGGTTGTGCCCGGCTCCAGCCAGTGGAGTTCGTTCAGCAGCACGTTCTGTACAGAACCGCCGATCGCGTTGGACCAGCATACCAGAAGTGCAAATGCTGTGATGAGCCACATTTTGATGTGCCATCCGGAATTCGGGAGACGGTCAAGTCTTGCACCGATATTCGCGTTTTTCGTGTTTGATGCCATTGTTGTTTCCTCTCTTCCCTTCTTTTATCTGTTTGATTTCCTGTTCCCCTTATTTCCCCTCTTTAATTCCCTCAACCGGACCGGCGCGGCGGCAGAGGATATATGCCGCGCCGCCCCGGGAATTAACGAGTCAGGTCTTTTAACTCTTCATCCACTTCGCTCTGCATGATCGCCCATGCTTTCCGGATGTCCGCATCTTTGTTCCAGAGAGCCGGCGGTCCCAAAACGACCACGTCCGCGCCTGCTTCATAGAGCGGTGCGTACACGCCTGCGTTCATGGAGCCGTCTGCCTCGATGAGGAAGTCCAGCCCCATCTCTTCTCTCCACTTCACCAGTGTGCGTATCTTGTCGTACATCTGGGTGATGACTTTCTGTCCCGCGTACCCTGCGTCCACGATCATGATGGTGACCTTGGAAAGGAGCGGCAGATAGTAGCGGATCGCCTCCAGCGGCGCGGCGGGATTCATTGCGATTCCCGCCTTGCAGCCAAGAGAGAGGATTTTGTTGATCGTGACGAAAGCATCACTCTCAATACAATCGGTGTGCGGAGTTATGTATTCTGCTCCTGCCTCCGCGCACGCTTCGATAAAGTCCTGTGGATGTTTTACCATCAGGTGGGCGTCCATCGGCGTCCTGACAACTTTCTTTAAGACCGTCATGAAGTCCGGTCCCACGCCGAATGTCTTGACATAGTTGCCGTCCTTGATATCGATGTGCAGGAAATCCGCATGTTCATCGATATACCGCACCTGATTCTCAAAATCATATAAGTCACAGCATCCCATGGAGGGAGCCAGTAAAAGCTTTTTTTCCATCTTTATCAGTCCTCGTCGTCAAAGTCATAGTGGAAGATGACCTTGATGGCTTCTTTTCTTGCCATCGCGTCGAATCCTTCCTCGTACTGTGACAGTCCGAGTCTGTGTGTAATCATCGGCTGTACTTTAATCTGTCCGGAAGCAAGCAGGCGGATTGCATTTCTCCAGGATGTGGAGTCATATGCCATATGTCCGATGATGCTCTTGTTCCAGGATGTGATGTCGTTGATGGAGAACTCGAGCGGCTTGAAGCCCATGCCCACGCGTACGACTTCGCCGTTCGGACGGAGCATCTCGATCGCCTGTTTCAGAGCGATGTTTGCGCCGGAGCACTCAACAACAAGACCAAGGTTGTCTCTTCCGCAGATTTCCGTACATCTCTTGACAACGTCCTCTTTGGAACCGTTTACCACGTGGGTAGCTCCGACTTCCAGAGCGACCGGGAAACGTGTTGCAACATCTTCGTCCAGTCCGACCATCACGATGTTGACTGCGCCCATGATGCGTGCGATCTGTACGGAGAAGAGTCCCAGCGGGCCTGTTCCGAATACGACCACGTCCTGTCCCGGCATCAGGTGGCTCTGCTGAGCGACTGCCTTGTATGCGTTGCAGATCGGGTCGAGGACTGCTGCTTCTTCATATTTTACGTTCTCCGGGATTTCCCAGATTGCGTGTTTGTGGATTGCCAGGATTTCGCCCGGTACCTTGCAGTACTTGGAGAATCCGCCGCCCCATGTATTGTTGTCCAGTCCGAGGTTTACTTTCTCTTCGCAGCAGAGGAAATCTCCCTGCTCGCATGCCGGGCATACGCCGCAGACATGTGCGCTGTTGTCAGATACGACTCTCTGTCCGACTTTCCAGTCTTTTACATTCTCGCCGACTTCCACGATCTCTCCTGCAAACTCATGTCCGCGGATGGAGTTGAATTCGTCGGAACCGTTGTCCACTCTCCAGTGCTTCATATCTGCTCCACAGATTGCAGCCGCCTTGATTTCAAGGATAATGTCGTCCGGTCCGCATGTGGGCTTCGGCACGTCGATCATCGTGTAACCGCCAAATTCTTTTCCAAACCTTGCTATTGCTTTCATCTCTTAAATCTCCTCTTCTTTCATTGAACGGAAGGGGCGTCCCCCTCACCATCTCTGCGCTTCCGGAAGCTGCTTTTTTGTTCTGTCTGTATTGTAGTACTTTTCTTTGTTTCAGTCAATATTTTTCTTTGTTTTAAAGATATTTTGTCACTTTTCCTAATTTCAGTCTTTGCAAATCCACTTTTATCGCTCATATATTTCCTGTTTTTTGTTGATTTTGACTATAAAATCTTTGTTTCAAAGAATATCTGCGTTTTTGAAGACCGGAAACGCAGAAAAAAACCGGGGCACGCCGTGCCCCGGTCCGTTTCTCCTGTTCTTCTGTTATTGCAAGCGCATCCCTGCCTGTCCGGAATGCGCTCTGCCGCGCCTTCCGTTCAGTCCTGCGCGTCCAGCATGAGTTTTGCCGCGCCGCAGATGCCCGCGTCATTGCCCAGCTCTGCGAGGACGAATTTTACATCTTTGTCTGCAAAGAACGCCCGCTCCATGTACGGCTCCCGGATGTACGGGATGAGGACTTCTCCGGCTTTCGAGACGCCCCCTCCGATGACGAACACCGCCGGGTCTGCCACTGCCGCCAGGTTGGCAAGCCCGTATCCCAGGTATCTCCCGAAAACCACGGCAATCTCCTTTGCCACCTCGTCCCCTGCCTTTACTGCATCGAACACGTCTTTCGCCGTCACATCCTCCTTGTTCAGGATGGTCGGGCGCATCTCCTGTCCCAGCTTCTGCTTTGCCAGGCGAACGATGCCCGTTGCGGATGCATACTGCTCCAGGCATCCCCGGTTCCCGCAGCCGCACCGGTCCGTCTCCTCGTAGTTCACGCACAGGTGCCCGATCTCGCCGCCGGCGCCGTGGGCGCCCACCAGCATCTTCCCGTCGATGATGACGCCTCCGCCGACTCCCGTGCCGAGGGTCACCATAATCATGTTTTTCTCGCCGGCTCCGCCGCCTTTCCACATCTCTCCAAGGGCAGCCACATTGGCGTCATTTCCGATGCAGGCATTCAGTCCGGTCAGCTCCTCCAGTTCCCGCTTCACTTCCTTGTAGCCCCATCCGAGGTTCGCCGTGCCCTTGACGACGCCGTCCGCTGTCACAGGCGCCGGGACCCCGACTCCGATGCCCGCGATGTCCGCCCGGTCCAGTCCGTGCTCCTCAATCTTCTTCTCAATGGAAGCCGCTGTGTTCGGCAGGATTGCCTTCCCCTCTTCGGATGTGTCCGTCACGATCTCCCACTTGTCGAGTATCGTGCCCTCCTCATCAAAAAGTCCCATCTTTACTGTTGTCCCGCCGATGTCCACTCCGAAACAATACTTCATAGCCCCGTTCTCCTTTTTTTTATTTTGCATCAGTGCGCCTGCGCCCCGGCAGAGCCCCACTGCCGCATTCACTTTCTGTTCTTCGCCAGATTCTCCTGAACTCTCTTGTAGAGCTCCTGCGCCGCATTGTAGCCCATCTGTTTCTGTCTGTGGTTGACCGCCGCAGACTCGACGATGATGGCGAGATTCCTTCCCGGACGGATGGGGATGCGGTAGCACACCACCTTGTTCCCCAGGAACTCGGTGTACTCTTCCTCCAGGCCGAGCCGGTCATACTCCTTGTCCCTGCTCCAGTCTTCCAGCGTGATGACAAGGTCGATATTCTGGGTCTCGCGGACGCTCTGCACACCGAACATGGAGCGGACGTCCACGATGCCGATGCCCCTGAGCTCGATGAAATGCTTCGTGATGTTCGGCGCGCTGCCCACCAGCGTCTCGTCGCTCACCTTGCGTATTTCCACCACATCGTCCGTCACGAGACGGTGTCCTCTCTTGATGAGCTCCAGCGCCGCCTCGCTCTTTCCGATGCCGCTCTCGCCCATGATGAGCACGCCCACGCCGTACACATCCACCAGGACGCCGTGTATGGAGATGCAGGGCGCCAGGCGCACGTTCATCCAGCGGATGATCTCCGCCATGAAATCCGACGTCCGCTTCACCGTATTGAAAACCGGGATGCCATACTCCTCCGCCATCTTTAAGAACCGCTCTTCCGGCACAATTTCCCGGCAGAATACAATGCAGGGGATGGGGTGCTCCAGCAGCCGCTCATAGCGCTCCACCCGCTCCTCTTCACTGAGGGTCTTTACATACCGGTCTTCCACATTTCCGATGATCTGGACCCGGTTGGAATCAAACCGGTCATAGAAACCGGCCAGCTGCAGGGCCGGACGGTTCACATCCGGTTCGTTCACTTCCTTGTCCATCATATCCACATCCGGCGTGAGGTTCCGCAGATTCATCTTCTCCACGAGCTCACTTAACTTTATCCCATGTCCCATAGATTATCCTCTCTTTCTCCTGCTCTTCTTATCATAACACCTGCGCGGCAAAAAATAAATATTTATCCGTGGAAAAACCGGTATACCGAATCCGCTGCTTTCCGGTCCATGGACGGGATTGCCGCCAGTTCCTCCGCGGTCGCTTCCCGTATCTCGTCCAGGCTCTGGTACTGCCGCATCAGCGCTTTTCTGCGGGCGGGACCGATGCCCTCGATATCATCCAGGATGGAGTGGACCTGTCCTTTTCCACGGAGCTGCCTGTGATATCCGATGGCAAACCGGTGCGCCTCGTCCTGAATGCGGGTGATGAGGCGGAACGCTTCGGAGGACGTATCGATGGGGACTTCCACATTCTGATAGTACAGCCCTCTTGTCCGGTGATGGTCGTCCTTTACCATGCCGCACACCGGGATGTCCAGATGCAGTTCCTCCAGGACGGACAGCGCCACATTGACCTGTCCTTTGCCGCCGTCCATCAGGATGAGGTCCGGGAACGCCGTAAACTTCCCGAGCTGCACGTTCTCCTCCCGCTCTTTCAGCCCGTGGGTAAAGCGCCGCGTCAGCACTTCCCGCATGCTGCCGTAATCATCCGCGCCGCGTATCCCTTTGATGCGGAATTTCCGGTAATCATTCCGCTTGGGACGCCCTCTCTCGTAGACCACCATGGACCCGACGGACTCGAAGCCGTTGGTGTTGGAGATATCGTAGGCTTCCATTCGCACGATGTCCTCCAGCCCGAGCAGGGATGCGATCTCCCTGACCGCGCCGATGGTGCGCCCTTCTTCCCGCTTCAGCCGCTCCCGGTCTCTTGTGAGCACGAGCCGCGCATTTTCCCCCGCCAGCTCGATGAGCTTCTCCTTCGCCCCTTTCTTCGGGACTTTCAGCGTCACTTTCTGCCCCCGCTTCGACGTAAGCCACGCCTCCAGAAGCTCCTGGTCCTCCACTTCCTCCTGGAGCATCAGCTCCCCCGGGATGAAGGGCGTCCCGCCGTAATACTGGGTAATGAAGCTGCCCAGTATCTCCGGAGCGCCCTCGTCCTTTGCGATGCGCAGATAGAAGTGATCCCGCCCGATCAGCCTGCCGCCCCGGACAAAGAACACCTGGACCACCGCGTCCTCCCCTTCGGACGCCACCGCCAGGACATCCCGGTCCTCGCCGCTGGAATCGGTTATCTTCTGCTTCTGCGCAATCTTCTTTACACTGCTGATGAGCTCCCGGTACTCGATGGCGCGCTCGTACTCCAGCGCCTCCGACGCCGCTTCCATCTTTTCCTGCAGGGCGCTCAGCACCGCATCATAATCCCCGTTCAGGAACCGGAGCACTTCGCCCACCGCTTTTCCGTACTCTTCCTTCGAGATATAGCCCTGGCAGGGCGCGTCGCACTGCCGGATGTGATAGTTCAGGCAGGGGCGCTCCTTCCCGATGTCCCGGGGCAGGCTCCGGCTGCAACTGCGCAGATGGTACAGCCTGTGGATGAGGTCGATGGTATCCCGCACTGCCTGCGCGCTCGTATAAGGTCCGAAGTATCTCGCCCTGTCCCTGAGCATTTTCCGGGAGAGCATCACCCGCGGGAAGTCCTCCCCTGTCGTCACTTTGATAAAGGGATAGGTCTTGTCGTCCATCAGCATGGTATTGTACCTGGGATGGTGCTCCTTTATCAGGTTGCACTCCAGGACCAGGGCCTCCAGCTCCGAATCCGTCACGATATACTCGAAGCGGCGGATATGGGTCACCATCTGCTCAATCTTGACGCCCTTGTTCCGGCTGCTCTGGAAATACTGGCGCACCCGGTTTTTCAGGCTCACCGCCTTGCCCACATAGATGATGTGGTCCTCTTCGTCATGCATAATGTAAACTCCCGGTCGTCCCGGGAGTTTTTTTAATTCTTCCTGTATGTCAAACTGATTCTCCATCTGCATGTCCACCTGCCTGTCCGCCCTCCGGAACATCCGCATTTTGCTGCCCGCCTGACGGCTGCTCTGCTTTCGGCTGTCCCTGGGGCGGCTGTCCTTCCGCGGGTTTCATGGCGATCCGCCCGGTCCGCTCCGTCCGGTCGTCCGCCTTCTCTTCGCCGGGCTCCGGGAGTCCTTTCACCTGACGGAATATCTCCATAAATTCCTTCCCGGTAATGGTCTCCTTTTCAATCAGGAAATCCGCGATCTTGTCCAGCGCTTCCCGGTTCTCCGAGAGCAGCCGCTTCGCCTCGGCATACGCGCCTTTCAACATCTTCATGACTTCCTCGTCAATCTCCCCGGCCGTGGCGTCCCCGCAGTTTAAGACCGCCCTGCCGTCCAGGTAGCGGTTCTGGATGGATTCCAGCCCCATCAGCCCGAACCGCTCGGACATGCCGTACTGGGTGATCATTGCCCGGGCAATCTTCGTCGCCTGCTCGATGTCGTTGGCAGCGCCTGTTGTCACCGTGTCAAAGACGATCTCCTCGGCAGCGCGTCCTCCCAGAGCCACCACGATCATGGCTTCCAGCTCTTTCTTCGTATTTAAGAACTTCTCTTCCTCCGGCGTCTGCATCACATAGCCCAGAGCGCCCATGGTCCTGGGCACGATAGTAATCTTCTGCACCGGCTCCGTGTTCTTCTGGAGCGCGGTCACAAGCGCGTGCCCGACCTCATGGTAGGAGACGATGCGCCGCTCTTCCGTGCTCATGATGCGGTCTTTCTTCTCTTTTCCCACGAGCACCACTTCCACCGCCTCAAAGAGGTCCTTCTGACTGACCACCTGCCTGCCGTGCTTGACCGCATTGATGGCAGCCTCGTTTATCATATTCGCCAGGTCCGAGCCCACCGCGCCGGAAGTCGCCAGGGCGATGGCTTCCAGGTCCACGCTCTCATCCATGCGCACATCTTTGGAATGGACCTTGAGTATCTCCACACGTCCCTTTAAGTCCGGCTTGTCCACGATGATGCGGCGGTCGAACCGTCCCGGGCGCAGAAGCGCCGGGTCGAGGATTTCCGGCCGGTTCGTCGCTGCAAGGATGAGGAGCCCCTTGTTCGTATCAAATCCGTCCATCTCCGCCAGGAGCTGGTTCAGTGTCTGCTCCCGCTC
>DXAL01000018.1 GCA_019117125.1 Candidatus Mediterraneibacter merdipullorum
GGACAACCCGGAATTTGCCGCTGACACCGGACAAGATTACATACGGATCAAACAAAATAGTTTGGTGGATAGGAACTTGCGGTCACGAATGGCAGACCAGCGTAAAGGCTCGTTCAAGCGGTGAGAAATGCCCGATCTGTTCAGGAGCAAGAGCCGTGGAAGGTATCAATGATTTAGTAACGCTGAAGCCGGAACTGGCTGCTGAATGGTCGAGTAAGAATAATCCTCTAAAGCCGACAATGGTAACGGTAGGCTCACACAAAAAAGTAATTTGGAAAGGCAAATGCGGTCACGAGTGGACAGCTACGGTTAAGAGTAGGGCGATAAGCGGCACAGGCTGCCCGTATTGCTCTCATAATAAAATCTTAGTGGGATTTAACGACCTTGCTTCACAACGCCCTCAAATCGCTTCTGAGTGGTCTGAGAGAAATTACCCATTAAAACCTAATATGGTTACAGTTTTTGCGAATCGAAAGGTATGGTGGAAGTGCAGCAAAGGTCACGAATGGAATACCCTTATTTCCACTCGTTCAGGTGGCAGTGAGTGCCCTTATTGCAGTGAGAAAATCCTGCTGAAAGGATTTAATGATTTTGCCACAACGCACCCACAGCTTGCACAGGAATGGTCAGACCGAAATCTTCCGCTTACTCCTGATATGATAAATGAGAAATCCCGTAAAAATGTTTGGTGGAAATGCAGAAAGTGTGGATATGAATGGCAGTCAGTCGTATATGCTCGGATAAGAGGAACGGTATGCCCCGTTTGTGCGGATCGGGCAGTTATGACAGGGTATAATGATTTAGCAACAACGGACGCACAGGCTGGTATCTCAGTCCTGCGCTGACGTCCGCCGCAGAACCTCTGTCAGGATTTCGCATGCCGCGGATCATGTCAGTGTGTATGCCGGGTGGGCGCCGGAAGACCGGACGGTGTATTTCGACGTACAGGCGGATGCCGGGGAAATATCTGCTGTTCCCGAAGCACAGTCTGTCCGGGCAGGAGAATGCGCTGTGGAGCCGGAGACACCAAAGCGGGAAGGATACCGGTTCGCGGGATGGTTCCGGGAACCACAGGAAGTCTTGGGAATGGAGGCGGTTTCCGGTCAGCGGCAGACGGTCAGACTGGCGAAAGAAAAAAGCGGAAACACCTATACCATCCGGTATAAAAAGAAAGAATCCTGGGGAGCGGAAGATTCAGGCGCGGGCAGGAATCCGGATACAGGAGTCCGGGACCATGCAGCCTGGTGGGTTGCCATGGCGGCAGCTGGGATAGGTGGAGTCATTTATGTGCATACTTTTCGTAAAATCAGTTGATTGCAAATCCCCGTCAGCCCTCTAAAACAGGTTATAACAGAACGAAATCAGAAACGGCACTGCCGCCGAGCAGAGTACGCCGTTGAACACGGACAGTACCACGGTCTCACCGTCTGTGTAACGTATCATCACAGGGAGCGTGGTATCTTCGCTGGTCGCGCCTGCGGGGGCGATGCAGGTGGGATAATTCAGTTTTTTCGCGATGAGCGGGATGCTGAAAAAGGAAAAGATTTCCCGGAGCAGATTGCTCAGAAAGGCGATGCTTCCAGCCTGTGCCCCGGAGAGATTCCCGAGTGTGACGCCTGCCAGGCTGTACCAGCCCATCCCGGAAGCAATCGCTGCGCTCTCGTTCAGGGGAAGACCGGTGAGCAGACCGCTCATGAGCCCGCCCGCCAGCGAACCAACAATGATTCCGGCAGGGATTACAAAGATGCGGATGTGATATTCTCTTATTTTCTTCAGGATTCCCCGGTTCAGTCCGATGCTGATGCCCACCAGGAACATCAGGGCATACAGGATAAAGTCCTTATGTGAAACAATCAGTTCAACAGGCAGTGTGTCATCCAGACCTGCCATTCCGCAGGCAATGCCGCCAAGAAGTGCAATCAGGGCAAGGTAAACCATCAGTCTTCTTCCTTTCTGCTTTTTTTCTCCAGAAACAGCTTTGTGAGCGGATATACAGCGACTACCGAGCATGCTGACGGAAGCAGAAAGAAGAGGAAGCTTTTGGCTCCCAGCTCCGAGAGGGATGTGAGGAAATCATCCCGGCTTCCCAGCAGGACCCCCATGGAAAAAATCAAAAGCAGTGTACAGACCAGCTGTAAAAGCTCATTGACACGTTTCCATTTGATGGGAAAGTATATTTTTGATATAAGTATGCCGGCGCACATGATGAGAATGACTTCCATAGTTTTTTCCTCCTGGATCTCTTCGGGCTGCATGTAAAAGGATAACATAAAACAGGAAATCTGGAAAGAAAAAATACCAGCTCTTAAGCTGGCATTTTTATTGTACACCTTTCCCTTTAGTCTGTCCTCAGAACAAACAGGAAAGGAAGGACAGAACATGAAAGGATACAATACATCAGACGGTTACATGGGCTATGTGGACGGTGAATATCAGCTCTTTGCAAGCGAGGCGGACTACCGGGAGTGGATGGAAGATTAAGGCGGACAAACTGTACCATAATCTTCCCACCTGTGCTATACTGACCCTATCAGGGGAAAGGAGCCGGACGCCATGCCAAAAGGAACGAACCAGAAATTCAAACTGTACCGTCTCGCACAGATCATGCTGGAGCAGACGGACGAGGAACACTTCATCACCATGCCGGAGATAAAAGAAGCCCTGGCAGCGTATGACATCACAGCGGACCGGAAGAGTCTGTATCAGGACCTGCGGGACCTGGAAACGCTGGGAATTGATGTGGAAGGAGAACCGGCGGGAAAAGGCTATCACTATCACGTCGTCAGCCGTCCTTTTGAGCTGCCGGAGCTGAAGCTCCTTGTGGATGCCATCCAGTCGTCCAAATTTATCACGGAGAAAAAGTCGAATACACTGATACGGAAGCTGGAAAAACTGGTCAGCAGATATGACGCCATGAAGCTGCAGCGCCAGGTCTATGTGTCCGGGCGCATCAAGACCATGAATGAGAGCATTTATTATACGGTGGACGCCATCCACAATGCGATATCGGAGAACAGAAAGATACGTTTTCAGTATTACCAGTGGAATGTGAAAAAGGAGATGGAGCTCCGCCGCGGCGGGGCATACTACCATATCAGTCCCTGGGGGCTGTCGTGGGATGATGAGAACTACTATCTGGTCGGCTATGATTCGGAGGCGGGTGCGATACGGCATTACCGCGTGGATAAGATGCTCCATATCCGGACGACGGAAGAGCCCCGGGAGGGACGGGAATATTTCCGCAGGCTGGACATGGCGGATTATGCGAAAAAGAGCTTCGGGATGTTCGGCGGAGAGGAGCAGAGCGTAAAGCTCCTGGTCGACAACAGCCTTGCAGGCGTCATCATCGACCGGTTTGGCAAATCTGTGATGATGATTCCGGCGGATCAGGAGCATTTTACCGTCAATGTGACTGTGCTTGTCAGCAGTCAGTTCCTGGGCTGGGTATTCTCCCTGGGGGATAAGGTGAAGATACTTGGTCCGGGCGAAGTGGCGGAGCAGATGAAGCGGGAAGGGGAAAGGCTGCTGGAGCAGTATCAGTAGACCTGCCTTCGGATTCTTTTCGGAACGGCCGGAAATCGTTTTGGAATGATTGAACATCGTTTCGGGACGATACAGAAAGGATACAATCCTCCTGTACACTGACACCAGAAACAAGAAAACAGAAAGGATACCGGAGGAAATGTGTATGGGTTTTCAACTTCTGATTGTGGAGGACGACAGGCTGCTGGCGGAAGCGATAGGCGACTATTTCTCGTCAAAGGGCTGGGAGACGGATGCCGTATATGACGGCCCCGGTGCAGTGGAGCGGGTGCAGACGGCACAGTACGACATGATACTTCTGGATGTGATGCTGCCGGAGATGGACGGCTTTCGCGTCTGCCGGAAGATTCGGGAAATGTTGGGCACGCCGGTCTTTTTCATCACGGCGCGGGTGCTGGAGTCGGATGAGCTTTCCGGGTACGCCGCCGGGGCGGATGACTATATTACCAAGCCTTTTTCCCTCCCGGTGCTCTACGCGAAGGTCATGGCGATGACCGCGAGGCTGAAGGGCGGAGCCCGGGGTGACCTGCGAAGGCGGGGAGATGTGACGGTGAATATCCGGACTCACGAGGTAGAGATTGGGGGCGAAAGATGCGTTCCGGCTCCGAAGGAGTACGAACTGCTCCTGCTCTTTCTGGAAAATCCGGATCGCGTTTTTACCAGAGACCAGCTCCTGATCCGGCTGTGGGGATACGATTTTGACGGAAATGAGCGCGTCGTGGACAACCACGTGAAAAAGCTGAGGAAAATGCTCGCCGGGAGCCGCTGTCAGATCCATACCGTAAGGAAATCCGGTTACAGGATGGAGGTGTCGGTATGAAAGACAGAAAAGAAAACAGGGACCGGACGGCGAAAAAGCGTCGGCGTGTCGGCGGATACACGGGAGTAAGGATTCGCGCGGCTCTGATTTTTGCGTTTGCCGCGGTATATATTCTGAGCATGTTCCTGGCCACCTGGGTGGCCCAGCTGGGCAGGCGGAATGATTTCGCGGCGCGGACCGCGCAGATGGAAGACAGTATCTGGGACCAGATACGCACGGACGCCCGGGAGTGGGACGGAAACGAGCGGGATATGCTGTATGCGGTGCTCAGCTCCTCCGCGCTGATTCACAGCACAGAGTACCAGAGCGTATCCGCCGCGGCGTATGACGCGGACGGGGCGCTTGCTGCGCAGAGCGCAAGTCTGATGACGTCAGGGATTACGGACGGGGACAGGACGTACTTAAAGAGCTGGGATTTGACGGAATACTTAAGCGAAGCGCAGCTGGAAGAACTTGCGCGGTGCGACGCCGAGAACTACGAGACCCATGATTATGCAGGGGTGACTTATCAAATCAGCGCAGGATATACGGAGCAGGGAAGGAATCTGTCCTATATCTGTGCGCGCCGTCTGTTTTATTCCACAGAGGATGCCAGAAATGCCACAGATGCAGAGAAGATGCAGACGTGGGAAATAGAAGGGGCGGACCATACGGGAGCAGAGCGCGGGACGGACGACGTGCAGATCGCTCTCTGCGATTTGTGGCTCCCCGGCATGGAGTCTGGCGGAACAGAAGGGTGGCATGCATGGATGGAGAATGGGTATCTCCACGGATATCCGGAGCAGCGCACGCAGTGGAAGATCGGATGGCAGAAAGAGGACGGTTTCACCTTAAAAACAGAAGATTCCTTTGTCTGTGCGGACGAAAAATCCGGGCGGCCGGTTTACACCATAGCAGTCCGCTCTGTGGAGCAGCCGTGGAAGGCGGCGTTTGACTCTATGACGCACATTTATCTCTGGGGCGCGGTCCTGACCATTGCCTGCGCGGTCTTCGTGCTCGTCATGACGGAGAAGGTGTCCCGCAAAAAAGCATTGTTGGAAGAACGGCAGAAGGATTTTGTCAATGCCATTGCCCATGAGATGAAAACGCCTCTGGCGGTGGTCCGCGGGTTCGCCGAGAATCTGGAGGAGGATGTCAATGAGGAGAAGCGGCGCTACTACCTGCAGCAGATCGTAGCGCAGACGGAAGAGATGGACGGCATGGTAAAAGAGATGATCTTCCTCGCCGGACTGGAACCGGGACAGTACAGACCGGTAAAAGAGCAGGTGTCCGTCCGGGAACTGCTCCGGGAGATTACGGCGGCAAAAGAAGAGCAGATGGAGGAAAAACGGATCGAGCTCAGCGTGCGCTGCGGAGAGGATTTCATAGTCGAGGCGGAGAAGCGGTTCCTGGAAAAGGCATTTGCAAATCTGATTGAAAATGCAGTGTCATACAGCCGGGACGAGGGAACGGTGACGGTTTCCATAGAAAGAGACCGGTGCGTGATCGAGAATACGGGCGGACACATCCCGGAAGAAGACCTGCCCCGCGTGTGCGAACTGTTCTACACGGGGGAGAAAAGCCGCGGCGGCCGTGAAAAGCATCTGGGCATCGGGCTGTATCTGGCGGATCGCATTTTCCGGGCGCATGATCTGTCGATGAAGATTGAGAACACCGGGAGCGGCGTCCGCGTGACGGTGCGAAGCAGAAGATAAATGTATTCAGGGAGAGAGGAACAGATGTATATCGGAGATTTGCATATTCATTCCAGATATTCCCGCGCTACCAGCAAAGAGTGCACGCCGGAGCACCTGGATTTGTGGGCGCGCCGCAAAGGCATCCACATTGTGGGGACGGGGGATTTCACTCACCCGGCATGGCGGGAGGAACTGGCGGAAAAGCTGGAACCTGCGGAAGAAGGGCTGTATGTGCTCAAACAGGGGCGCCGTCTCCGGGAGGGGACGGTGCCGGGGGAAGGAATCCCGCGGTTCGTGGTGACCGGGGAAATCAGTTCCATCTATAAGAATAACGGAAAAGTGCGGAAAGTACACAGTCTCATACTCCTGCCCGGACTGGAAGATGCGCAGCGGATATCGGCGAAGCTGGAGCAGATTGGGAATCTTTGCTCCGACGGGCGTCCCATCCTCGGGCTGGACTGCCATGACCTTCTGGAAATCGTGCTGGAGCTGTGTCCCGGGGCGGTCTTTGTCCCTGCCCATATCTGGACGCCGCATTTTTCTCTGTTCGGGGCATTTTCCGGGTTTGATGCAGTGGAGGAGTGTTTTGGCGACCTGACGCCGTACATCTATGCGCTGGAGACGGGGCTTTCCTCGGACCCGCCGATGAACTGGAGAGTATCCGCCCTTGACCGGTATCAGCTCATCTCCAATTCGGACGCCCATTCTCCGGCAAAGCTGGGAAGAGAGGCGAATCTGTTCGACATCCCTCTCTCATACGAGGGGCTCTCCCGCGCGATACAGACCGGGGAAGGGCTGAGCGGGACCATTGAATTTTTCCCGGAAGAGGGCAAGTATCATATGGACGGGCACCGCAAATGCGGTCTCTGCCTGACGCCTGAGGATACGATGCGGTATGGCGGCGTCTGTCCGGTGTGCGGCAGGAAGATTACGGTCGGTGTATCCCACCGCATCGGGGAGCTGGCGGACCGGGAAGAAGGATATATAAGACCGGATGCGAAGGCGTTTGAGCGACTCGTGCCGCTCCCGGAAGTCATCGGAGCTTCCCGGGGGCGCTCGGCGGCCGGGGTAAAAGTGCAGAGAGAGTACATGCACATGCTGGAAGAGCTGGGACCGGAATGTGACATCCTGCGGACCGTCCCTGCGGAAGAAATCCGCAGGGTGTCAGGAGAGCGCACAGCGGAAGGAATCCGCCGTCTGCGCGCCGGGGAGGTGGAGCGGATACCGGGATTTGACGGGCAGTATGGAGAGATTTGTCTGTTCGGAGAGGGGGAAGCGGCGGGTCCGGTTAAAACGGTTGACAATAACATCCGAATCCGCTAGATTATATACGATATATGATGTGTGATGAGCCGGCGCCGAAAGGGCGCCGGGGATACAGGAGAGAAGAACGGCGATGATGAGATTAGGGGAAAAACAGATACTGACCGTGGTAAAAACCGTGGACTTCGGCGTGTACCTCGGAAGCGATGAGGAGCGGGTGCTACTCCCGAAAAAGCAGGTGCCCGTGGGCATCGAGCCGGGCGACCCGGTGGAGGTGTTTCTGTATAAGGATTCTTCGGACCGCCTGATCGCGACGACGCAGGAGCCGAAAATCACACTGGGAGAGCTGGCGGTGCTGGAAGTGGTCGATGTGGGACGCATCGGCGCATTTCTGGACTGGGGGCTGGAAAAAGACCTGCTGCTTCCTTTCAAAGAGCAGACCGTGAAAGTGGAAAAAGGTGACCGGTGCCTTGTCAGCCTCTATGTGGACAAGAGCGGACGGCTCTGCGCCACAATGAAGGTCTATCCGCTGCTGCGCACAGATTCCCCCTATCAGAAGGATGACACGGTCCGGGGCACAGTCTATGAGGTGAACCGGGATATCGGCGTGTTCGTGGCGGTGGACGACCGGTATTCTGCACTGATACCGAAAAGAGAGGTCTACGGGAAACTGTATCCCGGGCAGCAGATCGAGGCGCGTGTCGCGGCGGTCAAGGCGGACGGCAAGTTGGACTTAAGCGTCCGCAGCAGGATACCGGAGCAGATGGACGCGGACGCGGAAAAAATTATGGAGCGGCTGGAGGGAAACGGCGGCGTCCTTCCGTTTACGGATAAAGCGGACCCGGAACGCATCCGGGACGAGTTCGGGATGAGCAAGGCGTCCTTTAAGCGGGCGGTGGGCAGGCTTTTGAAGGAAGGAAAGATAAAAATCGACCACGGACAGGGAAACATCTTGCAATCCAAATCAAATCAGTTATAATAAGTAGTGGGAGCACCCGGCTTTGTGATGCCGGAGATACTCCCGCGACAAGAAAATACCATACCGGAAGACGGAAGGTAAAAGAAAGGAGAAACATATCCATGAAAGTTCAGAATATCACAGATGTAGAAGGCTTCTTCAAGGTTGTCGATCAGTGCAAAGGCAAGGTTGAACTTGTGACAGGCGAGGGAGACAGACTGAACCTGAAGTCCAAACTTTCTCAGTATGTATCTATGGCGAACATCTTTTCCAACGGCGAGATTCCGGAGCTGGAAGTCATCGCTTACGAGAAGGAAGATACAGACAGACTGATTCAGTTCATGCTTGACGGCGGACAGAACTAGAACAGACCGTGAAACAGTAGAACAAGAGGAAAGGGCGGTTCCCGCAGAGTGGAAACCGCCTTTTATCTTATCAGGAGAGCCCATGAGTTTTGTGCATTTACACGTCCATACAGAGTATAGTCTGCTGGACGGTTCCAATAAAATAAAAGAATATGTCGCCCGGGTCAAAGAGCTGGGCATGGACAGCGCGGCGATCACAGACCACGGAGTGATGTACGGCGTGATTGACTTCTACAGGGCGGCGCGCGCGCAGGGGATAAAACCGATCCTCGGATGCGAGGTCTACGTGGCGCCGAACTCCCGGTTTGACCGGGAAGTGACGGGCGGCGAGGACAGGTACTATCATCTTGTGCTCCTTGCCGAGAACAACGAAGGCTACGCGAACCTGATGAAGATTGTCTCCAAAGGATTCGTGGACGGCTATTACTACCGCCCGCGAGTGGATAAAGAGCTTTTAAGAGAATACCACAGCGGCATCATCGCCCTGAGCGCGTGCCTTGCGGGCGAAGTGCAGAGATATATCGTAAAAGGTCTGTACGACGAGGCGAAGAAGACGGCGCTGGAATACCGGGATATCTTCGGCGGGGACAACTATTTCCTGGAGCTCCAGGACCACGGCCTGCCGGATCAGACCCTGGTCAACCAGCAGCTTCTGAAGATGTCTCAGGAGACCGGCATCGAACTGGTGGCGACGAACGACGTCCACTATACGTATGCACAGGACGCCGTTCCCCATGACATCCTTCTCTGCATCCAGACCGGGAAGAAGCTTTCGGACGAGAACCGGATGCGGTATGAGGGCGGGCAGTATTATGTGAAATCGCCGGAAGAGATGGAGAAACTCTTCCCCTACGCGCTCCAGGCGCTGGACAACACCCAGCGCATTGCGGACCGCTGTTTGGTGGAGATTGAGTTCGGCGTGACCAAGCTCCCGAAGTACGACGTGCCGGAGGGATACACGTCCTGGGAATATCTGCAGAAGCTCTGCCGGGAAGGGCTGGAAAAGCGGTATCAGGAGCCTTCAGAGGAGCTGAGGGAGCGGCTATCCTATGAGCTGGAGACCATCAAAAATATGGGATACGTGGATTACTTCCTCATCGTGTGGGACTTCATCAAATATGCGAAAGACCACGGCATCGCAGTGGGACCGGGCAGAGGTTCGGCGGCAGGGAGCATCGTCTCCTACTGCCTGGGCATCACGACCATCGACCCCATCCGCTACCAGCTCCTGTTCGAGCGGTTTTTGAACCCGGAACGTGTGTCCATGCCGGATATCGACGTGGATTTCTGCTTTGAGCGGCGGCAGGAGGTCATCGATTATGTGGTGCGCAAGTACGGCAAGGACCGGGTTGTGCAGATCGTCACCTTCGGTACCCTGGCGGCCCGGGGCGTGATACGGGATGTGGGGCGCGTGATGGATCTGCCCTATGCATTTGTGGATTCCATTGCAAAGATGATTCCCCAGGAATTGAATATCACCATTGATAAGGCGCTCAAAGAGAATCCAGAGCTGCGGCGGACATATGAGACGGATGAGCAGGTGAAGACGCTCATCGATATGGGCAGGCGTCTGGAAGGGCTTCCGCGGCACAGTTCCATGCACGCGGCGGGCGTCGTCATCAGCCAGAAATCCGTGGATGAGTACGTGCCCCTCTCCCGGGCAGCAGACGGGACCATCACCACTCAGTTCACCATGACGACGCTGGAAGAACTGGGACTCCTGAAGATGGATTTCCTGGGGCTCCGGACCCTGACCGTGATACAGAACGCGGTCAGCATGGCGCGGCGCGAACAGCCGGACCTGGATATGGAGAAGATTGACTACAATGACCAGAAGGTCATGGACTACATCGGCACCGGGAAGACGGACGGCATCTTCCAGCTGGAAAGCGCGGGGATGAAGAGCTTCATGAAAGAGCTGAAGCCCCACAGCCTGGAGGACATCATCGCGGGCATCTCCCTCTACCGGCCGGGACCGATGGACTTTATCCCCCAGTATATCCGGGGCAAGAACGACGCCTCGTCCATCACTTATGACTGCCCGCAGTTAAAACCCATTCTGGAGCCGACGTACGGCTGCATCGTCTATCAGGAGCAGGTCATGCAGATCGTCCGCGACCTGGCGGGATATACGCTGGGGCGAAGCGACCTCCTCCGGCGCGCCATGTCGAAGAAAAAGGGCGACGTGATGCAGAAGGAGCGGCAGATATTTGTCTACGGGGATGAGACGACGAATGTGCCCGGATGTGTGAAAAACGGCATCGACGAGAAGACGGCAAATAAGATTTACGACGAGATGATTGATTTTGCCAAATATGCGTTCAATAAATCCCATGCAGCGGCGTATGCGGTCGTCGCATATCAGACAGCGTGGCTGAAATATTATTATCCGGTAGAATTTATGGCGGCGCTGATGACTTCCGTGATTGAAAACCCGTCAAAGGTGGCAGAATATATCTATAGCTGCCGGCAGATGGATATCCGCATCCTCCCGCCGGACATCAACCGGGGCGAGGCGGATTTCTCCGTGGACGGAGGAAATATCCGCTACGGGCTCGCCGCCATCAAGAGCATCGGGCGCCCGGTCGTCCAGGCGGTCATCGAAGAGCGCAGAGCATACGGGGAATTTAAGAACCTTGAGGACTTTATTACGCGCATGGCGCCGAAAGAAGTGCTCAACAAGCGCGCCATCGAGAATTTCATCAAAGCCGGGGCGCTGGATACCCTGGGCGGTACGCGCAAGCAGTTCATGAGCATCTACATCCAGATCGTGGACCATGTGAACCAGGAAAAGAAGTATTCCATGTCCGGACAGATGAGCCTATTCGACCTGGTGGAAGAGGACCAGAAGGACCAGTTCCAGATACGGATGCCGGATGTGGGCGAGTACTCCAAGGAAAACCTCCTGGCATTTGAGAAAGAAGTGCTGGGCATCTATATCAGCGGGCATCCGCTGGAGGCGTACGAGGAGAGGTGGAAGAAGACCATATCCGCGACGACCCTTGACTTCCAGCCCGGCGAAGAAACGGGGAACTCCCGGGTGCGCGACGGCTCGAAAGAAATCATCGGCGGCATGATCGTCGACAAGACCGTGAAGCATACGAAGACGAACCAGATGATGGCGTTCGTCACGGTGGAGGACCTGCTGGGGACGGTGGAAGTTGTCATCTTCCCCCGGGATTATGAACAGAACAAAGAGTATCTGGAAATCGACAGCAAGGTATTCATCCGCGGCCGGGTATCCGAGGAGGATGAGCGGGCGAGCAAGCTCATCTGCGAGAAAGTGATTCCCTTTGACCGGGTCAGGCGGGAGCTGTGGCTCCAGTTCCCGGACAAGGCGGCATATCTGGAAGACGAGGAAATTGTCAACGGGTATCTGGCGGATTCGGAAGGGGACGATGAAGTCGTCATATACTGCGCGAAAGAGCGCGCCATCCGCAGGCTCCCCCGGAACCGGAACATCCGCATCAACCAGCAGGTGCTGGGCAGACTGATGAACCACTACGGGGAAAGCCGTGTGAAAGTGGTGGAAAAAGTTATTGAAAACCACTTCTAAATACGGTAGAATATTCTCGGAATTGTTAAAAAAATTTCAATCAGAGGATTTTGGCAGTTATCTGACTTTATGGAAAGGTGGAGAAAACATGGCAGAGAACAGTATGATGGACAAAGAAGCATATTTGGATGAGATTGAAGACAGCATCCGGACGATCGGAGTTCTGACGAGCGGCGGCGACGCCCCGGGAATGAATGCGGCCATCCGTGCGGTTGTCCGTACAGCGCTTTCCAAAGGACTGAAAGTGCGTGGAATAAGAAGAGGATACCATGGACTTCTCAAAGAAGAAATCATAGACCTGTCGGCGCGTGACGTATCGGATACCATCCAGCGCGGCGGTACCTTCCTCCAGACAGCGCGCTGCAAGGCGATGCGCACAGAGGAGGGACAGCAGAAGGCAGCGGCAATCTGCAAGAAATACGGCATCGACGGACTGGTCGTCATCGGCGGCGACGGTTCTTTCGCAGGCGCGCAGAAACTCGCGAACCTGGGCGTGAACACGGTAGGAATCCCGGGGACCATTGACCTGGACATCGCATGTACAGACTATACGATCGGATTCGATACCGCGGTAAATACTGCGATGGAAGCCATCGATAAAGTGCGCGATACGTCCACATCCCACGAGCGCTGCAGCATCATCGAGGTTATGGGACGCGACGCGGGATACCTTGCCCTGTGGTGCGGTATCGCGAACGGCGCGGAGCGCATCCTGATGCCGGAGGAGCATGACTACAATGAGCAGGAAATCATTGACGACATCATGGCAAATAAAAAGCGCGGCAAGAAGAACTATATCATCATCAATGCAGAGGGCATCGGCGACTCCATCAATATGGCGAAGCGCATCGAAGAGGCGACAGGCATCGAGACGAGGGCGACCATCCTCGGACACATGCAGCGCGGCGGAAGCCCCACATGTAAAGACAGAGTGTACGCTTCCATCATGGGAGCCATGGCGGTGGACCTGCTCTGCCAGGGCAAGACAAACCGCGTAGTCGGATACAAAGACGGCAGATATGTCGACTTTGATATCGAGGAAGCTCTGGCGATGAAGAAATCCATTTCCGAGTACCAGTATAATGTAGCAAAGACGCTGGCGCTCTGATCCGGAGTATAAGAAGCGAAGAGACAGTCACCGGTGCACAGGCAGGGAACCCCTGCCTGTGCACTGGCGTCATTGAGAAAAAGAGAAACGGGAGAAGAGAAACGTGAACATCAACAGCAGGAAGACGGCGCCGGTTGGCGTGTTTGATTCCGGTGTGGGAGGGCTGACCGTGGCAAGGGAGATATCCCGTCAGCTCCCGAATGAAAATATCGTATATTTCGGAGACACGGCGAGAGTTCCGTACGGCAGCAAATCGCAGAACACCATCATACGCTTTTCGGAACAGATCATCCGTTTCTTAAAGACAAAAGACGTGAAAGCCATCGTCATCGCCTGCAATACGGCCAGCGCCCTTGCCCTTGACGCGGTGAGGGATGAGTTCGACGTCCCGGTGATGGGCGTGGTCATCCCGGGCGCCCGGGCGGCAGTGGAGGCGACCTGCAACCGGAAAATCGGCGTAGTCGGAACAGATGCGACGGTCCGCAGCGGGATGTATACAAAAATCATCCGGCAGATGGCGCCGGACATCACTGTCGTCGAAAAGGCGTGCCCGCTCTTTGTGCCCCTTGTGGAAGAAGGGTTCAAAGACCATGCAGTGACCCGGGAAATCATCGAATACTATCTGGAATCCATGCGCGGTTCCGGGATAGACGCGATGATACTCGGATGTACCCACTATCCGCTGCTGCGGTCCAAAATCCGGGAATATATGGGCGAGGGGATACAGATTGTCAATCCGGCGTACGAGACGGCGCTGGACTTAAAGAGGCTCCTTCGGGACCGGGAGATGGAAAACGACGGCGCCACGGAAGAGCACAGCCGCTATTCCTTCTATGTGAGCGACGCGGCGGAGAAGTTCCGCAGGTTTGCGAACACAGTGATGCCCTTTGACGTGCCGACGACAAACGTGGTAAATATCGAGGAGTATTAGAGGTTTTTGAAGATGACAAAAGACGTACTGGTCAGTATTTCGGGAAAACATATCGATATCATGGAAGAGCCGATGACAGGCTGCGAGACCGGCGACGACAATATCGAGGTTGTCACACCGGCAAATTATTACTGCAAAAACGGAAAACACTATATTCTTTACGATGAGATGCTGGAAGGGATGGCAGGCACCATCCACAACCGGATCAAGATTACGGGGACTGACTGCGTCGAGATCGTGAAGAGCGGAGCATCCAGTTCCCATATGGTCTTTGAGAAGAACAGGAAGAATCAGACCTATTACCGCACGCCGTACGGGCAGATGCTCATCGGGGTAAATACGAAAAATATGGAAGTCAGCGTGGCAGATGACAAGATAAACGTCCGGGTGGACTATGAACTGGACGTCAATCATGAGCCACTGGCGGACTGTAAGATAAAGATGGACATTCTGTCCAGAGAGAACAGGGGATTCTCGGTGCTGAGCTGAAAAAAGCGGGGGTACCGGGACTGACGGAAGCGGCAGAGAACGGAAGCAGGAGGCAGTATGAATCTGGATGATAAAAGCATCAAACAACTGAGAAGGCTTATCCTTTTTACCATTGTCATACTCATCGCACTGTGGAACTATGCGATTATCTTTGAGTGGATCGGCGTTGCGTTCGGCATCGTCTTTCCGTTCCTGCTGGGAGGCGGCATCGCATTTATCCTGAACGTGCCGATGACGTTTCTGGAGAAAAAGATATTCCGCAACCGGTGGATGAAAGAGAAGAAGGCGGCGAAGCGGCTCGCAAGACCGGTCAGCCTTGTCCTCACCATCGCTATCGTCGTGGGCGTGATCGTGCTCGTCATGTTCGTCGTTATCCCGGAACTGACAAAAACCATCCTTTCCCTGGGGCATACGATACGCGTGTATGTGCCGCAGGTGCAGGAGTTCTGGGACGATTTCTTTGTAGATAACAAAGAAGTCAGCAGATGGCTGGACAGCCTGAACCTGGATGTGGACCGGCTGCTGGACAAGGCGGTGGCGTTTTTCCAGAACGGAGCCGGGGATGTGCTCAACTCCACCATGTCTGCCATCACATCCATCGTCAGCGGCGTCGCGACCTTTGTCATCGCATTTGTATTCGCCTGCTATGTGCTCCTGCAGAAGGAGAAGCTCAGAGTGCAGATACAGAAAGTCATGTACGCATTCCTGCCGGAAGAGCGGGTGCAGTGGTGCCTGGAAGTCTGCGCCCTGACGTTTAAGTCGTTTTCGAGCTTCCTTACCGGGCAGTGCGTGGAGGCGCTCATACTGGGGACGATGTTCTTCGTCGTCATGAGCATCATCAATATGCCCTACGCCCTGCTGGTGGGCGTGCTCATCGCATTTACAGCGCTGATCCCCATCTTCGGAGCGTTCATCGGCTGTATCGTGGGCGCGTTCCTCATCCTTATGGTGGACCCGCTCAAGGCGCTCATCTTTGTTATCATGTTCCTGATACTCCAGCAGATCGAGGGGAACTTTATCTATCCGAAGGTCGTGGGAAGCTCGGTAGGCCTCCCGTCCATCTGGGTGCTGGCGGCAGTGACCATCGGCGGCAGCCTGATGGGCATCGTGGGGATGCTCATCTTTATTCCCATCGTGTCGGTGGTGTATACCCTGTTCCGGGCGAGCGTATATAAGCATCTGAGGCTGAAGAACAGAGATTTGAGGACCGGGGAGATGAAAGAGGGAGAGGGGAAAACAAAATAATATTTATGTATAGAATAGAAACACCAATGGGAATAGGATTTCCATTGGTGTTTTATATTGCTTTTTTTGAATTCTGTCGGATGAATGCTTTGTCTTTTTAATATCGATAATATAGACCGAAAATTATCGATAATTATGTTTATGTTGTAATAAAATATTGATGTTTTATGTTAAATTGTACCAAAAAATATTTATAAAATCGGATATATATTGACAAATTAACAAAAAAGAGCATATATTTTATGTACAAGAGATGAGAAAAAATAATTATCGATAAAGGAGATATATGGATAATATCAGAGAAGTTGCAAAGTTGGCAGGTGTGTCAGTACCAACTGCATATAAAGTATTTAGTAAAGCCTATGATACAAGTGAAAAGACAAAGCGAAAAGTCCTGGAAGCTGCCAGGCAGTTGGACTACATATCCAAAAATGAGAAAAAACAGAGAGAAGAAAATATAGTCGGGATTGTTGTTGGAAGTATAGAAAATTCTTTTTTTAATGGTTTAATAGATTCGCTGCTCAAAGAATTCGGACGCTATCAGTACAATACGATTGTTTTGTATTGTAATGGGAATCCGGAACAACTGAAATATAATCTTGAATTACTGGGGCATATCGGAGCCAAAGCAATTATATTTGAACCCATGACACAGGAACGGCATGACATTGTTTATCATCTGAAAACAAAAGGAATTGTATTATTGCAACTGTTTACTACGGTATATCCCGAAATTGATACATTGAAATTTGATGATGAACTTGGTACATATACGGCAGTTAAAGAACTGCTTAAATGTGGGCATACAAATATAGCAATGTTTTATAAAAAGTGGGATATCTGTCCGGAAAGAGAGCCGGGATATGAGAAAGCATTCATGGAGATGGGAATTCCTATCAGAAGAGATAATCTGTGTAAAATGGACTACACAAAAAATATAGGAAGCATCCTGAAGGATAAAATTTGTTCGCTCTGTCCTACGGCAATCTTGTCTGTCAACGAAACAATGACAATTAATATATTGCAGGTGCTTGATGAACTGAAATTATCCGTTCCGGATGATATCAGTTTGATTGTGTACGATGATCTTCCGTGGATGCAGGCTTTGAACCTCACGGCAATTTCACATCCGTTTGACAAGATTGGGGAATCGGCCAGTGAAATGATACTTAACAAGCTCAGAGATAAAACGGATTCCAGTGAAGCGGCCGTGCTGGAGATAAATCCGATTCTCATTTCAAGAGGTTCCACAAAAATTCTTGATAGTTTTATTAAATAACTATATAAAAATCTGCGCAGAATGTAACTTGTTCACATGTCAGTTAGTAAAATGAGAGGTTATGCTATGAAGAAACGTATGAAAAAAGTAATATCTTTATTGTTAGCAGCAACACTGGTTATGTCAATTGCAGGATGCGCAGGGGGCTCAGGGGAAGAGGATTCTTCAAAGGGTGACGACGGAAAGATTAAAATTGTTTTTGCAGAGCATGTAGCTGATGTCAAAAATCAGGCACCCCAGGTATACTCTGTGGTTCAGTCTTATATGGAAGAACATCCGAACGTGGAGATTGAAATTCAGGGAACTGAAATTGACGAGCATATCAACAAAATGAAAATGGCAGCACAGTCTGATTCGCTTCCTGACCTTTTTTATATCAAAACAGGAATTGCCAAGGAAATGATAGAAGAAGGACTGATTGCTGATCTCACGGATGAATTGACGTCGGATGAAGAATTTATGAATGGATTCAGGGACGGTATGACAGACGTGCTTAACGTGGATGGAAGGATTTATGGTCTTCCGTGTGAGGTCCAGGCAAATGGCATCTGGTATAATAAACAGATTTTTGATGAATATGGTCTGGAGATACCGCAGACATATGAGGAACTTATGAATTGCTGTAAGGTATTCCGTGAAAACGGAGTTACTCCCATGGCAAGAGGGACAAAGGACAATTATAGTGTATGGGCATTAACAAATATTTTCTGCAGATTTGGATTTTACGACCATATAGATGCGATATTAGCAGGGGAAGAAAAGTGGAATAATCCGGATTATATCAAGTTCTTTGAAAAAGTACAGGAGATGACGGAAGCCGGAATGTGGCCGGATAACGTTTCGACATTAGGGTATGGAGAAGCGAAGGAAATGTTCCTGGGCGGCAATGCAGCTATGCTTGACAGTGGAGTATGGGATACGAAGTCCTTTGACAGCAGTCCTTTGAAGGAAGATGTGTACTTTAACTGGGGTCCCACATTCAGCGATGGCATAGGCAATCAGGAAGTATCTATGAAAGCAGCATCTTTCCCGTACTGTGTATCAGAGAAGGCAAAAGAAGACCCAGAAAAATATGCTGCTGTTATTGATTTCCTGAAATACTATTATGGAAAACAGGGGACAAACATTATAGTAGAGGAAAATCAGAGTGTTCCGGTCACGAAATATGAAGGAACGGTAGATGCTTCTCAATATCCTGTTTTCGCACGGGTTATGGAAAAGATGGAAGACGACTGGGAAAGTCCGGCACTGGCGCCTAATTTTTATCTGCCGAGTGATCTGGAAGCGGCTTATCATGAC
>DXAL01000019.1 GCA_019117125.1 Candidatus Mediterraneibacter merdipullorum
AAAAAAACCTGCCAAAAACTTCCATACAACCTATTGCATTTTCCGGAAACTATAGTATAATAAACCTGTGGTTAAAACCTAGTAAATTGCTAGGAATTAATTGCAGAAACTGCGAAACAGTCTCTACATTCAGTTTAAAGGAGGAATTGCAATATGATAAACATACAGAAAGCAGCGGTCATCGGGTGTGGATTTGTAGGCTCGACTATCGCGTATACGCTCATGCAGAAAGGGACATTTTCGGAACTGGTGCTCATCGATGCAGACCGGGCAAAGGAAGAGGGCGAGGCGATGGATATCAGCCACGGTCTTCCCTTCGCCCATGCGATGGACATCAGCGCAGGGACTTATGAGGACATCGCGGACGCGGCGGTCATCATCATCACCGCAGGGGCGAACCAGAAGCCGGGCGAGACAAGGCTGGACCTGGTACAGAAGAATTCCCGCATCATGAAGTCCATCATCGGCGAGATAAAGCGGGTCAAATGCGAGGGCATCCTGCTCATCGTATCCAATCCGGTGGACATCCTCACAGAAGTCGCCCTCCGGGAGTCCGGCTTCCCGAAAGAGCGGGTCATCGGTTCCGGCACCGTGCTCGACACGGCGCGGCTGAAATATCTCATCAGCGAGAAGCTGGATGTGGACAGCCGGAATGTGCACGCGTTCATCGCCGGGGAACACGGCGACAGCGAGCTGGCGGTATGGAGCTGTGCAAATGTATACGGGATTGCGATAGATGACTTTGCCCGGATGAGAGGGTTTTCCGATTTTAGCACGGAGAAGAATGAAATCTACCACGCGGTCCGGGACAGCGCTTATGAGATTATCGAGAGGAAAGGCGCGACCTACTACGGCATCGGCATGGCGGCGGCGAAGATTGCAGAGGCAATCGTCCGGGACAGCCACACCGTGGCGCCGGTCTCAGTATCGCTGAACGGAGAATACGGGCTTTCCGGTCTGTGCCTGAGCATCCCGACGGTGATAGGCGGCCAGGGCGCAGAGCAGATACTGGAGATTAATCTGAGCGACGGGGAAAAGGAGAAGCTGAGAAAATCCGCTTCGGAACTCAAGGAAGTCCTTTCCCAGATTGAACTGTAACTATAAATGGATAACCGGCATTATAATATCAGGCGGTGAAGGAGAAACATCCTTCACCGCCCTTGAGTTCGCTGTTTTATGGAAGTCTTTGCAATCTTAATCCTCAAAGACTTCTTTCATCTTATCCATGAAGCCTTTCTTTTTCTTCTTGTCGCCTTTCGTGCCGTCCCCCGCGTCATCATTTTCATGCAGCGTATTTCCGGACAGCTCGTCGAACTTCCGCAGGGCTTCTTTTGCCTCCGGGCTCAGCCGCTCGGGCGTCTGAATGACCAGGGTGACGTAATGGTCGCCCCGTACCTGGGAGTTGCGCAGCGACGGCACGCCTTTTCCTTTCAGGCGCACTTTCGTGTCGGTCTTTGTTCCCGGTCTGACCGTGTAGATGACGTCTCCGTCCACCGTTTTAATCCGGATATCCCCGCCCAGCGCCGCCACGGCAAAGGAAATCGGGACTGTGGAGAAGATATGCACATCCTGTCTCTGGAAGACCGGATGATGGGACACGTTGACCTCCACAAGCAGGTCCCCTCTCGGACCGCCGTTGACGCCCGGCTCGCCCTTATCGCGGATGCGCACGCTCTGTCCGTTGTCAATACCCGCCGGGATGGATACCTTGATTTTCTTCCGGCTGGATATATAACCGCTGCCGGAGCACTTCGGGCATTTCTCCTTGATGACCTTTCCGGAGCCGCCGCAGTTCGGGCAGGTCTGCACGTTCTGGACCGTGCCGAAGAAGGACTGGGACGTGTAGACCACCTGTCCCCTGCCGCCGCACTTCGGACAGGTTTCCGGGGATGTTCCCGGCTTTGCTCCTGTGCCGTGGCAGTCCTCGCACGGGTCTTTCAGAATCAGGTCCAGTTCCTTTTCACAGCCGAACACCGCCTCCTCAAAGGTGATGCGGATGCTCTTCCGGATATTCGCGCCCTTCATCGGACCGTTTCCGCCGCGTCCGCCTCTGCGCCCGCCGCCGAACAGGTCGCCGAAGATATCGCCGAAGATGTCGCTGAAATCTGCGCCGCTGAAGTCGAATCCTCCGAATCCGCCTGCGCCTCCTGCGCCGCCCTCAAATGCCGCGTGACCGAACTGGTCGTACTGACGGCGTTTCTCCGGGTCGCTCAGGACCGCATACGCCTCGGAAGCCTCCTTGAATTTCTTCTCCGCTTCCTTGTCGCCCGGATTCATATCCGGATGGTATTTTTTCGCCAGTGCGCGGTACGCCTTCTTTATCGCCGCGTCGTCGGCGTCCCGCCCTACGCCCAGCACTTCGTAATAATCTCTCTTTGCCTCTGCCATAACTGGAATACTCTACCTTTCACGAAAAAATCTACGAAACCGCCTGCGCGGTCCCGTAGAATTTTTCCTATTCTTATCCTGGATTGATGGATGATGTCTTAGACTTCCTTGTAGTCTCCGTCTACCACGTCGTCGCCCTGGAAGCCGTCCGGAGCCGGACCTGCGCCCGAGTTCGGACCTGCGCCTGCTCCCGGATTCGGACCGCCTGCAGCGCCTGCGCCTGCCTGCTCATACATCTTTGTGAACAGTTTCTGTGCGCTCTCCATCAGTTTTTCCTTTGCAGCCTTGATTTCTCCTACATCAGCGTCTGCCGCTGTCTCCGGAGTGGATTTTGCCAGGACGTCCTTGAGTGCCTGGACGTCTGCCTCGACTGCTGCCTTATCATTTGCATCCAGCTTGTCGCCCACATCTTTGAGGGCTTTCTCTGTCTGGAATACCATTGCGTCCGCTTCGTTTCTCGCATCGATGGCTTCTTTTCTCTTCTTGTCCTGCGCCTCGAACTCAGCCGCCTCTTTGACCGCCTTGTCGATGTCCGCGTCAGACATGTTGGAGCCTGCCGTGATGGTGATGTGCTGCTCCTTGCCGGTGCCAAGGTCCTTTGCGGATACGTTTACGATGCCGTTTGCATCGATGTCGAATGTGACTTCAATCTGCGGTACTCCGCGCGGAGCCGGCGGGATGCCGTCCAGCCGGAACTGTCCGAGGGACTTGTTGTCTTTCGCGAACTGTCTCTCGCCCTGTACCACATTGATATCTACGGCTGTCTGATTGTCCGCAGCCGTGGAGAAGATCTGGCTCTTCTTTGTCGGTATCGTTGTGTTCCTCTCGATGAGTCTTGTGGCAACGCCGCCCATTGTCTCGATGGAAAGGGACAGCGGAGTTACGTCCAGGAGCAGGATGTCGCCTGCGCCTGCATCGCCTGCCAGCTTGCCGCCCTGTACGGATGCGCCCAGTGCCACGCACTCATCCGGGTTCAGGGATTTGCTCGGCTCTTTGCCGGTCAGTCTCTTCACCTCGTCCTGCACCGCCGGGATACGTGTGGAACCGCCTACCAGAAGTACCTGACCCAGGTCTGCGGATGTGATGCCCGCGTCGGAGAGCGCGCGTCTTACCGGCTCTGCCGTCTTGTCTACCAGGTCTCTTGTCAGTTCATCGAATTTTGCCCTCGTCAGGTTCATGTCAAAGTGCTTCGGACCTTCGGCTGTCGCGGTGATGAACGGAAGGTTGATGTTCGTCGTCGTTGCGCTGGAAAGCTCTTTCTTTGCTTTCTCTGCAGCTTCTTTGAGCCTCTGGAGCGCCATCTTGTCGCCGGAGAGGTCTACGCCCTCTTTTGCCTTGAAGTCCGCCAGCATGTAGTCTGTAATCTTCTGGTCGAAATCATCGCCGCCGAGACGGTTGTTTCCGGCTGTGGACAGCACTTCGATGACGCCGTCGCCAATCTCGATGATGGAGACGTCGAATGTACCGCCGCCCAGGTCGTATACCATGATTTTCTGCTCTTTCTCATTGTCCAGTCCGTATGCCAGCGCTGCCGCTGTCGGCTCGTTGATGATACGTTTTACATCAAGACCTGCAATCTTTCCGGCGTCCTTTGTCGCCTGGCGCTGTGCGTCGTTGAAGTAGGCGGGGACTGTGATGACAGCCTCTGTCACCTTCTCGCCGAGATAGCCTTCCGCGTCCGCTTTCAGCTTCTGAAGAATCATCGCGGAAATCTCCTGGGGAGAATATTTCTTCCCGTCGATGTCTACCTTGTAATCCGTACCCATCTCTCTTTTGATGGAAGAGATGGTCCTGCCTGCGTTCGTGACTGCCTGACGTTTTGCAGGCTCTCCTACGAGACGCTCGCCTGTCTTCGTGAATGCCACGACCGACGGCGTTGTCCTTGCGCCTTCTGTGTTTGCGATGACTGTCGGCTGACCGCCTTCCATAACAGCCACGCAGCTGTTTGTTGTACCAAGGTCAATCCCAATTATTTTGCCCATTGTAAAGCTCCTCCTTTTTACTGTTTCATGTTTCTATTCTAATATTGGATAAGTGTCAGTTTGCAACTTTCACCATGCTGTGCCGCACCACGCTGTCATGGTACAGATAGCCTTTCTGGAACTCTTCGGTGATGATGTTCTCACCTGCCTCCTCGTTCTCCTCATGCATCACTGCATTGTGGAAGTCCGGGTTGAATTCCTGACCTACCGCCTCAATCGGCTTTACGCCGATTCCTTCCAGCGTCGTCATCAGCTGCTTGTATATCTTCTCCATCCCCTCCGCAAAGGGCGTCGCCTTATCTTCGTCGGACATGGAGCCAAGACCTCTTTCAAAATTGTCCACCACCGGAAGTATCTTCTCGATGATGTCCTTCGCGCCAATCTCGTACATCTGGGATTTCTCCTTTTCCGTACGCTTGCGGAAGTTATCGAACTCCGCCATCTGGCGGGTCAGCCGGTCGGTCAGCTCTTCTATCTTCTCATCTTTCTTGTCTTTTTTATTCTTTTTGCCGAAGAGCTTCTTTTTCTCTTCTTTGGAGTCTCCGCCTTCTGCCTGTGCAGCTTCTTCCGTCTCACCGGATTCCTCTGTTCCTGCTCCGGCGTCCTCTCCGTCCACCGCTGTGTCTGCGGCATCCTCCGGGGCTTTTGTCTCCTCTTCGCCTGCCGCTGCCTCCACAGCATCTGCCGCTGCGCCTGCGCCGTCCTCCGGGGCTTTCGTCTCCTCAGCCGCCCTTGCCTTCGCCTCTTCCACAGCTTCTTTTACCATATCTTCTTTGCTCATCTTCTCGCTCACCAGCTTTCTACCTCTCCTGTTCTTTCGGGTTTTTATTGTAAATTGCATCCAACTCGCTCTGCAGAGTCTTCAGCGTCTTCATGACATGTTCATAATCCATCCGCTTCGGTCCGATGATGCCGATGGTTCCTTTCATCCCCTCGCCCAGCTCATAGGTGGCAGTCACCACGCTGCAGTCCTTCATGGTCTTGACCGGCGCCTCATCGCCGATGTAGACCTGGATGCCGTGGTTGTTCTCGCTTGCCAGCGTCTCCGTGACCAGTTCCTCGAGCTGCTGCTTCTCTTCAAACGCGCTGATGATTTCCTGGGCGCTCTGCTTGTCGCTGAGCTCCGGATACTTGAAGATGTTCGTCGCGCCGCTGGTATAAATCTTCATGTCGTCATCCACATGGATGATTTCCGCCACCGCGTCCAGCACATGACCGACCACTTCGCTGTGGATGCCCGCCTGTTCTTTCAGCCTTGCGATGAGCCCCAGTGTAATCTGGTCGATGGACATCCCGTTGAGCGTCGTGTTCAGGAGCATGTTCAGCTTCAGCATCGTCTCATTACTCAAGGTTTCGCCGACTTCGATAATCTTATTCTTGATGACGTTGCCGCCCAGCACGATGACCGCCACCACCTGCTCTGCATCCACCTGCGAGAGCTGGATGAACTTCAGGGTGTTGCGGCTGTTGACCGGCGCCGAGACCATGGTCGCGTAGTTCGTGTTGGAGGCCAGCACCCTGGCCGCCTGCTGCAGCACCTTCTCGACCTTGTCGGCTTTCTCGAGCATCGCATCCTCGCGCTCCGTGATTTCCTGTACCTTTTCCTCCATGAGCATATCCACGTACAGCCGGTATCCTTTATCCGAAGGAATCCTGCCCGCCGATGTGTGGGGCTGGAAGATATAACCCAGGTCTTCCAGGTCCGCCATCTCATTTCGGATGGTCGCGGAACTCAGGTTCAGCTCCGTATATTTTGAAAGAGTACGGGACCCGACCGGCTCTCCGGTCTCGAGGTAGTTCTGGATGATGGCTTTCAATATGATAAGTTTTCGTTCACTCAGATTCGTATCGACCGCCACTTTCTTACCTCCTCCCGTGCTATTAGCACTCCCTTTTTATGAGTGCTAACATCTTTCGTATACTAAGATAGCACTGGTTTTTCCGTTTGTCAACCTTATTTCTGATTTTTTCCAACTGCCGGCTGCTGCTCCTCAACCGCTGCCGGCTGTCGCCCTGCATGTCAAAAGGCAGCCGCCCGGACAGCAGCCGCCTTAAAACAGAAATTCACTGAACACATAATTGCTGATATCGATTCCCCGCCCGGTCAGGAAGAACCGTCCTCCGGCGCAGGCGAGAAGCCCCTGACGCGTCAGCTTTTCCAGCTGCCTGCCGTACACCTGCCGGATGTCCCGTCCGAACGCCGCGGAGAACTCCTTCTCCCCCACGCCTTTCATCCGGCGCAGCCCCAGGAACATAAATTCTTCCATCCGGTCCTCTTCCCGGAGCGCTTCGATTTCTTCCGCCGCTTCTCCGGGGACAGGGCGCTCTGCAGGACCGCCTTCTCCGGCCGGATGCCGCTCCCGGTCCGCCGGTCTTCCAAAGACTTCCAGATACCGGTCCATATCCGCCGTGTTGTGGAACCGGCATTCCCGGATGAGGGACGCCGCTCCGAGCCCCAGTCCCAGATACTCTTTCCGCTCCCAGTATCCCAGATTGTGGCGGCACTCATACCCTTCTTTCGCATAATTGGATATCTCGTACCGGTGATAGCCGTACCCGGAGAGAATCCGCTCCGTCGCCTGATAGATGTCCCGCTCCGTATCCTCATCGGGGAGAGGCGGCAGGTCCTGGCAGTCGCCTGACCCGTCGGAGAAGGGCGGCGTACCTGCACAGGCGTCTGCCCCATCCTGCGCCCCGTCCAATCCTGCACCGCCGTACCAGGTGAAGAACGGCGTGCCTTCCTCGATGATCAGGCTGTAGGCGGAGATGTGCTCCGGCGAAAGGGAGGCCGCCGCGCGCAGCGTCTTCTCCCACTGTCCCCGGGTCTGTCCGGGCAGGGCGGAGATGAGGTCAATATTGACATTGTCGAATCCGGCGCGGCGCACCGTGTCCCACGTATCCAGAAAATCCCGGTACGTATGGATGCGCCCCAGGAGCTTCAGTTCCCGGTCGTCCACCGACTGCAGACCGATGCTCAGCCGGTTGACGCCGCACGCCTTCCACGCCTCCGCCTTTTCCCGGGTTACGGTGCCCGGATTCGCCTCCATCGTAATCTCCGCATCCGGGGAGACGGAAAACGCTTCATAAAGGGCATGAAAAATCCGGGCGGTCTCATCCGCCTCCAGGAGGGAGGGGGTGCCGCCGCCCAGAAATATGGTGTCCGCACAATAATCGCCGTATCTGTTTCCTGCCGTCTGTATCTCCCGTATCAGCGCGTCCGCGTACCGGCTGCGCGTCCCTGCATCAGCCGGACCGGAAAGGAAATCGCAGTATGCGCATTTCTTCACGCAGAACGGAATGTGTACATAGAGTCCGAACCCTTTTTTCTCCATCAGTCGTCGTCCAGTTTCAGCACGCTCATGAACGCCTTCTGGGGGATTTCCACATTTCCCACCTGGCGCATGCGCTTCTTGCCTTCTTTCTGCTTCTCCAAAAGTTTCTTCTTCCGGGAGATGTCGCCGCCGTAGCATTTTGCGAGCACGTCTTTTCTCATCGCCTTGACCGTCTCCCTCGCGATAATCTTGCTGCCAATCGCCGCCTGGATGGGTATCTCAAAGAGCTGGCGCGGGATTTCCGTCTTCAGCTTCTCGCACATCTTCCTGCCGCGCTCGTAGGCGCTTCCCGCGAACACGATGAAGGAGAGCGCGTCCACTTCTTCTTTATTAATAAGGATATCCAGCTTCACCAGCTCGGATTTCTGGTAGCCCAGCATCTCATAGTCAAAGGACGCGTATCCTCTTGAGCGGGACTTCAGCGCATCGAAGAAGTCATAGATGATTTCGTTGAGGGGCAGGTGGTAATGGAGCACCGCGCGCTTTTCCTCAATATACTCCATGCTCTGGTAGATGCCCCGCCGCTCCTGGCACAGGTCCATGATGGCGCCGATGTACTCGGATGTCACCATGATTTCCGCCTTGACCATCGGCTCTTCCATGTAGTCGATTTCCGATGGGTCCGGCATGTTGGTGGGATTGGTCAGGTCGATGGTGTTTGGATGAAAAATTTAGAGACCATTGACGCGGATACCCTGCTAGGTATCCCCT
>DXAL01000020.1 GCA_019117125.1 Candidatus Mediterraneibacter merdipullorum
ATAAAAATTGTCAACACTTCCGATAATTTCGAATACTAATGCAAACTCTGGCTCAATACCAGCCACTGAATCTTGCAATTCGATGCTCCTATTTTCAAAGCTTTTTTTGAGAACAGCAAATTTCGGTATTAATCTCTCATACTGTCTTTTTTTATTTGGAAATTGTGGCTGAATAACTTTCATCTTTCTTTTTGCTCTTGTAGCCTCTTCCGGTGATGGGAATAAGATTATTGGTCTGTCACTCATTATACTTCTCCTTCCGCATTATATACCGATCGTATTTTTTTCTGCGTATTCCATAGTTTTATTACTCTATCAGTAATTGTTCTTACATTAGCCTCTGGAAGACTCAATATGTATTGCCTATAAATTTCTAATGCTAATTCCTCTACTTCTGCATAGCTAAATCCTAATGTTTTTTTAGCAAGCGTACTTGTCTCAAACCCGAATTTGAATCCCTTTTCTCTTTCAAAATTTAAAAACCACTTTTCCAAATTAGACCTCGTAGGTTTTGGTAATTCCACCCTGATTTGAAATCTTCTCCATGCTGCTTGATCTAATAAATTGTCATGGTTAGTAGCTCCTATAGCAATAACATAGCTCGGCAGAGCATCTATATGCAATAATAATGAACTAACCACTCTCTTAATTTCACCTGTCTCATGCATATCACCTCGTTCTTTTCCTAATGTTTCAAACTCATCAAAAAACAGAACGCATGGTCTTGTTCTAATATACTCAAATAATTTTGCTAAATTTGATGCAGTTTCTCCTAAATATGAACCTACAATCCCTTCGTATCGTACTGTATACAATGGCAACATTAAAGATTCTGCTATCGCTTCTGCCAAGGATGTCTTTCCATTTCCCGGAGGGCCAATTAATAATACTTTACTCCTCGGTTCAACACCATATGAGCGCAAAAGATCTGCTCGTAATTGTTCCTCAATCAAACCTCTACAAGCCTCAAGAACACTTGATGGCAACACCAACTGCTCTAATCTTTTTTTAGGTTCCTTTTCTATAAATAGCATGTTTTCTTTTTGAGTTTTTCTCATTAACGATGGAGTTGTGAAACTATCTCCACGTTTTGAATTACTCTTTGAATTTTTTAATAATTCTTCTATTTTATCAGCAAGAATACCATGTTGTTTTCCCCGTTCATCTGCACAAATAGCCTCTGCTACTTTTCTAAATCCCAATTCATTCTCTTCTAAACCATTTTTTATTAATTCACATAGCAAATCTGCTCTAGCCATTTTTACATTCTCCTTATTCGTCATCCGTTTCTTCTAAATTTATAAAATTATTTTCACAAAAATCATAGAAGCTTTTCTTTGCAAGATTACTTGGAATTACATGCCCGTTTTCCCAACGATTGATTGTAGCGAAACTAACACTTAATGCTTGCGCAAGCTCCCTCTGGCTTAATCCTAACTCTTTCCTAACTTTTTTAACTTTTATAGAAAACTCCATAAATTCATTCACCTGCTATCATATGTTATATATAATATAACATATGATAGCAGGTGAAACAATCAATTTCAATTCAATCAATAATTAATCCATTATCACCAAATTATCTTTTCATTATTCATTTAATTTATATCCCTTTTTTATTCTCTTCTCACACTTTACTACACCATTTACTACACCATTTTCGCAAAAAATGACGATTTTTGACGCTTCCAGACAAAAAGTAAGAACCCGCAAAAACCTTGTAAAATAAGACTTTACGGGCTCTGACGCCACAGGACAAAACCGCCCCAAACGAGCCAAGAGGTGAGTACTAATATATTTCACCAGAAAAATCACTTCAGTATATTTATAAGATACTCATTCTTTCCACCGCATCTTTTAATTCATCCACTGTTCCCTATTTCCTCATTCCGCTCCCCTCATACTCCCAGCTTTCTGTATCCACCACTGCAAACTCTTCCGTCCCGATCGCTCTTCCATCCCTATACGTCGAGAACACATCGCAGGATATCACATTCCCCTCTCTGTATATCTTCTCCATCGGCGTATGTCCCACCACCTGAAGCACCTTCTCATCCCCATACATTTTCCCCGCCGTATACTGCGGTCTGTGCCAGATCGGGGACACATCGCTCCACATAGATTCCCGGGGCAGGTCATTGATGATCCTCACCACTTCATCCACGTCATGATATTTCTCTGCCGGCACTACTTTCTTCACGAAGTAATCCCGAAGCCCGCCGTGGCAGAAAAGGACGTTATCGATCTTCTGGATGTATCGGATTTCATTCCCTTCCGGCAGCACGCCTGCCAGCTCATCCAGTTTTATTGCCACGGTATACGCCGCAGCCAGGCTGTACCCGCTTTCCGGCTCATTCCATATGTAGCTCAGGTCATGATTGCCGTATGCCCACAGCGTCTCCGGATATTTCTTCGCAAATGTGATCGCCGCGTCGAATGTCTCCATGTACAGTTCCAGATTGT
This sequence comes from Candidatus Mediterraneibacter merdipullorum, assembly GCA_019117125.1. GTDB lineage: Bacteria > Bacillota > Clostridia > Lachnospirales > Lachnospiraceae > Mediterraneibacter > Mediterraneibacter merdipullorum. The sequence goes on from DXAL01000020.1 coordinate 2,464, forward strand.
ATTCCTGGTTCCAGTCGTCCGGAATATCCATAAGGCATACCGCCCGTTCCGCCACGCCCTGTTCCATTATCTTATCCGCCCGTTCAAACATCCACGGCTTCAGATGTACGTCCGGTATTACAAGCACTTTCATTCCACAACACCTATTTCTTCAGCGCCTCGCTCAGGCTGTGCGGGATCCCTCTCGGTCCCCGGACCGCATAGATCCCGTATTCTTCCTTCAGTTTCTCAAATGTAAACCGGTCCGGCTTATACTGCTTCTGCAGTTTGATCCTCATCACCGCCGTGATCGTCAGGTTCCGGTCGCTGTAATGATACGGGATATCCGTCTCCATCACCCGGCATTTGTACAGGATTGCCGAGACCGGTGCACCCGCATAGATGAACACTGTATCTTCGGCTTTGATGCCTCTGCCCTGCTTCCAGTCAATTTCCCCGGCGTCGTCAAATGCATGCACGATATCAAAATACTTCGGATTCGCCGGCACGATCCATTCCTTCGGCGACCGGATCTTCTGCTGTTGCTTTCTGGAAGCTGTCACCGCATAGCTCTCGTCGATCCACTGACAGATCTCATCAAACGGGACCGTCCCGTCCAGCAGGATGGATATCCAGCTGCTGCGGGTGATGTGATACCCGTAGAAATATCCCGACTGCCGGACGATCATGTCCACCAGCATCGGATCACCCAGCTTCAGATTAATGATGTCCACATAATCCGTGCCCTTCAGCCCCAGCTTCTCCCGCTGCACATCCATGATCAGCGCGAACCATTTCCGGTTGTCCGCATGACGCAGGACCGGATAGGTCGGAGCGGTGGAGAATGGATAATCCGGTTCAATATCGTATTTTTCTTTTGCGTACTTAAATATTTTTTCTCTCATTAGAATTCCCTGCCTGAACTATCAAGTTTTTCTTAATAGTTAATTCCTGTTCCAATTCAGGATCTTCGTAAAATTTTTTATTTTCTCCCGCAGCATTTTTTATATTTCTTCCCGCTCCCGCACGGGCACGGATCGTTTGGATATATCTTTTTCTTTCCCACAACAGTCTTTCCCGATATTCCGTCCGGCATGGACATTGTCGTTATTTCATCCGCGTTATGATCGAGATCAATGTCAAATCCTCTTCCTTTCAGTTCATCCGCTGCTTCTCCCAGCAGTCTGGCCGCCTCACTGCTCATGGGGACGATCGTCGGCATCTTCCCGCCCGGCGCCGCCGGCATCTGCTTTCTTATTTCATTCGGCGTCCAGCCCCGGTTTACCAGCATTCTTGTGTTGTTATTAATATCTGTCATAATAGAAACGAATTCTTTCAGCGCTTCTTCCGATGGAAATACGAAATCTTCCCCGAAGCTTTCCATAATATCCGACAGAACTTCACCCATGCTCACCTGCCCCCAGATCACCGGCATGTATTCCTCCGCCTCGTCCGGATTCATGTCCATCTTTTTGATAAGAAATGTTTTCAGTCTTCGGTAATAAGGATCCGATACCGGATACCCGTTTTCCGTGTACTCTATAATCTCATCCGGACCGGGAATATAATATTTTTTATTCCCCTGTGTTTCTTCAACCCTCAGATACAGATGATCCTGCAGCACCTCTTTAAAGATCACTCTGTCGCCCCGGAGCACGCATGGATTCAGTTTATCCGGTATATTGGTCCAAAGACTTTCCAGTTCACCCCGTTCCACTTTATGGTCGACACATTTCTCCATCATCCGGCAGACAATATTTACAGGCGCGCTCGCATAGATCTGTTCCACCATCATCAGACAATGATACAGCCAGTATGTTCCACGCCGTTTTTCCTGAAATGCCGGTGTATTGATCATCCGATATACCTCAGCGACGTCGCGGGGGACCTCTGCATAATCATCCATATAAAGCATGACATAGAGAAGGTCATACAGCTTTTCCAGATTCTGCATTTCTTTCATATCCGGATAAAACCCGTTCTCCTTTGCCATCGCCTTTTCAAATTCCTGTATCTCGGCATCGCTGAGAAGCAGCATCCTTGCGGTCATGACTTCAGGCTTCAGTATCTCGTTCCGGATCATTTCCGCCAGCCCAGTCTTATTAAGAGACTTATACCGGGTCAGATGCAGGTCTTCGGTCATTTCCTGAAGCGTTTTTTTAGACTCTTCGGAAAGAAATGCCCTGATGTCCGGATGTCTGGACTCTTTAAGTAATTTATCCTTCATCTCATTAGAATAATACTGCAGAAGCGTGTCAGCAGTCGCCTGTATCAGTGATCTTCCTGACAATTCATTCCTATCTGTCCTATCCACCGGATGAGACGCCCCAGTAAGTCCTCTGTTGTACAGCTCCACATCTTCCCGCAGTTCGGTAAACATCCTGTAATCCGGCTCTCCATAACGGATCGGATAACGCTGTTCCAGTCTCCGGTTCACAGTTTCCATATCCTGCCAGCAGCATTCCTGGGGATTCACTTTCTCTTTGATGATAAGAGGGCATGCAATAGAATCTGGCAGCCTTTTCTCAATCTCAACCCTGTACTGAGTCCCGTCTCCCGGCCGGAATGTAAACCATTCTTCTTTATCCGCCAGACCATCGACAAATGTATCGGAAGCGCACATATAGTCATAAAGGCCCGTCGACATCTGCTGTTCTCCTTCAAACCACTCGCGCACATGGATCCCCGCCTGGTAAAATTCATATTCATACCCGGCATATTGATCTGATTCCACGATATCATCCAGGATCAGCGCAGCTGCGAAAACGTAATCCCCGCCGGGATCAGGCAGCGTCTCCATACCGGCGGCTTTGAATTTTTCAATACAATCTTGATCTGATACGCTTTCATTTGTACTCCTCCGACTATCTTCTAGTTTCTTTCTATCCAGGCTTCCACCCTCCTGCACAGTTCTCTCATCTTCCGCTCTGTCTCTGGGTTTTCATACGGTATCCGCCCGACGACCCGTTCCACGTACCGCTCTTCCCGGATGATATCCATCGTCTCCTTGTAGGCAATATCAAAAAAATACGCCACATAGGACACCCAGTAATCCATCTTCGTCTTCCGTTTTTCCGAATGTACCGATGTATGGGCCAGACATTCTTCCCAGACTTCCGGCGAAATATCCTGCCGTCCTACTTCTTCCGCTGTACACCCAAGCAGTACTTCGATTGGCTCTTCCAGCTTAACCCGGCAGTTATCCAGCTTGTCCGCATCCCGAATGAGCTGCACATGCAGCAACTGGCGGCTGGTCAGGGACGGATCATATCCGCTGAAATCACTGTGCCTTGCGATCGCTTCCCGGATAATATCGTCCCATGTATCTTCTTCCACAAACTGCCGGATCATCTGCTGCTCTCCGAACAGGAGCTGCACGCCATAAGCCGCATGGTCCATCGTATCCCGCTCAAAGCTGCCATACCGCTTCAGCTGCTCAAATCTTCCGATATCATGAAGCAGTGCGATCAGCTCCGCCAACCGGCACTCCTCTTCCGGCAGGCTCATACGCCTGTAGATTTCTTTCATAAAACGCACCACGCCGTCCGTATGTACAATCTTCAGACGAATTTTCTCATCCGTCCGGTCAAACTGATCCAGATATGCGTCAAAGGCGCGTCTGGCACAGGTCATATCTATCATTGCGCGCCTCCTTCGTTCTCCATTTTCAGTTCCGTATACTTCTCCTTGCTTCCATACGCCTTCTCGACCGGGTATTTCACCGCATTCTTCCGGATTTTCTCCTGCACGATCTCATCCAGGTCCAGTCCGCATGCATCCGCCATCAGGATGCAGTAATTAACCACATCCGCCAGTTCCTCCCGGATCTTGTCCGTCTTCTCACTGCATCGGACGTCGTCCGCGCTCCACTGAAAGACTTCCAGAAGTTCCGCCGCTTCCAGGCAGATTGAGATTGCCAGGTCTTTCGGATTATGAAACTGCTTCCAGTTCCGGTCATCCCTGAATTTCAAAACCTGTTCTATCGTTTCTTCTTTCATTTTCAACTCCTAACCGATCAACTGCAGACCGCCTTTACATCTTCATCATTATTTCATTTCAACCGCCGTTCACATCTCCCGGTACGCCACTTTCCCGTTCTTCATCTCCGACCTCATCAGCGACACTCTCTTCACCGTCATCTCCGCCTTCGGCAGATGCACCTGATACGGTTTCTTCGACGCCGCCTTCCGGATCAGCGTAATATGCGGGACGAATTTCTCATTGTCAAACGGGATGCCTGCTGCCCGCAGCGCATCCCTCAGATCTTTCACATAAGTTTTCAGCTTCTGATTCCCTTTCACGCCCGCCCAGAGAAGATTCCCAAAGTTTCCTTTCTCCGACAGGCTCAGCCGGAACTGGGGCAGCGGCACGCCGGCGATCACCTGCTTCACCTTCGCCGGATCATCGTATTCCCCGATAAATGCCAGCGTCAGATGCAGGTTCCGGACCGGCACGTAATTGCCCTCCACGCCCTGCTTTTTCAGGTCATGCATGCAGGCGACCAACACTTTCTTCATTTCATTCGATAACTGGATCGCAATAAACAGTCTCATGGCTTCATCCCCTTTGAACATCTCTGTTTTTATGTTAGCATATGCACCGTCCCCCTACAAGGCAAACCCGCCTTACTTCGCGCACTTCATGCCATGATAAGCCTCATAATTATACGCCATGATGCAGCGGATCGCACAGGTCACCGTATCCTTCTTTATATGCTGCTCATGATACCCTTTTACAAAATACCGGGTACCGGCTGCACTTCGCACATAATTATTATGCTCCAGAATGCTTCTGTTTTTATTAGGAAACCATTTGAGCTTCCACTTATCTTCTCCACAGCTGATATGGATGCCGTTATCCCATTTCTCAGAATTGCTCTTCGCTGACAATACTTACAGAAACGTACCGTCTCGTCGGGCGCAATGTAATCTTTCTGCCGGCAGTATCGAATCCTTCTTACATACGGACAGTCTCTGTCGTATATTTTTCATCTTTCATTTTCCGTCACATACCTGCTCACTCTGCTTTTCCAGGCTCTTTTTACACACCTTGCAAAGCACGCCCCGCTCCGTCACCAGCACGACCTTCCCCTCAGCCTTCTCCCCGATCTTGTCGTACAGCCGCCCGGCGCTCATGGACTCGCCTATCACGGTAAATGAACTGTTTGCCACATAGCCGATTTTTCCAAGTCCCTTCATTTTCACCATGATCGCCTCTTTGTCATATTTGTTGTCCGGCTCTTTTTCCAGCTCGAGCTTTGCGCCTTCCTTTAGGAAAACGTCCCCAAAATAATGTCCTGTCCCAGTTAAAGTAAAATAAATCTTCGTCATAGTTTTTTCCTCCTTTTCCCTCCTGTGAAATCATCTTTTTCCTGTCATATTGAGCTTAATAAATAAGCTGTCCAATAAACACCTCTCGTAAGCCTTCTCTTCCCATCAAAAAAGGACCCTGACATTATGCAGCGTCCCATAAGGAAGTAAAAAGAAATTTGGTCGGAACCGGCGTGACTTGACACGCCGGTTCCGATTCATTTAGGGACTCCCTTCCAATCTTCAAGGGGATGCGGATTTGCCCCACATAGGTGAAGTACAGGTCGATTCGCAACCGCTTTCTTCCGTTCTCCCTTACCGGGCTGTGTACTACAACCTTGCTCACAAGTTCATTGAGAATGGCGGCATCAAGCTCTGGAATATCCAGGTACTTGTCCACCAGCTTCAGAAACTCATTCACATCGGAAACCTGCCCGGCCTGTGCTTCAATTTCCCGTTCCAATACGGCGGCAAGCTGTTCAATCTCTGCCTGCTCCTTCTCGTATTGGCGGGATAATTTTAAGTACCGGCTGTCAGACAGCTTGCCCAGCACATTGTCCTCATAGATGTGCTGGATAATTCGGTCCAAATCCTCCATCCGTTTTTTTGCCCCGGAGAGGGCTTTCCGCTTTTCCGCCAGTTCCGCTTTGCGGCTTTCCTCATCCTGCGCCAGCATTTCCAGCTTGAAATCCTTCCGGAACATACGGACATAAGTCAATGTCCGCTGGATGGTTTCCAGCACGATCCGGTAAAGCACCTGTTCCCGG
>DXAL01000021.1 GCA_019117125.1 Candidatus Mediterraneibacter merdipullorum
GTGAAATCTACCCGGGAATCGGGTGAAAGATAAGACACGAATCTGATAAAAAAACGGATAATACTCCTGTATGGCTCCCTCATCCTGCCCGCGCGGAGCAGGTGAATACAGGATAGCACAGACAGGCAGAAAAACAAGAGAACGTCCGCAGCATTTCTCTGTTCAGAGCGTCCGCAAAAGATGCCTTTTTTACAGAGACGGAATATGCTAGAATAAGAAGAACGGTTTCCCGAAGCTGCGCCGGAGGAAGGAGCGGAGCCTGCAGGGAAATAAAAAACACCGGGAGAGGACAGCAGATACATGGATGTAAATCAGAGACTGACAGAGGAACTTGGCGTAAAGCGCTGGCAGATTGATGCGGCGGTAAAGCTCATTGACGACGGCAATACGATACCGTTTATCGCGCGATACAGGAAAGAGGCGACAGGTGCTTTAGATGACGGACAGCTCAGAAAGCTGGACGAGCGTCTGAGGTATCTGCGGAACCTGGAGGAAAGGAAGGAGCAGGTGCTCTCCGCCATTGAAGAGCAGGGCAGGCTGACGGAGGAACTGAAGAGACAGATACTGGCGGCAGAGACGATGGTGACCGTGGAGGATTTGTACCGCCCCTATCGTCCGAAACGGCGGACCCGCGCTATCATCGCAAAAGAGAGGGGACTCGGACCCCTTGCCGCATACATCATGCAGCAGGATGCGGCAGAGCCTCTGGAAAAGACGGCAGAGCAATATGTGTCAGAGGAAAAAGAGACAGCGAGCGCAGAAGACGCAATCGCAGGCGCGAAGGATATCATCGCGGAAGCTGTCTCCGACCATGCGGACTACCGCGCATGGATACGGAATGCAACCGTGAAAAAGGGAAAAGTCCTCGCTGCAGCGAAGGACCCGGAGGCAGAGTCTGTCTATGAGATGTACTATGAATTTGAGGAACCGGTTTCCAGGCTGGCAGGGCACCGCATTCTTGCCGTGAACCGGGGAGAGAAAGAAAAGTTCCTGACCGTGAAAGTGGAGGCGCCGGAAGAGGATATCCTGCGCTATCTCGAGAAAAAGATGATACGCAGGGAAAACCCGTATACGACCCCGGTCCTCAGGGAAGCCATCGCGGACAGCTACCGCCGCCTGATTGCTCCGGCAATCGAGCGGGAGATACGGAACGCCCTGACAGAACGGGCGGAGGACGGGGCAATCGAAGTCTTCGGGAAAAATCTGCATCAGCTCCTGATGCAGCCGCCCATCACGGGAAAAGTCGTGCTCGGATGGGACCCGGCATTTCGCACCGGGTGCAAACTGGCAGTCGTAGACCCGACGGGCAAGGTCATCGGGACTACGGTCATCTACCCTACCGCGCCGACGACGCCGAAGAAGATACAGGCGAGCAGGGAGCTGTTGAAGAAGATAATACCGAAGTATCACATTTCCCTCATTTCTCTTGGAAACGGGACAGCGTCCAGGGAGTCCGAGCAGTTTATCGTGGAGCTCTTAAAAGAGATGCCCCGGGAGAATGTGCAGTATGTCATTGTAAACGAGGCGGGGGCGTCTGTATATTCGGCGAGCAAACTGGCGAGCGAGGAATTTCCGGAGTTCGATGTAGGGCAGCGGAGCGCGGCGTCCATCGCAAGGCGGCTCCAGGACCCTCTGGCAGAACTGGTGAAGATTGACCCGAAGTCCATCGGAGTCGGACAGTATCAGCATGATATGGACCAGAAAAAGCTGGGCGAATCCCTGGGAGGCGTGGTGGAAGACTGTGTGAACAAAGTGGGTGTGGACCTGAATACAGCCTCGGCTCCGCTTCTGTCTTATATTTCCGGCATCAGCGGGACGATTGCCAGGAACATTGTCGCGTACCGGGAAGAACACGGCCGCTTTACGGACAGGAGAGAACTGCTGAAAGTGCCGAAGCTGGGCCCGAAAGCATATGAGCAGTGCGCGGGATTCATGCGGATACAGGACGGGAAGAATCCACTGGATGCCACGGGCGTCCACCCGGAATCTTATGAGGCTGCCCGGAAACTGTTAGAGAAACAGGGGTTTACGCCGGAAGACGTCACGGCGCACCGCCTGAGCGGGCTGTCCCTTACGATAAAAGATTACGGGAAGCTGGCGGAGGAACTGGGAATCGGGGAGATGACGCTGCGGGATATCGTAAAAGAGCTGGAGAAACCGGCGCGCGACCCGCGGGATGAGATGCCGAAACCCATCCTGCGCACGGACGTCCTGGATATGAAGGATTTGAAAGAAGGCATGGTGCTCAAAGGCACTGTCCGCAATGTGATTGATTTCGGCGTGTTCGTCGATATCGGCGTGCACCAGGACGGTCTCGTACACATTTCGCAGATTACAGACCGGTATATCCGGCACCCGCTAGAAGTGGTGAGTGTGGGAGATATCGTGGATGTAAAGGTCATGAGCGTGGATTTAAAGAAAAAGCGCATTCAGCTCACGATGAGAGGAGTCTGAGCAGCTCTTTTGGAGTCCCGGGACGATAGTCCGCCGGGACTTCTTTTTCGCGGGCGCCCCAGAGCGCAAGGGCAGAGGCTGTCCCTGCGGCGGCAGCGCAGGACATGTCGTGGGGCGTATCGCCGACGTAGAGGATGTCGCTTCTCTCTGCTCCGGTCAGCTCCATATATCTCAGGAGCGGTTCCGGGGAGGGCTTGGGCGCAGCCACATCGTCCGAGCAGATGATGTCTGAAAAATACGGGCGCAGAGGGAGCACATCAAAGATGAGGTCCAGCTCTTCATGAGTGCGCGACGTGATGATGCCGAGACGGCATCCGGATGTCCGGAGGGATTCCAGCAGCATGGGGATGTCATCGAAGATGCGGCACATTCCCGCATTTTTCGCCTCGTTCTCTATCCAGAGGGCAAGCGTTGCATCCGGGTCTTTTACCCCGAGACGGTCCAGGGTGATGACCGATGTGCAGGCAAGGCAGAATGCCAGGTCTTCGGTCTCGCAGACGATGCCGTCGGATGTCTGCAGCGCTTCTTTCAGTGACTGAAGGATGTTGAGGGCGGTATCAATCAGAGTCCCGTCAACGTCAAAAACAATGTGTCCGTATTTCATTGGAACCTCCTGTGCAGCTCCGCCTTCGGTGGGGCGGTCAGTAAAGCTATTATAGCAGGGCTGTTATCCGGAGTAAAGGCATACTCCTTCTTGACTTTCTGAAAAATAGCTGTTATATTACAAATAGAACAATAGATAAAAACAATGATACGGCGCCTGTCCTGCAGGCGCCGGTCATTCAGATAGGGATATTTTTCAGACCCATGCGGGAGGTGGTCGTGGTGACAGCGAAAAGAGATTATTACGAGGTGCTCGGCGTCAGCAGGGATGCAGATGAGACACAGATTAAAAAGGCATACCGGAAACTTGCGAAGAAATATCATCCGGATACGAATGCAGGCGATACGTCGGCAAAGCAGAAGTTTGAAGAGGTCACGGAAGCCTATACGGTATTGAGTGACAAAGAAAAGAGGGACCTCTACGACCGGTTCGGGCACGCGGCGTTCGACCAGACAGCGGGAGCCGGGCAGGGAACCGGAGCCGGAGATGCCGGCGGCTTCTGGCGTGCGTACAAAACCCCGGACGGCGGCTATCAGGAATATCATTTTGAGAGCGGCAATATGGATGACATGTTCGGCGATATTTTCGGTGACCTGTTCCATCACGGGACCGGAGGTGCTGCTCAGGGCTTTGGCGGCAGGTCCCATCACGGGAACATGCACGGCGGATTCGGCGGGTTCGACGGCTTTGGAAGGAGCAGGGAGAAGCAGAAGGGCGAAGATGTGCATGCAGATGTGACCGTCGGGTTTGACGAGGCGGCATTTGGCTGCGAGAAGGTGATACGCCTCTCAGACGCCAGGGGCGGGGTCCAGTCGCTCAAGGTGCGCATCCCGGCAGGCATCGACACCGGCAAGACGGTACGGCTGAAGGGCAAAGGGATGCCCGGCGTCAACGGAGGCGGGGCAGGGGACCTGATGCTGAGAGTGACTGTTTCGGAGAAGCCCGGATACAGGCGGGACGGCATGGACGTGTACACAACGGTGCGCATCCCCTATACGACGGCGGCGCTCGGAGGAGAAGCGGTAGTCAGCACCCTGTACGGCAATGTGGTCTGCCGTATCAGAGAAGGCACCCAGTCCGGGACGAAGATACGTCTGCGGGGCAAAGGCATCGTATCCATGAAAGACCCTGCCGTGCGCGGGGACCAGTATGTGACGGTGGAAATCAGTGTGCCGCAGCACCTGAGTGAGAAGGCGCGGCAGAAATTAAGAGAGTTTGAGGCGCTGTGCGGCGGGCAGGCAAAGACCGCGTAAACAGCGTCTGCAGCTGCGCAGAGGAATGCCCGTTATCGGTCGGACGGCTGATAGCGGGCATTCTCTTTGTGTGCTGGAAGTTCCGGATTTGCACCCGGCTGAACGGAAATTCCCAGGCTGAAATTCCCCGGCTTTCCTTGCGTATAAGAGGCGGATTTGGTATGATGAAAAAAGGTATGGACAAAGGAGGAATGACAGAATGAAGATAGGGATTGGCAATGACCATTCCGCGCTGGAACTGAAGGCGGAGATGATAGATTTTCTGAAAGAGAAAGGCCATGAAGTGGTCGATTACGGAACGGATTCGCCTGCAAGCTGTGACTATCCGGTCTACGGCGAGCGCGTCGCGCGGGCGGTTGTATCCGGCGAGGCAGAACAGGGCATCCTGATATGTGGGACCGGTCTTGGCATTTCCATTGCCGCAAACAAGGTAAAGGGAATCCGGGCGGCAGTGTGCAGCGAGCCCTTTACGGCAAAAATGGCAAGAGCGCACAACGACTGCAATATCCTTGCCTTCGGGGCGCGAGTCGTGGGCAGCGAGCTGGCAAAGATGATTGTGGAGACATGGCTCGACACAGAATTTGAAGGCGGGAGACACCAGAAACGGGTAGACCTTATCACGGCAATCGAGGCGCGTGAGACAGAAGAGAAAGCAGAGAGGATGTAGCAAATGCATACCTATCATCTGACACAGTGGCTGTTGTTCTTTTTTATTTACAGTTTCATCGGCTGGATATGGGAGAGCTGTTATGTATCGGCGCGGCAGCGCCGGTGGGTGAACCGGGGATTCCTGCACGGTCCCATGCTGCCCATTTACGGCTCGGGAGCCCTGGTGATACTGGTGAGCACCATCGGGGTGCGGGAGCATCCCTGGCTGATTTTCCTGTTCGGCATGATTGCCGCCACTGCACTGGAATATGTGACAGGCGCGGTGATGGAGCGGCTGTTCCATGTCCGGTACTGGGATTACAGCAATCAGAAGCTGAACGTGAACGGGTATATCTGCGCCAGCTCCACCCTCTGCTGGGGCGTGTTCTCCGTGCTGCTCGTGCGCGTGGTCCACGTGCCCATCGAGCGCGTGGTGCTGGATATCCCGCTGCTTCTCACAGACGGACTTGCCCTGGTCCTGACGATTGCGGCATCCGTGGATATGACCCAGTCCTTCAACGAGGCGATGGACCTCAGACGCGTCCTCGTCCAGCTCGAGGAGAGCAGGGAGCAGATACGCAGGATGGAGGAGAAACTCAGGACTGCGACCGGGGAACTCATCGACGATTACCGGCAGCGTTCCGGCGAGCTCATCACGGACTACCGGCAGCGGGCTGAGAAACTGGCGGAGGAATACCGGAAACGCTCGGAGGAAGTCGTGGAAAATTACCGGAAGCGTGCTGCCGGACACCGGAAGAAACGGAAAGAGCAAAGAGCTGCATATCTGGAATGGATCAATGTAAAGCGGGCGCAGAAACGACTCCGGCTTGAAGAGCTGACCGAGCGGGCGGAAGCGCTGTTCGGCGGGCAGACCGGGCAGCAGGCGGACGGACCCGAAAGCGGACCTCAGTCCCGGGAGGGAGAGCGCCGGGGAGACATCGCAGGATTCCGGGAGAAGATTGCTGCGGAACTGGAAAAGCTCCATTCGCGGACAGACAGGAATTATCTGCACATCGCAGGGCAGCTGAAGCGGAATCCGACCGCGGCGTCGAAGCAGTTCGCCGACGCGCTGGCTGAACTCAAGGATGCTCTGGAACACATGAAATGACAGCCTGCCAAAGGCACAGACAGGCGGAAAGACCAAAGAGAAGAACGGAGGAACAGGACATATGACAAAGAAACAGCGCGCCCTCGAAGTGATTGAGCGGCTGAAGAAAGAATATCCGGATGCCGGGTGCACGCTGGACTACGACCAGGCGTGGAAGCTCCTGGTCAGCGTCAGGCTTGCGGCGCAGTGTACAGACGCCCGCGTCAATGTAGTCGTGGAGGGGCTGTATGAAAAATATCCGGATGTGGAGGCGCTTGCGGACGCAGACGTGGATGACATCGAAGAAATCGTGCGTCCCTGCGGACTCGGGAGAAGCAAAGCGAGGGATATCAGCGCGTGTATGAAGATACTCCGGGATGAATACGGCGGCAGGGTGCCCGATGATTTTGACGCGCTCTTAAAACTCCCGGGCGTGGGAAGAAAAAGTGCGAATCTCATCATGGGGGATGTGTTCGGGAAACCGGCGATTGTGACGGACACCCACTGCATCCGCCTTGTCAACCGCATCGGACTCGTGGACGGCATCAAAGAGCCGAAGAAGGTGGAGATGGCGCTCTGGAAAATCATCCCGCCGGAGGAAGGCAGCGATTTCTGCCACCGGCTCGTCTATCATGGAAGGGATATCTGTACGGCAAGGACGAAGCCCTGCTGTGACAGGTGCTGTCTGGCGGATGTGTGCAAAAAAGCCGGCGTAGCGAAGGCATAAAGGCAAAAAAGAGTAAGGAGGAAGAGATGAAAAGTATCAGATTGAGAGACGGTTTTTACTGGACAGGCATCATCGACGACAAACTCCGGGTGTTTGACATCATCATGTATACGGAGTTCGGCACCACTTACAATTCCTATGTGATGAAGGCGGGAGACAAGACGGTGCTCTTTGAGACGGCGAAGGCGAAGTTTTTTGATGAATATCTGGAAAAACTCCGGGAAGTGACGGACGTGCACAAGATTGATTACCTCGTCGTCAGCCACACGGAGCCGGACCACGCGGGGAGCGTGGAGAAACTGCTGGACTACAGCCCGCAGATGAAGATTATCGCCACCGGATGCGCGCTGGGCTTCCTCAAAGAAATCGTAAACCGGGATTTCGTCGGCATCCCCGCAAGAGACGGGGAGAAGATGACCATCGGCAGCAGGACGCTTCAGTTCCTTTTCGTGCCGAACCTCCACTGGCCGGACACGATGTATACGTTTATTGAGGAAGAGCAGATACTGGTGACATGCGATTCTTTCGGCTCCCATTACTGTCTGCCGGAAGTTGTCTCGTCGGAGATAAAGAACGAAGAAGATTATCAGAAAGCGCTGAAATATTATTACGACTGCATCATCGGACCATTCAAGCCGTTCATGCTCAAGGCGCTGGACCGGGTGGAGGATATGGATATCTCCATGGTCTGCACCGGGCACGGACCGGTGCTCGTGGGCGATCGGATACGCGCTGTGATGGCGCAGTACCGGGAATGGTCCACCGTTGTAAATCCAAATCCGAAGAAAACGGTCATCATCCCCTATGTGAGCGCTTACGGCTACACAAAATCCCTTGCGGAAAAGATTGCCGAGGGCGTGAAAGACAGCGGGGACATCGATGTGCGTTCCTATGACATGGTGGAAGCCGACGCGGCGAAAGTCAGTGAGGAGCTCCTGTTTGCGGACGGCATCCTGCTCGGAACGCCGACCATCGTAGGCGAGGCGCTCAAGCCCATCTGGGATTTGACGCTTGCCATGTTCCCGGCGACCCACGGCGGGAAATACGCGGGAGCATTCGGCAGTTACGGATGGAGCGGAGAGGGCGTTCCCAATATCACGGCGCGTTTAAAACAGCTCCGGATGAAAGTGGTCGACGGTCTGCGCGTGCGGTTCAAGCCGTCGGAAGCGGACCTGGTCGGCGCGTACGAATACGGGTATCAGTTCGGATGCCTCATCCAGGATAAAGAGCCGGTGAAGCCCAGGAAGAAAGGTGCGAGAAGCCTTGTGAAATGTCTCGTCTGCGGGGAAATCTTTGACGCATCCCTGGAGATATGCCCGGTCTGCGGCGTCGGGAAGGAAAACTTTGTGCCGGTGGATGCGGAAGAGACCGGATACCGAAACGATACGCAGGAGTATTACGTGATTCTCGGAAACGGTGCGGCAGGATTCAACGCAGCGAAGGCGATACGCGAGCGGGATAAGACCGGCTCCATCGTGATGATATCAGACGAACCTTATCCGTCCTACAACCGCCCCATGCTGACAAAGTCCATCGTGGCAGGGCTGAGCGCAGAGCAGATTGCCATTGAAGACGCCGCCTGGTACGAGGAAAACAGAGTATACCAGATGCTCGGCAGGCGTGCGGTGTCTGTGGACAGCAGGGAGAAGGAAGTGCTGCTGGACAGCGGGGAAAAGATACGGTATACCCGTCTCATCTATGCCCTTGGCAGCGAGTGCTTCATCCCGCCCATCGAGGGAAGCAGTCTTCCGGAAGTGGTGGCGGTCCGCAGGCTTTCGGACGTGGAGAAGCTGGAGCGGCTGATGGAAGATGCGGCCCGTGCCGTCGTCATCGGCGGAGGCGTGCTCGGACTGGAAGCTGCCTGGGAACTGAAGAAGGCGGGGCTTGCGGTAACGGTGCTGGAAGCGGCGCCGGTCCTCATGGGGCGCCAGCTCGACAGCAGTTCGGCTGAAATCCTGAAAGAGATTGGGGCAAAGCACGGTGTCGGGATACGCACCGGGGTATCCGTGGAGGCAGTCGAAGGAGAAGACCATGTAAGCGGCGTGCGCATCGCAGGCGGCGAGACCATACCGGCGGATATCGTCGTTGTCTCTGCGGGAGTCCGGGCAAAGACAGACCTGGCGGAGCAGATGGGGCTTGCAGTCGGACGGGCGGTGAAGACAGATGAGCACATGGCGACGGATATGCCGGACGTCTATGCGTGCGGCGACTGTGCAGAGTACGAAGGCGTGAACTATGCCATCTGGCCGGAGGCGGCGGAGCAGGGACGCATCGCGGGAGCCAATGCAGCCGGCGAGACGCTCACCTACGAGCCGGTCGAGGCGGCGCTCACATTCCACGGGATGGATACGGCGCTCTTTGCTGCAGGAGATAACGGCAAAAACCCGAACCTGCTCTACAAGACGGTGGAATTCCGGGATATGGGAAAAGGGCAGTACCGGAAATATTTCTTCCTGAACGACCGGCTGTCCGGCGTCATTCTCATCGGGGACCTCTCGGAAATGGCGCGGATGACCGAAGCGCTGAAAAAGCACGCGCCCTACAAAGACGTGATAGGATAATGCCGGCGCTGCGCCCTGCAAAGGCGTGACAGAGTGATGCCGGCGCTGCATCCCGGAAGCGGGATGCGGTACAGCAGAAAAAAGGAATCAATCCGAACAGAAATCTCCGGGTGAAGTGAAAAAAAGTTCTTGCATTTCACCCGGAGTTATGATAACATACCACATGTGTCAGAGATGATGCGGGTGTAGTTCAATGGTAGAACACCAGCCTTCCAAGCTGGATACGTGAGTTCGATTCTCATCACCCGCTCTATTTTTTTGTCTTCATCCCGGTCCTTATCAGGCGGAACATCCGTCTGGCTGCGGACAGGTACAGCTCTTCCGCCCGCTCCAGGGCTTCATCCAGCGGCATGACGCCGTTCACGGTAGTGACGATGGATTCAATGCCGCAGTCAAAGATGTCTTCCGCACCTTTTCCCATGCTTCCTGTGATGGCGACTGCGGGGATGCCATGCTTCTTACAGCGCATCCCGACGCCCTGCATGACCTTGCCGAATACAGACTGCCAGTCAGCGGCTCCCTCCCCGGTCACGACCAGGGAGACGCCTTCCAGCCTGCGGTCAAAATCCACCAGGTCCAGGACTGTATCAATGCCGGACTTCAGCTTCCCGCCCAGAAACGCCATCAGCGCCGCGCCCAGCCCGCCTGCCGCGCCGGCTCCGGCAGTCTCGTCCATGTTGATGCCGGTCAGGCGGAAGAGGGCGTCCCGGTAATTCTCCATCCCTTTTTCCAGTTCGCACAGGATGTCAGGCGTTCCGCCTTTCTGCTTCCCGAAGGTAAAGGTGGCGCCGTTTTCGCCGCACAGCGGGTTCGTGACATCGCACATGACCGTAAAGGAAGCCTCTTTTACAAGGGGGTTCAGACCGGAGACGTCGATGGCGCTCACCTGGATGAGGTCTTCCCCGCACCCGGAGAGCTCCCTGCCTTCCGCATCGAGAAAGCGGACGCCCAGCGCGCGCATGCAGCCCATGCCGCCGTCGTTTGTGGCGGAGCCGCCGATGGCGATGGAGATGTCCCGGCATCCCTGTCTCAGTGCGTCCGCAATCAGTTCGCCCGTGCCATAGGTGGTCGTCCTGCGGGGGTCGCGCATCTCAGCGGGAACCAGGGGGAGTCCGGAGGCGGCCGCCATCTCCATGATGGCTTTCCCGCCCTCCAGGATGCCGTAGGATGCCCGGACGGTCCCACCAAGAGGACCGTGCACATCCAGGCTCCGCTTCGTGCCGCTGACTGCGGAGAGGACTGCGTCTGTTGTGCCTTCCCCGCCGTCGGCTGTCTCCACAGAGGCGCACTGGCACCCGGGGAATATCTCTTCGGCTGCCGCCGTCAGCAGCTCTGCCGTGCGGCGGGAAGAAAGAGTGCCTTTGAAGGAGTCTGATGCAAATAAAAATTTCATAGTACATTCCACCTTTCAAAAAATTGTCCCAAAATGGTTTCGGATTCTGTCTGTACCGCTATCTTACCAGATTTCATCCAGAGCCGCCCGGGACGGAAATACAAAAACCTCCGGGTATTTTGTCTCTGGGACACAAAATATCCGGAGGATGTCTGTTTTCCGAAGCCGTGGCGCTGTATGATGCGGGTTCCTGTTCGGAGCCGTGGCGCTGTATGAGGTCAGCCTTACGCCCCGGAACCTTCCCCGCAGGCGCGCGTCAGGTAAAGATAGAAGCACATCAGCAGCCATTTGTCTTCCGGGTCAGAGCGCGGGTCCAGTCCCAGCGTCTCCAGAAGCCGGCTGTACTGATAGGAAAATGTATTCTTGTGCATATAGAGCTTCTGCGCGGCGGCTGTGATGCTGAAATCGCAGGCAATGAGACTGCCGGTGAGCTCCCGGCAGTGCCGGATGGCGTCTTCGCTCATGCCGTCTGCATATGCGCCGAAAATCTGCTGCAGCTCCCGGAATGGAACGGACTGCGCCAGATACTTCCGGACATTTTTGGTGAACCAGACGATGGGTGCGCCGGCTGCGCCGCTTTCTTTTTCCAGCCAGCGGCAGTGGTGCAGCGAGGCATGGTAGAGAGACGGGTGGTCCTGCAGCGTGCCGATGAAGAAACGACAGGAAAGCCCCTCCCTGGCGGCGGCATCGGAAATCTGCTCCACATAGCCGGAGAGCAGGGCGTCCTGCATTGAAAGAGAAGGACAGCGGCGCATCCCGTCTCCGGAGGCAGCGACGCCCCGGAACAGGAGCGCGTGCCCTTCATCCGGGCAGAAGGACAGGTCTTCGCTGCCGCACAGACTGTTTTCCTTCAGAAGGTGCAGGAAATGCCGGCTCTCGCTGTTTTCCGTGCGGCACAGGATGCAGACGCGGGGGATGCTGCTTTCGTATCCGAGCTCCTGCAGAAGCGTTCGGAGTTCCGCAGGGTCTGCGTGCTCCCCGCCGGAGATGAGGGCCAGGAGCCGCTCCTTTTTCGTCTGTCTGCGCAGGGAGCGCATTTTCTGTTCTTCGTATTTTATCATGGTCTCAATGGACATCTTGATGATGAGCGCCACGGGGCGTATCTCTTCCGGCTCGCCGGTCACGCCTACGACCCCTTCCCTGCGCCCGTCGATGTCGATGACCATGTTGATGCCGCGGCTGACGCCCGGATAATCGGTATCCGAAGCCACCGGGATGATGTCCTCCCCGCCGTGCAGAATCTTCCAGGCGGGCTCGTGATAAGTCCCGATGCGTTCCGGATTCCGGCTGGCGATGATGATGCCGTCCCGGTCCATGATATTGACATTGTATTCGGTGTATCTGGTGATATGTTCAATGAGTTTTTGTGCGAGGGTTGTATCCAGCATATGCCACTCCTGTCCGGAACCGCCCCGGCAATGTGCCTGTGCCGGGCTGTGCGTCCCTTTTATCCTGATTATAGGGCAGGACGGGCGGGATATCAAGAATCTTTGTCAGAGAGAATATCGGGAATTGTCAGAGAGAATATCGGGAATCTTCGCATTGTATCCTGTTTTTCCGTGTGCTATACTGGAAAGATAAGAGGGGAAGCAAAAGAGAAAAATCACAGATGAACAGGAGACAACTATGAGATTCAACATTACAGATAACGTCATTGTCAGAGCTCTTTCCAAAATATGCGATATGGTCTGTCTCAACGTACTCTGGCTGATATGCTGCATCCCGGTGGTCACCATCGGCGCATCGACGACCGCGCTGTACACGGTCATGCTTAAGATGGTGAAAAACGAAGAGGGATATATCTTCCGGGGATTTTTCCGTGCGTTTAAGACGAATTTCAGACAGAGCACCATCATCTGGCTCATCCTGCTGGCGCTGGGCATCGTCTGCTGGATTGACTTCCGAGTGGCGGGTGTGATGCCCGGTACCGGAGGCCTGGTCATGCGGAGCATCTTCCTGCTGCTGGGGTTCGTCCTGCTGGCAGTCATGATTTATGTCTTCCCGCTCACCGCACGATATGAAAACAGCATACGCGCTACATTCCGCAATGCGCTGCTCCTGGCAGTGGGCAGGCTTCCGTATACGCTTCTGATGGCGGCGGTCACGGTGGGCGCAGTGATACTTTCCCTGTGGAATACGGCAACACTGATGTTCGCGGTCCCGCTCTGGCTCCTCATCGGGGGCGCGCTCATCGCATGGATAAATTCCTGTCTGCTCCGGAGAGTGTTCGTGATATTTGAAGGCAGCGGGGACGAAAACGAAGGGGAGGAAACAAGATGAATTTCTTAGAAGAGCGGATTGTAAAAGACGGTATCGTAAAAGAGGGAAATGTACTGAAAGTCGACAGTTTCTTAAACCATCAGATGGACATCGACCTCCTGGACCAGATGGGAGCGGAGTTCAAACGGCGCTTTGCGGACAAGCCCATCAACAAGATACTGACGATTGAGGCGTCCGGAATCGGGATTGCCTGCGTCGCGGCGCAGCACTTCCACGTGCCGGTCGTATTTGCGAAGAAATCGCAGAGCATCAATCTGGACGGCGAGATGTATGTAGCGGAAGTGGAATCCTTTACGCACAAGTGCATCAATCATGTCATCGTGTCCCAGAAGTTCCTTTCCCCGGAAGACCACGTCCTTATCATCGATGATTTCCTGGCGAACGGCTGCGCCCTCCAGGGACTTATCCAGATTGTGCAGTCTGCGGGAGCCACGGTGGAAGGAATCGGGATTGCCGTTGAGAAGGGCTTTCAGTCCGGCGGAAGGATGATACGCAACCTCGGGTTCCAGCTGGAGTCTCTGGCAATCGTTGACGGGATGGACGCCGAGACCGGTGAAGTCCAGTTCCGGGACCAGTCCAAAATGGGTTCGTCGGGCAGTGTGGTGACGGAGGAAGGAGAAATCTGCAGGAGCGCGACGCTTGACTGAGGAACGGGTGCGTGACAGGTTGACTCTGCTCCGGCGGGAGTGTGAAGAGAGGACCCTGCTCCGGCGGGAGTGCGTTCAGATTCAGTTCGGGAATTGCGAAAAACCGGGATTACGGTCTATCTGACAAAAGATAAAACAGGAATTGGAGAACTCGCCTTATGGCTCAGACAACTCCAATTCCTGTTTTTTGTCAGCTATTCCGCAATCTCCGTTTTTCATGCAATTCCCTCAGATTCATCTGCCCGCACTCCCGCCGGGCAGGATACTCCCCCGTCACGCCGCTGCCTGTGCAGACATGTTATCCCTTCCGCATTGGTTATCTGCCGTGGCAGGAGGAGACGGTCTTTGCGCAGGTTTCAAACTTTCCCTTCCGGGCTGATTATCTGCCGTGGCAGGAGAGGGACGGGTGCAGGGGTGCTGTGACGGCACCGTAAAGCAGCATCAGCACTTGGGCGGCGTATTGTGCCGCCCTATGTGTCTGCTATGCTGCGTCCCGAGCGAAAGCGTGTGCCGGAACAGCACCCCTGCGCCTGTCCCCCTTCTCCCCCCCCCATCCAAAGTTGACTTTGCAACTCCCCCGGTATTATGTTATCCTATAAGATGATGTTGGTGTCAAAAGTCCCCCACTTATGAGCAGACTTATGAGAAGACTCTTGTGGGCTCAGACTTTTTGACTCCGGCATCACAATGTGTTATATTACAGCCTTCCGGCTGAATCTGATGATAACGGGGAGGAAACCGAATTGAGATTAAAGGAACTGCTGGAGCGCCTCGATTACGAGACGGTCCGTGGAAGCGATGAGGTCGAAGTCACAACGCTGGTCAATGATTCAAGGAAAGTAGAGAAAGGCTCCGTCTTTGTCTGCATCAGCGGCGCCGTGTCCGACGGGCACAGGTACATCCCGGATGTGGCGGAGAAAGGCGCGGCGGCTGTCGTCGTGGAGCGGGACGTGGAAGTCCCGGAAGGCGTGACCGTCATCCGTGTGGAGGATACACGCTATGCACTGGCGCTCATGTCGGCGGCATATTTCGGATATCCGGCGGAGAAGCTGAAAGTCATCGGCATCACAGGCACAAAAGGAAAGACAACGACCACATACATGATAAAGTCCATCCTCGACAGTGTGGGGTATCAAGTCGGGCTCATCGGGACAATCGAAGCCATCATCGGGGAGAAGCACATTCCGGCAGCCAATACCACGCCGGAATCCTATACGATACAGCAGTATTTTGCGCAGATGCTGGAAGCAGGCTGCGACTGCGTCGTAATGGAAGTATCCTCCCAGGGGCTGATGCTCCACCGGACAGCGGGCATCCCCTTTGAAATCGGCATCTTTACCAATCTGGGGAAAGACCATATCGGTCCCAACGAGCACAAAGATTTTGACGATTACAAACGGTGCAAGGGGCTGCTCTTCCGGCAGTGCCGGCTGGGAATCGCCAATGTGGACGACCGGTATTTCCGGGACGTGTTCCGGGAAGCCACATGCCGTGTAGAGACCTTTGGATTTTCCCCGGAGGCGGACCTGCGGGCAGAGGACGTGAAGCTCATCTCCAGACCCGGATACCTGGGCGTGGCGTACCATGTGGCGGGGCTCATGGATTTTGATGTGGAGATTGACATACCGGGCACATTCAGCGTATATAATTCCCTGACCGCCATATCCGTGTGCCGGCATTTTGACGTCCCGGTGGAGAAGATTAAAGACGCGCTGAAAAAGGCGAAGGTCAAAGGGCGCATCGAGATGGTAAAAGTGTCCGATGAATTTACGCTGATGATAGACTATGCGCACAATGCAATGAGCCTGGAAAGCCTCCTCACGACATTGAAAGAGTACCATCCGAAACGGCTCGTCTGCCTCTTCGGATGCGGCGGGAACCGCTCGAAAGACCGCCGGTACGAGATGGGAGAAGTGTCGGGACGTCTGGCGGACCTCACCATCATCACGTCGGACAACCCGCGCTTTGAAGAGCCCCAGGACATCATCGACGATATTAAGACCGGCATCGGCAGGACAGATGGAGCCTATGTGGAAATCTGCGACCGAAAGGAAGCCATCCGGTATGCCATCGAACACGGACAGCCGGGTGACGTCATCGTGCTGGCGGGGAAAGGACACGAGGATTATCAGGAGATAAAGGGTGTGAAATACCCCATGGACGAACGGGTCCTCATCGCAGAGATACTGGAGGAAACCGGAGCGGGAGAACAGAGAGAGTGAGCGTGTGTTTGCAGACGTTATCGTAGATATACAGCATGAAAAACTGGATAAGATATTTCAGTACCGTATCCCCGAAGAGATGGAGGGGCGGCTGGAGCCGGGGATGGAGGTCCTCGTCCCCTTCGGGAAAGGGAACCGGCTGCTCAAAGGATATGTGACCGGCATCTCGGAGACATGCGGCTACGACCTTTCCAGGGTAAAGGATATTGCCGATATCCCGGAGAAGGGCATGGAGATAGAGACAAGGCTCATCTCCCTTGCCGCCTGGATGAAGGAGCATTACGGCGGCACCATGATACAGGCACTCAAGACCGTGCTGCCGGTCCGGCAGAAGGAAAACGCCAGGGTGAAGAAGCGGCTGCGGCTCCTGCTGGATGAGGAGACCGGGAAACGGCAGCTCCACTATTATCTGGAGAAGAACCAGAAAGCCCGGGCGAGACTGATGGCAGCGCTCCTGGACGACCATCTGCTGGAATATGAGCTGGTGACAAAGAAGCTCAATATCACCATGCCGGTCATCCGGGCGCTGGAAGAGCAGGGCGTCCTTGCCCTTGAGACGGAACAGGTCTTCCGAACCCCGGTGCGCCAGACGCCCCGGGAAGAAGGGCATATCACGTATACGGAGGAACAGCGGCGGATTATCGACCGGTTCCGGGCGGATTATGAGAACGGCAGGAGAGAGACGTACTTAATCCACGGCGTGACGGGAAGCGGGAAGACGGAAGTCTATATGGAAATGATACGCACGGTGGTGGAAGCGGGCAGACAGGCAATCGTCCTCATCCCGGAGATTGCGCTGACGTACCAGACGGTGATGCGGTTCTACCGTAGATTCGGAGACCGGGTGTCCATCATGAACTCCCGCCTGTCAGCGGGCGAGCGGTATGACCAGATGATGCGCGCCCGCGCCGGGGAAGTGGATGTGATGATTGGTCCGCGTTCCGCGCTGTTCACCCCCTTCCCGGACCTGGGGCTGGTGGTGATAGACGAGGAACACGAACCGACGTATAAAAGCGAGCAGACGCCGCGCTATCATGCCCGGGAGACCGCCATCCAGAGGGCGCGCGCCGAAGGGGCGAGCGTGGTGCTCGGAAGCGCCACCCCCTCCATGGAAGCCATGTACCGCGCACGGCGCGGGGACTATGTGCTCTTTGAGATGAAGAACCGTTCCCGGATGCAGGAGATGGCGCAGGTATACACCGTGGATATGCGGGAAGAATTAAGAAACGGGAACCGCTCCATCATCAGCGGGAAGCTGAGGGACCTGATGGACGACCGCCTGAGGAAAAAAGAACAGATGATGCTGTTCCTAAACCGGAGAGGCTATGCGGGATTCCTATCCTGCAGGGAGTGCGGGCATGTGATAAAATGCCCCCACTGCAGCGTCTCCCTCTCCGTCCACAGGGATGGGAAGATGCGCTGCCACTACTGCGGTTACGAGCAGCCGAAAGCGACGGTGTGCCCGGAGTGCGGCTCGCGCTATATCGGAGAATTCCGGGCAGGGACGCAGCAGATAGAGGACATCGTAAAAGAGCTCTTCCCCCGGGCGGAGGTGCTCCGGATGGATATGGACACCACCCGGCAGAAAGATTCCCATGAAAAGATACTCTCGGCATTTGCCAATGAGGAGGCGGATATCCTCGTGGGGACTCAGATGATTGTGAAAGGACACGATTTCCCCAATGTCACGCTGGTGGGCGTGCTGGCGGCGGACATGTCGCTCTATACCGGAGACTACCGTTCCGGGGAGCGCACGTTCCAGCTTCTGACACAGGCAGTGGGGCGCGCGGGCCGCGGGGAGAAGCCGGGCGAGGCGGTGATACAGACCTATGACCCGTCCCACTATGCGGTGGAGACTGCGGCGGCACAGGATTATGAAGCCTTTTACGCCGAAGAGATACGCTACCGGGAGCTGATGGGGTACCCCCCGGCGGAACATCTGCTGGCGGTGCTCGTATCCGGGGAAGAGGAAGCGCTGCTGGAGAAAGGATGCGGGTATCTGAAGGCGTATATCGCCCGGGTGACCGGGACGGCAGCGGGGCGGGCGCAGACGGCAACGGGCGCCCGGACGGAAGTCATCGGGCCGGCAAGTCCCGGGATAGACAAGATAAAAGACGTGTACCACAGAGTGATTTATATCAAAGCGCCGGATTACGGATTCCTTGTGAAAGTCAAGGACCGGGTGGAGCAGTACATCCGCATCAATCCGGGCTTTGACCGGATGCGCATCCAGTTCGACTTCGACCCCATGTGACGGCGGACGGATGGCGCAGCGCCCCGCAGGGGGACAAAACGACGGCAGAGCGGCGCAGCGCCCCGCAGGGGACAAAAACTGCGTCAGAGCAGCGCAGCGCCCCGCAGGGGGATAAAAACTGCGTCAGAGCAGCGCAGCGCCCCGTAGAAGACAGAATTGCGGCGGAATCACACAACAGAAAAGGAGAAGGATATGGCAATCAGACAGATTAGAGAAATGGGAGACGACATCCTGGAGAAACAGTGCAAGGCAGTGCCGAAGATGACGCTGCGCACAAAGATACTGATAGGCGATATGCTGGAGACGATGTACGAGTATCACGGCGTCGGACTTGCGGCTCCGCAGGTGGGCGTATTAAAGCAGATTGTAGTCATCGATGTGGGCGAAGGACCGATCGTCCTCATCAACCCGGAAATCATCGAGGCGTCCGGCGAGCAGACCGGCGAGGAAGGCTGCCTGAGCGTGCCGGGCAAATGGGGCATCGTGACAAGACCGGAGCATGTGAAGGTGCGTGCCCTCGACCAGGAGATGAACCAGGTGGAGCTGGAAGGAGAGGGACTCCTTGCCCGGGCGTTCTGCCATGAGATAGACCATCTCTTCGGGGAGCTCTACGTGGATAAGACAGAAGACGGGCTCCACGACGTGGCTTATGAGGACGGAGATGCAGAGGAAACGGAGGAATAGCCGGATGCGTGTGATATTTATGGGGACCCCGGATTTTTCCGTGGGAACGCTGGAAGCGCTGATTGCGGCGGGGCACGATGTGTGCCTGGCTGTGACGCAGCCTGACAAACCGAAGGGGAGAGGCGGAAAGATGCAGTATCCGCCGGTGAAGGAGAAAGCGCTGTTTCATGGCATCCCGGTATACCAGCCCAGACGGGTGCGGGAGTCGGAGTGCGTGGAGGAGCTGCGCAGATACCATGCGGACGTGATAGTCGTAGTGGCTTTCGGTCAGATTCTGCCCAAATCCATCCTGGAGATGACCCCTTACGGCTGCATCAATGTCCATGCGTCCCTGCTCCCGAAATACCGGGGCGCAGCGCCCATTCAGTGGGCGATTATCGAAGGAGAGGAAGTGACCGGCGTCACGACCATGCAGATGGACGAGGGGCTGGACACCGGCGATATGCTGCTGAAGACCGAGGTGCCCATTGCGCCGGACGAGACGGGAGAGACTCTCCATGACAAGCTGGCGTCCGCCGGGGCGGCGCTCTGTGTGGAGACACTGAAAGCCCTGGAGGAGGGGAGCGTCACCGGGGAAAAGCAGGGGGAGAGTCCCACGGCTTACGCCAGGATGCTCACAAAGGAGCTGGGGAATATCGACTGGACACAGTCCGCAGTACAGATTGAGCGGCTGGTCCGGGGACTGAACTCCTGGCCCAGCGCCTATACCCGTTGGAACGGAAACGTGCTGAAGATATGGCAGGCAAAAGCGCTGCCGGACATCTATTCGGCATCGGAAGCCGGAGCGGCATCGAAAGCCGGGGCGGGAGCGACGCAGACCGGCGGACCGAAAGCCGGGGCGGAATCCGCTGAGCCGGGGACCGTCCGGACCGTGGAAAAAGATTCGTTCACCGTACAGACGGGAGACGGACTGCTCCAGGTCCTGGAAGTCCAGATGCCCGGGAAGAAACGGATGGAGACCGGCGCTTTCCTGCGGGGGAATCCGATGAAAGCGGGGGCGCTCCTGACCCGGGAGTAGACCCTGCGCGATACGTGTGATTTCAGGAGGTTTACCTTATGTTCTATTACTATTATGACTGGACTTATCTCCTTGTGGTGGCGGGCGCGCTCATCTGCATCGCCGCATCGGCAAGGGTGAAAAGCGTGTTCGCCCGGTATTCCCAGGTGCAGAGCCATGCCGGGATGACAGGAAGAGAGGCGGCGGAGCAAATCTTGCACCGAAACGGCATCTATGACGTGCAGGTGATACACATCCGGGGAAACCTGACCGACCATTATAATCCGGGCAATAAGACCCTCGGGCTTTCCGATACGGTCTACGGCTCCACATCGGTGGCAGCCATCGGCGTGGCGGCCCACGAGTGCGGGCATGCGGTGCAGCACGCGAGAGGTTATGCGCCCCTTCGGATACGCGGAGCGCTGGTGCCTGTGGCGAACTTCGGCTCCACGGCGGCATGGCCTCTCATCATCGTCGGACTCTTTCTGAACGGAGAGACCGCGCTTTTGTTCATCAACCTGGGCATCCTGCTGTTTTCGGCGGCAGTGCTCTTCCAGATTGTCACTCTGCCGGTGGAGTTCAATGCATCGTCCCGGGCAGTGAAGGTGCTGGAACATTCCGGGATGCTCTATCCCGAAGAAGTGGGTTCCGTGAAGAAAGTGCTGGGAGCGGCGGCGCTGACCTATGTGGCGGGAGCCGCATCCATGGTCCTGCAGCTTCTCCGTCTCATTATCCTGACAGGGGGAAGGAGACGGAATGACTAAGCAGGTAAACGAAAGGGAACTCATCCTAGCAGTGCTCCTGGAAGTGACGGAAAACGGGCAGTTCAGCCACATCGTGCTGCGGGATGTGCTGGCAAAGTACCAGTACCTGGAGAAACGGGAGCGGGCGTTCATCACCCGCGTCGTGGATGGGACGCTGGAGCATCTCATCGAGATAGACTATATCCTGGACTGCTTCTCCAAAGTCAAAGTAAAGAAGATGAAGCCGGTCATACGGGGCATCTTAAGGAGCGCGGTCTACCAGATGAAATATATGGACAGCGTGCCGGACCGCGCCGTGTGCAGCGAGGCAGTCCGGCTGGCGGGGAGGAAAGGCTTTTCGGGACTGAAAGGGTATGTCAACGGCGTCCTGCGCAGCATCGCCAGAGGGCTTGACCATATCCCCTATCCGGAAGAGGAGAAGAAAGCGCTTTCCATCCGGTATTCCTGTCCGGAATGGATGCTCGACCTGTGGGGCGGGACTTATGACAGAGAGACGGTGGAAACCATGCTCCGGGATTTCCAGACAGAGAAGCCCCTTTCCATCCGGTGCTGCCTGGACCGGACGGAGCCGGAGCAGCTTCGCAGAGAGCTGGAGAAGGAAGGCGTATCGGTGGAAGCCCATCCGTATCTGCCCTATGCATTCTGCATATCCGGATACGACCATCTGGAAGAGATAAGCGCATTCCGGGAGGGGCGGTTTGCAGTCCAGGATGTGAGCTCCATGCTGGTCGGGGAGATTGCGGCGCCAAAAGCCGGCGACCGTATTCTGGATGTGTGCGCGGCGCCCGGCGGAAAAGCGCTCCACGCGGCGGAGAAACTCTGTGTGGCGGAGCGGCGGTATGCGGCGGAGAAGGGCTGCCCCGGGGAGCAGCCCGGTGCAGAGGAAAAGGGCTGCGGCTATGTGGAAGCCCGGGACCTGACAGAGGCGAAAGTGGAACTGATACGGGACAATATCCGGCGCAGCGGATTTGCCAATATCCGCGCCGTGTGTCAGGACGCCACGGTATATGACGACCGGTGGAAGGCGTCGGCGGACATCGTTATCGCGGACCTGCCCTGCTCCGGTCTGGGCGTCATCGGGAAGAAACCGGATTTGAAATACCGCATATCGCCCCAGGGAATCGAGAGCCTGACCGCGCTCCAGCGGCAGATATTAAGCTGTGCGCAGGCGTACGTGAAGCCGGGCGGCACGCTCATCTACAGCACCTGCACCGTCAGCCCGGAAGAAAACCAGGGGAATGTCCGGTGGTTCCTGAAAGAATATCCGGAATTTGCCCCGGGGGATCTGACCGGCAGCCTGTGCGGGGAACTGCGGGAAAGCGTGACGGAGAAGTGCTGTCTGCAGCTCCTTCCCGGCATACATAAATGCGATGGATTCTTCATCGCCAAACTCATCAGGAAAGAAGAACATACGGTATGAAAAAAGATATCCGCTCTCTCAGATACGCAGAACTGAAAAAAGAGATGGAACGGCTGGGAGAAAAGCCCTTCCGCGCCAGACAGATATACGAGTGGCTCCACGTCCGGCTGGCGGAGAGCTTCGACGAGATGACGGACCTCTCGCTGAAGCTCCGGGCGAAGCTGTCGGAAGAGTATGCGCTCCTCCCGGTCATTCTGGAGGAACGGCAGATATCCCGGCTGGACGGGACGAACAAGTTCTTATTCCGCCTGTATGACGGCAATATGGTGGAGAGCGTCCTCATGCGGTATCATCACGGCAATTCCGTGTGCATCTCCTCCCAGGCGGGCTGCCGGATGGGATGCGCCTTCTGCGCGTCCACCATCGGCGGGCTGAAGCGCAGCCTCGCCCCGTCCGAGATGCTCGGACAGGTCTATCAGATACAGAAGCTCACGAAAGAGCGGGTCTCCAATGTGGTCATCATGGGGACCGGGGAGCCGCTGGACAATTATGAGAACTTCGTGCAGTTCATCCGCATGCTGACTGATGAACACGGACTGCACATCAGCCAGAGGAACGTCACGGTCTCCACCTGCGGCATCGTGCCGAACATGCTCCGGCTGGCGGACGAGGGATTTCAGATAACCCTCGCCCTTTCTCTGCACGGCTCCACCCAGGAGAAGCGGGAGAAGCTGATGCCTGTGGCAAAGAAATACGACCTTGCGGAAGTGCTCGCAGCCTGTGACGCATATTTTGAAAAGACCGGGCGCAGGGTGACCTTTGAGTACAGCCTGGTCCACGGCGTCAACGACAGGGACGAGGATGCGCGGGAACTGGCGGCAATCTTAAAGCCCCGGAACTGCCATCTCAATCTGATTCCGGTCAATCCGGTCAGGGAGCGGCATTTCGTGCGTCCGAGCAGGGAAAATGCCCTGAATTTCAAAAATAAACTTGAAAAAAGCGGAATAAATGTTACTATAAGAAGGGAAATGGGCTCCGATATCGACGGGGCCTGCGGACAGCTCAGACGCCGTTACGCAGAGAAAGAGACGACAACAGACGGGGTATAAGGAGACAGATATGAGGACATTTTCAATTACTGACGTGGGAATGGTGCGACAGGTGAACCAGGACTATGTCTATATGACAGACAAACCGCTCGGCATCCTTCAGAACCTCTTTGTCGTGGCAGACGGGATGGGCGGTCACCAGGCGGGCGATTATGCTTCCAAATATACCGTGGAGGTCCTGAAGAGGGAACTGAAGATGAGTGAGGGCGGAGATGTGGAGAAATGCCTCATAAACGCCATCAAGACAGCGAACCGGGAAATCCTGAAAGAAGCGGCGCGCGACGAACATCTCAAGGGAATGGGAACGACGGTGGTGGCAGCGACCATCATGAACCAGATGATGTATTTCGCCAATGTGGGCGACAGCCGGCTGTACCTGATTAACCAGGGCATCCAGCAGCTCACGAAGGACCACTCCCTTGTGGAAGAGATGGTGCGGCTCGGCGGCATCAAGCCGGAAGAGGCAAAGCACCACCCGGACAAGAACATCATCACGAGAGCCATCGGCGCAAAAGCGGATGTGGACGTAGACTTCTACGAGCACCGTCTGAAACGGGGAGACATCATACTGATGTGTACAGACGGGCTGAGCAATATGGTCGAGGATGAAGAACTCTTCCATATCGTCCAGGGAGGAAGAGATATCGTGGAAGCCGGACAGACTCTCGTGGATGCGGCAAAAGAGAACGGGGGAACGGACAATATCGGGGTTGTCCTCATAGAGCCGTTCGCAGATGAGGTGAGTGTATTATGATTAAAGAAGGAGTTATTTTAGGAAAACGGTATGAGATACTGGGGCGCGTCGGCAGCGGCGGCATGGCGGATGTCTATAAGGGCAAGGACCACAAGCTGAACCGGTACGTCGCCATCAAAGTGTTAAAGAGCGATTACCGCTCGGACGAAGTATTTATCAAGAAGTTCTTAAGCGAGGCCCAGGCAGCGGCAGGACTGATGCATCCCAATGTCGTGAACGTATACGATGTCGGTCAGGACAGAGGGCTCTACTACATGGTCATGGAGCTGGTAGAGGGCATCACGCTGAAAGATTATATCGAGAAAAAGGGCAGGATATCGCCGAAAGAGACCGTCAGCATCGCCATCCAGATGGTGACGGGGCTTCAGGCTGCCCATAACCACCATATTATCCACAGGGATATCAAACCGCAGAACATCATCATATCCAAAGACGGCAAGGTGAAAGTGACGGATTTCGGCATCGCCCGCGCCACCACATCCACCCAGACCATCAGCACGAGCGTGATGGGCTCTGTGCATTACACGTCTCCGGAGCAGGCGAGAGGCGGCGTCGTGGACCAGAAGAGCGACATCTATTCCATCGGCATCACCATGTACGAGATGGTGACCGGACATGTGCCCTTTGACGGGGATTCCACGGTGACCGTGGCGCTCAAGCATCTGCAGGAGGAGATTACGTCCCCGGCAGTGGAAGTGCCGGACCTTCCCTACAGCCTGGAATGCATCATCATGAAATGTACCCAGAAGAATCCGGGCGCGCGCTATCACGACTGTGCGTCGCTGCTCCTGGATTTGAAGCGTTCGCTTGTGGACCCGGACGGAGATTTTGTCGTGACGGGGGCTGTGGCGGCGGATACCGGCCGCACGGTGGTCATGTCCACGGAAGAGCTGGAGCGGGTTCAGCAGAGAGGCTACGGCAGGGACGACGACTATGACGAGGACGATGATTACGACGACGATGACTACGATGAGGACGACGATTACGACGATGATGAGGATGACCGGAGATATCCGGACCGGAGGCGCAGAAAGAAAAATGTGAACCCGGATACAAAGCGCATCATGAAGATACTCATGATAGTGGCCGGCGTGGTCGTGGCGCTCCTTATCCTGTTCCTCGTGGGAAATGCGGCAGGCTTTTTCAAGGGACCGGGACTCTCCCAGGAGGAGAGCGAACTGGTGAAAGTGCCGGATTTAAGAGGCATGACCGAGGAAGAGGCAAGAGACGAACTGGAAGGCACCGGTCTCGGACTGGATGTGGAGAATGAGCCCCAGCCGTCCAATCAGTACAAAGAAGGCGAAATCATCAGCCAGGACCCGGCGCCCCACGACGAAGTGGAAATCAATTCGACCATCACGGTGGTGCTGAGCAGCGGCGAGGAAGCAAAGATGGTCCGGGTGCCGAACGTCATCGACCGGGAAGAGGACGATGCGGAGAAGATGCTCCGGGAGGCGAACCTGACGGTCGTCCACGGAGAGTCGGAACACAGTGACGACATCGAAAAGGGAAGAGTCATCTCCTGTGACCCGGAGCCGGGAGAAGAGGTAGAGGAAGGAACGGAAGTCACCATCGTCATCAGCCTCGGACCGGATAATGCCACTGTGCCGGATTTGCGGAACAAGTCGGCCTCCTCCGCAGAGGCGGCCCTTGCGGAAGCAGGCTTAAACGGCAGCGCCAGTGAAGAGTACAGCGACAGCGTCGCGGAAGGCAAAGTCATCTCACAGGGGGTTGACCCCGGAAAGAAAGTGGAGAAGGGCACGACCATCTCCTATGTCATCAGCAAAGGACCGGAGACGAAATATGTGTCCGTGCCCGGTCTTGGCGGATATACGGAAGAAGGAGCGAGAGAGCGGCTGAAAAATGCCGGGCTGAAAGTGGGAAGCGTCAGTAAAGAATACAGCGACACCGTCAGCAGAGGGTATGTCATCAGCCAGACGGTAAGCCCCGGAAGCTCCGTGGAAGAAGGCACGAGCGTCGGATTTACGGTCAGCCTCGGACCTCAGACGCCGGTGAACCCGGATGAGGGAGACGGCGGCAGTGAGACGGACAACGGAGAAAACACAGGGCAGCCGGAAGCAGATTCGACCGAACCGCAGACAGAAAATTAATCTATGCAGGGAAAAATAGTAAAAGGAATTGCCGGATTCTACTACGTCCACGTAGCAGAATCCGGTGTTTATGAATGTAAGGCAAAAGGAATCTTCCGCAAAGACGGCGTAAAGCCCCTGGTGGGAGACAATGTCAGGATTGAGGTCCTGGATGAAAAAGAGATGGAAGGAAATCTCATGGAGATACTTCCGAGGAAGAATGAACTCATCCGGCCGGCGGTCGCCAATATCGACCAGGCGCTCGTCGTGTTCGCGGTGACAAAGCCGAAGCCCCATCTCAATCTCCTGGACCGGTTCCTCGTCATGATGGAGAGCCGGGACATCCCGGTGGTGCTCTGCTTTAACAAGACCGACATCGGGAAAGACCCGGAGGTGGACGAGCTGCGGGACATATACAGGGGGTGCGGCTATCCCCTCATCTTTACCAGCGCCAGGGAAGAACAGCACATCGCGGAGCTGAAGTCGCTGCTGAAAGGGAAGATGACTGCCATCGCCGGACCATCCGGTGTGGGGAAATCCTCTCTCATCAACCTGCTCCAGTCGGAAGTGGAGATGGAGACCGGGAGCATCAGCAGGAAGATTGGGCGGGGAAGGCACACCACGCGGCATTCGGAACTCCTGGTCATCGGCGACGATTCCTATATCATGGATACGCCGGGGTTCAGCTCCCTCTACCTGGACGGGATTGAGGCGGACGACCTGAAGTACTGCTTTCCGGAATTCGCCCCATATGAAGGAAAATGCCGTTTCGCAGGGTGCAGCCATGACCATGAGCCGGGGTGCGCCGTAAAAGAGGCGGCGGCATCCGGAAAGATACACAGCAGACGATATGAGGGATATCTCGGGCTGTACCGGGAGATAAAAGAAAGGAAGAAATATTGAGCATGAAGAACATTCTGGCGCCGTCCATATTGTCGGCGGATTTCAAAGCGCTGGGAGAAGAGATAAAACAGACGGAAGAGGCGGGCGCCCAGTACATCCATTTCGATGTGATGGACGGGATGTTCGTCCCAAGCATCTCCTTCGGGATGCCGGTGCTCTCCTCCATCCGGGGCGTGACAGGACAGACCATGGACGTGCATCTCATGGTGCAGGAGCCCGTCCGCTATGTAAAGGAGTTCGCAGCGTGCGGCGCCGATATCATCACCGTCCATCTGGAGGCGTGCGGGGATGTAAAGGCGACCCTTGACGAGATACACCGGTGCGGCGCGGGCGCAGGCATTTCCATCAAGCCGGGGACGCCGGTGGAGAGCCTTGCACCCTATCTGGACGATGGGGACATGTTCCTCATCATGAGCGTGGAGCCGGGGTTCGGCGGACAGGCGTTCATCCCGGAGTCGCTGGAGCGAATCCGCAGGCTCAGAGCCATGCTGGATGCGCGGGGGATGGACAAAGACATCGAAGTCGACGGCGGCATCTACCACAGCAATGTGGCGGAAGTGTTAAAAGCCGGGGCAAATGTCATCGTATCCGGTTCCGGCGTCTATAAAGGCGACATTTTACAGAATACAGCAGGATTCATGGAGATATTGAGAGCATATGAGTAAAAGGACCATTATCGTAAGCGGCGGAGTCATCGAAGAGGATTTCGCCCTTCCTGTTTTAAAAAGTGAAGAAACCGAATTTGTGATAGGGGTGGACAAAGGGCTGGAGTTCCTTTACGCACACCAGATAAAGCCGGACTATATCGTGGGAGATTTTGACAGCGTCTCAAAAGAGCTGGTGGATTACTACCGGGAAGAGTTAAATGTCCCGGTCCGGGAGTTCAATCCGGTCAAAGACGCGTCGGATACGGAAATCGCCCTGCGGCTGTGCCTCGGGCTGAACCGGAAGGAAATCTGGATACTCGGAGGGACGGGCAGCCGGATAGACCATCTGTGGGCAAATGTCCAGTGCCTGCAGATTGCGCTGGACGCCGGGGCGGACGCGCGCATCGTGGACAGCCACAACCAGATACGGCTCATCGACAGGGATATCACGCTGAAGCGGGAGGAAGCCTTCGGTCCGTATTTCTCGCTCTTCCCGCTGGAAATGCCGGTGGATGAACTGACCATCACCGGGGCGAAATACCCCCTGAAGAATCATTTCCTCAAGCCGGCGGACAGCCTGTGCGTGAGCAATGAATTTGCGGAGGATGAAGTGCATATCTCCTTCGTGTACGGGAAAATCATCCTGATGGAGACGCGGGATTAAAACAAGAAAAACAAAGGAGATGTGAAGATATATGAAATTAGGCATCGTAGGGCTTCCCAATGTAGGGAAGAGCACTTTATTTAACTCGCTGACAAAGGCAGGTGCGGAATCCGCCAATTATCCGTTCTGCACCATCGACCCGAACGTGGGCGTGGTGACTGTGCCGGACGAGCGCCTGAACGTGCTGGGTGAGATGTACCACACGAAAAAGATTATCCCGGCGGTCATTGAGTTTGTAGACATCGCCGGTCTGGTAAAGGGAGCGTCCAAAGGGGAAGGTCTGGGAAATCAGTTCCTTGCGAACATCCGGGAGGTGGACGCCATCGTCCATGTGGTGCGCTGTTTTGAAAATACGAACATCGTCCATGTGGACGGCAGCATCGACCCGATGCGCGACATCGAGACCATCAATCTGGAGCTCATCTTCTCCGACCTGGAAGTGCTCGAGAGGCGCATCGCCAAGACAGTCAAGCTCTCCCGCAACGACAAGACCGCGGCAAAGGAGCTGGACCTCTTAAACCGGGTGAAGGCGCATCTGGAAGAAAACAAGCTGGCGAAGAGCTTCGTTACGGAGGATGAGGACGAGCAGGCATGGCTGGCAGGGTATAATCTGCTCACTGCCAAACCGGTAATCTTTGCGGCAAATGTCTCGGAAGACGACCTGGCGGACGACGGGGCGGGAAACGCCGGCGTGCAGGCGGTCCGCGCATACGCCGCCGAGGAGGACTGTGAAGTGTTCGTTGTCTGCGCGGAGATTGAAGAAGAGATTGCCCAGCTCGACGAGGATGAAAAGAAGATGTTCCTGGACGACCTGGGGCTTCAGGAGTCCGGACTTGAGAAACTGATACGGGCGAGCTATCACCTGCTCGGTCTGATTAGCTATCTGACGGCAGGAGAGCCGGAAGTGCGCGCATGGACCATCACCAGAGGGACAAAAGCCCCCCAGGCGGCGGGAAAGATACACTCGGATTTCGAGCGCGGCTTCATCCGTGCGGAAGTTGTAAGCTACGACGACCTGATTTCCTGCGGGTCCCATACAGCCGCAAAAGAAAAAGGGCTCATCCGCCTGGAAGGAAAAGACTATGTGGTGCAGGACGGCGACATTATGCTGTTCCGGTTCAACGTATAGTATCAGTCCCGTCAGTCCGGCTGCGGGCATGAAAGCGCATGGCGCGGCGGAACAAAAGGACGCGGTGTGCCGCGGAAAGGAGCGTATCCATGCATTATGATATTGCCTTTCCCAATCTGGGCATCTTTCTGGACCATGTGGGAAAGAACATCGATATTTTCGGATTTACCATCGCATATTACGGCATCATCATCGGCGCAGCCATCGTGATTGGATTCCTCATCGCCACAGCGGAGGCGAAGCGGACCCGGCAGAATCCGGAAGACTATCTGGATATGGGCATCATCGGCGTCATCGCCGGCATCGTCGGCGCACGCATCTATTATGTGGTATTCTCGTGGGATATGTACAAGGACAACCTGCTGCATATCTTCAATCTCCGGGAAGGCGGGCTCGCCATCTACGGAGGCGTCATCGGCGCGGTGCTCGCGGTGTTCATCATGGCGCGGGTGAAACATCTGTCGCCCTTTCAGATACTGGATACCGTGGCAATGGCGATACTGAACGGGCAGATGCTCGGACGCTGGGGGAACTTCTTCAACCGCGAGGCGTTCGGAGAGTACACGGACGGGCTCTTTGCCATGCGCCTTCCGGTGGATGCGGTGCGCTCCGGCGACATCACGGAGCGGATGCGCGAACACATGGAGACGATAGACGGCGTGCGGTACATCCAGGTCAGCCCCACATTTCTCTATGAGTCGCTGTGGTGCGCGGTTTTGCTTATCCTGCTCGTGCTGTACCGGAAGCATAAGAAATACGAGGGGGAACTCTTTCTTCTTTATATTTTCGGCTACGCTCTTGGCAGAGTGTGGATAGAAGGACTCCGCACGGACCAACTCCTCATACCGGGAATCGGGTTCCCGGTGTCCCAGGCGCTTGCGGCGGCAGTGGTCGTCTGCGCGGGAGGCGCGCTCCTCTGGCTGCGCAGGAATCATAAGAGGATGCCTTCATAACTTGATTTTCCGCGGAAAATCCGATATAATATCCGATAGGTCAGCCGCAGCTCAGGGCGGGATGCATGACTGCTCCACTGCATCGCTTTTTGGCGGGCTGTCCGGTATTTTAACACTTTTACAACGGAGGAAATGAGAATGGGAGTAGCTTCACTTGTACTTGGGATTATCTCGATTGTTATTGGATTATTCAGCACCGGCACACTCGGCTGGTTCGGCGCGATACTCGGTATCATCGGCATCATTCTCGGTGTCCAGGGAAAGAAAGTGCCGGAGCAGGCAGGACTTGCGAAAGCAGGGTTCATCTGCTCAATCATCGGTACCGTGCTCTGCCTGCTGTTGTTCATCGCGTGCGTGGCATGCGTTGGATGCCTTGCGCTGGCAGCGTAAGGACGGCGGCAGCCTGACAGGAAACCCTCATTGGGGAGACAGTACAAAAAAAGGTTCAGAAAAGGGATGGGAGACATCCCTTTTTTCATTGCAAGGCAGAGCCCTGTTTGCAAAGCGGATTCCTGTTTTCACTATGAGGCGGGACCCGCAAAGCAGTCGACAGGACAGAGGCAGCAGACGGGAAGCAAAAACTGACAGGAAGAGAGGAACGATGGATGGGATTTGAGATTGGGACAGTGACGATACCGTGGTACGGCTTTTTTATCGTGCTGGGGCTGGGCGCCGCCGCGCTGCTCGGATATGTCCTGGTGAAGCAGGCGGGGCTTATCTATGATGAGTTCATAGAGATTGCGTGCTTTGTGGGACTTGGCGCCATGGCAGGTTCCAAGCTTTTGTATCTGGTGATGGCATGGGAGACCATCGATGTGTCCAGGCTCACGGACCTGGAATATATCAGCGCCCTGATGGGCGGCGGCTTCGTCTTCTACGGCGGACTTGCGGGCGGACTGCTTGGACTGTACCTGTGCGGCAGGCTTCTGCATATCCCGGTCATGGAATATGCGCGCCAGTCGCTCCCCGTCATCCCGCTGGCGCACGGATTCGGAAGGATTGGATGCGCCTTTGCCGGATGCTGCTACGGCATCCCCTATGACGGACCGGGCGCTGTCGTCTACACCCGGTCGGCAGCCGCGCCGCTGGGGATTCCGCTCTTTCCGGTACAGGCAGTGGAGGCGGCCGGGGAGTTCGTGCTGGCAGCGGTCCTTGGCATTTATATCGCATCCTGCCGGAAGGGCGGGAGACAGCCGAATAGCATCCGGCTCTATCTGGCGCTCTATGCGGTGCTGCGGTTCTTTCTGGAGTTCGTCCGGTATGATGACAGCGAGCGGGGCATGCTGTGGGGGATATCCACCTCACAGTGGATTAGCATCGGGATATGTGTGGTCCTGGCCGGAGCAGAGGTGTGGGGACGAAAAAGCAGGAAAAAACAGGATAGCTAATATATTATCTATGAATGATTTTAGTTTTTTGAGCAGAACACCAAAAGAAATTGACCAGGCGATTGCAGAGAGACTCCGTACAATCCGCCGCAGAAGAAAGATATCACAGAAAAGGCTGAGTGAACGGTCAGGAGTGAGCTTAGGTTCTGTGAAGCGGTTCGAGACTACAGGGGAGATTTCTCTGCGTTCGCTGACGAAAATCGCAAAAGCGCTGGAACTGGAGAGCGAACTGGAGCATCTGTTTGAGGATGCGCCGTATCTGTCGATTGAGGAGATTATCAATGAGAACCGCGAAGAAACTGAACGTCACGCATCACGGAAGAAAGGAGTCTGATACTTTCAGATACTGAGAGATGCACGCCAAAAGATACAAAAAACCCGACCGTGCTCTATAGACTTTTGTCGTTTTTGGCGATATAATGAAGCTGTATGTGAATAAGTGAGTTCTGTGCCCTGCGCGCAGGCATGAGTACAGGCTCTCACTACTGTATATCATTAAGGAGGAACAAGAAAATGGCAAGAAAAATGAAGACCATGGACGGTAACCAGGCTGCTGCTCACGTGTCATATGCTTACACAGAAGTTGCGGCAATCTACCCGATTACACCGTCATCCGTTATGCCTGAGCATGTTGACGAATGGGCGACACAGGGCAGGGAGAATATCTTCGGACAGACAGTCAATGTCGTAGAAATGCAGTCCGAGGCAGGTGCGGCAGGCGCCGTGCACGGTTCTCTGGCAGCAGGAGCCCTGACGACGACATTCACAGCTTCTCAGGGACTTCTTCTTATGATCCCGAACCTGTACAAAGTAGCCGGCGAGCAGCTCCCGGGCGTATTCAACGTATCCGCACGTGCGCTTGCGAGCCACGCGCTTTCCATCTTCGGTGATCACTCTGACGTATATGCCTGTCGTCAGACCGGCGCAGCGATGCTGTGCGAGTCCAGCGTACAGGAGGTTATGGACCTGACACCGGTTGCACACTGTGCGGCGCTGGAAGGAAAACTCCCGTTCATCAACTTCTTCGACGGATTCCGTACATCCCACGAAATCCAGAAGATTGAGACATGGGATTACGAGGACCTCAAAGACCTGGTAAATATGGATGCCATCGACGCATTCCGCGCACATGCGCTGAACCCGAACCATCCGTGCCAGAGAGGTTCCGCTCAGAACCCGGATATCTTCTTCCAGGCAAGAGAGGCATGCAACCCGTACTACGATGCAATGCCGGCAATCGTCCAGAACTACATGGACAAAGTCAATGAAAAAATCGGAACAGACTATAAACTGTTCAACTACTACGGAGCAGAGGACGCGGAGCATGTGATTATTGCGATGGGTTCTGTCTGCGATACGATCGAGGAGACTATCGATTACCTGATGAAGGCAGGCGAGAAAGTGGGCGTTGTGAAAGTACGTCTGTACAGACCGTTCTGCGCACAGGCGCTCATCGATGCAATTCCGGATTCCGTGAAGAAGATTTCTGTCCTTGACAGGACGAAAGAGCCGGGCGCTATGGGCGAGCCGCTGTACCTGGATGTTGTCGCAGCCCTCAAAGGCTCCAAATTCGACGCAGTTCCGGTCTACACAGGACGTTACGGACTTGGTTCCAAAGATACGACTCCTGCTCAGATTGTTGCTGTATATCACAATGATGAGAAGAAAGTCTTCACCATCGGCATCGAGGACGATGTGACGAATCTGTCCCTGAAGGCAGACGAGCCGCTCGTTACGACACCGGAAGGCACGATCAACTGTAAATTCTGGGGACTTGGCGCTGACGGTACCGTCGGAGCGAACAAGAACTCCATCAAGATTATCGGTGACAACACAGACATGTACGCACAGGCTTACTTTGACTATGACTCCAAGAAGTCCGGCGGCGTGACAATGTCCCACCTGCGTTTCGGCAAGCTGCCGATTAAGTCTACATACCTGATCCACCAGGCGAACTTTGTGGCATGCCACAATCCGTCCTATGTGAACAAATACAACATGGTTCAGGAGCTTGTTGACGGCGGCACATTCCTTCTCAACTGTCCGTGGGATATGGAAGGACTTGAGAAACATCTGCCGGGACAGGTAAAAGCATATATCGCAAACCACAACATCAAGTTCTACACCATCGATGGTATCAAAATCGGTAAAGAAATCGGACTTGGCGGACGTATCAATACAGTCCTTCAGTCTGCATTCTTCAAACTGGCTGCCATCATTCCGGAGGCGGAGGCAATCGACCTGATGAAGGCTGCTGCAAAGGCGACATACGGAAGAAAGGGCGACAAGATTGTCCAGATGAACTATGACGCCATCGACGCAGGTGCAAAACAGGTCGTAGAAGTGGCAGTTCCGGAGAGCTGGAAAAATGCAGCTGACGAAGGACTTGCCCAGCCGAAGGTAGGAGAGAACGGAAGAAAAGACGTTGTGGATTTCGTTAAGAATATCCAGTCAAAAGTAAACGCTCAGGAAGGAAATACACTTCCGGTATCCGCGTTCAACGACTATGTAGACGGTTCTACGCCGTCCGGTTCCTCCGCATACGAGAAGCGCGGCATCGCAGTGGATATCCCGGTATGGAAACCGGAGAACTGTATCCAGTGCAACCGCTGTGCATATGTCTGCCCGCATGCAGTCATCCGTCCGGTAGCCCTCACAGAGGACGAGCTTGCAAAAGCACCGGAAGGAATGGAAGCAATCGAC
Source organism: Candidatus Mediterraneibacter merdipullorum (assembly GCA_019117125.1). Classification (GTDB taxonomy): domain Bacteria; phylum Bacillota; class Clostridia; order Lachnospirales; family Lachnospiraceae; genus Mediterraneibacter; species Mediterraneibacter merdipullorum. Next base: position 34,276 of record DXAL01000021.1, read on the forward strand.
ATGATTGGTATGCCGGGCATGAAGTTCTCCATGACCGTATCCGCTTATGACTGTACAGGCTGCGGTTCCTGTGCAAATGTCTGCCCGGGCAAGAAGGGCGAGAAGGCGCTCGTCATGGCAAACATGGAAGAGAATGCCGGCAAGCAGGATTACTTCGATTACGGAAGAGAGATCCCGGTAAAACCGGAAGTTGTTGCGAAGTTCAAAGAGACGACGGTAAAGGGCAGCCAGTTCAAACAGCCGCTCCTCGAGTTCTCCGGCGCATGCGCAGGCTGCGGCGAGACACCGTACGCAAAACTGATTACACAGCTCTTCGGCGACAGGATGTACATCGCAAACGCGACAGGATGCTCCTCCATCTGGGGCAACTCCTCACCGTCCACACCGTACACGGTGAACGAGAAGGGACAGGGACCGGCATGGTGCAACTCTCTGTTCGAGGATAACGCAGAGTTCGGTTATGGTATGCTGCTCGCTCAGAACACCATCCGTGACAGGATGAAAGGTCTGGTGGTAACGCTTGCAGAAGACGCTCAGGATGCAGACGTGAAGGCGGCAGCTCAGGAGTACCTGGATACATTCGGATGCGGCGCGACAAACGGAACCGCTACAGACAACCTGGTGGCAGCTCTGGAGAAATGCGGATGCGACCGCGCGGAGAAGACAGAACTTCTGAAGAACAAAGACTTCCTCGCTAAGAAATCCCAGTGGGTATTCGGCGGTGACGGATGGGCTTACGATATCGGATTCGGCGGCGTTGACCACGTACTTGCAAGCGGCAAGGACATCAACATCATGGTATTCGATACAGAGGTTTACTCCAACACAGGCGGACAGTCTTCCAAGGCTACAAAGACAGGTGCTACGGCACAGTTCGCTGCAGGCGGTAAAGAGACGAAGAAGAAAGACCTTGCGGGCATGGCAATGAGCTACGGCTATGTATATGTTGCACAGATTGCGATGGGCGCTGACTTCAACCAGACAGTCAAAGCTATCACAGAGGCTGAGGCATATCCGGGACCGTCACTGATTATCGCTTACGCTCCGTGTATCAACCACGGTATCAAGAAGGGTATGAGCAAAGCCCAGACAGAGGAACAGCTGGCAGTAGAGTGCGGATACTGGAACAACTTCCGGTTCAATCCGGCTGCGGAAGGCAACAAGTTCTTCCTTGACAGCAAGGCTCCGAAGGAAGAGGATTACCAGGCATTCCTTGACGGCGAGGTTCGTTACAATGCCCTGAAGAGGTCCAATCCGGAGAAGGCTGCAAGACTCTTCGCCCTCAATGAGCAGGAAGCGATGGAGAGATACGATTACCTGAAGAAGCTGGTAGACGTATACGCAGCGGACAAAGCGGAGTAAAAACCTGAGAACTGAAAAACAGGTATACTTGACTATAGCCAGGGCATATGGTATAGTATGCATGGGCAAAACGATATGACGTTTCCATTTGAAACGGCGAAAACCCCGGGAGTTGCCGCTCCCGGGGTTTTCTATTCCGTTTATGTATGGTGGCTTAGACCATAGGCTGGTTACCGGCTATTTGTCGCCGTCCAGCCATTTGATGATATAGTGGCAGGCTGCACCACCCATGACGGCGGAGTGCGCCGGGTCAGAGCAGCTCTTTTGTTTTTCCGGCAAGATAGAGCGGGATGTTTGTGAAATCTCCGTCCCTGCGGTATCCACGCTTTGAAAAACGGATGGCGTGCTCCGGGTGATGGGCTGCGATATACCGTTTAAAGGAGGGGGCGGATTTGTTTTCTCCGCCTTTTACCTCGACAGGAATGATTTCTGTGCCGCATTGCAGCAGAAAGTCAATCTCGCTGGTCTTGTCAGAATAGTAGCGGGGTTCCGTTTCAAATTGTCCGTGAAGCTGCTGCAGGATATAATTTTCCGTGAGCGGACTCTTAAACTGATAATCTGCTTTCAGGAGAATCGCGCTGTTATCAATCCCTGCCATGTGTTTCAGGAGCCCGGTGTCGAACAGGAACAGCTTGAACTGGTCGAGCCTGTCAAAGGCGGACAACGGATGCTCTGCCCTGGAAACATTGTAAATGCGGTTGAGCATTCCGGCGGAGACGAGCCATTCGATTGCCTCCTCAAAGTCCCGCGCCCGTCCGCCCTGCCGGACGGCTCCATAGATGAATTTTTCATTGGATTTGGCGAGCTGTGAGACAATGCTGCGAAATACCATCAGGATGCGCCCGCTGTTTACCTTCCCGTTATGCTTGGAAAAGTCATTTTCATAAATTTCAATCAGTTCGTGCTGAATCCGGGAAATGCGTGCCGGGTCTTTGTGCTTTATCCACGATGCGACACATTCCGGCATGCCTCCGATAATCAGGTAATTGTTATAAGCTTCCAGCAGCCGGTTGTGGAAAATTTCTTCAATCTGCTGTCCTTTCCGGATGCTCTCGTAATAGGAAAAGAGCGCCGGTTCCGTTGCCTCAAGAAATTCGTCAAAGCGCAGCGGAGAGAGGCTGAGCAGGTTCACCATGCCTACCGGGTAGGATTTCGGCTGTGCCAGCAGGGTTCCGAGCAGGCTTCCGGCTGCAATGATATGATAATCCTCTGCCGTCTCTTTGAAATATTTGAGCGCATTCAATGCCTCGGGGCATTCCTGGATTTCGTCAAAGATGATGAGTGTTTTGCCGGGAAGGATTTTCTCTTCCGCTATCAGGGAGAGCAGCTCGATGATTCTCCGGGGATTTTTGTTCGTCTCAAATATGGATTTCAGCGCATCCTCTTCATCGAAGTTAAAGTAGACAAAGCTGTCATAGAAAGTCTGTCCGAATTCTTTCATGAGCCATGTCTTTCCCACCTGCCGGGCGCCGCGGATGATAAGAGGCTTGCGCTCCGGGTCGTTTTTCCATTTTATCAAATCTTTAACAGCGCTGCGTTTCATGTGGACCACCGCCTTTCTCTTGTCGATACGAAAAGGGTAACACATTTTTCCGGATTTCTCAACGGGAATATTACACATTATTCCAAAAAATATTTTGATTTAAAACACATTTTTCTAAAAAATAAATTTAAATTATGCACGTTTTTTCTGCAAAAAGGCAGAACAAAAAGATACGGCGGGCGGTGCCGGGGTTATCCGGTCCGCCCGCTGTATCTTCGCGGTGGGAGCGCCCTGCGGTTTCGGAACATGCCTGTCGGCACTTCCCGCGCTTCAGCCCACCAGCGGTTCGCTTAAATATTTCTTCGGCGTCACGCCTTTGTATTTCTTGAATGTCTTGATGAAATAGCTCTCATCGTTGAATCCGCAGCTCATTCCGATTTCCGCGATGGACTGGTTCGTCGTCGCCAGCTTGAAGCACGCCTGTTCCACGCGGTAGTAGTTCACATAATCAATGGGGGTCCGGTGGGTCATCTCCCGGAAATACCGGCAGAAGTATTTGGAGTTCATGCCGGCAGAGCGCGCCAGGTCATCCAGCGTGATGCATTCGTCATAATGGTCCTCAATGATCGCGAGGACCCGCTTCAGATGTTCGATGCGCTGTCCGTCCTTCGCGGAGATGCTCTGAATTTTCTTATATAATCCATGCTCCAGCACATATCCGAAAAATTCGTAGAATGCACCGATTACAGTCAGTTCGTGTCCCTCCTCCCGGGTCTTCATATGGCTGAACATCCGGTCCGTGATGCGGGAGAGGGTTTTTGGACACGGCGAGAACAGATGGTTGATTTCAATGGAGTCGCTGCTGACTTTTTTCAGGAGCCGTTCTCCGGCGGGGCTGGAAGTCATCAGGGAGTCCAGATTGAACACGATGCACTCGTACAGACAGTTCCTCGGGATGCCTCCGTGGAGCAGTCCACCCTTGACAAAGATGAGGTCGCCCGCGTGGGCGGTGAACTCGTCCTCCCCGATGGTCATCAGAAATTCCCCTTTCAGGATGCGGATGACTTCATATTCAATATGCCAGTGGTAAGACATCTCATAGCGCGGATGCGCCGGCCCCACATGATAAAACTCCATCGGGAAATCAAACGTCCCGTGCTCCTTCGTCTCCCTGTACTTAATATATTTCATGATATTACATCCTTTCAATTTTGTTACATTTTTTATAGATAAGAACACTGACAGAACGGCAGGTGCTGCGCTGTGTCCCGAGCGAAAGCGTGTTCTGGAAGAACACAGGACCGCACGCCGGAAGAAGAGAATAGATAATTTCTCCTTTGCAGCAGTTTCTGTTTTTTGTATTTAAAGTGAATATCTTTACATTTTTATTCTATTATAACACGAGACAAAACAAAAAAATAGTACTATAATGGGATACAAGAAACGAACCAAAAGCCAAAGAATAGGAGGAATGTTACTATGGCAGAAAACAGGTACGTAGGTTCTTATCCGGTCATCGGCATCAGACCTACCATCGACGGAAGAAAAGGCGCTCTTGACGTAAGAGGTTCTCTGGAAGACCAGACAATGGCTATGGCAAAGAACGCTGCAAAACTGTTTGAGGAGAACTTAAGATACTCAAACGGCGAGCCGGTGAAAGTCGTTATCGCTGATTCCACGATCGGACGTGTGGGTGAGAGTGCTGCCTGCGCGGACAAGTTCAGAAAAGAAGGTGTTGACATCACACTGACAGTGACACCGTGCTGGTGCTACGGCTCAGAGACTATGGATATGGACCCGCAGACCATCAAGGCTGTATGGGGACTGAACGCGACAGAGAGACCGGGCGCTGTATATCTGGCATCCGTTCTTGCTACACACGCTCAGAAAGGCCTTCCGGCATTCGGCATCTACGGACATGACGTTCAGGATGCAGACGATATGACCATTCCGGAAGATGTAAAGGAAAAACTGTTAAGATTCGGCCGTGCAGCAGTTGCAGCTGCTTCCATGAGAGGCAAATCCTGGCTGCAGATTGGTTCCGTTACAATGGGTATCGGCGGTTCCATCATTGATTCCGACTTTATCGAGTCCTACCTCGGCATGCGTGTTGAGTCTGTGGACGAGGTTGAAATCATCCGCCGCATGACAGAAGGCATCTACGATGAGGCTGAGTACCAGAAAGCTCTTGCATGGGCGAAAGAGAAATGCCACATCGGATTCGACAAGAACCCGGTTGAACTGCAGAAATCTCAGGAAGAGAAAGAGAGACAGTTCGAGTTCGTTGTCAAGATGGCCGTTATCATCAAAGACCTGATGCAGGGCAACAAGAACTTCCCGGAGGAGCTTTCCGAGGAAGCAATCGGACACAACGCAATCGCAGCAGGCTTCCAGGGACAGAGACAGTGGACAGACTTCTATCCGAACGGAGACTTCGCAGAGGCAATGCTCAACTCTTCCTTCGACTGGGATGGAGCCCGTGAGCCGTACATCCTGGCTACAGAGAACGACGTACTCAACGGTCTTGGCATGCTGTTCATGAAACTCCTTACAAACCGCGCTCAGATGTTCGCAGATGTTCGTACATACTGGAGCCCGGAGGCTGTTAAGAGAGTGACAGGCTACGACCTTGAGGGTGTTGCGAAAGAGAACGGCGGTATCATCCACCTGATTAACTCCGGCGCATGCTGCCTCGACGCATGCGGCGCTGCAAAAGATGAGAACGGCAACGGCATCATGAAAGAGTGGTGGAATGTAACAGAAGAAGACCAGCAGGCAATCATGGACGCTACCACATGGAACATGGCTGACCTTGGATACTTCCGCGGCGGCGGATACTCCAGCCGTTTCGAGACGAAAGTACAGATGCCGGCTACCATGATCCGTCTGAACCTTGTAAAGGGCCTTGGACCGATGCTTCAGATTGCAGAGGGCTGGACCGTAGGTCTTCCGGAAGATGTATCCGATACGCTCTGGAAACGTACAGATTACACATGGCCGTGTACATGGTTCGCTCCGAGATGCGACGGCAAGGAAGGCGCGTTCAAGTCCGCTTATGACGTAATGAACAACTGGGGCGCAAACCACGGTGCGATTTCCTACGGACACATCGGTGCAGACCTGATTACATTTGCATCCATGCTCCGTATCCCGGTTGCTATGCACAACGTACCGACGGAGAAGATTTTCCGCCCGGCAGCATGGAACGCATTCGGAATGGACAAAGAAGGCGCTGACTACAGAGCTTGTGCAAACTACGGCGCGCTCTACAAACCGTACAAATAAAAAGAACAAGATTTCTGCATAAAGTGTGATTTGAGATTTGAGAAAGGAGAGGGTTGAAAGCAGAACTTTCAGCCCTCTTGTCACAAATAAAAGGAGAAGATTATGGAAAAGAAAGTATTGGCATTTGACTTTGGCGCATCCGGCGGCAGGGCAATGTGCGGGACTTTTGACGGTGAGAAGATTACGATCGAGGAGCTGCATCGCTTTTCCAATGACCCGGTCATCTTAAACGGCACCATGTACTGGGATGTGCTCCGTCTGTTCTTTGAGATAAAGCAGGGGCTCATCAAGGCAAAAAAATGCGGAAAGATTGAGAGCATCGGCATCGATACATGGGGCGTTGACTTCGGCCTTATCGACGGGGAGGGGCGCCTCCTGGAAAATCCGGTCCACTACCGCGACAGCCGTACAGAGGGGATGCTTGCAGAGAGCTTCAAGATGATAGACAAACAGAAGTTCTATGAGATTACAGGCAACCAGTTCATGGAGATTAATACGGCGTTCCAGCTGCTCTATCTCCTCAAGAACCGGAAAGACCTGCTGGACCGCGCGGATAAGATGATTCTCATGCCGGACCTGTTCAACTATTTCCTGACAGGGGCAAAGAAATCGGAGTATTCCATCGCGTCCACGACACAGCTTCTGGACGCAAAGAAAGGGCAGTGGTCCGATGAGGTCATCGATGCTTTGAAGCTCCCGAAGAATATCTTCCCGGAAATCGTTCCGACCGGCACCAAAGTCGGGGAACTGACGGATGAGATATGCAATGAACTGGGGCTTGACAAGATTGACGTCATGGCTGTCGCAGGACATGACACTCAGTCTGCGCTCGTCGCAGTGCCTGCGTCTGAGGAAGATTTCATCTTCTTAAGCTGCGGGACATGGTCGCTTTTGGGAACCGAACTTTCCGAGCCCATCATCAATGAGAAATCTGAACATTATAACATCACCAATGAGGGCGGATACGGCAGGAAGATTTCTTTCCTGAAAAATATCATCGGTCTGTGGTGCATCCAGGAAAGCCGCCGTCAGTGGATACGCGAGGGACAGGAGTACGGCTTCGGCGAGCTGGAAATCATGGCGAAGGAAGCCGAGCCGCTGAAATGCTTCATCGACCCGGACGCGCCGGAATTTACGCCGGCAGGCGATGTGCCAAGCCGCATCCGGGAGTTCTGTAAGAAGACCGGACAGCCGGTTCCGGAAAGCATCGGCGAAGTGGTCCGCTGCATCAACCAGAGTCTTGCCATGAAATACCGTCACGCGATGGAAGAAATCAAAGACTGCACCGGAAAAGACTATGAGACGGTCTACATGGTGGGCGGCGGGACCCAGAGCGCCCTGCTGTGCCAGTTTACGGCAAATGCCTGCGGGTGCCGTGTGAGTGCGGGACCGGTGGAGGCGACGGTGCTCGGCAATGTGGCGCTCCAGCTCATGGCTTCCGGCGACATCGCTTCACTTGGCGAGGCAAGAGAGATTATCAGACGTTCTCAGGATATCCGTATCTACGAGCCTCAGGATACCGAAGCCTGGGATGAGGCGTATGAGAGATTTAAAAAGATTCTCGTATAGGCTTGACTGTCAAAGTGCTGTATGTTTTAATTAGAACAATACATGCATTGGGCAGAATGCATAAAAACGGTTTGCCAACTCCCTGAAAGGAGTAAAAATGGCTGCAACGATTCGCGATATCAGGGACAGGACCGGACTCTCTCTGGCGACGATATCAAAATACTTAAACGGCGGAAATGTCCTTCCGAGGAACCGGAAGCTGATAGAAGAAGCGATCGAAGAACTTCACTATGAAGTGAACGAACTGGCAAGGGGACTTGTCACGAACCGGACGAAGACCATTGGCGTCCTCGTCTATGACATCCAGTGTATCTTTGTGGGGAATATGCTGCATCATCTCGGGCAGGCGCTCCATGAGAACGGATACGGGATGCTCATCTGCGATTCCTGCAATGACGCGGACATCGAGAAGAAGAATCTCCAGTTCCTTTTAAACCGCAAGGTGGACGGGATACTGGTGTTCGCGGTGGGACTCGACGGGAAATTTCTGGAAGGCGCGCGGGATGCCGGTATTCCGGTGGTCCTCATCGACAGGGCGTTCCGCAATGAGGAATTTGACTGTGTGGAGATTGACAACCGGGCGGCGATGCGCAGGGCGGTGAATCAGCTCGTCAGCTTCGGCCACCGCAGGATTGCGGTCATCGCATCCGACATCGAATACACAGGCATGGAGCGTATGAAAGGCTTTGAGGACGCGCTGCGGGATGCGAAGATTGAAGTCCCGGACGCCTACCGTGTGCGGGGGAAGCATTCCTTTGAACTGGGGTACCAGGGCATGCGGCGTCTGCTGAAGCTGCCTGAGCCGCCTACAGCGGCGATACTCGGGAACTACGACACGACGCTTGGCGGCATCATGGCATCGAACGAGCTGGGCTTCAACTGCCCGCAGGACTTATCCATCATCGGGTTTGACGACCTGCTCATGTCCAAGGTCATCCGTCCGAAGCTGTGGTTTGTCGTACAGCCGATGGAAGAGATGGCGAAACGGGCGGTGGAGATGCTTCTTGGCCGTATCTCACACGAAAATGAGGGCGTGCCGCTCCGGATAAGCTTCAGCGCCGGAATCCGGGAAGGAGATTCGGTCCGGAGGATGGAAGGTTCGTGAAAGTTGTGCGTTGTGCACAAAAAAGGAAAAGAGGAATCCTTTAAATTCGGTTGCCGATATGGCTAAATCGACGAAAGCGAACCGGTTCGCTTTTTAAAAGTTCGGTTTTATTGACAAGGGCTGGCAGCGGTTGTATAATTTGACTATACGGGTTGGCTGTACAGAAAAAGACTGTAAAAAATGCCCGAAAAACGTAAACAAAATTTCATAGGGAAAAAGCGAACCGTTACGCGCAAATGAGGAATGGGGGAATCAGAAAAACAAGTGAGGCACCATGAATCATAACAAATCATCTAAACAAGATGGGAGGAAGAAAAGTGGAAAGTATCAAACAAAATCCTTTAGTAAAAAAGGTAGGCTTTAACAGGATCGTGCTCTGCATCGTTCTGCTCCTGATGTATGCACTGTTCTGTGGTCTGACAGGGGGCGCTTTCTTCGGCATGCGCCGTATTATGAGCGCTCTGAACTACGCGTACTTCCTGGGATTTTTATCACTGGCAGTTACGTTTGTCATCGCAACAGGCGGTATCGATTTCTCAATCGGACCGGTTATGTTCTGCTGCGCGCTGATCGCGGGCTTCTGCTTCACGATACACGGCGTGCCGATGGGCGCGGCTCTCGTGATAAGCCTGGTGGTAGGCGTTGCGTTCGGTCTCTTCAACGGATATCTGGTAGCATACTGGGATGTGCCGTCATTCATCACATCCATCGCCAGCATGAACATCGCGAAGGGACTTGCATCCGTATTCACAAAAACACAGTCTGTCAGCTGGCCGCAGTCAAGCGCTGAGGGCGGATGGTTCAGAAACTTCGTGACCATGGGCGAGATTCCGGTGGGACTTATCATCCTGCTCGTCATCGCTGTCATCTGCGCGATCATCCTGAACCAGACAAAGATGGGACGTTACATCCTTTCTCTTGGAAGCAACAAAGAGGCTGTAAGACTTTCCGGTGTAAACGTAAGGAAATGGGAAATGTCGGCATACGTCCTCTGCGGACTCCTGGTCGGTATCTCCGCAATCTTCTTCGTAGGCGCTTACACGACAGTACAGCCGGGTTACGGCGATACATACAACAATGAGGCGATCGCCGGCTGTGTAATGGGCGGAACCTCGATGGCAGGCGGTCTCGCATCGATAAGCGGAACAATCATTGGTGTGTTCATCATATCTCTTCTCCAGGAAGGCATCATGGCCCTCGGTCTTGATAAGAACCTTCAGCTTATCATCACAGGACTTATTGTTATCGTTGCAGTATTCGCTGACGTTGTCGCAAGACGCAGGAAGAACTAAAGACGATACATGGCAATCAGGAAGTGTGATTGAGAAAGGCAAGGGTAAAGAATATGGGCGAAGTTATATTAACAATGAAGGGAATCGACAAATCTTTCCCCGGTGTTCATGCACTGGACCATGTAGACCTGGAAGTCAGAAAAGGTGAAGTACATGCGCTGATGGGTGAGAACGGTGCCGGAAAGTCAACACTGATGAAGGTGCTGACCGGTATCTACAAGAAAGATTCCGGAACAATTACATATGAAGGAAAAGAAGTAGAATTTCATAATACACGTGAAGCACAGGACGCAGGCGTCGTCATCGTGCATCAGGAGCTGAACATGCTCGGTCATCTGACGGTCGCTCAGAACATCTTCATCGGAAGAGAGTTCAAGAAGGGCATCCGTATCGATGACAAGAAGATGAACGAAGAGGCAAGGAAGCTCTTCGACAGGATGCACATCGATATCGACCCGACTGAGACGATGAGCCACCTGACGGTCGGTAAACAGCAGATGTGCGAGATTGCAAAGGCCATCTCCCACGAGGCGAAGGTCATCATCTTCGACGAGCCGTCCGCAGCTCTGACAGAGGCGGAGATTGAAGAGCTCTTCAAGATTATCCGCGACCTGAGAGACCAGGGACTGGGCATCGTATATATCTCTCACCGTATGGATGAGATCAAGGTCATCACAGACCGCGTGACAGTCATGCGGGACGGCGCATATGTCGGAACGCTTATCACGAAAGACTGTACGAAGGACGATATCATCAACATGATGGTCGGACGTGTCATCTACGAAGACCCGAAGACGAAGAACATGACGCCTCCGGGAGCTCCGGTGGTCCTGAAAGTGGAACACCTCAACGCAGGAAAGATGGTACAGGATGTCAGCTTCGAGCTTCACAAAGGCGAAGTGCTCGGCTTCTCCGGTCTGATGGGTGCAGGACGTACCGAGACCATGAGAGCTCTGTTCGGCGCAGACCCCATTGACAGCGGAGACATCTATATCAATGGAGAGAAAGTCAACATCAAGAGCCCGCAGGACGCAGTTAAGCACGGCATCGGCTATCTGTCAGAGGACAGAAAGAGATTCGGTATCGTCGTACAGAAGACCGTTGCAGAGAATACGACGATGGCTGACCTCGACGAGTTCTCCAACGGACCGTTCATCAATAAGAAGAAAGAGAATGAAATCGCACAGAAATTCGTTGACTCACTTGCAACGAAGACACCGGGTGTGGACCAGCTCGTTGTGAACCTGTCCGGTGGTAACCAGCAGAAAGTCGTTATCGCAAAATGGCTGACAAGGAACTGTGATATCCTGATTTTCGATGAGCCGACACGAGGTATCGACGTCGGTGCGAAGAACGAGATATACAAGTTGATGAACCAGCTTGCTGCAGAAGGCAAAGCCATTATAATGGTTTCCTCAGAAATGACCGAAATCTTACGTATGAGCGACAGGATCGTCGTTATGTGCGAGGGTAAGAAGACCGGCGAACTGGATATTTCCGAGGCTACACAGGAAAATATCATGAACATGGCTACAAGAGAGATTAGTTAGGGAGGAAAATGTGATGGCAAATAAAAGTAATACGGCTGGCACGAACAGGTCATTCATTGACAGAATGGGCGGTCAGAAATTCATCGTCCTGATTCTCGTCATTGTAATGTTCATCTTCTTCTGTGCAATGAGCCCGGGATTTAGAAAATATACGACAGTAGTAAGTATCCTTGATTACTCCTATTATATCGCCCTGATGGCGATCGGAGTTACATTCCCGCTTCTGACGGCAGGCGTTGACCTCTCCATCGGAACAGGACTTATCTGCTATTCCCTGATTGGCGGACTTCTGGTACGCCAGCACGGATGGCCGGTAGCGGCAGGTATGCTCGTGACAGTCCTTCTGGGAATCGCATTCGGCATCATCAACGGATGTCTGGTGGCGCTGATGGATTTGCCGCCATTCCTGGCGACGCTCTGTACCTGTATGATTACCCGAGGATTCGGCGCCATGGTAGTAGGCGGTTACGGTATCCCGTGGCCGGCAGCTGCTCAGGAAGGCGGCTGGTTCCGGAGCATCTTCAAGATACAGATGGGCGGACAGAACATCCCCATCGGCTTTCTGTGGATTATCCTGCTCGTCATCGTTATGAGCTTTGTGCTGAACCACACGAAGATGGGACGTTACACACGCGCAATCGGAAGCAATAAGGAAGCGACAAGGCTCTCCGGTGTAAACGTAAAATTCTATCACATCATGGCATATGTAATCTGCGGACTGTTCGCAGGACTTGCAGCAATCGCATACTCCGCAATCTTCGCTACGGTACAGCCGGGAAGCGGCGCGGGATTCGAGCTTGACGCCATCGGCGGCGCCATCGTAGGCGGTGTGTCCATGTCAGGTGCGGTAGGAAGCATCACAGGAACACTGGTCGGCGTATTCGTAATCTGCCTGCTGAAGACGGGACTTCCGTTCATCGGTCTGACAGCGAACTGGCAGCAGATTATTACAGGTCTTGTATTGATTGCAGCCGTACTCTTTGATATCCTGAAGAGGAAGAGAGAGGCAGGCAAATAATCAACATTTATTTTGATAGATAACAGCCGGGGGCAGACGCGTCAGTGTTCCCGCTGCCGGCTGTTACTATAGAAACCAAGCAAAGGCTGGTCATGCCGGAAAGACGGGCGTATTGATGTATGGAGGCAGGACCTGTTCCGATATATGCACGGTATTGGTTCAGGGGTTTTCATACTGAGAGAAGCATATCTTTACAAAATGACCGAAAACTATTTCAGGAGGATATGAAATATGAAAAAGAAAATTTTAGCAGTGTTACTCGGCGGATGCATGGTAGCCGGACTTCTTGCAGGATGTGGCGGCGGAGATGACGCAGCTACAACAGGCGATGATGCAGCTGCAACAGAAGAAGGCGGCGAAAGCTCAGGCGGCGGAGACTATCACTTTGAAGTCGTAGTTAAGAGCTTCCAGTCCACATACTGGCAGGCAGCTATCCAGGGAATCGACGCAGCAGTTGAGGAGCTGGGTGTAACAGTAAACACAACAGGACCGAACGCTGAGTCCGATATCGCTGACCAGGTCAACATGCTGAACAACGCAATCAGCGCAGCTCCGGACGGAATCGCTCTTGCAGCGAACGACCAGAGTGCTGTTCTTGATTCTCTTCAGGATGCACTTGACGCTGAAATCCCGGTTGTATGCTTCGACACAGGTGTGCCGGATGCTCCGGAAGGCTCCGTTATCGCTACAATCGCTACAGACAACGAGTCTGCAGGCGCTGTTGCAGCAGAGAATATGTATCCGGTTATCAAGGATGCTATCGCAAATGCTGACGGACAGGTAAGAATCGGTGAAGTTAACCAGGATGCTACATCTGCAAACATCTCCGGACGTGGTATGGGATTCATCAACAAGATGAAAGAGCTCATCGAAGCTGACGGCAAGACAGTTGCAGTTATCGGCAACCAGTTCTATGTAGACCAGGTAGAGAACAACGGTGATGAGGGATCAGCTGACGTTATCATCGAAGTAGCAGTTCCGGCTCAGACAACAGTTGAGCTGTCCGCTACAGAGGCTTCCAACATCATGAACAAAGAAGATACGATCGCAATCTTCGGTTCCAACCAGGTTACAGCAGAGGGTGTCCTCACAGCAAACCAGAACCTGAGCGTTCTTGCAGCTACACCGGACGAGGGTATCGTAGGTGTTGGTTTCGACGCTGGTGCTACTCTGAAAGCAGCTGTTGCTGACGGAACACTCATTGGTGCTGTTACACAGGCTCCGGTTGACCAGGGTAACCTTGCTATCCACGCTCTGTATGACTACTGCGAAGGCAACGAAGTATCAGATATCGCTACAGACAGCTACTGGTACGACGCAGAGAACATGGAAGAAGCTGACATCGCTCCGAACCTTTACGACTAATCTCTGAGTGAGGAACGGTAAGTCATCTTAAGCAAAGCTTGGGAAAAGATTTAAAACAAACGTGCATATAGGCGGGAGCCGCGCAGGCTGGCATCAGTTCGCGCACTCCTGCCTGAAAGAAAAGGAATCGGAAATTTCCGGTTCCTTTTTCAAAGAAAAAATATTATAATGTTCAGTAAGAAATGAAGCAGAGGAGGCAGAAACATGTTAAAAGGTATTCCGAAAATATTATCCCCTGAACTTTTGATGGTGCTCGCTGAGATGGGACACAGCGACAGGCTCGTCATCTCAGACGGAAATTTCCCGGCAGAATCCATGGGAAAAGACGCCATCGTCATCCGCTGCGACGGACACGGCGTGCCGGAGCTGCTCGATGCGATTCTGCAGGTGTTCCCGCTGGATACTTATGTAGAGCATCCGGTCAACCTGATGGAAGTCATGCCCGGCGACGACGTGGAGACGCCAATCTGGGATACATATAAGGAAATCATCGCAAAATACGATGAGAGAGGCGCTGCAGCAGTAGGAAATATCGAGCGGTTCGCATTCTACGAGGAAGCAAAGAAAGTGTACGCTATCATCGCGACAGGAGAGTCTGCACTCTATGCGAACATCATGCTGCAGAAAGGCGTAGTGACCGACTAAGCTGCGCTGCCCGTCAGTGTCCGGCGCCACTGGCCGGGCGCTGATATGATTTACTGGAAAGACGGAGGAAACGGTATGCTGGAACATGTAGAGATTGTTTTTGATAATATGAAACCCATGATGAAGAAGCTGAAAAAGAAATCCTATGAAGTCAATATGAAGGATTTTGAGGAGCGCTGCGGGCATTTCTTCCGGGAGATGACGGAGCTGACGGAAGCCGCCGGCGACAGGGAGGAGGCTGCGGACGAGATAGCGGCAGTCTTCACAGAGGCGGTGGAGAAGAAGTTCATCTCTCCGAAGAAGGGAAGGATTGACGCGGTCACACAGCTCGACCTGAACTTCTTCATGATATATTACGTCTTCCCGGCGCTCTTGAAGACGGAGCACGAAGACGCCCGGCTCATTGCGGACCACATCCGCGACGAGTGGAGCAGGCGTTTTAAAGACAGCGATATCCAGTATACAGATTATGACTCCATTTACTCCGGATTTCGGGAGAAAATCTTCGGGATTTTATGACGCATTTGCGTCTTGCAATGCGGGACCAACTGTGGTAGAATAATCGTGGTTTATCCGCAGGAGGTGTAGAGAATGGATATTCTGAAGATTGTAATCACCATCATCTTTGTTATAGACTGTATCGCTCTGGCTGCCATCATCCTCTTACAGGAAGGGAAATCAGCCGGACTTGGCACGATCAGCGGAGCAGCTGACACATACTGGGGACACAACAAGGGACGTTCCATGGAGGGCGCGCTCGTGAAGGTTACCCGTGTGGCAGCGGTACTTTTCATCGTACTTGCGGCAGTACTGAACCTTGGAGTATTGAACTAGTACGGAGGCTGCCTGTATAAGCTGCGCTATATCAGAAGATAATAACTACGTAAGCACTCTATGGGGATATAGGGTGCTTATGTTTTTATATCAGGGGAAATCGCTTTCCTGTGAAATAAAAACGCTGCGCATCACAGGAAATTGGTTTCCCGGAATATAAAAATGCTCCGCACATGAGTGGGAAAAGGGCAGGAGAAGAGACATGGACCAGACATTTGAGAAACGGAAAAAAGTAATACTGGATTTTATCAGTGACGGCTTTTATGTGCCGATGAAGATAAAAGAGATTGCCACAGTCCTGCAGATTCCGCGGGAGCAGCGGGAAGAACTCCGGATGGTGCTGGATGCGCTGGTGGAGGAAGGCAGCGTCAGCCTCTCCAGGCGTGGGAAATACAGCAGGCAGGAGGAAGAGCGGCTCAGGGGGATATTCCGGGCAAATATACGCGGATTCGGATTTGTCACTCCAGAAGAGGAGGGAGAGGACGTATATATTGCCGAGGAAAATATCGGAGGCGCATTCCAGGGCGATGCGGTGGAGTGCGTCATCACCGGGAGACCCGGAGGCCGGCGCAGGGAAGGACGCATCGTGCGCATCCTTTCCCACAGTGTCGTGCATGTGGTGGGGCTCTATGAGAAGAGCCGCAGCTTCGGTTTTGTCCGGCCGGACGACCAGCGGGTCCTGCGGGATATCTATGTCCCGGAAGGAAAAGAGATGGGCGCCATGACCGGGCACAAGGTCGTCGTTGAGCTGACTTCATACGGCGGCGAGCACACGAAGCCCGAGGGAAGAGTCGTCGAAATCCTCGGACATGTCAACGACCCGGGGACAGATATCCTCTCCATCGTCAAAGACATGGGCATCCCTTCGGAATTTCCGGAGAAAGTCCTGAACCAGGCGGTCCGTGTGGGAAAAGAAGTAAGCGAAGCGGACTGTGCGGGCAGGAAGGACCTGAGAGACTGGACGATGGTGACGATAGACGGGGAGGATGCCAGAGACCTGGACGATGCGGTATCCCTCACGAAGGAGGGGGAGAACTACCGTCTGGGCGTCCACATCGCGGATGTGGCAAACTATGTCCAGGAGGGGAGCGCGCTGGACCGGGAGGCATTTGAGCGCGGGACGAGCGTGTATCTCGCAGACCGGGTGATACCGATGCTGCCGCACAGACTTTCAAACGGGATATGTTCGCTGAATGCGGGAGAAGATCGTCTGGCGCTCTCCTGCATCATGACAGTGAGCCCGTCCGGAGAAATCCTCAGCCATGAGATTGCGGAGACGGTCATCCGGGTGGATAAGCGGATGAGTTATAACGGTGTGGCGGCGGTCCTCGCCGCTCACGGGGAAGACGGGCAATATGCGGATTACCGGGAGTACGTCCCCATGCTGCTCCTGATGAAGGAGCTTTCCGACTGCGTCCGGGAGCGCCGGGGAAGGCGGGGCGCCATCAGCTTTGATTTCCCGGAGACAAAGGTATGCCTGGATGAGAAAGGCAGACCCACGGAAATAAAACCCTATGAGCGGAACGATGCGTCGAAAATCATAGAGGACTTTATGCTCATGGCAAACGAGACGGTAGCAGAAGAGTATTTCTGGCGGGAAATCCCGTTCCTCTACCGGTCCCACGAGGTGCCGGACCGGGAGAAGATACGGGCGCTCTCGGCATTTATCAATAACTTCGGATGCCACATCCACGTACAGAACGAGGTGCGTCCGGGGGAGATACAGAGAGTCCTGAACCAGGTGGCAGGCACGCCTGAGGAGGCGATGATCAGCCGTCTGGCGCTGCGCTCCATGAAGCAGGCAAGATATACGACGGAGAATCAGGGACATTTCGGACTTGCGGCGAGATACTACACACATTTCACCTCTCCCATCCGGAGATACCCGGACCTGCAGATACACCGCATCATCAAGGAAAATATCCGGGGCAGGCTGAACGGGGACCGCATCGCCCACTATGAAGAGATACTCCCGAAAGCGGCGGCTCAGAGCAGCGACAGGGAGCGGAGGGCAGAAGAAGCGGAACGGGAAGTCGTAAAGATGAAGAAAGCAGAGTACATGCGCGGGCGGCTCGGAGAAGAATATGAAGGAGTCATATCCGGTGTGACGAAGTGGGGGGTCTATGTGGAGCTTCCCAATACCGTGGAGGGACTTGTGCATGTGTCGGACATGCGGGGCGACCACTATGAATTCTCCGAACAGGCTTACGAGCTGGTCGGGGTGCATACCGGAGAGACGTACCGGCTCGGACAGACGGTGCGGGTGCGCGTCACCGGTGCGGACAAACTGCAGAAGACAGTGGATTTTGAAATCGTATCTGAAGAAAGGCGGGGCAGGCAGCAGGACTGCCCGGGAGGAGAGTAAGGCATATGACCGGAAAAGAGAGAAAGCTCATCGCCAATAATAAAAAGGCATATCATGATTATTTCATCCTTGAGAAATACGAGGCGGGCATCGTCCTCCACGGCACGGAGGTCAAATCCCTGCGGATGGGGAAGTGCAGCATCAAGGAAGCGTTCATCCGCGTGGAGTCGGGAGAGATGTATATTTACGGCATGCACATCTCCCCCTATGAAAAAGGGAATATCTTTAACAAAGACCCGCTGCGTGTGCGCAAGCTGCTTCTCCACAAAAAGGAAATCCTGAAGATTTTCGGGAAGATGAAAGAGCAGGGCATCACGGTCGTCCCGCTCCAGGTCTATTTCAGCGGCAGCCTCGTGAAGGTCGAGATTGGTCTGGCAAAGGGCAAGAAGCTCTACGACAAGCGGGCGGATATCGCGAAGAAGGACCAGAAGCGGGAAGCCCAGAGGGATTTCAAGATAAGGAATCTGTAGGAGGGACAGGACATGATACAGGATATCGGACCATATCATCTGGATAATCAGTACAGACCGGTGCCGCCGGATGAAGAGAGCATCGCGCTGTACTATGAAGACCACCGGGCGCTGGTCAGGCGGACGGAGGAGGGGATTGAGTTCCCCAGGTTCCGGGAGCTGGAGCGGCTCAATAAAGAACTCTACACGGATTACATATATCTCTTTGCCATCGACGGTCCGTCCGGCAGGGAGCGCTATTATCTTGTCCGGGAAATCAACCGGGAACCGCTCTCGGAGTTCACGATGGAAAATACCCAGATATTCCGCACCGCTGCGCCCCGGTACCGCGCATTCGCGGGAATCACGGGATATCAGCTTTACAGCTGGTATCAGGCACGGCGTTACTGCGGGAGATGCGGGCACCTTATGAAACATGACGAAAAAGAGCGCATGATGTACTGTGAGGAATGCCGCAATATGGAATTCCCGAAGATATGTCCGGCGGTTATCATAGGCGTGACAGACGGGAACCGGCTCCTGATGTCGAAATATGCGGGCCGGGCTTACACGAACTACGCGCTGCTGGCGGGATTTACGGAAATCGGCGAGACCGTCGAACAGACGGTGGCAAGGGAAGTGATGGAGGAAGTGGGGCTGAAGGTAAAGAACCTGCGCTATTATAAAAGCCAGCCCTGGTCCTTCACCGATACGCTCCTGATGGGATTCTACTGTGACCTGGACGGAGAGGACGCCATCACGCTGGATGAGAATGAACTCGCGCTGGCGCAGTGGTTCGAGCGGGAGGACATCCCTGAGCCGGCTTCCGGGGAGAGCCTGACAAGCGAGATGATATTGCGGTTTAAAAACGGAGCGGTCTGATGTATAATAAAGAAGACGCGGACGCACGGGCTGCGGACCGTCAAAGGAAACCGGAAAATCAGACAAAAAACAGAAAACACATCACGGAGGGATATACTATGAGAGCAGAATTTGACGAAAGCCTTGTCACCGGAAATGAGATGATCGACTCCCAGCACAAAGAGCTCATCGATAAGATAAACCGTCTCCTGGACAGCTGTGAGACGAGCAAAGATAAAGTCGTGGCAGTCAAGACGCTGGAGTATCTTGCAGACTATACGGAATTTCATTTCGGAGAGGAAGAGAAGCTCCAGGAATCCATCAGCTATCCGGCGCTTGCCGAGCATAAAAAGGAGCATGACAAGCTCCGCCAGGTCGTACAGGACCTTCACGAGATGCTCGAGGAAGAGGAAGGACCGACAGATGCGTTCGTAGAGCAGGTCAATCAGAACGTGATTGAGTGGCTGTACCGCCATATCAAGGGATTCGACCGGTCGGTCGCGGAGTATAAGTTCATGAATGAGAGCAGCGAGCGGCTGTAAAACGGTCTCTTGATGCAGGGGCAGGAGCGGTGTGCGAACACCGCTCCTGCCCCTTGTATACTGACACTGTATTTCCCGCAAACACAAAGAGAAAACTCAGTTGAATCCGATGAGCCTCCTTGCCACGCTGTAAGCCAGCGACGACACTTTCCGCCCGGGTCTTCCGGGCAGGTTCATCGTCTGTCCGAGGATGCCGTAGCGTATCTTCATGTAGGTCTTGTAATCTTTTCGTTTCAGGTACTCCCAGAGCTCTTTCTTTTTCACAAGGTTCTCCTGCTTTTTCGAGCGGATGCAGAGGATGGAAGACACGGTCATCATGATGGCGAGATAGTTGACCATATATTTGCGGAGCTTTTTGCTCGTGATGAGCTTCAGTTCGTACATGGCAATCATGGACTTCGTGACAAAAAGCTGCTGGTCGATGCGGCTTATCATGACCTTCTCATTGACGGACTGGTCCTCCCGCCCGATGAAATACCGGTAGAAGTCCACATTCAGGTAGTACAGGGTGCGCACATGGGGCAGCGGATAGTATACATAGATATTATCCACATAAAATGTGTGCTTGGGCAGCTCGAGCTGGCAGAGTTTCAGCATTTCCGTGCGGTAGATGACAGAATGCATGAGGATGTACTGGTCCAGCCGGAAGCGTCCGATATCGTCCCAGCGGAAAATCTGGTTTTCCGGAAGGACATTGTCGTAGCGGATGATTTTCTTGTGTTCCATGCCGACTTTTTCATACACATAGTTTGCGATGACCATATCCACCTGTGCATCGGCTTCCACGAATCCTTTCACTGCTTCGAGTATTTTGAGCAGGGAGTCTTTATCGACCCAGTCGTCGCTGTCCACGACTTTGAAGTAAACGCCTGTGGCGTGCCGCAGCCCCCAGTTCACGGCGTCTCCGTGACCGCCGTTCTCCTTGCTGACCGCCTTTACGATGGTCGGATATTTCTCCTGGTAGCGCTCGGCTATCGCCTGTGTCCCGTCGGAAGAGCCGTCGTTGACAATGATGATTTCCACGTCTTCGCCGCCTTCGAGTATGGAGTTGACGGCCTTTTCCATATATGCTTCTGAGTTGTAGCACGGAATCGCAAATGAGATATATTTCATCTTTTTCCCTCCCTCTCATGTTCTTCTTTGTTGATTATACCATTGCAGAGGGCATAATACAAAGTTATTTTTTGGCTGCGGGCAGCGTCAGTGTACACTGACGCCATTGTCAGGTTTTGAGCAGGAAGCGGTTTTTCCTGTAGACGATCAGACCGTCCTTCTGCATTTTGGAAAGCTCGCTGCACATGGCGCTGCGGTCTACGTTCAGGTAATCCGCCAGCTGCTGGCGGTTATACGGGATAAGGAAGGAATCGCTCCCGGAGTGTCGGGCACATTCGGAAAAGTAGGACATCAGCCGCCCGCGGATGGATTTGGAACTGGTGTGCTGTATCCGGCGGGAGAGCAGCAGGCTTTTGCGGGCGCAGACGGTCAGGAGATTTCGGACGAGCTGCGTATGGAAGGCGCAGGCGCTGGTGCATGTTGTCAGGACCCGCCCGATATTTAAGAAGAGTACGGAAGTATCTTCCGCAGCAGACACCGTGACCTGCAGGGGCTCTTTTGGGATGCAGGCATAAGCCTCAGCAAAGACGGAACCGGGGGCGACCGTCCCCAGGATGCTCGTGCCGCCCCAGATGTCATCGCAGGATACCACCGCCATGCCGGAGAGCACGATGCCGAGATTCTCTGTGACAATCCCTTCGGAAAGGATGATGTCCTTTTTCTGATAGCTGCGCTCTGCGGCGCCCAGGCATTCCAGGAGAGAGGCAATCTCCGACTCGCTTAACCCGCGGAACAGTTCGGTACCGGATAAATTCATTTTTTTCTCCTTTTGTTGTTTTAACAACAGATTTTTCTTTTGGATTATAGTATACTGGACCCGAAAAAACAAGAGAAAGGACGGATTTATTATGATTCGGAAAATTATCCAGATAGACGAAGAAAAATGCAACGGCTGCGGCGCGTGCGCCCAGGCATGTCACGAAGGCGCCATCGGGATGGTAAACGGCAGGGCAAAGCTGCTGCGGGACGATTACTGCGACGGGCTGGGGGACTGCCTGCCCGCCTGCCCAACTGGGGCGATTACCTTTGTGGAGCGGGAGGCTGCGGCATATGACGAGAAGGCAGTGCAGGAGAACATGAAAAAGAAGAAGGGCGCGAAAGCAGGCGGCTCACAGCTGGGACAGTGGCCCTGCCAGCTCAAACTGGTCCCGACTCGCGCGCCTTACTATGACGGCGCAGACCTGCTGATAGCGGCGGACTGCAGCGCCTATGCCTATGCCGGGATGCATGACGGGTTCATGCGCGGGAAGGTCACGCTCATCGGGTGCCCGAAGCTGGACGCTGTGGATTACAGTGAAAAGCTGACCCATATCTTTCGGGACAACGACATCCGGAGCGTGACGGTCGTGCGGATGGAAGTGCCCTGCTGCGGCGGGCTGGAGATGGCGGTCAGAAGAGCTCTGGAGGCATGCGGGAAATCCATCCCGTGGGAAGTGGCGACCATATCCATCAGCGGGGAACTTCTCGCCCGCTGATAGTCTCCGTGCATATCCGCTGATGGTCCGTGCGCATGCCGGCGGATGATTTCCGCGTGTGTGTGGTGATGATTTCCGCGTGTGATGATTGTAAAATCTCCGGTTTTACGTTATAGTAATCATGTTGCTATATCAGTTCAGTCATCCAGATGAGCTGGATTTCTGTCATCATCGATTTGTCAGGAGGAGACCAATGAAGAAAAATGTAATCGTCGGACAGTCTGGAGGACCGACAGCCGTGATAAATGCAAGCCTGTACGGTGTCGTATACGAGGCGCTCAACCGGGAGGATGCCTGCGGCACCGTATACGGGATGATAAACGGGATTGAAGGCTTTTTAAACGGGAAAGTGATGGATATGGAGCCGCTGGAGCGCTCCGGGGAGCTGGAACTCATCAAAACGACGCCCGGTTCCTATCTGGGCTCCTGCCGGTACAAGCTGCCGGAAGACCTGGACGACGGGGTGTATCCAAAACTGTTCGGCAGGCTGGAAGAGTACGGCATCGGGTATTTCTTCTACATCGGCGGAAATGATTCCATGGATACTGTAAGCAAGCTTTCCCGCTATGCAGCGAAGTATGGAAGTGACATCCGGTTCATCGGCATTCCGAAGACCATTGACAATGACCTTGTGCACACGGACCATACGCCGGGATACGGGAGCGCGGCAAAGTATGTGGCTTCCACGGTGCGGGAGATTTCCCTGGACGCATCGGTCTATGACAATAAGAAATCCGTCACCATCGTCGAGGTGATGGGACGCCACGCAGGCTGGCTGACGGCGGCGGGGGCTCTCGCGCGCAAGTTCGACGGGGACAATCCCCTTCTCATCTATCTGCCGGAGACTGCCTTTGACACGGAGCGCTTCCTGAAAGACGTGGAATCCGCGCTTGAGAAGACGCCCAATGTGGTGGTATGCATCTCCGAGGGCATCAACGACGGAAAAGGCACGTTCATCTGTGAACTGGCGAGCAGCGTGGGTGTGGACACATTCGGTCACAAGATGCTCACCGGCTCCGGGAAATATCTGGAGAACCTGGTGAAAGACAGGCTGGGCGTCAAAGTCCGCTCTGTGGAGCTCAATGTGTGCCAGAGATGCTCCTCTGCCATGCTCTCCGGTACGGACCAGAAGGAAGCCATCGCCTCCGGCGCATACGGGGTGAAGCGCGCCATCGAGGGGGAGACCGGAAAGATGGTGGCATTTTCCCGCCTCCCGGGTGAGGATTACCGGACGGACTATGTGCTGGAAGATGTAAACGCCATCTGCAACCAGGAGAAGACGGTGCCTGCGGAGTGGATTACGGGGCGCGGCTCGGATGTGAGCCGGGAATTTACCGCCTATGCCCTCCCGCTTATCCAGGGCACAGTGAAAGTCCCGGAAAAAGACGGGCTCCCGCTCTTCGCATACCGCAGATGAGACGGCGGCTGCACGCCGTGCGGGAAAAGACAGCAGCGTAAAGAAAAAAGACAGCAGCATAAAGGAAAAGACGGCAGGATGTAAGATAAGGAACGCCCTCTGTGCATAGATTGTGCACAGGGGGTGTTTTTATGAGCCAGAAGATAGAGAATCTTTTGAACCTCGCGCTGGACGCGACGGCGGAGGAACGGGAGCGCTCCGGGGAGCTGGAAGTAGGCTATGAGCCGGAAGGGCGGGAATGGGAACTCATCGTCAAGTATTCCGGCGACGTGGAACAGATGCGGGAGACTGCCGTATCGGTGACAGAGCTTTTGAACGAGTATGCCATTGTTGTGATAAAGGAGGAGCAGATAGAAGCCTTTGCCGCCCTCCCGGGGGTGGACTTTATCGAAAAGCCGAAAAGTCTGTATTTCCAGGCGGATGCGGGGAGGAGCGCATCCTGCGTGGATGCGGTGCAGGAACCGCCGCTGGGGCTTGGCGGCCGCGGGGTGCTGGTGGGCGTTATCGACAGCGGGCTCGATATCGCAAACCCGGATTTCCGCAGGGAAGACGGCACGACGAGGCTGGTATCCTTGTGGGACCAGAGCGTGGAGGGAAATCCGCCGGAAGGGTACGAAAGAGGGGGCGAGTATACGGCGGAAGAAATCGACCGCCTTATAAAGGATATGGAGGAAGGCACTCTGACCGGCGCCCTCCCGGGGGCGGACCTGAGCGGGCATGGCACGGCGGTGGCGGGCATTGCCGCAGGGAACGGAAGGGGAAGTGAAGGGGGAAGGTACCGGGGCGTGGCCCCGGAGGCGGACCTCATCGTGGTGAAGATGGGCGCGCCCCGCCGGGACGGATTCCCCAGGACCACGGAACTGATGCTCGGTGTGGATTATGTGATACGAAAAGCGCGGATACTCAGGATGCCGGTGGCGGTCAACATCAGCTTCGGAAATACGTATGGCTCTCACGACGGAACGTCACTGGTGGAGCGGTTTCTCAACGACATCGCGGATACGTGGAAAAATGTCATCTGCGTGGGGAGCGGCAACGAAGGCGCCGCGGCAGGGCATACATCGGGACAGATTGGAGAGGAAGAAGAGGTCACGGTGGAGTTCGCCGTGCAGGAGCGGGAGCCTTCCCTGAACCTTCAGCTGTGGAAATCCTACGTGGATGAGATGGACATCAGCATCGTGACTCCATCGGGAGAGCGGGTGGGACCGCTGGAGGAGACGCCCGGTTCCCGGCGGTATCTCGCCGGAGGCACCGAGCTGCTCATCTATTACGGGGAGCCGAAGCCGTACAGTGTGAAGCAGGAAATTTATTTCTCCTTTCTGCCGGTGGGGTCCTACGTAGACAGCGGCGTCTGGAAGATACTTCTGGAACCGAGGCGCATCGTGGACGGGATATACCAGATGTGGCTCCCGTCCCAGTCCGCGCTGAATGTGGGCACTGCATTCCTGCGTCCGGTCAGCGCCGCCACGCTCACCATACCATCCACAGCGTCGCTGGTCGTGACGGTGGGGGCATACGATGCCAGGACCCTCTCCTATGCTGATTTTTCCGGCAGGGGACCGACGGGGGTGTATGAGGGGGACGGCTCTCCCAAGCCCGACCTGGCGGCTCCCGGAGTGGGGGTGAACGCGCCGGTGCCGGGAGGCGGCTACCGCTCCTTTGACGGGACGTCGTTTGCCGTGCCCTTTGTGACCGGGAGCGCGGCGCTCATGATGGAGTATGCAGTGGTACGGGGAAACGACCCGTATCTGTACGGGGAGAAGGTGAAAGCATACTTAAGGCGCGGAGCGCGGGAACTGCCGGGGTACAGCGAGTGGCCGAATGCGCAGCTGGGGTATGGGGCGCTGTGCGTGCGGGACAGTCTGCCGAATGGCTGAAATGTCCATTACTCATACAGAACTTGAAATGTTGGATGGTTTTTTCTACTTGTTTTCGGATAAATTTTGGTACTCTCTTGATGAAATTGCCGCCAAACTATATACTATCAATTGATAGTAGAAGTACTTGCAGGAGGTGATTATCATCTTTCTTAGTATACAATCGAAAAAAGGGGAAGTTACTGCTTTCCTGGATGAATTAAAAATGTTTTTGGAAAAAGGTGACTTTTAAGATGAAATTTCCATATGCATAATTGGAGGAGAAAAGGAGGAAGGACAATGAAGACAAGTACTTTAATCAGAAAAGTTCATATGGATTGTCCGTTGTGCGGCAAGACACATGAAGTAGAAGAAAGAAAGCGCTTTGCAACACTTGTCATAAAAGGTGAGGAAGTAACCTACGAAGAAAGGTTTTATTTTTGTGCAAATGCGGATGAAGATGAGAATGAATTTGAAACCGGCTCCATGACAAATACAAATCTTCTCAATGCCCGTAATGCCTACCGTGTAAAACGTGGATTGCTTACGTCGGATGAAATCGTTTCAATAAGAGAAAATTACGGTCTGTCACAGGTTGATCTTGCAAGACTGCTGGGATGGGGAGAAGCTACCATATCAAGATATGAGAGTAAAGCGATTCAGGATGAGGCCTATGATACGATGCTTCGTATTATTAAGGATAATCCGTTGATTGCCCTCGAATTTCTGAAGAAAAATGCTGTAAAATTTTCTGTTTTGAAAAGAGCGGAAATTAGAGCAAAGATAATAGAAAATCTGGATTCCTACGGAAAAGAGTTTCTGACACGGCAGGCTTTTGAGGGGGAATATGCTGATTTTGGGGAACCTTCGGATGCCAATGGTTTTGCGGTCCTGGATGTTGATAAAATCGAAGCTATAATCTCATATATCGCTGAGAATGTATCTAATCTGTTTAAGGTAAAACTGATGAAAATGCTCTGGTATGTGGATTCTCTTTCCTGTAAACTGTATGGTCACGCTATGACGGGAATGGTTTACAGGCATAATACGATGGGAGCCCTTCCGGTTGGACATTATAGTCTTATGAATCTGGAAAATCTGAACATTCAAGAGGAAGAAAGTTATAATTATGATTCTATGCTGCATATCTATCCGACAAACGGAACGGATTATTCTGTTTTAAGTGAGGATGAGAAAGAAATCATAGATAAGGTAATCAAGAAATTTAAAAATTATAAGGCAAAAGATATTATTGAATACATGCATAAGGAGAAGGCGTATATTGAGACAAAACCGGGTGATATCATTCCATTTTCTCTGGCAAAAGAAATAAGAAAGTTCTAAGTTCCAGGTATAATGTTCCCACGGTCAGGCACTTGCAGAAATGCGAGTGCTTTTCATATCTGCATCTCCGATACAGGATGACCTCGGAAAAACATGGCTCAGAATCGAGAATTTTATTGACAAAACCCGGCGCTTCACCTAAACTTATTACGATTACACAAAAGCGGAAAAACCCCGCCCTTTATGCGGGCGGGCATGGTAAGGAGAGAAGCCATGAGCGAGAACATCATTGAACTTAAGAATATCAAGAAAGTATTTGACGATACGGTTGTTGTGGACGACTTCAACCTGACCGTGAAAAAAGGGGAATTCGTCACATTTCTCGGTCCTTCGGGCTGCGGCAAGACCACGACCCTGCGCATGATCGCGGGGTTTGAATTTCCCACGGAAGGGGAAATCCTGCTGAACGGGGAGGATATCAGCAAACTCCCGCCGAACCGGCGCCCGATCAACACGGTGTTCCAGCGGTACGCCCTGTTCCCCCATCTGAATGTGTACGACAATGTGGCGTTCGGGCTGAACTTAAAGAAGCTCCCCAAGGCGGCTGTCAATGAGAAAGTGAAGCATGTGCTGGAAGTGGTGGACCTGGAAGGGTTTGAGAAGCGGCGCATTTCCACGCTCTCCGGCGGGCAGCAGCAGCGCATCGCCATCGCCCGCGCCATCGTAAACGAGCCGGACATCCTCCTGCTCGACGAGCCTCTGGGCGCGCTGGACTTGAAGATGAGGAAGGAGATGCAGCTGGAGCTCAAAGCCATGCATGAGCAGCTCGGCATCACATTCATCTATGTGACCCACGACCAGGAGGAAGCGCTGACCATGTCGGACAAGGTCGTTGTTATGTCAGACGGCATGATCCAGCAGACAGGCACGCCGGAGGAAATCTACAACGAGCCGACTAACGCGTTCGTGGCGGACTTTATCGGAGAGAGCAATATCTTTGAGGGGCGTATGACTGCCTCCAAGACGGTGGGATTCTGCCATGCACAGTTCCCGTGTGTGGACAATGTGCCTAGGGATACCAGGGTGGACGTCGTCATCCGTCCGGAGGATGTACTCATCACGAGACCGGGGGACGGACAGATAACCGGCGTCGTGGACTCGACGGTATTTAAAGGCATGTATTATGAGATTACCGCGCTGTGCGGGGACAATGAGATTGTCATACAGACGACAAAAAATGTGCGTCCGGGTGAAGAAATCGGGATGTGCATTGAGCCGGACGGCATCCATGTCATGCCGGCGGGCGTCCTTGTCAATGTTTTTGACGGGGTTATCACAAAAGACGGACGTGTGGCGTTCGCAGGCGGCGAATATCTGTGCGACCTGACCCAGCTCGTGGAGGGCGCGGGGCAGCAGGAAGACAGTTCTGTAGTCACAGCGGACGGCGGCAGCATCGACCTTGCAGGCACTCCCGTGACCGTGGAGATTCCGGTAAAGGCGGTGTCCATGAGCGATGAGCAGAGGGAGTACCGGGCGTCCGGAAATATCATCTCGTTCATTTATAAAGGAAACCACTACAACTACACGGTGCGCACGGATACGGAAGAAGATTTCGTGCTGGATGAGGACGACCTGTGGAACGAAGGCGACCATGTCAGCCTGATGATTCCCAGGGAAGAGATACGATTGAAGAGAAAGCAGGTATGACTATGAAGAGATTGCGTTTCAGCAGGAAACAGCTTTGCATCCCCTATGCCCTGTTCCTGTTCTGCTTTGTGATACTGCCTCTCGCAGTCATCATTTATTACGCGTTTACAGACGGGAGCGGAAGGCTCTCCCTGGACAATCTCGTCCGGTTCTTTACGAACGGGAACACCATCGGGACGCTCTGCTACAGTCTGGCGGTGGCGGTGGCGGTGACGGCTGTCTGTCTGCTCATCGCCTATCCGACGGCATATGTGCTGGCCAGGAGCGGACTGAAGAAAGGTCCGGTCCTTCTGATGCTCTTTATCATGCCCATGTGGATTAACTTTACATTGAGGCTGACGGCTCTGAAGGAAATCCTGACGATACTGGAGGGCAATCTGTCCCTGCATCCGTTCCTGAACACGGTGATTGCGATGACCTATGATTTCCTTCCGTTTATGATACTGCCGCTCTATACCACGCTGCTGCAGCTGGACCAGAGCCTGGTCGAGGCGGCTGCGGATTTGGGAGCGGGACCGGTCCAGGTCTTCCTCCGGGTCACCCTGCCGCTGTCCATGCCGGGCATCGCCAGCGGCATTACGATGACGTTCCTTCCTGCCATGACGAACTATGTCATCCTGGATATGATGTACAACAGTACCTACATCATGGGCTCGCTCATCGGCAGTTACTTCAATATCTATGACTGGAACAACGGTTCCATGATATCCCTCATCCTGTTCGCGCTCATCTGCATTGTATCGCTTGTGACGGACAGAGAGGACGGGGACGGAGCCGGGAACAGGGGGGCAGTGCTGTGATGAAAAAAGGAATGTCTTATCTGTGGCTTATACTGGTCGCGATGTTTATGTATGTGCCGGTCCTCGTGCTGGCGTTCTACAGCTTTACGGATTCCACGACCATCGGTGCGGTGCGCGGGTTCTCGATGCAGAATTATGTGACGCTCTTTACGCTCGACGAACTGAAGTCCATGATTGCGGGCACCCTGCTCCTTGCCGTAGGCGCTGCGCTCATTGCGTCTCTGCTCGGGACGCTGGGGGCTGTGGGAGCTTTTTATTCCGGCGCTTTTTCGCGGAAGGTGATAGAGACGGCGAACCGCGTCCCCGTGGTGAATGCGGATGTGGTGACCGCGTTTTCCATCTGCATCCTGCTCATCGTCGTCTTCGGCATTGAGAAGGACAGTTACATCCCACTCGTCATCGGGCACGTGGTGCTGTGTACGCCCTTTGTCTATCTTGCCGTGATACCCCGGCTCAAACAGATGGACAGCGGACTCTACGAGGCGGCGATGGACCTGGGGGCGTCGCCCTTCCAGGCGCTTTACAAAGTGGTGATTCCCCAGCTGATTCCGGGCATCGTGTCGGGCTTTCTTCTGTCCATCACGCTGTCGCTGGACGATTATTTCATCTCCACGTACACGAAGCCTGCCACATTTGACACCATCAGCACCTATGTGGTCAATGCCACGAAAGGCGCCCAGACCGAGATCAAGACGGCGCTGTGGGCGCTGTCCACGGTGATATTCCTCATCGTGATACTGGCGGTCGTGCTGATGAACGCGGCGTCTGCCGGACCGGTGAAAAAGAAAGAGGTGAGCGCATATGAGAGCAGGGAAAAGAATTAATTACCCCGCCCTGGCAGCAGTCCTGATGCTGGGGATGACAGCAGTGCTTCCGGCGTTTTCCGGCGGGATGGAGCGCGTGTCCGCAGCAGGGGAAGAGAAGACGCCGGCTGCGGGGGAAGTGAAAGAGCCGGCTGCGGATGAGGTGAAAGCGCCTGCGGCAGGGAAAGAAAAGGTCACGCTGCGCATCGCCAACTGGGAAGAGTACATCGACGAAGGCGACTGGGACGAAGAAGAGGCGATCGACCTGGACGATGAGAACGGCACGGTGATTTTCGGGGAAAATTCCATGGTGGATGATTTTACCGAGTGGTATCAGGATACTTACGGGACAGAAGTGGAGGTAGAGTATTCCACCTTCGGGACGAATGAGGACCTTTACAACCAGCTCACTCTCGGCAACGAATTCGACCTGGTCTGTCCTTCGGAATATATGTTCATGAAACTCATCGCCGAGGACCGGCTCCAGCCCCTTTCGGAGGCGTTCTTTGACGAAGGGACCGAGGAAAATTACTACGTGCGCGGCGTCTCGGACTACATCCGGGATATCTTTGATACGAACACGATAAAAGGAGAGCCCTGGAGCAGATATGCGGCGGGCTATATGTGGGGAACCACGGGCATCGTCTATAACCCGGAGGAGATATCCAAAGAGGAGGCTTCCCACTGGGCGCTCCTGGCTGACCCGGCGTATAAGGGTCAGGTCACGGTCAAAGACAATGTGCGGGACAGTTATTTTGCTGCCCTTGGCATCCTGTTTGAAGAGGAACTGATGGAACCGGAATTCGTTTCCTCGCCGGACCGCCTGGAGCAGATTGCGGAGCGGATGAACCGGACAGACGAGACCACGGTGGAAGCTGCGGAAGACATTTTAAAAGATATCCGGAAAAACGCCTATTCCTTTGAATCTGACAGCGGGAAGGCGGATATGGTGACCGGGAAGGTTCTGGCGAACTACCAGTGGTCCGGAGATGCGGTTTACACGCTGGACCAGGCGGAAATCGATGATTACTATCTGGCATATGCCGTGCCGGAAGAGTGCACGAATGTGTGGTTTGACGGATGGGTGATGCTAAAGGACGGCATCGGAGGCGACGAGGCGAAGCAGCATGCGGCGGAAGCCTTTATCAATTTTATGTCCCGTCCCGACAATGCAGTGAGAAATATGTATTATATCGGCTACACTTCCGTCATTGCCGGGGGAGACAGCGATATCATGTATGCATACGCCGACTGGTGCTATGGCGCGGAAGACGATGCGGAAGATACCATCGAGTATCCGGTGGGCTTTTTCTTCAGCGGGGATGACGGGGATGAAGACTATATCATCACCGCCGAATCCGACCAGGCGGACCGGCAGCTTTTCGCCCAGTATCCGCCCGGGGAAGTGCTGGAGCGGGCGGTGGTCATGCAGTATTTCGACCAGGAGGCGAACCGGCGCATCAACCAGATGTGGGTGAACGTCCGCTGCTTCAACCTGACGGACCTGACGACAGGGGAATGGGCAGGCATCGCAGCGGCAGCGGTGGTCCTGCTGGCAGCGGCAGGGTTTGCCCTGAAAAGCCGCAAACGGTAAATACAGAAAGAGCAGCTCGCTCAGGTGCAGTGCCGGCTCAGGTGCAGTGCCGGAAGGAGCGGTCCGTCAGAATCCTCGCAAAGATGAGTCCCAGCGGCAGCGAGATGATAATGAGAAGCGCGGAGACGAGCCAGGGAGCGGAAAGGGTCAGCGACATCTCGCCCATGTTGTAGACGGCGCGGTAGAGATACAGCCCCGGCACCATGATGACGATGGACGGCACGGTGACGGAGATGCGCGGATATCCCAGCCGGTTCATGAGGAAGGATGCCAGCAGTCCTGCGGTCAGCGCGCCGAGGAAGGATGCGATGGCAGCAGGGCAGGAGAATGCTCCGGCAAGCTCCAGGCGGAGTGTGTTGGCGATGGCCCCGATGACCGCGGCAGAGGCGGCGATGGGGACCGGGCTGTTGAACATGATGGAGAACCCGAACACGCCGGTAAAGCTGGCGAGCAGCCGGAATAAAAGGAGCAGCGCCGGATGGAGCCCCAGGTCGGAAAAGTCGGCAGGGTGCAGGTTCAGGACCATTGCCATCACCCATGCGGTGACCGTCGAGATGAGGACGATGATGATGGCGTAGGCAAGGCGCTCCAGCCCGGAGCGCATATCCAGCTTGGCAAGGTCGATGCCGCTGGTGATGAACGGGAATCCGGGAATGATAAAGAGCATGGCACAGATGTACCCTGCCTCGTGTCCGCGCGGGATGGACAGGAGTATCTGGGCAAGCCGCAGGGAACCGATGTAGGCAAGGCACGCCAGCGCCACGGAAGTCACGACGCACAGATACAGGGTGTAGTGGCGCCCGATGAGCCGGCAGCGCACATAGTTCCCGATTCCGGCGCCGATGAAGGCGCAGACCATCTCAATGGGTCCGCCCCCCAGGAGGAAGGTGAAAGCCGCGCAGGCAAAAGCCGCCGCCAGCCCCAGCTTCCCGGGGGTGTACAGACCGCGTATCTTCTCAATCTCATCCAGTTCCAGATGGAGCTGTTCCCCGGAACGGTCGATGCCTTCTGTGGGGAATTTCTTTACAAACCGCTCCAGCCGGTCCAGCTTGGAGGTGTTTACCCCGGTGTTGTTCAGACAGAGGGAGTTGGTGAACGTCTTATGCCCGTCAAAGCAGGTATAGACGATGGTCATCAGCCCGATGCTCGACGTACAGGTGATGCCGAGCTGCTCGGAGAGCGCGTTCATGGAGCTGCGGACGCGCCACGCCCCGGTGCCGCAGGAGAGCAGCATCAGCCCCACGCGCCCGATGAGCGCCGCCTTTACGGGAAGGCTTGCATCCCGGATGGGCTTGTCTTTTACATGTCCGGTATAATCATGCCAGTAGATATTCATGTGATTGGGAATGATATTATTCTGTGACATTCGTTTATTCCTTTCTTTATCTTTATCGTCCTGTCTGTGCCGGATGCGGTCTGCATCAGATGAAGATGTTCTCCTGATATCACATAACAGTATAGAGAGAATCCAAAAAAAGGTCAATACTATCTGGATATCCGGCGGGAGTTGATGTTATAATGACTTTAACGGTTCACTGAGATAAAGAGAGGGACCGGACGATACATCGTTTTATGGAGGCAAGGGAGAAAAGGGATTCATCCGGAAAGGAAAGGTTATGAGAAAGACAAAGATTATCTGCACACTTGGACCGGCGACAGACAGGGAAGGCGTCCTGGAGGCACTCATCCGGGAAGGCATGGATGTGGCGCGGTTTAATTTTTCACACGGGACCCATGAAGAGCAGAAGGTCCGGCTTGAGAAGCTGATGACGCTGCGCAGGCAGTTTGACAGGCCCATCGCGGCGCTTCTCGATACAAAGGGACCGGAAATCCGCATCGGCTGCTTCAAAGACCATAAGATTACGCTGGAGGAAGGTCAGGAATTCACCCTCGCAAATGAGGACACAGACGGGACACAGGAGCGGGTGTCCATCACGTACAAGGACCTTTACAAAGACGTGCAGGTCGGAGATTCCATACTCATCGACGACGGTCTGGTCGGGATGGAAGTGGTGGATATCATCGACAAAGATATCGTGTGCATCGTGAAAAACGGCGGCGACATCTCGGACCACAAGGGCGTGAACGTCCCGGGCGTGGAGCTGAAGATGCCGTTTATCAGCCCGAAAGACCGGGACGACCTTCTTTTCGGCATCCGGGAGGATTTTGACTTTGTGGCTGCGTCGTTTACAAGGACTGCGGATGATGTCCGGGAGATGAGGAAGCTTCTGAACGACAACGGAGGACAGGGCATCAATATCATCGCCAAGATTGAGAACCAGCAGGGCGTGGACAATATCGATGAGATTATCAGCGAGGCGGACGGCATTATGATTGCCAGGGGAGACATGGGCGTGGAGATTCCGCTGGAGCATGTGCCCATCATCCAGCAGCGCATCATCGAAAAAGTATACGAAGCGGGAAAAGTAGTCATCACGGCGACCCAGATGCTGGACTCCATGATGATACATCCCCGTCCCACCCGCGCGGAGACGACGGATGTGGCGAATGCCATCGCCCAGGGGACGAGCGCCATCATGCTCTCCGGGGAGACTGCAGCCGGAAAATATCCGGTGGAGGCGGTGAAGATGATGGTCAAGATTGCGGTGCACATGGAAAAGAATATCGATTACAATGCCATCTTCCGCAGAAGGGAGCGCAGTGAAGACCCGGATATCACGAACGCCATCTCGCATGCGACCTGCATGACAGCCATCGACCTGAAGGCAAATGCCATACTGGCGGTGAGCAAGACCGGGAATACGGCGCGGATGATATCCAAATACCGCCCGGACTGCCTCATCGCAGGCTGCTCGAGCTCGGAAAAGGTATACCGGCAGCTGAATCTTTCCTGGGGCATCCTGCCTCTGCAGGTCCGGGAGGAGTACAGCTCCGAGATACTCTGCCTGCGCTCCATCGAAGCAGCCCAGGCGCACGGCATCATAAAAGAAGGGGACAAGGTCGTATTTACCGGAGGCATCCCTCTTGGAATCCCCGGGCGGACCAACCTCATCCGCGTGTGCATCGTGGGAGAATAGCCGGGCATGGAGAATCTGATTTTCAGCCTGAACGCGACGGTTCCGGTCTTTCTCCTGATGGTGCTCGGGTTTGTACTGAGAAAGACTGGACTTATCGACGACGGCTTTGCGGCAAAGATGAACCGGTTCGTATTCCTGGTGCCGCTGCCGGTGCTGGTGTTTGAAGACCTTGCGACGGTGGACTTTTCCCGGGTGTGGAATGCCGGATTCGTGCTGTTCTGCTTCGCTGCCACGCTTGTCAGCATCGCCCTTGCAGCTGCAGTGTCCTTTCTCTGGAAGGATAAGAGCATCCGGGGCGAGTTCATCCAGGCTTCCTACCGGAGCAGCGCCGCCATACTGGGCATTGCCTTTATCCAGAATATCTACGGGGATGCGGGGATGGCGCCGCTGATGATTATCGGGAGCGTGCCCCTCTATAATATCATGGCAGTGGTGGTGCTCTCCTTTTTTCAACCGGAGCATGGGGAACCGGAGCACGGGAAGCCGGAGCACGGGAAGCCGGACCGGGCAGTCTGGAAGAAGACCGCCCTGGGCATCGTCACGAACCCCATCATCCTCGGCATTGCAGCGGGGCTTGTCTGGTCGGCGCTGCGGATGCCGATGCCCCATATCCTGGAAAAGCTGATCTCAGATGTGGGGAGTACTGCCACGCCCCTCGGTCTGATGGCGATGGGCGCGACTTTTGACGGGAAGAAGGCGCTGGGCAGGGCGAAACCGGCGGTAACGGCGTCGGCCATGAAGCTGGTGCTTTTTGCCGCGCTGTTCCTCCCGGCTGCCGTGTGGCTGGGATTTCGCCGGGAAGAGCTGGTGGCGCTCCTCGTCATGCTCAGTTCGGCGACAACGGTAAGCTGCTATGTGATGGCGAGGAACATGGGGCATGAAGGCGTGTTGACGTCCAGCGTCGTCATGCTGACGACCCTGTTCAGCGCATTCACGATGACGGGATGGCTCTTCCTCCTGCGGAGCATGGGGCTTATCTGAGGTCCCGGACGGCTTCCCATGCCTCGCTGTCAAATTCCCGGTCTCTGTAATAGTATTTCCGGTCTGCTTCCGTGATGCGGCGTATCACCCGGCAGGGGTTGCCCGCGGCAACGGTCCAGTCCGGGATATTTTTTGTCACCACGCTCCCGGCGCCGATGACCGTGTTGCTGCCGATGTGCACGCCCGGCAGTATGACGGTATTCCCGCCAATCCAGACGTTGTCGCCGATGGATACGGAGATGCCGTACTCATACATGGAATTCCGGGAGGCGGGGTGGACGGGATGTCCGGCGGTGTAGATTGCCACATTGGGGGCGAGCATACAGTTGTCGCCGATGGTGACCTTCGCCACATCGATGATGGTACAGTTGTAGTTTGCATAGAAATTCTTTCCCACTTCGATGTGGGAGCCGTAATCACAGTAAAAAGGCGGGTTGATGAAGGCGTTTTCCGATTTCCCCAGCAGTTCTTTTACGATAGCCGCAAGGGTGTCAAAATCCGACCGGTCTGCAAAGTTGAGCCGCTGCAGAATCTTCCGGCATGCTTTCTGCTGTTCCATTACAGCGCTGTCCGAGATGTACGCCATTTCCCGGTCTCTTCGTTCCAGATTATCCATAGTTGTCAGACTCCTTTCTTGTAAAGACAGAATGAATAGATTGCGGGGATACCGGAGCAGATCAGGGCGATGGCGATCAGGGCGGCGAACACTCCGAAATCTCCCAGCATGCGTCCCAGAAAACCGGTGATGATGAGCAGGAAGCCTCCGGCGATGAAGAGCTTTCCTCCCAACCGGTGGGTCCGCCGCCAGTTTTCCTCGCTGTTGAGCGTCCAGGGGACGCGGATGCCTACGGTGTAGTTCTGCCGGAGCTTCGGCATATAGTTCCCCAGGATGATGAACAGGATGCCAATCAGCAGGGAGGCGCCGATGCCTACGTCAATCTTCATTCCAAGAGCGATGGCATAGGTGATGCCGCACATCACGATGGAGAGCACCGGCATCATCCAGAAGACCAGCAACAGTGGCTTTTTGTGAATGTTGCGCTTCTTCGGGTCCGCCAGCGTGAACAGCACGCAGAACAGGTGC
The DNA here is from genome assembly GCA_019117125.1 of Candidatus Mediterraneibacter merdipullorum. GTDB lineage: Bacteria > Bacillota > Clostridia > Lachnospirales > Lachnospiraceae > Mediterraneibacter > Mediterraneibacter merdipullorum. Next base: position 71,153 of record DXAL01000021.1, read on the forward strand.
AGCGCGGCAAGCATGCACGGCAGGGCGAATACGGCGAAAGGCTTGCCCGCCCATCCGTTCGCCTGCCCGTCCGCGCCCCAGTGGATGGCGATGCGCTCAGGGAGCTGATTCCACAGGAGCAGTCCGGGGAGGATGGGGAGCAGGGTGAGCAGCAGGGTGATGAGTAAGAGTTTTTTGTAGTTTTTGATATTTTCCATGATTCAGTCGACTCCTTTCAGCTCTGACAGCCACATCATGATTTCCTCCAGGACCGTCAGGTTCAGTTCATAATAGATGAAATTCTTTTCCCGCGTTTCACTTATCAGGTCTGCTTTTTTGAGGACCTTCAGATGATAGGAGACAGTCGCCTGGGTCATGTCGAAATTCGAGGCGATATCTCCGGCAGAGAGTCTGCCTGCTTTTAAAAGCTCCAGTATCTCCCTTCTTACAGGGTCTGAGAGCGCTTTAAATGTTTCTGCAAAACTCAATCCCTCACTTCCTTCCAGATGACATTTAGAAAAGTTTCTAAATACTATATATCACCGGGAAAAAGAAAAGTCAACAAGTATTTAGAAGAAATTCTAAATACTTTCCAAAAAGCCGGGAGTTTGCTATCCTGTAAGAAAAGGGCTGAGGCGCGGGAGGAGCATCACATATGGAACGATGGTTTATTACGATGAAGAAAGCGGATTTCAACGGGATTGCAGAAAAATACCACATCTCTCCCATCCTGGCGCGGCTCATCCGCAACCGGGACATCCTGGGGGACGATGCGGTGGAGCTGTACCTGAACGGGACCATTGCGGACCTCTCGGACGGGATGCTGATGAAGGACATGGACCGGGCAGTGGAGATTCTGGCGGAGAAGATACGGGAGGAAAAGCCTGTCCGCATCATCGGGGATTATGACATCGACGGAGTGAACGCCACTTATATCCTGCAGCAGGGACTCTCCGGGCTGGGGGCGGATGTGGATACCGATATCCCGGACCGCATCCGGGACGGCTACGGACTCAATATCGACCTCATCGACCGCGCGGTCCGGGACGGCATTGACACCATCATTACATGTGACAACGGCATCGCGGCGGCGGAAGAGATTGCCTATGGAAAGGACCACGGACTGACCATCATCGTCACGGACCACCATAAGGTGCCATATACTGAGATGAACGGGGAGAGAAAATATATACTGCCACGGGCGGACGCGGTGGTTGACCCGCATCAGCCGGACTGCCCCTATCCGTTCAAAGGGCTGTGCGGCGCGGCGGTAGCCTACAAGCTGGTGGAAGCGCTCTACAATGTGATGCAGCAGGACCCGGAAGACGTGGATTATCTGATGGAAAATGTCGCCATCGCCACGGTGGGGGATGTGATGGACCTGACCGGGGAGAACCGCATCTTCGTCAAGCAGGGGCTGGAGATGCTCAGGCGCACCCGGAATCCGGGGCTGAAAGCCCTCATTGAGTGCACGGGCATCGATGCGGAACGGCTGAACGCCTATCACATCGGCTTCATCCTCGGACCCTGCATCAATGCCAGCGGCAGGCTGGATACGGCGAAACGGGCGCTGGAGCTGTTAAACGCCCGCACCAGACGGGACGCCGTGATGCTGGCGGAGGACTTGAAGGCGCTCAATGACAGCCGCAAAGAGATGACGGAGCGGGGTGTGGAAGAAGCCGTGCAGATGATAGAGACGACTTCCCTGAAAGAGGATAAGGTGCTGGTCGTCTACCTGCCGGACTGCCACGAGAGCATCGCGGGCATCATCGCCGGGCGCATCCGTGAGCGGTATTACCGTCCGGCTTTCGTGCTCACCCGGGCGGAGGACGGCGTCAAGGGCTCCGGGCGTTCCATCGAGACGTATGATATGTTCGCCCAGATGTGTATGTGCCGGGCGCTCTTTACAAAGTTCGGCGGACATAAGCTGGCGGCGGGGCTCTCACTGAAAGAGGAAAATGTAGAGCGTTTCCGCAGGACCATCAATGAACTGTGCAATCTGAGCGAAGAGGACCTGCTGGAGAAAGTATCCATCGATATGCTGCTGCCCTTCCCCTATATCACGGAAGGGCTTGTGGAGGAGCTGGAGCTTCTGGAGCCGTTTGGCAAGGGCAACCAAAGACCCCTCTTTGCAGGAAAGGACCTGCGGGTCATCAGCCCCCGCATTTTCGGGAAAAACCGCAGTGTCTTAAAGTGCAGGCTGAAAGATTCCCAGGGAAATCAGATGGACGCGGTGTACTTCGGGGATGTGGAGGACTGCCTGCGGGAGATGGAGCGAAAGCAGGTGATGTCCTTTACCTATTATCCCTCTGTGAACGAATATATGGGGAGAAGGACCGTCCAGGTCACGATCGTAAATTATCAGTAACGAGCCTTGCCGAAGTATTTTTACCGGGCTTAATAATTTCAAAGTGCATACATTGTCGGATGTACAGTATGATGAATATTTCGGGTTTACGGATGCTGAAGTCTGCAGACTGCTTGCAGATTATGACATGACTGAAAAATACAGCGAGGTGAAAGAATGGTATAACGGGTATCGGTTCGGTCAGGAGGATATATACTGCCCGTGGGATGTGCTGAATTATGTATCTGATCATCTGGCAGACCCGGATGTGGAACCAAAACTCTACTGGGTAAACAGCAGCGGGTATAGTGATATTCTTGTTGAAATGCCGCGGGAAAGGATGGGCTGCATCTTTGAAGTAAAGTATGCAGAAAGCGGTCCGCTGGATGCGGCATGCGGGGACGCGCTGGCGCAGATACACGAAAAGGATTATGCGGAAAAACTGAGACGGGACGGAATGAAAGAAATACATCTGTATGCAGTGGCGTGCCGGTTGAAGGAAAGCCGGATTGTGTATGAAAGAGGAGAAGAAGCTGAAAACCGAAACAAAGAAACAAATCCGATGATGCAAATGTAAAGCAAATCATCGGTTTACGCACTTGTTACAGAAAATATTTGAAATTCGACAAATAAGTGATATACTATGAATATTATAGAGATATCACATAGTCGTCGGGGATGCCCCACATTGAAAAGAGGCATCCTTTTTTCTTTAGACATTTTGCGGGAAATACTTTGAAGGGGGAACGGTCATGGCAGCAACGCCCGAGTACGAACAGCTGAATAAGAATCTGGAGATCGTGGACGGCCATGCCGTCAAGGCGCCCGAAGATTATCAGGACCCGGAACAGCTCTACCAGGCGCTTGTCGCCCGGGTCAGGAAATACCACCCTTCCGCGGACATCACGATGATAGAGAAAGCGTATCAGACTGCGCGGAAAGCACATAAGGACCAGGTGAGGAAATCCGGGGAGCCCTACATCATCCATCCCCTCTGGGTAGGCATCATCCTGGCGGACCTGGAGATGGACAAAGAGACCATTGTGGCAGGGATGCTCCACGACGCTGTGGAAGACACCGAGATGACGCTGGACGATGTCACCGAAGGATTCGGGGAGGAAGTCGCCCTTCTGGTGGACGGCGTGACAAAGCTCGGTCAGCTGAGCTATTCCCAGGATAAACTGGAAGTGCAGGCGGAGAACCTGAGGAAGATGTTCCTCGCCATGGCGAAGGATATCCGCGTCATCATCATCAAGCTCGCCGACCGACTCCACAATATGCGGACGCTGGAATTCATGACGCCGGCAAAGCAGCAGGAGAAGGCGCGGGAGACGATGGACATCTATGCGCCCATCGCACAGAGGCTCGGTATCTCCAAAATAAAGACCGAGCTCGACGACCTGTCGCTCAAATACTGGAAGCCGGAAGTCTACTACCAGCTCGTCAAAGACCTCAATGAGCGGAAGACCCAGCGGGAGGAATTTGTCCAGCAGATTGTGGCGGAAGTATCGAAACATATGAAGAACGCCCACATCAAGGCCAAAGTGTACGGGCGCGTCAAGCATTTCTTCAGCATCTATAAGAAGATGGTGAATCAGAACAAGACGCTGGACCAGGTGTATGACCTGTTCGCGGTGCGCATCATCGTGGACTCGGTCAAGGACTGCTACGGTGCGCTGGGCGTCATCCATGAGATGTATACGCCCATCCCGGGAAGGTTCAAGGACTATATCGCCATGCCCAAGCCGAACATGTACCAGTCGCTGCACACGACGCTGATGGGACCGTCCGGTCAGCCCTTTGAGATACAGATACGCACGGAAGAGATGCACAAGACGGCGGAATACGGTATCGCGGCGCACTGGAAGTACAAGGAAGGCGCGGACGCGGCGAAGAGCATGGCTTCCCAGGAGGAGAAGCTCAACTGGCTGCGCCAGATTCTGGAATGGCAGAGGGACATGTCCGACAACCGGGAGTTCTTAAGCCTCTTAAAGGGCGACCTGGACCTGTTTGCAGAGGACGTCTACTGCTTCACGCCAAACGGCGATGTGAAGAACCTGCCGAACGGCTCCACTCCGGTGGATTTCGCCTATGCGATACACAGTGCAGTGGGCAACAAGATGGTGGGCGCCAGGGTAAACGGCAAACTGGTCAATATCGACTACAAGATACAGAACGGGGACAGGATTGAGATACTGACATCCCAGAACTCCAGGGGACCGAGCCGGGACTGGCTGAACATTGTCAAGAGCACTCAGGCGAAGAACAAAATCAACCAGTGGTTCAAGAAAGAATTTAAAGAAGACAATATCATCCGGGGCAAGGAACTTATCAGCTCCTACTGCCGCGGCAAGAATATCGAACTTTTGAACATCCTGCGGCCCAAATACCAGCAGATTGTCCAGAAGAAATACGGGTTCCGCGACTGGGATGCCGTGCTGGCGGCAATCGGACACGGCGGGCTCAAAGAGGGGCAGGTCGTCAACCGCCTCCTGGAAGAATACGAAAAAGAACACAAGAAAGAAATCACGGATGAGACCATCCTGGAGAAGATATCCGAGGCAAACCAGCAGAAGGTGCACATTGCCAAGTCCAAGAGCGGCATCGTCGTCAAAGGCATCAACGATATGGCGGTGCGCTTCTCCAAGTGCTGCAACCCGGTGCCCGGAGATGAAATCGTGGGATTCGTCACCCGCGGACGGGGCATGTCCATCCACCGGACGGACTGCGTGAACATGCTCCATCTCTCGGCGGCGGAGCGGGAGCGGCTCATCGACGCGGAGTGGGAGGACACCACCGAGACAGACGGCGGCGGACAGTATCTGGCGGAACTCAAGATGTACGCGGCGGACCGTCAGGGACTCCTTATGGATGTGACGAAGGTCTTTACCGAGGAAAAGATCGATGTGAAGTCCGTCAACATCCGAACGAGCAAGAAGGGGACGGCGACCCTTGACATGGGATTTATCGTTCAGGGGCGCGAGCAGCTTGACACAGTGATAAAGAAGCTCCGGCAGATTGAGAGCGTCATCGACATCGAGAGGACGACGGGCTGATGAACGGATTGGCGCGGACGGAAGAAACAGGAGAGACAGGAAGATGAAGATAGAAAAATTTGTGCTCGGACCGGTATCTACAAACTGCTACATTGTGAGCAATGAAGAGACAAAAGAATGTTTTCTCGTGGACATGGCGGACTGCCCGCCGGAACTGGAAGGACATATCCGAAAGAGCGGGCTGTCAGTGAAGGCGGTCCTCCTCACCCACGGGCATTTTGACCATATCATGGGACTGGACCGGTTCCTTGCAGAATTTCCGGTTCCGGTATATGCCTGCGCGGCGGAGAAGGAACTGCTGGGCGATGCCCGGCTCAACTCATCCGGCGGCATGTTCGGACATCCGTATACATTTTCCGGTGCGGAATATGTAAAAGACAACGACCTGCTGCAGATTGCGGGGATGCAGATACAGGTGCTCCAGACGCCGGGACATACGGTCGGGGGATGCTGCTACTATATCCCGGAAGAAGGCGTCCTGTTCAGCGGGGATACGCTGTTCTGTGAATCCGTCGGGCGGACGGACCTCCCAACGGGCAGTATGGGAAGCCTCATCCGTTCCATCCGGGAAAAGCTGCTGGTGCTCCCGGATGAGACGAAAGTCTACCCGGGACACATGGGCTGGACGACGGTCGGGAACGAGAAGAAATTCAATCCGTTTCTGTAAAGGAGCATATCTGGCAGATGATAAAGATATCGTGCAAAAGCAAGAAATACACGTACAATGTATACCATATCGTGAAATCCTTTTTCCCTGCCGGGGATATCATACAGAATGTAGATGAAAAGCAGGACTCTCTCGTGGAGGTGGAACTTCCGGGAGCGTCTTGCTTTTCCCTTGCGCCGGAAGAGGCGGAAGCCGCCCTGGCGGAGAAAGGGCAGGCGGGATATCCCACGGAGGAAGCCCGCCTGCAGGCGGTGAAGCGGGAAGTCACGCGTCAGCTCTACCGGCATCTGGAAGCGGTCACCGGCCGGTCCCTCGCCTGGGGAATCCTGACCGGCGTTCGTCCCACGAAGATTCCCATGGACCGGCTGGAACAGGGCGCTTCCAGGGAAGAGGCGGCGGACTTCATGATGGAACGGTATGCGGTAAGTCCGGAAAAAGCAGCCCTCGCCGCGGAGGTGGCTGAGCGGGAAAATGCGCTGCTCTCCCGGCTGGACTGCGAGAACGGGTTCAGCCTCTACGCGGGCATTCCGTTCTGTCCCAGTGTGTGCTCCTACTGTTCTTTCAGCTCCTCGCCCATCGGGGAGTGGAAGGAGCGTGTGGACGCCTACCTGGACGCATTAATCCGGGAGCTGCGCTATCTGGGCTCCCGTGCGGAAGGGCGGAAGCCCGATACAGTTTATATCGGCGGCGGCACGCCGACCACCCTGGAGCCGGAGCAGCTTCAGCGGCTCCTGGGTGTGATAGCGGATTCCTTTGACCTGTCCGGTCTTCTGGAATTTACGGTGGAGGCGGGGCGGCCGGACAGCATCACGGAAGAGAAGCTGAAAGTGCTGAAAGATTTCCCGGTGAGCCGCATTTCCGTCAATCCCCAGACCATGCAGCAGAAGACCCTGGACCGGGTGGGGCGGCGGCACACGGTGGAGCAGACGGTGGAGGCGTTTGAGCTGGCAAGGCGGCTCGGATTTGACAATATCAATATGGACCTCATCGCCGGACTGCCCGGGGAGCGGATTGCGGATATGGAGGATACGCTCCGGCAGATCGAGGCTCTTGCGCCAGACAGCCTGACAGTCCACGCACTTGCCATCAAGCGGGCGGCGCGGTATGGGCAGGAAGGGCGCACGGCGGACCTTCACGGGGAGATTACCGGCATGGTGGAGGCGGCATATGCCGCTGCCCGCCGGATGGGGCTTTCCCCCTATTATCTCTACCGGCAGAAAAATATCGCCGGAAATTTTGAGAATACGGGCTATGCAAAACTTGACAAAGCCGGAATATACAATATACTGATTATGGAAGAAAAACAGACCATCCTTGCTGCGGGGGCAGGCGCTTCCACGAAAATCCTGCTGAAGACCCCGATACAGAAGGAAGGCGGCAAAAAGGCAGACCTGGTGCGTGCCGAGAACGTGAAGAACATCAACGACTATATCGACCGCATCGATGAAATGATAGAACGAAAGGAAAAGTGGTTATGGCGCTGAAAAAGAAACCGGTCACCGGCATGAGGGACATCACACCGGAGGAGATGGAAATCAGGGACTACTGCATCAGCCTGATTAAAGATACGTACAGGAAGTTCGGATTTTCCTCGATCGAGACGCCCTGCGTGGAGCATATCGAAAATCTGTGCAGCAAACAGGGAGGAGACAACGAGAAGCTCATCTTCAAGATACTCAAGCGGGGAGAGAAGCTGAAGATTGACGAGGCGAAGGAGGAAGCGGACCTGGTGGACGGCGGTCTGCGCTACGACCTGACCGTTCCCCTTTCCAGGTATTATGCGAACCATGCAAACGAGCTGCCGTCGCCGTTCAAGGCGCTGCAGATGGGCAATGTGTGGAGGGCGGACCGTCCCCAGAGGATGCGCTTCCGCCAGTTCATGCAGTGCGACATTGATATTCTCGGCGAGCCGTCCAACCTGGCGGAGATCGAGCTCATCCTTGCGACAACGTCGGTACTTGGAAAACTGGATTTCCACAACTTCACCATCCGCATCAACGACCGCCGGTTCTTAAAGGCGATGGCGGCATACAGCGGGTTTGAGGAGAAGGATTACGACAGTGTGTTCATCACCCTGGACAAGATGGACAAGATCGGTCTGGACGGCGTGGCGGCGGAGCTGAAGGAGAATGGCTATGCGGAAGAATCGGTGGAGAAGTATCTCAGGCTTTTTGAGGAGATTACGGGCGATATTGAAGGCGTCCGCATGTGCAAAGAGAAATTACAGGGCTTTCTGCCGGCTGAGGCGGCGGATGGGCTGGAAATGATTATCCGGTGCGTGGAACAGGAGAAGGAAGCGGATTTCCGCATGAAATTCGACCCCACGCTGGTGCGCGGCATGTCTTACTACACCGGCACCATCTTTGAGATTTCCATGGACGAGTTCGGCGGTTCCGTGGGAGGCGGCGGACGCTACGATGAGATGATCGGGAAGTTCACCGGGCAGGATACCCCGGCGGTGGGATTCTCCATCGGCTTCGAGCGCATCGTCACACTGCTTCTGGAGCGCGGCTATCAGGTGCCGGGCGTCCGGGAAAAGAAAGCCTATCTTCTGGAGAAGAAGATATCACAGGAGAAGCTGCTGGAAGTGCTCGCTCAGGCAAGAGCCGAACGCGCGGAAGGCAGACAGGTGATGGTCGTGAACATGAAGAAGAACAAGAAGTTCCAGAAGGAGCAGCTTGCAGAACAGGGATATACAGATATCACGGAGGTGTACAATGGCTGAATCAATGCATGGATTAAAGAGGACCCACCGGTGCGGGGAGCTGTCCGCTGCCAATGTGGGGCAGACAGTGACTGTCATGGGATGGGTGCAGAAGAACCGGAATAAGGGCGGACTGGTATTTCTCGATGTGCGCGACCGGTCCGGCATCATCCAGGTGGTGTGCGAGGAAGGGAAGACCGACCCGGCGCTTCTTGAGAAAGCTGCGTCCCTGCGCTCCGAGTATGTGGTCGCCATCGTGGGAGAAGTGGCGAAGCGTTCCGGCGCGGTCAACGAGAAGATTGCCACCGGAGAAATCGAGGTGCTGCCAAAAGAACTCCGTATCCTCTCCGAGTCCCAGACGCCGCCGTTCCAGGTGGAAGAGGACAGCAGGACAAGAGAAGAAGTGCGTCTGAAATACCGTTATCTTGACCTGAGAAGACCGGATATCCAGAGGAACCTGATGATGAAGAGCCAGGTCATGACGCTGACCCGTCAGTTCTTCGCGGAAGAGGGCTTCCTTGAGATTGAGACGCCGATGCTGGGCAAGACGACGCCGGAAGGGGCGAGGGATTATCTGGTGCCCAGCCGCATCCATCCGGGATGCTTCTACGGACTGCCCCAGTCGCCCCAGCTCTATAAACAGCTGCTGATGTGTTCCGGATTCGACCGCTACATCCAGATCGCGAGATGCTTCCGGGATGAGGACCTGCGCGCGGACCGTCAGCCGGAGTTCACCCAGATCGATATGGAGCTTTCCTTCGTGGACGTAGACGATGTCATCGATGTGAATGAGCGCTATCTTGCAAGATTGTTTAAAGACGTGCTGGATGTGAATGTACAGCTTCCAATCCGGCGGATGACCTGGCAGGAGGCCATGGACCGCTTCGGTTCCGACAAGCCGGACCTGCGGTTCGGTATGGAGCTCACGGATGTGACGGACGTTGTGAAAGGCTGCGGTTTCGGCGTATTTACCGGCGCCATTGAGAACGACGGCAGCGTGCGCGGCATCAACGCCAAAGGGCAGGGCAGCATGCCAAGAAAGAAGATTGACAAGCTCACCGCATTTGTAAAAGATTACGGCGCAAAGGGACTCGCATACATTGCCATCCAGGAGGACGGCACGGTGAAGTCTTCCTTTGCAAAATTCATGAGCGAAGAAGAGATGGACGCGCTGGTGAAAGCCATGGATGGACAGCCTGGCGACCTGCTCCTCTTTGCGGCGGACAAGAATAAAGTCGTCTGGGATTCCCTGGGAGCTCTCCGTGTGGAGCTGGCAAAACAGCTGGAACTTCTGGACAGGAATGAATACTGCTTTGTGTGGATTACCGAGTTCCCGCAGTTCGAGTGGAGCGATGAGCAGGGGAGGTTCCTTGCCATGCACCATCCCTTCACCATGCCGATGGAAGAGGACCTTCCTCTCCTCGAGAAAGGAGAACTCGGCAAAGTGCGCGCGAAAGCCTACGACATCGTCCTCAATGGAAATGAGATCGGCGGAGGAAGCGTCCGAATCCATCAGGACGACATCCAGGAGAAAATGTTCGAGGCGCTGGGCTTCACGAAGGAGCAGGCACACAGCCAGTTCGGGTTCCTGCTCGAGGCATTCAAATACGGAGTGCCGCCGCACGCGGGACTTGCCTACGGTCTGGACCGCCTCGTCATGCTGATGGCAAAACAGGACAGCATCCGTGACGTCATCGCATTCCCGAAGATCAAGGACGCATCCTGCCTGATGACAGAGGCGCCCACGCCGGCGGACGACAAACAGCTGGAAGAGCTGGGACTCCTTGTAAGAGAGCAGGAGACAGCAGAAGCCTGAGATACAGACGCTGCGGCGGGAGACAGACGCTGCGGTGAAGAACAGATACAGCAGGAGCAGATGGTCCATGAAGATTCTACAGCTGCAGCTGCATGTCCATGAGGATAAGAAGAAAAACATGGAGCAGCTCGCCCGGTATATGGAAGAGGTCAGAGGGGAAAACGCCGGTCTCATCATGGTCGGCGAAATGTTCAACTGTCCTTATCAGACGGAATATTTCCCGCGTTATGCGGAGAAAGAAGGCGGAGAGTGCTGGCAGATGCTCAGCGCCCTTGCCCGGAAGCATCAGGTGTACCTGGCGGCAGGTTCCATGCCGGAGTCCGATGACGCAGGCAATGTGTACAACACGGCGTATGTCTTTGACCGGCAGGGAAGGCAGATTGCAAAACACAGGAAAGTACATCTCTTTGATGTGGACATCGAGGGTGGGCAGTATTTTCGGGAATCCGATACGCTGACGGCGGGGAACGGCTGCACAGTCTTTGATACGGAGTTCGGAAGGATGGGGCTGTGCATCTGTTTTGACCTGCGCTTTCCGGAACTGAGCCTTGAGATGGCGCGCCGGGGTGCGAAGCTTATTCTGGTGCCGGCAGCCTTCAACATGACTACCGGACCTGCCCACTGGGAACTGCTCTTTCGCGCCCGGGCAGCGGACAGCCAGTGTTTCTTTGCCGGGACGTCCGCCGCAAGGGATGCAGGGAGCGGATACACTGCCTGGGGGCACAGCATCCTCACCTCTCCCTGGGGTGAAGTCATCGCACAGATGGAGGAAAAAGAAGGGTATCAGGTCAGTGAGATTCATCTGGAGGATGCGGACAAAGTCCGCAGGGAGCTGCCCCTGATACAGACGGCCTCCGGAAACCCTGTAAGACAGAATGGCAGCGTCAGTGTACACTGACGCTAAAAGATAACGTGGGAAAAGACAATGAAAAAAGGACGGGACATCATTCGTCCCATCCTTCATAGAAGCGGATATTCACGGAGATATTTCTGACGATATCTCCGTCTTTTTTTTCGATATCCTCGATATCGGATACATACGGCATATTCGGCTCGTCTTCCTCAAGCTCCACCGAAATCCAGTTCCGGCAGGCTTCGTTGGCGTTCTCGATGGCGTCGTCCAGTGTGTCGCCGTCCGCCTCGCAGCATTCCAGGTCCGGGAAGAATGCGTGGTAGCCGCCGTTTTCTGTTTTGCGGAAAACCGCAGGATAGATAAATTTCATACGGGTCGTCTCCTTCTCTGTTATCATGGTAGCATCATTGTACAAGGGGCAGCCATAGCGTCGTTGTACACTGACGCTATTGTTCCCCTGTATACTGACGCTAAGTATAGTATATAATGCCGCGGATGACAAGGTCCGGAGAGTGATTCTGTCAGGAAATCCGGGCAGTGCGTGCTCAGATATGCTCTTTTGCGCGGGCGTCCTGTATCTTCTGTACCAGCAGTACGCCCACAGCCAGCAGAAGCGGGAATATCACCGCCCACTGGATGCCGGCTTTCAAGTTGTTTCCCGCGTGTTCGGAGAGAAATCCCACCAGTGTGGGTCCGCCCGAGCAGCCCAGGTCTCCTGCAAGTGCGAAGAGTGCGAACATGAGCGTCCCGCCGCCTTTTAAGACTGCGGCGCCGATGCTGAAGGCTCCGGGCCACATGATGCCCACGGAGAAACCACAGATTCCGCACCCGGCAAAGCTCAGTGCAGGCACGGGGGAGAGGGATATCATGCAGTAAGCGATGACGCACAGGATGCCGCTTGCAGTCATTGCCCGGCGCAGGTCCAGGAGATGTCCGTACAGACCGTAGAGCAGCCGGGAAGTACCCATGCAGACGGCAAAGAGCATGGGACCGGCAAGGTCGCCGATGGTCTTGCTCACGCCCAGACCCTGCTCGGCAAATGTGGACGCCCACTGGCTGACCGCCTGTTCACTTGCTCCGGCGCATGCCATGAGCAGCAGGATGACCCAGAAGGCGGGACGGCGTATCAGTTCCCGGAATGAAAACCCCTTTTCCCCGTCTCCTTCCAGCGTACACAGGGGCGCTCTGAGGAAGGCAAAGAGATTACACAGCGGCACAAGTGCCCAGAGCAGCGCCATGAGCTTCCAGTGTTCCAGACCAAATACGGCGAAGAACAGTGTAGATATCAAGACTGTGGCTACATGCCCCCAGCAGTAGAAGGAGTGGAGCATGCTCATGGTCTTTTCTTTGTTCCCGGTGGGCAGCGCTTCCACCACCGGGCTGAGCATGACTTCCAGCAGCCCTCCGCCTACCGCACATATCACGACCGATAGGAGCAGCCCGGCGTAAGGGGTTGGGAAGACTTCCGGCAGGACGGTCAGGCAAACAAGCCCCAGTGCGGCTCCCGCATGGGCGAGGACCAGGGATGTCCGGTATCCGATGCGGTTGATGAGACCGGCGGAGAACGCGTCTATCAGCAGCTGAATCAGGAAGTTGATGGTGATGAGCAGGGTGATGCTGCCCATGGATATCTGATAGGCGTTGTGGAATGTCAGGAATAAAAGGGGTGTAAAATTATTGATGACCGCCTGTACAACATAGCCGGTGTAGCAGGCTGTAAGCGTGCGTGTGTAAGTCTGTTTCATAGCAGATGCCTCCGTAGAAAAATCCCAGTCAGACTATTATAAAAGAAGACAGGAGATTTGTACAGAGTGAAAAAATGCGAAAAGTAAAAAAAGTGGTTGACATTTAAAACCACTTATAGTATAGTATCTATTGTTCCGGTCAGGAAACGCCGGAAACAGAAATAAATGCGACAGTGGCTCAGTTGGTAGAGTACGACCTTGCCAAGGTCGGGGTCGCGGGTTCGAGCCCCGTCTGTCGCTCTTCAGAAAAGCTGTTAAAATAAGAATCCATATGTATGGGTGATTATTTTAACAGCTTTTTTGTTTCTTCTTTTTTTATAATACACAGGAGAGAGATAGTGATGAAGAAACTGAGTATGAAAGAAATCCTGCTGGTCGCCAGCATGCTGTTCGGGATGTTTTTCGGAGCGGGCAACCTGATTTTCCCGGCATCCATGGGACAGCTTGCCGGCAGTCACATGTGGCAGGCTGTGGCAGGCTTTCTCATCACGGGAGTGGGACTGCCCCTTTTGGGGGTCGCGGCGCTGGGCATCAGCAGGCAGAACGGGCTTCTGGAGCTGAGCAGCCGGGTGGGAGCGCGGTACGGACTGTTCTTCACCTGCATCCTCTATCTGACCATCGGACCGTTCTTCGCGATACCGAGATGCGCAACGGTCTCCTACACTGTCGGGATAGAGGGAATCGCGGCAGGGACGGAGCATGGTCCCGGTCTGGCTGTGTTCTCATTTCTCTTTTTTGCGCTGGTGCTGTTCTTTTCCCTCAGACCAGGACAGATCATGACCTGGATCGGGAAGGTGCTCACGCCCCTCTTCCTCGTCTGTCTCGGCGTGCTCCTTGTGCGTGCGCTGGCAGCTCCGGCGGGGGATATCGCACAGGTCGCGCCGCAGGCAGGTTATGTGGACGATGCGTTTTTTACCGGGCTCCTGGAAGGATATAATACGATGGACGCTCTTGCCGGGCTGGCGTTCGGCATCGTAGTCGTGGAGGCGGTCCGGAGTCTGGGCGCGGAAGAACCGGGGGAGATCGCGAAGAATACAGTCAAAGCAGGCGTGTTCAGTTCCATTCTCATGGCGCTCATCTATGTGCTGGTAACGGTCGCGGGAGCCCAGAGCAGAGGGGTGTTCGAGGCGGCGCCAAACGGCGGCGAGGCGCTCTCCCAGATTGCCGGGTACTATTTCGGCACAGCCGGTGCGGTCATTCTTGCGGCTACCGTGACCGTGGCGTGCTTAAAGACAGCGGTGGGGCTTGTCACGAGCTGTGCGAAGACATTCGTGTCCCTTTTCCCGAATGGTCCGTCCTACCCGGTGTGGGCAGTGGGATTTGGCGTGCTGTCCTTTCTCATTGCCAACCTGGGACTGGACGCCATCATCGCCTATACCGTGCCGATGCTGATGTTCCTGTATCCGCTGGCAGTAGTGCTCATCATCCTGACATTCTGCCATCGGTTCTTTGACGGCAGCCGGTGTGTCTATCAGTGGACCATCGCGTTTACTGCCGTGGGCGCTCTCTGCGATGCTGTGAGACAGCTGCCGGAAGTGGTGAGCGGTACCGCCCTTGTCCGGACGGTCACGGATGCGGCTGCGGCATTCCTCCCCTTTTCGCGTCAGGGATTCGGCTGGGTATGCCCTGCCCTTGCGGGAGCAGTCGCCGGACTTATCGTGTGGCGCATCTCTCGGCGCAGGTCTGTGTGAGAAGACAGTCTGTGCGAGAAGGCATCTATGTCAGAAGGCAGTTGCAGGATGATACATCGCATGCTATACTATCTGGGACAGCAGGGGCATACGCGGCATGCGTCGGTATCTGCCGGACAGGAAATGGAGGCTGCAGATGGAAAAGAGAAATCAGCCCATTGGTTTTATGATTAAAAAAATCAATAACGTATACGAAAAAGACCTGAATGAACGTCTGAAGAAGATTGGGCTTACGTCATCCCAGTGCGCGGTGCTGGATTATCTCTTCCGCACGAGCAAGGAGGAAGTCAGCCAGCGGGATGTGGAGAAGAACCTGAACCTCAAGAACCCTACGGTCACCGGAATCCTGAAGCGGCTGGAGGAGAAGGGGTATCTCCTCTGCGTGCCGAATGCCCATGACCGGCGGAAGAAGAATATCTACCTCACGGAGAAAGCCTATGATATCCAGCGCCGCATGGACGCGGACCGGAGGAAGCTGGACCGGGAGCTGACCCGCGGCATGAGCCGCCGGGAGACGGAGGCGCTCCGGAAAAACCTGGAGAAGCTGCTCTATAATATCGCGGACCCGTAAAAAGCGGAGATAACAGTCCGGCGTGAAGGGACCACAGAGCCGGAGTTCCTGCGGAATGATTTTTGATGAATGATTTCTATAAAAAAGGAGAAGACTTATGAGCTGTGCAGATCAGATTTTTATCGATATGTGCCGGGACATCATCGACAACGGCACCAGTACGGAAGGCGAGAAGGTACGCCCGGTGTGGGAGGACGGCACTCCTGCGTACACGGTCAAGAAATTCGGGGTGGTCAACCGCTATGACCTGTCGAAAGAATTTCCGGCGCTGACGCTGCGCCGCACAGCCATCAAAAGCTGTGTGGATGAGATGCTCTGGATCTGGCAGAAGAAGTCTAATAATGTACATGAACTCCGCAGCCATATCTGGGACAGCTGGGCGGACGAGACAGGCTCCATCGGCAAGGCGTACGGCTATCAGATGGGCGTGAAACATCAGTACAAAGAAGGTATGATGGACCAGACGGACCGGGTCATCTTCGACCTGAAGAACAACCCCTACAGCCGCCGCATCATGACGAACATCTACGTGCATCAGGACCTCCACGAGATGCATCTGTATCCGTGCGCGTACAGTATGACGTTCAATGTGACGAAAGAAAAGGACAGCGATGTGCTGACATTAAACGGGATACTCAACCAGCGCTCCCAGGATGTGCTTGCGGCAAATAACTGGAATGTGTGTCAGTATGCGGTGCTTATCTATATGCTGGCGCAGGTGTGCGGCATGAAGCCGGGCGAGCTGGTGCATGTGATTGCGGACGCGCATATTTATGACCGGCATATTCCGATGATAGAGGAACTGATATCCAGAGAGCCTTATCCGGCGCCGAAATTCTGGCTGAACCCGGAAGTGAAGGACTTCTATGACTTTACGCCGGACGACGTAAGACTCGATGATTACCAGACACATCCGCAGATCAAAGATATTCCGATCGCGGTGTAGCGGAAAGGAGCAGGAATCATGAAAGCAATCGCATCAGCAGATAAAAACTGGGGCATCGGTTACCGGAACCGTCTGCTCGTGAGCATCCCGTCGGATATGAAGTTTTTCCGTCAGACGACCACGGGCAAAGTCGTGGTGATGGGCAGGAAGACGCTGGAAAGCTTCCCCAACGGGATGCCGCTGAAAAACCGGACGAACATCGTACTGACGTCCAACAGGGATTATCAGGCAAAGGGCGCGGTCATCGTCCATACGGAAGAGGAACTTCTGGAAGAACTGAAGAACTATGACAGTGACGACATCTATATCATTGGAGGCGAAAGCGTCTACCGCATGATGCTGCCGTACTGCGACACGGCGCTTGTCACAAAGATTGACCACGCCTTTCAGGCGGATGCTTATTTCCCGGACCTGGACGCCATGGACGACTGGGAGATGACAGAAGAAAGTGAGGAGCAGACCTGTTTTGACCTGGAATTCTGTTTTACGAAATATGAACGGAAAACATCATAAGCCGTCGGTTAGAAAGCGGGCAGCAGTCGTGCTGTCCGTTCTGTCTGTCGTGTGTGCTGTCCTGTTCTGCGGCGGATGCGCGGAACAGGGAAAGGGTGCAGAGGACAGCGCACAGAGTGCTCCGGGAGAGAGCGCATCTGTAGAGGGCAAAGAGACACGGGAGCCTGCCGGGGGCGACAGACTCCGCGTGGTCACCACCATCTTTCCACCCTATGATTTTGTGCGGGAAGTGGCAGGGGAGCAGGCGGACCTGCAGATGCTTTTAAAGCCCGGGGAGGAGAGCCATTCCTATGAACCGACGCCCCGGGACATCATCGCCATCCAGGAGTGTGATGCCTTCATCTACACCGGCGGGGAGAACGATGTGTGGGTGGAGGATATCTTAAGCTCCATGCCCGACGGAGACCGTCTGACCCTGCGGCTGACGGACTGTGTGGAGACGGTGGAAGAAGAACATGTGGAAGGCATGAAAGAGTCCGGCGGGCACGGGCACGAGGAAGATGCGTCGGATGCAGGTCATGGGGATGAGCCCGAGTCGGTCCATGAGATCGACGAGCATGTGTGGACTTCGCCGGTCAATGCCTCAGAGATCGTAGGGGAAATCTGCGCACTGCTCTGCCGGGCAGACCCGGAGAACAGCGGGATATACCAGGAAAATGCCGCTGCTTATCAGGAAGAGCTGTCTGCGCTGGACGGGCAGTTCCGGGACGTGGTGTCCCATGCAGAGCGCCATGTGCTCATCTTTGGCGACCGGTTCCCCTTCCGGTATTTTGCCGATGAATACGGTCTTGATTATTATGCCGCGTTTCCGGGCTGTGCGGGGGATACCGAACCGAGCGCCGCGACCATGGCCTTCCTGATACAGAAGGCGGAGGAAGAACATGTGCCCGCAGTGCTGAAGATGGAGCTGAGCAATGATGACATCGCAGATGCCATCGCCGAGGCGGCAGGCACCAAAGTGCGGGTATTTTACAGCTGCCACAATCTGTCGGCAGATGATTTTGAACAGGGTGAGACCTATCTGTCCATGATGCAGAAAAATGTTGAGACACTCAAGGAGGTCCTGAACTGATGGCTCTGATAAAATGTGAACATGTATCCATTGGCTACGAAGGGCAGATGGTGGTAAAAGACCTGGATTTCCAGATTGAGCAGGGGGACTATCTCTGTATCGTGGGGGAAAACGGTTCCGGCAAAAGCACGCTGGTGCGCAGCCTTCTCGGGCTGAAACATACGGAGAAAGGGCGCATCCTGTACGGAGACGGGCTGAAGCGGACGGAGATTGGCTATCTGCCCCAGCAGACAGAGGTGCAGAAAGATTTCCCTGCCAGCGTCTATGAAGTGGTGCGCTCCGGCAGACTCAACAGCCGTGGATTTCATCCCTTTTACACAGCGGCGGACAAGAAAGCCGCCATCGAAAAGATGGAGCTGCTGGGAATCCGGGAATTGTCCCGGCAGTGTTTCCGGGACCTTTCCGGGGGACAGAAGCAGCGGGTGCTCCTGGCGCGGGCGCTGTGCGCGACGAAGAGCCTTCTGCTCCTGGACGAGCCGGTGACCGGTCTGGACCCCATCGTGACCGGAGAGTTCTATCAGCTTATCCGGCGCATCAACCGGGAGTCCGGTATCGCGGTGGTGATGGTGTCCCACGACATCGGAAGCGCGGTAAAAGATGCCAGCCACATCCTGCATCTGCAGGAGACGGCGCTTTTCTTCGGGACGACGGAAGCATATAAGAAGAGCCCGGTGGGCAGAAGATTTCTGGGAGGTGCGGACTGATGGATACGATCATGGAAATGCTTTCCTATCCCTTCATGGTGCGCGCCTTCGTGGTGGGCTCTCTGGTGGCGCTCTGTTCCGCCCTCCTTGGTGTGAGCCTGGTGCTCAAGCGGTACTCCATGATCGGAGACGGTCTATCCCATGTGGGGTTCGGCGCTCTGGCAGTGGCTGCGGCTCTGAACCTGGCGCCTCTTACGGCGGCGATACCGGTAGTCATCCTGGCAGCGGTGCTGCTCCTGCGCATCCGAAGCAGCAGCCGGATCAAAGGGGACGCGGCAATCGCCCTGATATCCACCAGCTCCCTGGCGGTGGGCGTGATGGTCATCTCCATGACGACCGGGATGAACACGGATGTGTATAATTATATGTTCGGCAGCATCCTCGCCATGAGCGATGAGGATTTGGTCTTAAGCGCGGTGATGGCAGTGCTGGTGCTCATGCTCTTTGTGTTTTCCTATCACAAGATATTTGCCATCACATTCGACGAAACGTTTGCCCGGGCAACGGGCGTGAAGGCGGATTTTTACAATACGCTCATCGCGGTGCTCACGGCGGTGACGATCGTGCTGGGGATGCGGATGATGGGAGCCCTCCTTATCTCCAGCCTCATCATCTTCCCGGCGTTGACATCCATGCGGGTGTGCCGGACATTCCGGGGCGTGATGGTAAGCGCGGCAGTAGTCTCTGTCGTCTGCCTGACTGTCGGCATCACAGTCTCCTATGTATGGGCGACGCCGGCTGGGGCGAGCGTTGTCATGGCGAACATCGCGGCGCTCATTGTCTACTCGTTCATCGGATGGCTGAAAAACAGGGGCGCGGTATGACGGGTGCCTGCCCTTAAAATGAAAGGATAAAGAAATGGCGTTATTTCGTACAGTTTACAATATACTCTGGGGCGACCTCATCACAATTCCCCTGCCGGGCGGCAGCAACCTTGGCATTTCCCTCCTGGTGCTCATCCTGATCCCGGCGGGACTTTACTTCACGGTACGGACCCGGTTCCTTCCGTTCCGGCTCTTCCCGGAGATGATAAAGGTCACATTGGAGAATAACAGGAAAACAGGAGAAAAAGAGCGGGACAGCATCTCCGGTGTCCAGGCGCTTATCGTCTCCACGGCATGCCGCGTGGGCATGGGAAATCTGGTGGGCGTGGTGGCAGCTATCTCAGCCGGCGGAGCAGGCGCGGTGTTCTGGATGTGGGAGATCGCCCTTGTGGGCTCCTCCACCGCGTTTATCGAGGCGACGCTTGCCCAGCTCTACAAGGAGAAAGACCCGCTCTACGGAGGATACCGGGGCGGTCCGGCGTATTATATCCATGCATTTTACAACGAGCGCAGAGCGAAGAAACAAAGAGACAGGGAGCAGGATGCCGGAGCGTCTGCGACGGCTTCCTCTGCCGGAAACGGCGCCGGCAGGGGCAGGAAATCCATCCTTGCCATTCTCTTTGCCATCTCCGGTCTCATCTGCTGGTGCGGCATCAGCCAGGTCATCAGCAATTCCATATCCTCATCCTTTGAAAATGCATTCCATGTGCCGCCGCTTTACTCTACCATTGTCCTTGTCGTGGTGGCAGCCATCATCGTGCTGCGGAAAAATGCGACAGTAAAAGTACTGGATATCATGGTGCCGGTCATGGCCGCCTGCTATTTCTTTATCACGCTGTTCATCATTGTGAAAAATGCAGGTCAGCTTCCGGATGTGTTCGAGCGCATCTTCGCCGAGGCGTTTGGCATCCGTCAGGTCGTGGGCGGCGGCATCGGGGCGGTCATCATGAACGGCGCAAAGCGCGGGCTCTTCTCCAATGAGGCGGGCTCCGGTTCCGCGCCCTGTGCGGCTGCTGCAGCGGACATCAGCCATCCGGCAAAAGAAGGACTTTTGCAGGCACTGGGCGTCTTTATCGATACGCTGCTCATCTGTACCTGCTCGGCAATGATCATGCTGCTGACGCCGGAGGCGCTGACGAAAGGACTGGAAGGCATGGACCTTCTGCAGACTGCCATGCAGTATCATCTTGGTGAATTCGGCGTGGTTTTCATCGCGGTCATCCTGTGGCTGTTCAGCTTTTCCA
Organism: Candidatus Mediterraneibacter merdipullorum; assembly: GCA_019117125.1. Classification (GTDB taxonomy): domain Bacteria; phylum Bacillota; class Clostridia; order Lachnospirales; family Lachnospiraceae; genus Mediterraneibacter; species Mediterraneibacter merdipullorum. The sequence continues at coordinate 91,885 of DXAL01000021.1, forward strand.
CCTTCCTGGGCATCCTCTTTTATGCCCGCCCGAATGTGGCGTATCTCTTTGGCGATAACTGGCTTTCCCAGACGCTCTATAAGGTGCTGGCGCTTGTCATGCTCTTTATCGGCGGTCTGGCGGCGTACCAGTTCGTCTGGGACCTGGGCGACGTGGGCGTGGGTCTGATGACGGTCTTCAATATGATCGCGCTCATCCCGCTGGCGCCGAGAGCGCTGGCAGCGCTCAGAGACTATGAGCGGAATGGCATGAAAAAAAGTAAAAAATAAGAAGTGGGGAATGAGGAAATGGAAAGAAGAGGAAGTAAACATTTGAGAATTGCAGCAATATTGGAACTCCTGCTGGGAGCGGTTCTGATCGCAGGGACGTTTCTGGGGATCGCGGTCAATGTAGTGCTGCTGGTGATCCCGTATTACTATTTACATAATGCGTGGCTGAACTTCAAAGATAAAAAATAAAGCGGTCGATTGTAACAGTCGATGGAACAAAAGGTTGTCAATGGCAGGAAAAAGTGGTATACTCTCCGCATGGGGTATTAGCGCAGCTGGGAGCGCGCCACATTCGCATTGTGGAGGTCACGGGTTCAAATCCCGTATACTCCATACATTATGGGGAATCCGGACTTGTCAAGTCCGGATTTTCTGTTTCTGATTGGTTTTTCTTCTGTTTCCTTCTTGAACTGCCCCTGAAAAATATTTATAATATACCAAAAGGGAGATTGAAACCCCATTGGGATATAAAACCGCAGCCAGAGCGGGTGAACGGAGCGGCCGCATGCCGGACTGCTCCTGGGAAAGGGGGCGCAGACATGGAGGGAACAGGATTTTCCGGGTTTGAGAGTGAAGACGGACGGGAGATGTATCCCGTGCTCGACCGGTTTTTCCACGCATACCTGACAGAACGGGATGTGGAGAAGACGCTGTCGCTTGTCTCGGAGAATATCTACAGTCTCGGTACCGGGGAAGAGGAAGTGGCGGTAGACAAGGAAGGATTCGAGCGGCTGCTCCGCATGGAGATGTCAGTCATTCCCGGTCCTATCCGGTACCGCATCATGGATTACACAGAGAAGCAGGTGAGGGAAGGTCTGTGGCAGTGCTTCTGCCGGATGGAGACCGCAGTGGCGCAGAGGCTGGAGGAGCCGGTGTTCTACATGACCCGGCTGACGGCTGTGTTCCGGGAGGAGGAAGGACGGTATCTCGCAGAGTCTCTCCACATGTCGGAGGCGAGCCGGAACCAGGAGGGCGAGGAGTTCTTCCCGCTCCGGTTCATATCCGGTCAGGCGGCGAAGCTGCAGGCAGAGGCGCAGAGAGGGCTTCTGGATATCCTGTGCGGGATCATGCCCGGCGGCATCATCGGCGGTTATATCGAGGAAGGATTTCCGCTCTATGTGGTAAATGACACCATGCTTGACATGATGGGATATACTTACGAAGAGTTTGTGGAGGATGTGGCCGGGATGGTGATAAATACCATCCACGAGGACGACCGGGAGCGGGTGACAAGAGACGTGTTCCGGCGCATGGAGGCGGGAAAGGACTATGCCATCGAGTACCGCGTCCGGAGAAAGGACGGGAGCTCCTTCTGGGTCTACGATGTGGGACGCAAAATTACGGCGGCGGACGGCAGGAGCGCCATCATCAGCGTGCTTTTGGATATCTCCGGCGACGTTCAGAGAAGGAAAAAGCTGGAGGAAGAGTCCGAGACCGATTTCCTGACCGGAGTGTACAATCGGAAGGGAGGGGAGACCCTCATCACCCGGCGGCTGGAGAAGGCGGTGCCCTATGTGTTTTTCATGATGGACCTGGACAATTTCAAGCAGGTAAATGATGTCTACGGTCACGATGAGGGCGACAATATGCTCCACTTCGTCGGACAGCTCCTGAAGAAGTCTTTCCGCCAGACCGATATCGTGACCCGTGTGGGCGGGGACGAATTCGCGGTGCTCGCATGTCCCTGCGGTGATGTGGACGCCGTCCGGAAGAAGGCGGATCTCATCATCCGGGAGTATGCGGCAGAGGCGGAAGCGAAATGCCCGAGGAGCCGGACCAGCATCTCCGTGGGCGGCATATACGGGAGCGCTCCGCGGGATTTTCAGGAACTGTACCGGCTGGCGGATGAAGTGCTCTACGAGGTGAAGCAGAAAGGGAAAGGACAGTGCAGGATACACCGGCATGACGCGGAGTGACGCCCGGCATCGTGATAAAAGACCGGCAGGCAGATACATCAGAGGGTTTCTGATGTATCTGCCTGCCGGCTTTTCTGACTTCTGATGGAAACAACGGGGCTCGAACCCATGACCTCCCGCTAGTCAGGCGAGCGCTCTCCCAGCTGAGCTATGTTTCCAAATAGGAAAGAATCTGCTGCGGTATCCGGCTGTCCTGCCGCTGTCCGGTGCCGGAGCGGCGGGGAGATACCGCGAGTGGACCTGGCGGGAATCGAACCCGCGTCCAAAAACCCATCCCATGTACTTCTACTATCATAGTCCGTTCTTTGTCATTCCCTCTGCCGCACGGAAACGAACATCCCTGCGGGGTCAGTAGCTTCATGATACGCCTGGCGGCTCAAAGCTTTGCCGTCATCGTTTCTCACATTTTTGATACCGGGTTCCCGACGTGTGAGTGCATCAGGATCGGTATGCAGCATTTAGGCTGCAGCTAATTCGTAATTATCGTTAGCGTTTAATTTTAAGTTTGCGATTTGACGCATCAGCCTGCGGATAGCTTCTCCATCTTCAGAGTCCCTGTCGAAACCAGTACAAGCCCCGGATAAATCAATGCTGTGCAGGGAATGCACGGGTATACCAACGATGTACCTTATCATCTTAGTGCCTGGCATGGAAAAAGTCAAGGGAAAAATGTATTTGGACTTTACAATTTTAACATGCTCCTGTCTGGATTTTTCGCACCGGTCTGTGGTAAGATGGTACAGGAATACACAAGACTTGAGAAAAGAGGGATATCTATGCCTACGACATATGCACATTACCGGTTCGGAAAGGAAGTACTTGACGCCCTTCCGCGGCCGCTCCGGAACGCGGTGGAGAACCACAGGGAGCTGTACGATATCGGACTGCACGGACCGGACATTCTGTTTTATTATAAAGCGCTGAAGAAAAATCCGGTCAGCGCCCAGGGGTACGGGCTGCACGGGAAGATGGCGGACGGGTTCTTCCGGGATGCCCTTGAGACGCTGAAGAAGTCGGAGGACCCCGCTGCGGCGAGGGCTTACATCTACGGCTTTATCTGCCACTTCGCCCTGGACAGCGAGTGCCATCCCTATGTGGAGAAGATGATCCATGACAGCGGCATCGGACATTCGGAGATTGAGATGGAGTTTGACCGTTTTCTCCTGAAAGAAGATTATATCAATCCGGTGCGCTATCTGGCGACTGGGCATATCCATCCGACCCTGGAAAATGCTGCCGTCATCGCACCGTTTTTTCAGGACCTGACGCCGGAGCTTGTGAGAAAGTCCCTCCGGGGGATGGTCTTCTGCCACCGGATGCTGCACGCGCCCCAGAGGGCGAAGCGCAGGCTGCTCTTCGCGGGCATGAAGCTCGCCGGGCATTATGAGGACAAGCGCGGCATGGTGATGAGCATGGAGCCCAATCCGGCGTGCCGGGAGTACTGCCGCATCCTGAAGCGGCAGTATGCAGGGGCAGTGCCGCTGGCTGCCGGTCTGATCCTCCAGTACCAGAAAGCGCTGTTCGAGGGAGAGCCGCTCCCGGAGCGCTTCCACCGCACCTTCGGAGAGGGTGATGACTGGGAAAGTCTGCGGCTGTAAACGGGCAGGAACGAAAGCAGTATGAGAGAAGGGGGAACTTCCATGAAATTTAAACTGACATCTCTGGAAAAGAAATGGGTGCTCTATGATGTAGGCAACTCGGCATTTACACTCCTGGTATCCACCATTTTTCCAATCTATTTTAATACCCTTGCGGAAAGCGCGGGCATCTCGGATGTGGATTACCTGGCATACTGGGGCTATGCCACTTCGGTCTGCACGCTCATCGTGGCGATACTCGGACCGACGCTTGGCGCGGTCGCTGATACAAAGAATTACAAGAAAGTCATCTTTACGGTCTGCATGGGCATCGGCGTGCTGGGCTGCGTGGTCCTGGGCTTTCTGTCTTCCTGGCTGTGGTTCCTGGGCATCTTCGTGCTGGCGAAGACCGGATATTCCGCCAGCCTTGTCTTCTACGATGCGATGCTCACCGATGTGACGGAACCGGGCAGGATGGATGCGGTCTCTTCCTACGGATATGCCTGGGGCTATATCGGGAGCTGCATCCCCTTTCTCGCGTGTCTGGGGCTCTATATCGGGTCCGGAGCGCTGGGGCTGGGGACCCAGACGGCGCTCCTGATTGGGTTCATCATCACGGCAGTGTGGTGGCTCGGTTCCTCCCTGCCGCTTTTGTTTGCCTACCGGCAGCGGTATTTCTCTGAAGCGGGCGCCCATGTGGTCCGGGACAGTTTCCGGAGGCTGGGGCGTACCTTTGTGGAACTGACAAAAGAAAAGCACATCTTTGTCTTCCTCCTGGCGTTCTTCTTTTATATTGACGGCGTCTATACGGTCATCGATATGGCGACCGCATACGGGCAGGCGCTGGGGCTGGATACCAATGCGCTCCTTGTGGCGCTTCTTGTGACGCAGATTGTGGCGTTCCCGTCGGTGCTCATTTTCAGCCGCATCGTGAGGAAGGTCAGCGCGGGGACGGTCATCACCGTCTGCATCGCGGCATATTTCTGCATCGCCGTGTACGCGTACTGGCTGGACAGCGAGGCGGATTTCTGGATACTGGCTGTGGCGGTGGGCATGTTCCAGGGAACCATCCAGGCGCTTTCCCGCTCCTGGTTCGCGAAAATCATACCGGCGGAGAAGGCGGGGGAGTTCTTCGGCATATATGATATCTGCGGGAAAGGAGCTTCTGTCCTTGGAACCGCCCTGGTATCCTTCTTAAGCCAGGCGACCGGGAGCATCAATATCGGAGTCAGCGCGCTCTCGGTCATGTTCCTCATCGGTCTGGTCCTGTTCCGGTTCTCTGCAAAGCTGAACGCGCAGCGGGAAAAAATATGAAATAAATCTGAAATTCTTGAGAAATCACTCAAAATCCACAGCAGTCATGTTATAATCAGACAAGAAGAAAAAACAGAGCGGACAGCGCCGCCCGGGAAGGATGGATACTCCGGGAGGCGCTGTATCTCCGCATTGTTTCCAGTGCGCAAGGAGCGGAAGACAGGATGAAAGATTTCGTCAGGATGGAAGATATCACGAAAATCTACAGGATGGGCGAGGTGGAGATACGGGCTGCGGACCGCATCAGCTTTTCTGTGGAGAAAGGAGAGCTGGTCGTCATCGTGGGTCCCAGCGGCGCGGGCAAGACGACCGTGCTCAATATCCTGGGCGGCATGGATACGGCGACGGACGGGAAGCTCACCGTGGACGGGGAGGACATCACCGCATACAATGCCAGACAGCTCACGGAGTACCGCCGGGAGGACATTGGATTCGTCTTCCAGTTCTACAACCTGGTGCCGAATCTTACCGCGCTGGAAAATGTGGAGCTGGCGCTGCAGATATGCCGGGACCCGCTGGACGCGGAAGAGGTCCTGGAGGAAGTGGGGCTGGGCGACCGGCTGAACAACTTTCCGGCACAGCTCTCCGGCGGCGAGCAGCAGCGGGTGTCCATCGCCAGGGCGCTGGCAAAGAATCCCAAGCTCCTTCTGTGCGACGAGCCGACGGGGGCGCTGGACTACAATACCGGGAAATCCATCCTCAAACTCCTCCAGAACATGTGCAGGGAGAGAGGCATGACGGTCATCATCATCACCCACAATCAGGCGCTTGCGCCGATGGCGGACCGTCTCATCCACATCAAGAACGGTCATGTATCGAAGATGGAGAGAAACGGACACCCGGTGTCCATCGATGAGATAGAGTGGTAGGATAAGCAAGACAGAGAGAAAGGACAGCCGGCAGGGCGACGCAGGACCAGGGCGGCAGGGCAGACAGATGAGGAAGAAAGCGCTTCGGAAAGACTTTTTTATGGAGATACGCAGAAGTCTGGGGCGCTTTCTGTCCATTTTTTTCATTGTTGCCATCGGCTGCGCGTTCTTTTCCGGGATACGCGCCTCGGAACCGGATATGCGCTACTCGGGCGACGCCTATTTTGACGGGAAGGACCTGATGGATATCCAGGTCATCAGCACCATGGGGCTGACGGATGACGACGTGGCTGCCCTGGAGGCGGTAGACGGCGTCGGGAAAGCAGAGGGAAGGTACTCTGCGGATGTGCTCTGCTCCGAGGGGGACAATCAGATCGTGGTGCATGTGATGTCCCGGATGCCGGATATGAACCAGGTGCAGCTGGAAGAGGGAGCGCTTCCGGAGGCGGCGGACGAGTGCGCCCTGGATGTGGATTATCTGGCTGAGAGCAGCCTGGAGATTGGGGATACGGTCACATTTGCCAGCGGCACGGAGGATGACATCACGGACACGCTGGCGACGGATACCTTTACGATAACCGGCGCAGTCAGCAGCCCGGAGTACATTTCGTTCCAGCGGGGCAGCGCCACGATCGGAAACGGCAGCGTGAACGCCTTTGCCGTGGTGCCGGCAGAGAGTTTCGCCCTGGACGTCTATACGGAAATCTGCATCCAGGTACAGGGCGCGAAAGAGCTGACCGCGTTTACCGATGTGTATGATGAGCGGATTGAGGAAGTGCTGGACCGCGTGGAAGGAATACAAAAAGGGCGGCAGCAGGCGCGGTATGACGAGATACAGGAAGAGGCGGACGGGCAGCTGGAAGAGGCAAGGCAGGAGCTTTCCGATGCGGAGACGGAGCTTGCGGAAGGGAAGGCGGAAGCGGAAGCCGAGCTGGCCGATGCGAAGCAGCAGCTGGAGGACGCCCAGGCGGAAGTGGACAGCGGGAAGGAACAGCTGGAGGACTCGAGGCAGGAACTGGAGACAGCGAGACAGGAGATTCAGGACTCCCGGCAGGACCTGACAGACGGACAGGAACAGGTGGACCAGGGGACGGAAGAGCTGAATGCAAATATCGATGCGCTGAATGCCCAGATTGAGGAACTCAATGCAGCGAAGGAGCAGTACAACGCGCTGGCGGCATCGGGGCAGGACGACGATGTCACCAATGCCACGCTGAGCGCCATGTACGGGGAGATACAAAAAGGCGAGGCGGCAGTTGAGGCTGCCCAGGCGCAGATTGAGTCCGCGAAGGCGGAGCTTTCTTCCTCCCAGGAACAGATAAATGACGGCTGGGCGCAGATTGAAGCGGGCGAACAGCAGATTGCGGACGGGGAGCAGCAGATCGCGGACGCCGAGGCGGAGCTCGCGGATGCCCAGGCTGAGATAGACGACGGCTGGGAAGAGTACAAGGAAGGAAAAGCCGAGGCTGAGGCGGAGATCGCGGACGGGGAGCAGCAGATTGAAGATGCGAAGGAAGAGCTTGCGGATGCGGAAGCAGAGCTTGCGGACCTGGAGATGCCGGAGTGGTTCATCTATGACCGGGACAATCTGCCGGACCATACCGGGTACGGGGAGAATGCGGACCGGATGCGCGCCATCGGGGAAGTGTTCCCCGCCATCTTCTTCCTTGTGGCGGCGCTCATCAGCCTGACGACCATGACGCGCATGGTGGAGGAGCAGAGGACCCAGATAGGGACTCTGAAAGCCCTGGGATACGAACGCCATTCCATCGCGGGGAAATACCTGGGGTACGCGCTGCTTGCCACAGTGACGGGCAGTGTGGCGGGCATCCTCTTCGGGGAGAAGGTGTTCCCCTGGATTATCATCAATGCCTACGGCATCATGTACCAGCATATGCACGACATCGTCCTTCCCTATAATCTCCAGTACGGGCTGGGAGCGGCGGGAGCAGCGCTGGCAAGTACGCTGCTGGCTACATTCCTTGCATGCTATAAGGAACTGCGGGAGCAGGCGGCGGAACTGATGCGTCCTCCGACGCCCAAACAGGGGCAGCGGGTGATGCTGGAGCGCGTCGGCTTTCTGTGGAAACGCCTGAACTTTTCCTGGAAGGCGAGCGTGCGCAATCTCGTCCGGTACAAGAAGCGGCTCTTTATGACCGTGTTCGGCATCGGGGGATGTATGGCGCTGATGCTGGTGGGGTTCGGTCTGAAGGATTCCATCTTTGCCATCGTGGATATCCAGTATGCACAGATCCAGCTTTATGACGGCAATATCATTTTAAGCGACGATGCTTCGGATGAGGAGAAAGCCCATATTCTCGCGGAGCTGGATAAGGACCGGTACATGACCGGCGCGATGGAGGGGCTGCTCACACAGGTCTCCGTGGGGAACGGGGATGAGTGGCATGACGTGTACGTGAATGTGCCGAAAGAAGTGGAGCAGTTTCCCGAATTTGTCGTCCTTCAGGACCGGACGACAGACGGTACATACAGCCTGGAAGATTCCGGCGCCGTCCTGACGGAAAAGATGGCGTCGGAACTGGATGTGGAACCGGGGGATAGGGTCACGATACGGGATGAGGAGAAAGGCGACCTGGAAGTGGAAGTCGGCGCGGTGTGCGAGAACTATATGGGACATTATCTTTACCTGACGCCGGACGTCTATGAGGAAGTGTACGGGGAAGCGCCGGATTACAACTGCATCTTCTACAAGACGGCGGACCGCATCACAGAGGAGGCGGAGCGCATCGGCGAGGAGGCGCTGGCGCTGCCGGGAGCCCTGAGCGTGAGCTATACCACAGACTTGAGGGAGCAGGTGGACCATATGCTGGGAGCGCTGGACTCGGTCATCGCAGTCCTTATCATCTCCGCGGGCATGCTGGCTTTCGTGGTCCTCTACAATCTGAACAATATCAGCATCACGGAGCGCAAGAGAGAGCTCGCCACGCTGAAAGTGCTTGGCTTTTACAACAGTGAAGTGTCCATGTACGTGTACCGGGAGAATATCGTGCTGACCGTGCTCGGCGCGCTGTTCGGCATCGTCCTTGGAAAGATACTCCACCGGTTCATCATCGTGACAGTGGAGATTGAGTCTGTGATGTTCGGGAGAAATATCGACCTGAGCAGCTTTGTATACGGCTTCCTTCTGACCTGCCTGTTCTCCATGCTGGTGAACGGGGCGATGTACTTTAAGCTCCGGAAGATTGATATGGTCGAATCGCTGAAGAGTGTGGAGTGAGAGCGGATTGAGTCTGGTATCACAGCGCCAGTTCTCCGATGAATACCATCACCGGAAGTGTGATGAGCGACAGTATGGTCGAGAGGGCGAACATCTCTGATGCATAGGTGTAGTTCTGCCGGTAGCGGATTGCCATCATGGTTCCAAGCGTCGCGGTGGGGCATGCCGCTGCGATGAGGACGGTCATGGAGACATCCGTCGGCAGACGGAGGAGCATGAGCATCGGAACCGTGCAGAGCGGGAGGATGACGAGCTTGATGGCGGAGTTAAAGTAAATGTGCAGATTGCGGCACATTTTTCCGATATCAGCCTGGGCGACGGAAAAGCCCGCCACCATCATGGCAAGGGGCGTGTTCATATCTGCGATGTAGTTCATGGAGTCCAGAAGGACTGCCGGGATGCGGATTTTCAGGAAGAACAGGACGACCGCCAGGATCGTGGAGAGGACCATGGGGGAGAGAAAGCCTTCCCGGAGGTTTTTCAGGGAAAGCCGCTTCTCCATCAGGATGATGCCGTGGGTCCAGGAAAACAGATTGAACATGACCATGTATGCGGTGAGGAAAAAGATTCCCGTATCGCCGAGCACACTCCCGAGCAGAGGAATGCCGATGAACCCGCAGTTGGAGTACATGGCGCAGAACCGCTCGATGCAGTAGTCATCCCCGCTTTTCGGGCGGATGAGTACGGTCGACAGGATGATGCCGAGGATATGGGCGGCGGCAGCGGCTGCAAAAGAGAGCAGGAGGCTGCGCACCAGTTCCGGGCGGTATTCGGTCTGGTAGACTGTGATGATAAGGACCGGGTTGACGACCATGAGGAGCAGGTTTGATACGCTCTTATTGCCCTCCTGGGTCACAAGCCCGATGCGGTAGCATAAAAATGCGAGCAGCAGGATGAGGAACATTTTCACCAGCTGCTCAAAAATAAGGATAAACATGATGATTCGACTCCGTCTTCTGTTTTGTGTGTCTGCAAAGTTATTATGTGCGGCATCCGCGAAAATATGACCGTCCTCCTGCTTTCTGCGGGAGGACGGCATTTTTGACCGTACAGGATTACCGGTGGATGCCGGCCTGCAGTTCGTCCGCCCATGTCTGCAGGCTGTATGTATGTCCGTTAAAGAGCTTGAGGATGACGCCGGTGGGATTTTCCTCGTTGGCAAACGCGTTTGCCTCATCGGTATCTACGTGCATTGCGAGGGAAAAGGACGGGCTGACGCGCACCACTACATCGGAAAAGATGAGGGAGCGCTCATAGCTGGTGGTGATGACGAATACGATGTCATTGTCCTTTACGCGGGCGCGGAGCGCATCCACGGGAGTCATGTGGATATGACGTTTGGCGACGATGACGCCGCGCTTAAGTTCCAGACTGCCCTTCGGTCCGATGAGCGTGCAGCCCGGTGTGTCCTCCAGGTCCCCCGACTGGCGGATGACGCTTTTTATCCCCAGCTTCCTTGCGTCGGTAACCGAAATCTCCACCTGGGTCTCCTTGCGGAATGGACCGAGGATGACGACTTTCTCGAACCTTCCTCTTGGACCGACGACGGTGAGGCGCTCCCTGCACGCGAACTGACCGGGCTGGCTCAGCTCTTTGGCGAAGGTGATCTTCGCCCCTTTGCCGTACAGGATTTCAAAATCTTCCTGCGTGATGTGGATATGTCTTGCCGACGTCTCGATGGGTATCGTTAAACTCATAGCTCTTTTCACTCCTTTACCACACTAAATTGTAGCAGACCGGGAACGGTATTGCAATCTTAAATATAAGTAAAAATAATGAAAAGTCCGTGTAAAATTTCGTTGACATCCGGTAATCCGGCATGATAAGTTTAAGACAGCGCGCGGGCAGAAAAAAGATACATCACATGTACTGCGCAGGGCTGTATGCAAAGGAGAAAAGGAATGGGAATTACAGACGTACTTTCACTGTTCGGCGGTCTTGCTCTTTTCCTGTACGGAATGCAGATGATGAGCAATGGTCTCGAGGCGGCTGCCGGAAATAAAATGAAATCAATCCTCGAGAAACTGACGTCCAACCGCATCAAGGGCGTCATCGTGGGTGCGGCTATCACGGCGGTGATACAGTCTTCATCTGCGACAACGGTCATGGTCGTCGGATTTGTAAACTCGGGTCTGATGACGCTGCAGCAGGCAGTCTGGATTATCATGGGCGCCAACATCGGTACGACCATCACAGGTCAGCTCATCGCCCTGGATATCGGCGCCATCGCGCCGCTGTTTGCCATCCTCGGCGTCGGCGCCATCATGTTCTCAAAGAACGAGAAGGTGCATCACATCAGCAGCATCATAGCCGGACTCGGCATCCTGTTCATCGGTATGGACATGATGGGCGCGGCGATGGAGCCGCTCCAGGAGTCTGAGGCATTCATCAACCTGATGACCCAGTTCAGCAACCCGCTGCTCGGCATCCTGGTTGGCGCGGTCTTTACGGCGGTCATCCAGTCCTCTTCCGCATCGGTGGGCATCCTGCAGGCGCTGGCGGCGACGGGCATGATCCCGCTCTCCAGCGCGGTATATGTGCTCTTCGGACAGAATATCGGCACCTGCATCACAGCGGTGCTGGCATCCATTGGAACAAAGGTGAACGCGAGACGGACCACCGTCATCCATCTGATGTTCAATATCATCGGTACAGCGATATTTACGGTCATCTGCATGGTGACCCCGTATGTGGCGCTGGTGGAGTCCATCACACCGGGCGACCCGGTGGCGCAGATCGCCAACGCCCACACAATATTCAACATCGTGACAACGCTCATCCTGCTTCCCTTCGGGACGTACATGGCGAAAGCGGCGGAGAAGATACTTCCCGACAGCAAGAAGGCGGACGACGAGGAGCTGCGCCTGCGCTACATCCGTCCCTTTGATTCTTCCTATGCGGTGGGAAACAGCGCCATCGCCATCACCCAGGTAAAGGAAGAAGTGGACCGGATGCTCGACATGGTGTCAAAGAATATCGTGGATTCCTTCAACACGCTTATCAGCTATGACGAGAAAGCCCGCAAAAAGGTGATAGAACGGGAGGAATACATCGATTACCTCAACAAGGGAATCTCCGAATACATCGTGTCCCTGATGTCCGGGGAGATGAATGCAAATGATTCCCGTAAGATAAACGGCTACTATGCCATCATCAGCAATCTCGAGCGCATCGGGGACCATGCGACGAACATCGCGGGGTATGCGGACGATATGAAGAAGTGGGACCTGAAATTCTCGGATATGGTGCTGGAAGAACTGGAAGAGATGAAGCAGCAGTGTGTAGCCGCGCTGGATAATCTCCGGAACCCTGTGCCGGAGAATGCAGTGGTGGTGCTCGAGCGCGCCGCAGTTATCGAGCAGCAGACAGACGATATGCGGGAGAAATATTTCAAGAAACAGATGCAGCGCCTCAAGAAGGGCAAATGCAAGCCCCAGAGCGGCATCGTATTCTCCGAAGTGCTGACGGATTTTGAGCGTATGGGCGACCACGCGCTGAATATCGCGGAGCAGTATAAAGAGATGGCGTGATCCCGTCAGAAGAGGGAAACGCCGACCCGGCGAAAAGGAAAACGCGGGGTCCGGCAGGCGAATAAAATCCTCTGTTTTACAGATACTACAAGTACTGACAGAAAAAAGTATTTTTGCAGATATCTGTAAAACGGAGGATTTTTTGTATGAAAGCGACAGGGATAGTAAGGCGGATTGACGACCTGGGGCGCGTTGTCATCCCGAAAGAAATCAGGAAGACGCTCCGCATCCGGGAGGGCGACCCGCTGGAGATATTTACGGACCGGGAGGGCGAAGTCATCTTAAAGAAGTACTCCCCCATCGGGGAAATGGGAACCCTTGCAAAGCTCTATGCGGAAAGCCTCTCCCAGACGCTGGGCTGCACGGTGTGCATCACGGATACGGACCAGGTGGTGGCGGTCTCCGGCAGCGGAAAGAAGGAACTCCAGGACCAGTTCATCGGGCGGGAGATGGACCGCCTGCTCCGGGAGCGCGGTCAGCTCCTGGCGGAGAGCGGCGATCCTTCCTATATTAAAGTCGTGCCGGATATGAGGGAGTTCTTCGGGGAGGTGATCAGCCCCATCATAAGCGAGGGGGACGTCATCGGCGCTGTGGTGCTCCTCCAAAAAGACCAGAAGAAGAAACTCGGGGAAGTGGAGCAGCGGGTGGCGGAGAGCGCCGCGGACTTCCTCGGCAGGCAGATGGGATGAGAGCAGGATAGCGTGTCATATTTTCCGCCCGGGGACATAGGATAGTATCAGAAGGACAAAGACTGAGAGGTCCTGTCGGAAGCGGAGGGAAGAAAGATGGAAAAGAAAGCGGGAAGCAGCTTGAAGACCGGGAGCAGACCAAAGACCGGAAGCAGATCGAAGACCGGGAACAGCCCGAAGTCCGGGGGAGAAATCAGGGGAACGGCGCTGAACATGCTCCGGGCGCTCCTCTGTTCGTACATCGTGACGGGGGTCCTGCTCCTCATCCTGACGCTCCTCCTCTATAAGGCGGGACTCAGTGAGGGAAATGTGAATGCAGGCATCATCCTCATCTACCTGCTGTCCACGTTTGCAGGCGGATTCGCCGCCGGGAAAATGGCGGGGCGCAGGAAGTTCCTGTGGGGTCTTCTGCTGGGCGTTCTCTATTTCCTGCTCCTGGTGCTTATATCCGCCGGCGTCTATCATTCCCTGGAGTCCGACGGGGGACAGCTGCTCACCACATTCCTCCTGTGCGCGGGCGGCGGGATGCTGGGCGGAATGCTTGCATAAATCCGTCTCCTGTGTTATAATGTGACGAGCAAAACGAGATTGCAGAAGAAACAGGAGGATATCAGATGAAACACATCAAGACATTAAATACACAGACATTGAACAATACAGTGAAAAAAGGCGGATGCGGAGAGTGCCAGACATCCTGCCAGTCAGCGTGCAAGACATCCTGTACAGTAGGGAACCAGACCTGCGAGAACAGAAAGTAAGGCACAAAAAAACGAACATGGGGAAAAGGCAGCGGTCACAAAAGCCGCTGCCTTATGCATGTATGAAAGAGAGGTACTTTTCGTGATACATCTGTATCAGAACAACGGATATAATATCGTCCTTGACGTAAACAGCGGCGCCGTCCATGTGGTGGACCAGGCAGCCTACGATGTCATCGGCGTCCTGGAGGAGCAGAACGACGCCCACACGCCGGAGACCCTGAGAGCGCCGGAAACCCTGGACGCTCTGTGCGTCCGGCTGGGAGACCGGTATCCGAAGGAGGATATCAGCGACATCCTGGATGCGGTGGTGACCCTGACAGAGGAGGGGCGGCTGTTCACCCGGGACATCTATGAAGACTATATCGATGCGGTGAAGCAGCGGAAGACGGTGGTAAAGGCGCTGTGCCTGCACATCGCCCACGACTGCAACCTTGCCTGCCGGTACTGCTTTGCGGAAGAAGGAGAATACCACGGGCGCCGGGCGCTCATGTCCTGTGAGGTGGGAAAGAAGGCGCTGGATTTCCTGATTGCGAACTCCGGGAAGCGGAGGAACCTGGAAGTGGACTTCTTCGGCGGGGAGCCGCTGATGAACTGGGATGTGGTCAAGAAGCTCGTCGCTTACGGAAGAGAGCAGGAAAAGATTTATGACAAGCATTTCCGCTTTACGCTCACGACCAACGGCGTGCTCTTGAACGACGAGGTCCAGGAGTTCGTGAACCGGGAGATGGACAACGTCGTCTTAAGCCTGGACGGCAGGAAGGAAGTCAACGACCGGATGCGTCCGTTCCGGAACGGGAAAGGAAGCTACGACCTCATCGTGCCCAAGTTCCAGAAGCTGGCAGAGAGCAGGCATCAGCAGAAATACTACATACGGGGGACCTTTACGAGGGAGAACCTGGATTTCTCCAATGATGTCCTCCACTTTGCGGACCTGGGATTCGAGCAGATATCCATCGAGCCGGTGGTCGGAGAGGACACGGACCCCTATGCCATACGAAAAGAAGACCTGCCGGTCATTTTTGAGGAATACGACAGGCTGGCAAAAATCATGGTGGAACGGGAGCGCGGAGGAAAGGGCTTTACCTTCTTCCACTTTATGATAGACCTGGAGGGCGGACCATGCGTCTCCAAGCGGCTTTCCGGATGCGGCTCGGGTACGGAGTACCTGGCGGTGACCCCGTGGGGAGACTTATATCCCTGCCATCAGTTCGTGGGGCAGGAGGAGTTCCTGATGGGCAATGTGGACGAGGGCATCACGAAGCCGGAAATCGCGGATGCATTCCGCGGGTGCAGCGTCTACTCCAAAGAAAGCTGCAGGAAGTGCTTTGCAAGATTTTACTGCAGCGGCGGCTGCATGGCAAACTCCTACAAGTTCCACCACACCATAAACGACACCTACGAGGTGAGCTGTGAGATGGAGCGAAAGAGAGTGGAATGCGCCATCATGATAAAAGCCGCGCTGGCAGATGCAGAAGGGGCACAGGAAGCATAGAGAGCACAGCTGCAGACATGGACAGATAAAATGAAACAGGAAAGGAATGCGTAAGTCATGAAAAAGAGCAGAGGCATATTCAGCCTGGTCATCATCGCCGCCGTCATGGTATTCCTCGGGGTGACGACCATCCACGGGCTGAATTCCAAAGGAATGGGAGCGGCGAAGAACATCAATCTGGGACTGGACCTGGAAGGCGGTGTGAGCATCACCTATCAGGCGGTTGGCGAGACGCCTTCGGACGAGGATATGAAGGATACCGTGTACAAACTCCAGAGACGTGTGGAGGAGTACAGCACGGAGGCGCAGGCATACCAGGTTGGCGACAACCGCGTGGGCATCGAGATACCGGGCGTCCAGGACGCCAATGAGATACTGGAGGAACTGGGTCAGCCGGGTTCCCTGTACTTCATCCGTCATCTGGACAGCGAGGGCAATGAAAACTACACCGTGAATGCGGAGGGGACGGGCTATGAGCTGACAAAGACCATCGACGAGCTTCAGGAGGACGGCTCCATCGTCCTGACCGGGACCGAGGTGGAGAGCGCGTCCGCAGGCGCCATGTCGGAATCCACCACAGGCGCCACCGAGTACGGCGTGCAGCTCTCCCTGAACGAAGAGGGGACAAAGGCATTTGCAAAAGCTACGGAAGAAGCGGTGGCAAACGGCAATGACACCATCGCCATCTACTACGACGGCGAACTTATCAGCGTTCCGAGCGTCAATGACGCCATCGAGAACGGACAGGCATCGATTACCGGAAATATGTCCTATGAGGAGGCGGACAATATCGCGTCCACCATCCGCATCGGCGGTCTGAACGTGGAACTGGAAGAGCTCAGCTCCGAGGTCGTGGGAGCGCAGCTGGGACAGGAAGCAGTGAGCACCAGCCTGCTGGCAGGCGTCATCGGTCTTGTCATCGTGTGCCTCTTCATGTGCTTTGTCTATCTGCTCCCGGGATTTGCATCCAGCATCGCCCTTGTCATCTACACCGGGCTCATCCTGGTGCTTTTGAACGCCTTTGACATCACGCTGACGCTGCCCGGCATCGCGGGTATCATCCTGGGCATCGGCATGGCGGTGGACGCCAACGTCATCATCTTTGCCCGCGTGAAGGAAGAGCTGGCGGAAGGCGCATCCGTGCACGCAGCGCTGAGAGCGGGATTCCACAAGGCGATGTCTGCCATCATCGACGGCAATGTGACGACGCTTATCGCGGCGGCAGTGCTGTGGCTGAGAGGGAGCGGGAGCGTCCGGGGCTTTGCGCAGACCCTGGCACTGGGCATCGTGGTGTCCATGTTCACCGCCCTTGTCATCACAAGGCTCATCATCTACTCCTTCTACGCCATCGGGCTGCGGAGCGAGAAGATTTATGCAAAGAAACTGAAAAAACGCGCGCCCATTGACTTCCTCGGGAAGCGGAAAGTGTTCTTCGCACTTTCCATCGTCCTGTGCCTGAGCGGCTTTGTGGGAATGGGCATCAACCACGCGAGAGGCATCGGCGCCATGAACTACAGTCTGGATTTCGTGGGCGGTATGTCGACAAACGTGACATTCGACAAAGCATATACGCTGGATGAGATTGACAGTATGATGATCCCCGACCTGGAAGACATCACAGGGGACCCGAACATTCAGGTGCAGACCGTGCAGGACAGCACCCAGGTCGTATTCAAGACCCAGACCCTGGACCTGGAGGAGCGGGAGGCGTTCGCGCAGTACATGGCGGACAATTACGGCGTCTCTTCCGATGACATCACGACCAAGAGCATCAGCTCCACAGTAAGTTCCGAGATGCGCGCGGATGCGGCTGTTGCCGTCATCATCGCCACCATCTGCATGCTGCTCTACATCTGGCTGCGGTTCAAGGATATCCGGTTCGCCTCCAGCGCGGTCATCGCGCTGGTCCACGACGTGCTCGTGGTGCTGGCGTTCTATGTCATCGCAAGGGTGTCTGTCGGAAATACATTTATTGCATGTATGCTGACTATTGTGGGATATTCCATCAATGCAACCATCGTCATCTTCGACCGCATCCGTGAGGAACGGAAGCTGCACAGCAGGGAAGATTTAAAAGAACTGGTGAACCGGTGCATCACCCAGACGCTCACCCGGAGCATCTATACGAACCTGACGACCTTCATTATGGTCGTGGCGCTCTATGTGCTGGGCGTGAGCTCCATCCGGGAGTTCGCAGCGCCCCTGATGGTGGGCATCGCCTGCGGCGCGTACACTTCCGTTTGCATCACCGGCGCTCTCTGGTATGTGATGAAGAAGCGCATGGACGCTCCGGCAGCGCCCGCCCTGAAAGCGGCGGCAGGAACTGTTTCCGCGGACGCATCGGGCAGTGCGCCGGAAGCGGCGGGCAAAGCGGCGGGAGAGGCTTCCGCGGCTGCACCGCGTGCCGGAAAGAAGAAAAAACGTAAGAAGAGACGGTAAATTCAGGGAAAATAGCGGCTTTTTCTTGAACAAACAGGAAAAAGATAGTAAACTTTACACATCTGAAGGAAAAGGATGAGTTGGATATGGATATCAGGAAGCTGTTCCGAAGAAATATTTTCGGTGGATTCAATAAGAAAGATGTAGAAGAATATGTCCGGTCTCTCGAGGAAGAACTGGAAAAGTCGAAAAGCGAAGCTGCAGGCGGCCTCACAGAGGAAGACCGGAGCATCATCGACGAGTCCATCCGTGAGATACAGAACTTAAAGACCGAGCGGGACAGCCTGACCGCGCAGATCGGGGAGCTGAACCGGAAGCTGGAAGAACAGCAGCACAGCCCGGAACACGCATCGGATGCGGAAAACGCGGAACTGCTCATCCGCCTTCTCGCAGAGAACAAACAGCTCAAAGAAGAGAAGCAGAAGACAGAGACGCTTGCCAAAGAGCAGGAAAAGGACCGGGAAGCCATCAAGAAGATATTGAGCGATGCAAAGGAGCAGGCGCAGACCCTGCTTGTCAATGCGGAGCAGGCGGCGCAGGAGCGTCGCCGCCGCGCGGACAAAGAGCTGAGGAACGAGCTGGAAAACCGGGTCCTCGACTTTATCACCGTCAATTACCGCATGACGGATTTCGTAAAAGGCATCGATACCATATGCGACCAGCTCCGCAGTGTCTCTGATTCCCTGAAAAAGGTCTCGGAAGAAGTGCCTGCCAGGGTCATCGACTTGGTGGATGAATCCGAGCGGCGCATCATCGAGCCGGAACAGGAAGCGCAGCTGCTCCCGGAAGAACCCGGGAACGGACATCCGGAAGAGGAGGAAAGCCCCTCAGGCGCAGAGAACAGATGATGATTCAGGAGCTCAGAGAGAAACAGGTCAGGAACATCCGGAACAAAAGAAGAAAGAGAAGAATATTCTCACTGCTTATCCTGCTGGCTGTCTCAGCAGGTCTTGCAGCTGTGTACCTATGGCTGCAGGGAGAAAACGGCTCAATAGGGATTACAACGTATCACATCGGGACGGACAAGGTGGACGGAGCGTACCGCATCGTCCTGATGTCCGACCTGCACAACAGCGAATTCGGGGACCACAATGCCGACCTGGTACAGGCAGTAAAGGAGCAGGAACCGGATATGATACTGATGTGCGGGGATATGGTGAATAAAGACGACCCGGACGTCAGTGTGGTGACTGAACTCTGCGGACAGCTCACAGAGACGGCGGATATCTATTATATCCTCGGGAACCACGAGGGCGTGCTGATGTACGAGGAAGGCGGATACAAAGTGCCGCTGGATGCGTATCTGACAGAGCTCGGCGTAACCGTGTGCTACAACGGAGAATACACGATTGAAAACGGCGATACGCCCCTGCACCTCTTCGCGGTCTCGATGGAAGAGGAGAGCTATGAGGCGAAGCCGGACCTGCAGAAAGCATTTGAGCTGTTTACCGAAGAAGAGGGTTTCAAGATTGTGGCGTCCCACTATCCGGCAATCCTGTACGGTACGCTCCGGGGGAAAGAATATGACCTCGCAGTGGCGGGGCATTACCACGGCGGTCTTGTGAACATACCGGGAAAAGGAGGCTTGTACCATACGGATACAGGATTTTTCCCGGAGTATTACGGGGGGATATACCGGCTGGATCATGCGCAGCTGATTGTGACGAGGGGGCTTGGGAACAGCTCTTTTATACCGCGCATCAACAATCAGCCGGAACTGGTGCTCATTGATATCAACAGCTGAGAAAATAAGGTTCAGTAAGGGGAGAGATACATATGGATATTGCTGCCATCATCAGGCTCTGCCGCTATGGTCTGATCCTGCTGCCCGTCCTGCTTTTGTTTGCAGCGGCGGCGTTCTTTGTCCAGATTCCGAATCTGGGGAAAAAACGGACGGTCAGGGAGAGACTGCGCAATCTCAAAAAACACGGAAAAATGTGGGTCATGGTATGCGTTCTGTATGCCGCCTGCTTTGCCCTTGTCAGCATCCTGCAGGCGCGTGTGGAAAACGACATCACCATTGGTCTGAACTATGCCGGGGCGTCCGGCGGACTGACGCCGAACAATACCAGGTTCAACTCCTATGACATCATCGGCGACGAAGTGCTGGAGCAGGCGATCGAGGACGGGGGACTGGATGGGATTACGGCAAAGGAGCTGCAGGCAACGCTCTCTGTAGACCCGCTTCAGGCGGAGGATGACGATGAGGCGCTGGCGGAAGAACAGTATTATATTTCTACCGAGTATGTGCTCCGCTATGAGGCGTCCTTAAAGACTCTGTTCCTGGATGGGAACCAGGTGGTCGAGAGTGTGGCGCAGGCATTCGCCGGGCAGTTTTACGACCGGTATTCCAGAAAGACAGACGCCCTGGAACTGGATGAAGCGAAAGTGGATGAAGCGGATTATCTGGACAAAGTCAATATCCTGGACCGGCAGATATCCGGCGTGCAGAATTTCCTGTGGAAATGCAGCGCGGAAGGCGAAAACTATGTGAGTGAAGACGGGGAGACCTTCGCCTCCCTTGCAAAAAAGATATCGGATTACCAGACGGTTGAACTGGAACGCATCAGAGCCTATATCCTGACAAAGGGACTGAGCAGCGATGAAGACCGGCAGCTGGCGAAGCTGGAGTACGAGAACCTCATCAAGGACCTGAACTATCAGAAGAATACAGCGGATTACGAAGTGCGTCTGGAAACGATTGAGATGTATGAGCGGGATATGGCGACCATCGTGCTGGTCCCGACGACGGACGAGGAAGGCGAATTCTATATGAGCCGGACGAAGATCGCGGTGGATGATTTCGCAGACGAGGCGGATGTATCCAGCCAGACTGCGGCGAAGACGCTCAATGAGATTGAGAATAACCGGTATGCCATAAGCCAGCTTGCGGGGACAGAGGCGTCGGAGACGGATTTTGAGACGGCGGACGGCATGATCGCATCGTTTCAGGAGACCCTTTCCGGGTATGCGGACCAGGCGATGAAGATGGCGGTGGATTTCGACGCAAAGACGAAGGGAAACTACATCGTCCTGACTTCGGACCAGGATAAATTTTTTAAAGGTCTTGTCCGGAGAGGGGGAATGCTGACAGGAGCGATGCTCTTTTCCACCGCGCTCGTCATCATGGCGTTCCCCGTGTCGAAAAAGAAAAGGACAGGGAGGGTTTCTGAATGAAGAAGTTCAGTCCGCTGGCGCTGATAAAAAAATACCGGCTGTTCATCCTGGCGGCGGCAGTGCTCTCAGGTCTTGGCGCCATGTTCCTCTTTACGTGGATGCAGAGCTATACTGCCACAACGGTGATAGAGTATACCAATGACACGGCGGAGCAGGGGCTCGCCCCTGACGGGACGGAGATCGACACGTCGGAAATCTATTCTGCGGATGTGATGAAAGAGGTCTTCACAAGGATGGACCTGGATTACGACGATTACAATATGGATGAGTTCCGCTCCAAAGTCGAGATTGTCCCGCTCCAGACAAGCGAGGAGGAAGCGGTCCAGGAGGCGATGAACGAGGAAGGCGAGGAAGTGGAGGAAGAACCGGTCAGATACCAGGTGTCCATCACCCTTTCCAGAAATGACGCGTCGGACCCGGGGACATTTTCCCGTCAGCTCCTGGACAACATGCTGGATGTGTTCCTGGAAAAATACGGGGAGACGCATGTCAACGGGACATCCTTTGTCAATCAGATATCGGAGATAAATACGGCGGACCACGATTATCTCGAAATCATCGAGCTCATCGAGACATCGGTGAGCACAACGGTGGAATCGCTGGCAGGTTATGTTGAGAACAACGTGGACTTCACTTCCTCTGCGAACGGATATTCCTTCAACGACATCTACCGGGACCTGGGGCTGTTCCAGTCCAACGAGATTCCGGATATCTACGCGTACATCCTGAACAACCGCATCACGAAAGACCCGGATATCCTGGTCTCAAAATACAGAAACCGGATAGAAGAGTACGGGATAAACAACAGCAGTTATGAGGAACAGATTGACGACATCCTGGAAATCATCGACGCATATGTAAAGATGATGCGGGAGTCCGGGAATACGGACATTACCTATGAATACATCCTGGACCAGGTGTACGACGACTATTACTATGAGCAGCAGGCAGCCGCCCAGGCAGGCGCTCAGTCGGAGTCAGAGGACGGGAGCGCGCAGGACCTCCCGGACTGGCAGGCGCCGGACGAGACGGTCCAGTATGACGTGCTCCTGGAAAATTATGTGTCCAACCGGTCTGCCTGTGAGTACGCGCTGATCGATTCTGCCTACTGCCAGTATATCCTGGATTTGTACGGCGATGCCGGGAGCGCCTCCGCAGAGGAGGAACAGCAGCACGTCTCCCGGATGCTGGATGAGCTGGTGGGAGAGCTGAATGTGGTCTATGGCAGGCTGGATGAGATAAGCAGTGAATTTAACGAATACGCGGGAGCGATGAATGTGACTCTGAACAGCGACATCATCGTAAAGCCCAATATACAGATTCTGCTCTACTCCATGCTTGTTGTCGTTGTGTTTGCCATGGCTGCCGTCGCAGCAGTGCTTGTGGCAGGCAGAACCGGCGATATTCTGGATTACTACATGTATACGGACAGAAAGCTGCTGCTCCCGAACAGGACGGCATGCGACCGGTATCTGAACCGGAATGAAAAAGCCATGCTGGACAATGACTTTGTCTGTATCGCGCTGCTCTTTACCGGGCTGTCGGAGAAGAACCGGCAGTTCGGAAGGGAGAGATGCGACGCGATGCTCGTCCGGTTTGCAGGATTTCTGAAACAGATATTCCTGTCTTCCGGCGGGAATATGACGGCGGTCAACGGATTCGGACAGTTCGTGGTCTTCCTGGACAAGGTGACAGAGGAGCAGGCACAAGCCTATCTGGAATATCTGGCGGATGAGGCGGAAGAGTATAACAAGTCTGAGAAATGCAGGATGGAATACCGCAGCGGCATCGCCCACGCAAAGACCGAACACATCTTCCGGCTACGGGACCTGATGGTGCGCGCCATCCATAAGGCGGGCGGCAGCCAGAAGAAAGACACGCCTCCGGAAGCAGAAGCCGTCCGGGAGCCTGTGCAGGCGCCTGTTCAGGAATCTGTGCAGGAGCCCGTCCGGGAGCCTGCCAGGGAGTCCGTTCAGCAATCCGCGCAGGAGCCCGTCCGGGAATCCGGCGGGGGCGACCGCACAGACGAGCGGCTCACAGAGCTGCTCCGGCGGCTGGAAGAGATGCGGCGCGGATAGACCATACTCCGGGGGGAACGAACAGTGAAGCATGCAAAAAAAATCCTGCTGGCGGCGGTATATCTCGCACTGGCTGTACCGATGTTCTATTTTACAGAGGAAGGGGTCGCCGTCGGCAGCTTCAGTTTCATGTATATGTACCTTTTCGGCATCGGCATCGTGGCGTTCGCTGTGCTCGTGTTCTTTGTCTCACCGGATATCAGGCGGGGGATACTGAGCGTGCGGTACATGACGGTCATGTCCTTCCCGTATCTCTGGACAATCCTGTACTCCCTTCTGTTCTGGATTCTTACCCTGGCGGAATTCCGGGTCATCACGAGAGGGTTTTTCTATGTCGTATATCAGCTCATCGCGGTGTCGGCAGCGGCGGCGACGCTGTACCTGTTCGGAAACAACGGGATATATTATCAGTTCTTCGCTCTTGCGGCGGCGAACGCCATTGTCATCGTCCAGACCGTCCGCCAGTTCGGAGCCGGGGAGTTTGTGTCCGAATATATCGATGTCATCACGTCGTTTACTTCGGAGACCGGCGTTATCATGAAGCTGTTTGAATCCATGGAGCACGGGTTTGCCATCGGGTTTTTCCTGATTTTCTTTCTGCTGGATTTCCGGAAAAACAAAAAGAGGCTGTTCTGGCTCCCGCTGGCGGTGTTCCTCTTCCTGCTGGGGCTCAAGAGAATCATCCTGGCGGCGGCAGCGGCAGGCATCCTGCTGGGGGTCTTCGGGATGCGCTTCCTGAAAAAGAATGCGAAGCGGAACATCCTCATCCTCCTGACCGGGGTGGGCATCCTGGGATTTGCCTATATCGTCGCCGTGCGCATGGGGCTTTATGAGTGGCTGGAGGCCAGAGGAATGGACAGCATGGGAAGGCGCTGGATTTACGACATGGTCCGCGACTGGTACGAGATCGGTCCCGGATATTTCGGGAAAGGCGCAGGCTATATATCCGGTTCCATCTCCATCGGGGAGCTGGACCTGACCCGCTCTGACGGATATGCGGTGGCGGACATCCACAATGACCTGCTGCGCCAGTACATTGAGCTGGGGTTCCTGGGATATTTCATCTGGACCTGGCTGTTTTTAAACCGCCGCGCGGGATATTTCTTCCACGCGCAGGCGACGGAAGACGACAGGCGGCACGGCATACTTGCCGCGGCTGTACTTGCCGCGCTGTTTTTTACGTTTATGACGGACAACACCATCTATTACTATTATACGACGATTTTTTCGTCCATCGCTATCATGGGGTTCCGGTATGAGGAATATGCGGAACAGGTAAAACTGCCGGGGGATGACGGTTCGTGAGGATAGGTATCTTTTTTCACAGATTTGACGACGGGGGCGCGGAGAAGACTACCGTGCGCCTGGCAAATGAACTGGCAAAGCGCGGTCATGCGGTCACCATTGCCGTACGGTACGACAGAGGACCCGCAAGGGCGCTTGTCAGCAGTGCGGTCCGGGTCGTGGACATGAAGCTCCCGGAAAAGGGGAAGCTGGTGAAAAATATCCGGAATGTCCGCATCCTGAAAGGGATGATGGGTTCCGGGGACTATGACGTACTGATGGCGGTCACTTCGGAGATGGCGGAGGTCGCCGCTGTTTCCTGCGCCTTTGGCGGGAAGAAAATTCCGCTCGTCTGTGTGCTCCACAGCACGCTGTCCGTGGAGCAGACAAGCTTCCGTGCGCTCCGGCACATGCTGCACGGGTTTTTCGACCGGCAGTACGACCGGGTCATCGCCGTATCGGAAGCCGTGCGGCTGGATTATCTGAAAAGCTGCGGGGCAGAACCGGGCAAAGCGGTGACCATCTATAATCCCCTGGTGGATGAGCGGGTGATGCGTCTTTCCGGAATCCGTCCGGACCATCCGTGGCTTGTACCGGACCGGACATTCCGGACGCTTTTGATGGTGGGAAGGCTGTCTTACCCCAAGAACCATGCACTCATGTTCCGGGTGCTGAAAAAGCTGCTCCGGGAAGGGGATTACCGGCTGGTCCTGCTGGGGGAAGGGGAGCTTCGCGAAGAGCTGGAGACGCTGGCAGAGGACATGGGCATCCGGGCGCAGGTGGATTTTGCAGGCTATACGGACAACCCCTTCGGTTATATGGCGTACTGCGACTGTCTGGTCCTCTCTTCCCACTATGAAGGACTTCCGTCGGTCCTTGTGGAAGGGCTTGCCTGCGCAGGCACCATCGTGAGCGTCGACTGCCCTTCCGGTCCCGCAGAGATACTGGAAGGGGACACATACGGCGTGCTCGTCAAAAGCGGGGATGAAAAGGCGCTGAAAGAGGGAATCCTGGAAGCGCTCCAAAGGAGGACGGACCCGGAGCTGCTGCGAAGGCGGTCGGAAGATTTCTCGGTCAGCGGTTCCGTGGACCGGTATGAGTCGGTACTTTTGCAGACTGTGGAGGATTTCAGGAAAGGGCGGACATGACAGAGCTTAAGATAAAACATATCATGGATAAATGCCGGTTCGCATGGTATCTCCTGCAGTATGCCGCAGCGTGCCTTGTGGCGCCGCTTTTCCGGCGCCGGAAAGAGTATGACCGGCTCTGGCTCATCGCGGAGCGGGGCGTGGATGCAGGGGACAACGGGTATCATCTGTTCCGGTATATCCGCACCCGTCATCCGGAAATCAATATCCGGTATGTCATCTCGGACGATTCTCCGGACCGGGCAAAAGTAAGCGCCCTTGGGGAGACGGTCTCCTACAGGAGCTTCCGGCACATGCTGGCATTCGTACTGTCCGGAGTCAAGATAAGCACCCATGTCATGGGATATTCTCATGACGCTTATTTCTTCAAAATGCTGGACGGGAAGCTTCGGATAAAGGGAAAGAAAATTTTCCTGCAGCACGGCATCATCAAGGACGACATCCCTTACCTCTATGCGGATTCCACCCGTCTGGATTTGTTTGTCTGCGGGGCGAAGCGGGAGTACGAATACATCCGCAGCACATACGGCTATCCGGAAGGGATTGTCCGCTTCCTGGGCCTGTGCCGCTATGACGCGCTGCCTGCCGGAAGGGAGCGAAAACAGAGCCGGACCGTCCTTGTCATGCCCACTTGGCGGACTTATCTGGAGCGGGTTTCAGGGCAGACCTTCTGCGGCACCGCATTTTACAGGGCGTACCAGAGCCTGCTCTCAAGTCCGCGGCTTCGGGAGATACTGGAACAATATGGCTATCGCCTGGAATTTTTCCCCCATCATGAGATGCTGCCGTATCTGGACTGCTTCCGGACGGACGCCCGGCAGGTGCGCCTGTCCGGAAAAGGAGAAGAGGTGCAGCAGGCGCTCATCGGTGCGGACATCCTGATAACGGATTATTCGTCGGTGTATTTTGACTTCGGATATATGGGCAAGCCGGTCATCTATTATCAGTTCGACCGGGAAGCGTACCGCGCGGGA
This sequence comes from Candidatus Mediterraneibacter merdipullorum, assembly GCA_019117125.1. Classification (GTDB taxonomy): domain Bacteria; phylum Bacillota; class Clostridia; order Lachnospirales; family Lachnospiraceae; genus Mediterraneibacter; species Mediterraneibacter merdipullorum. The sequence continues at coordinate 118,640 of DXAL01000021.1, forward strand.
CACTATCAGGAAGGGTATTTTTCCTATGAAAGGGACGGGTTCGGTCCGGTGGTGGAGACGGAAGAGGAACTGCTTTCGGAGCTGGAAAAGGCTCTGGCGCGCGGCTGCATTTTGGAACCGGTCTATGAAGAGCGGGCGGAGCGCTTTTTTGAGCGGAGGGACCGGAAGAACTGTGAGCGGAATTTTGACGCGATCATGCAGGCGGCAGGAGAGGAGAAGGACGGATGAGCAGGATTACCAGAAACACGATCGGAATGTTTGACTGCCTGAAGGGCGCGGTCGTCCTGTTTGTCATCTTAAGCCACTGCTTCATCGAAGTATGGACCGTCAACCGGTGCACGGACTATACGCTTGTCTGGCGGTGCGTCCATTCGATGAGCGGGATGGCGATGGGAATCTTTTTCATCATCAGCGGCTACGGCTTCCGCCCGGTGAAAAACCTGCGGGGCGTCCGGATGCAGGCGCGCCTCCTGCTCCGGCCGGTTCTGACGGCGTATCTCTGCTTTACTCCCGCCATGATGCTCGGAAATCTGCTCACAGGCGAACCGGTTCTCTCCGGCATCGCAGAGCGGTGGACCGGCTTTCTGCTGGGGCATATGAGGCGGACGGAAATGTTCGGGATGGAGACAGAGACTCTGGGCGTATTCTGGTACTTTATCGCACTGTTCATCGGGTGGATGCTGCTGACGCTGATTTTCCGCATAGCGGAAAAAGAAGCGTTCCGGGGCGCGGCAGTGGCTGTATGTACTGCCGCAGGCTGCCTTCTGGCACGCTTCCTCCCGGAGCTGTGGTTCTGCATCGCCCAGGGACTGCTGTCCGTGGGCTTCCTCTACACCGGATATCTCCTGAAGAAGAAGGGACTGGCATTCGCGAAAATACCGGTGTGGGGATACGTCCTCCTGGTGGGAGCGGCGGCATCGGTGCTGGCGTTTGGATATGTGAACCTGGGCGTCAATGAACTCAGGCTTGGACTGCTGGACTATGGGGGGACGGTATGCGGGAGCGTCCTGCTTATCCGCCTCTATCTCCGGTTCTTTGACCCGGAGCGGAAAGTGTATGCGCCCCTGATGTTTCTCGGCAGGAACTCGTCCATGTTCATCTGCATCCATGGATTTGAAGCGCTGCTCATTCTCTGGCGGTCCTGCCCGTATCTGATTTCCGGTCATGTGCAGCTGACGGCATTTGCCTTTTTCGCTTTCCGGCTTGGGCTGATTACGGTCTTATATTATATTGCCATGTACAGCAGGATGTTATGGCATCGGATGAGAACAGGGAGGGACGATGTATCATGAAGCGTTTTTTTGCGGTCCTCGCCGCCGTGCTCGGGGTGCTGGTCATCGGCTGCGCCGCAGTCTTACTCGTATCAGAGATATTCTACCCGGGGCGGGGGTCGGAGGCGGTCCGTCCGGGCGGAGAAAAGGGACAGGATGACCCGGCAAAGGGCAAAGAGGAGGATGGAAGGTATTTCTCCGTCCTGGGAGACAGTGTCAGCGCCTACCGCGGGTGTGTGTCCCGGGAACTGACGCCCTACTATTCTTCCGGTGATTTCAGCGTTGAGTCGATGTGGTGGTCTGTCCTTGGGGAAGAGACCGGGATGGAGCCGTGCGTCATCAATGCCGGCTCGGGGACGGGCGTGACCGAGCTGTTTCCGGACGAGGGGTTCCCGACAGCCGGGAACAGTGAGCGGTGTGAACAGCTCCATACGGAAGAACACACGCCGGATGTCATCTTCGTCCTGCTGGGAGGAAACGATGCGATACAGCAGGTTCCCGGAAGTGAGCTGGAAGACGCCTATGTGGAGATGCTGGAGCGGATGCAGCAGGCATATCCGGATGCGGAAATCTATGCCTGCACCTATTATCTCATGCCCGGTTTCCTCACAGAGCCGATCCGGGATTTGAATGAACGGATACGAAGGGCTGCTTCTGAGGCGGATGTTCCGTGCATCGATGTGGAAGGGTGCGCCGTCTCAACGGGAGACCCGGAGGAGTATCTGCTGGATTATGACGCAGCGTCGGACTTCGGCGTCCATGTAAACGAGAAAGGGCAGAGAGTGCTGGGAGAGGCTGTGGCAGACGGGATGAAAGAATCGGGGAAAGCCCCCGGGATTCAGACAGAATGAGAAAAAGCAGGAGGAGAGAAACGATGAAAAAAGAAGAACTGATGGAACAGATGATACAGCTGGTGCGGGAGAACACGGACGCGGCAGATATCAGCGGGGCGAGTTCTTTTATGGATGACCTGGAGATGTCTTCCATGGAGATATTTGCCTTCACAGGGGACCTGGAGGCGGAGCTTGGCATCCGCATTCCGGAGCGCGTGTTAAACAAAGCGGCAACACTGGATGAACTGGCGGATGAGATACTGAAATTACTTTAGGAGCGTTATGAGGACCCGAAATTCTTTGATTAATCTGCTCGCCTCCGTGGGGGCGCAGGGCGTGAACATCCTGCTCCAGTTTCTGTCCCGGTTCATCTTTGTCCGCTATTTCTCCGAGGAATATCTCGGGGTAAACGGGCTTTTTACAGAAGTCCTGACGATATTTTCCCTGGCGGAGCTTGGAATCGGGATTTCCATGATGTACGGGCTTTATGACGTTATCGCGAAAAAGGATGAGCAGGCGGTGGCCTGTCTGATGAACCTGTACAGGCGGATGTATGCGGCGGTGGGCGCGGCAGTGGCAGGGATCGGATGCGCGCTGCTTCCCTTTCTGGATGTCTTTGTCAAAAGTACGGAAATCCCGCATATCCGGCTCATCTATCTGATGTATCTGGCAAATTCGGTGCTCAGTTACTTCTTTGCGTACAAGCAGACGCTGCTGCGGGCGGACCAGAAAGAATACATTGTATCCGGTGTCACCCAGCTTGTGAAGTGCGTCCAGGTGCTGTTCCAGATCGGGATTATCCTTGTCACGGAAAATTTCTACCTGTACCTGGGAGCCCAGATGGTCTGCCAGATACTGACGAATGTGCTGCTCGCCGCTGTGGCGGACCGGAAATACCCGTATATCCGGAACCGGAGCGCAGGGCTTCCGGACAGAGCGGTGCGAAAGGATTTGTACCGTCACATCCGCGCGATGGCGTTCCACCGGTTCGGCTCGGTGTTTGTGTTCAATACGGACAACCTGCTTATCTCCATGTTCATCGGGCTTGGTACGGTGGGGCTCTATTCCAATTATAAGCTGGTCACGAACAACCTCCGGACCGTCGCGGATTATATCTACAATGCGCTGACCGCAGGCGTGGGGAATCTGGCGGTCACGGAGCCGGCGGAGCGGACCCTCTCGGTCTATCATACGCTGCAGATGGGGATGTCCCTTCTGTTCGGCTGGATGGCGGTATGCCTGCTGACACTGTTCAATCCCTTTATCGAGCTTTTCTTCGGTGGGAAGTACCTGCTCCCTTTTTCGACCGTGGCGGTCATTGTGCTGGATTTTTATATCCTGGAAATGCGTCAGGTCACGCTCTGCTTCCGCAACGCCATGGGGCTTTTCTGGTATGACAGGTACAAACCGGTGTTTGAAGTGGCGCTCAACCTGGGTCTGTCCCTGTTCCTCGTACAGAGGTACGGGATAGCGGGCGTCATCCTGGGGACGGTCATCAGCTCTCTGGCAACGAATTTCTGGGTGGAGCCTCTGGTGTTTTTCCGGTACGGGATACAGAAAGACTGGAAGAGAAACCTGGCGGGATACTTCCGGCGCTATGGGTGCTATACGGCGTTCACGGCGGTATGCGCCGTGCTCTGCCTGTATGTGTGCGGCCGGTTCGGCGAGGTGACGGTCCTTACCTTCCTGCTCAGGGGAGCGGCGGTATGTGTGATATACGCTCTGCTCGCCTTTGCCGTATTTGGCAGGAGCACTGAGTGGAAGGAACTTGCCGGGAAAGTGTCAGGGCTGGTAAAATACAGGAAAAAAGCGGAAGGAGAACAGGAGAAATGACATTTTACAGCTTTATGAAACAGATGTATGACGCAAGACCGGAGCATGTCCTGTTTTCATATGACCGTGACGGGATACAGACAAACGTCACGGTGAGGCAATGGGTGCAGGATGTGGCGGACTGTGCGGAATATATGGCGGCACAATACGGGAGAAACGGCAGGACCCACATCGCCGTGACCGGAAAGAGCAGTTATGAATGGTATGTGCTGGTGTTTGGCATCGTCCTCTCCGGAAATGTGGCTGTGTCGGTCAATACCGGTCTTGCGGAGGAGGACCTTTTGTATCAGCTCCGGAAATCGGATGCGGTCATCCTTTACCGGGAGCAGGAAGAGCGGGATTTTGAGGAACTGAAGAAAGCGCTCATTCCCCAGGAAGGGATGGACGACGTCCGGAAAAAGGCGGCGGAAAGAAGAAATGGCAGGCTGTTTCAGGAAGAGATGCTCCAGAAAGAGATGCTTCAGGAAGAATGGTCTCCGGATGACGGCGCTTCGGAGGACCGGATGTCCCTCATCCTGTTTTCTTCCGGGACGAGCGGGCTTCCCAAGGGTGTGATGCTGAGCCAAAAAAATATCCTTGCAGTGGACGATAAGATGGAGGGTGTCTTTGACGGAGGGCGTCTGATGATGATGCTTCCTCTCCACCATGTCGCTGCCATCTACTTCAGCATCGCTCTGATGCGGCATCCGGTCACCTTGTGCATCTGCAGCAGTCCCAAATACATGGTGCGGGATATGAAGCGGTACCGCCCCACCGTGATGACGATGGTGCCAGCCCAGCTCGCCTTCCTCGTGTCGAGGTGCACAAGGGACGAGCTGCTCAGGGAGACGGCAGCGCAGTATCTGGACTATGTGGTCTGCGGCGGCGCCATGCTGGACAATGAGTATCCGGACCTTTTTGCAGACTGGGGCATCCAGGTGCTGAACGCCTACGGGCTCACCGAGACGTCCGGCGGGATTACCCGGTGGTTCCCCCACCGGGAACGCTCCATCGGTATGCTCTCGGACGCCAACGAGATGAAGCTGGAGGAAGGAGAGCTGCTGATAAGAGGCGGCAGCGTCATGCTGGGGTATTACAAAGACCCGGCGGAGACGGAAAAGGTATTCCGGGACGGCTGGTTCTGCACCGGAGACCTGGTGCAGACGGATGAAGACGGCTTCCTGTATGTGACCGGGAGAAAGAAAAATATCATCATCCTTTCCAACGGGGAAAATGTAAGCCCGGAGGAACTGGAGGGCAAGATATGCCGGATACCCGGAGCGGAGGAAGTCGTGGTGACGGGAAGCGGGGAAGGACTGACGGCATCCATATATCCGGGCGAAGAGCAGGATGAGGGGAAGAGGCGCCGGATACAGGAAGGAATCCGAGCGCTGAATGAACGCCTGCCCAGATTCCAGCAGATACGGGAGGTCCGGTTCCGGGAAGAGCCCTTCCCGAAGACGGGGAGCGGAAAGATAAGGAGGAATCTCTGATGGCTCAGGTGTCCGTCGTCCTGCCGGTCTTCAATATCCGGGAGGACATCCTGCACCAGTGCATGGAGTCCGTCCTGAATCAGACTTACACGGATTATGAAGTCATCCTGGTGGACGACGGCTCGGACAACGGAGCGGAAATGATATGCGACGGGTACGCGAAGCGGGATGAGCGCTTCCGTGTAATTCATCAGGAGAACCGCGGCGTGTCTGCCGCAAGGAATGCCGGGACGGCTACGGCGAAAGGAAAATGGCTCATCTATCTGGACCCGGATGACTGGTGGGAGGCGGATACGCTGGAAGTGCTCTGCCGCTGTATGGAGGAACAGGAGCCGGACGTCCTCATCTTTTCTTATTTTGACAATTTCCCGGACCGGCAGGTGGAGCGCAGATGCGGGAAAGACCCTGTTTCAGGCTATACGGAAGCGGACGGCGCCCTGCGGCACAATATGCAGCTCGGGCTCCTGGATGAGAGCGTCCGGATGCTCCCGGGCTACTTCGGCGCCGTGTGGCTGCAGATGATAAACCTTGAGTTCCTGCGGAGACAGCATCTGCTGTTCCCGGAAGAGATACGGAAATCGGAGGATACCGTCTTCAATCTGCGGCTGCTGGATGCCGCCGCCAGGGTCGGGATACTGGACCGGTCCCTGTATCATTACCGGAGGTATGAAGATTCCCTCTGCAACCGGTACAGTCCGGACCTGGAACAGACCTTTGCCCCGGTGGGAAAGGAACTGTACCGCTTCTGTTCCGGAAGGTCGGAGGAATATATGCAGGCATACCGTGTCTTCCTGGTGAAGAATTATGCCGCGCTCCTGCGGCTGAACTATTTCCATCCCGATAATCCGGATACGGAGCGGGAAAAGCGGAGGCAGTGGAACGCCTTTCTCCGTACAAAGGATGGATTCATCGGGGTGGAAAAGACCGGGACAGGCATGCTGTACCGCAGGCGGAAGATGACGGCGGTCCTGTATTTCGTGTCCTTCCGGCTCAAAAGCTACGGGCTTTTGAAACTGTTCTGGAAGCTGTTCTCCATGGGGAAGGAAGGGCATGCCCCGGATTTATAAGAGCTCCTGTTCGAGGATGTCTGCGATGCACATGCAGGCAGTGCCGTCTCCGTACGGATTTGCGGCTCGGCTCATGCGGTCGTACATTTCCCGGTCGTCCAGGAGGGCAGAAAATGCCCGGTAGATTTCTTCTTCCCCGGTTCCTGTCAGGAGAAGGGTGCCGGCGGCGACGCCTTCCGGGCGTTCCGTGGTATCCCGCAGGACGAGCACCGGCTTCCCGAGAGAAGGGGCTTCCTCCTGGATGCCGCCGGAGTCCGTGAGGATGAGATAGCTGCGCTTCATGAAATTATGGAAGTCACAGACGCCGAGGGGCTCGATGATGCGGATGTTGTCTTCTGTCCCGAATATCTCTGCCGCGGTTTCGCGGACCGCAGGGTTCATATGGATGGGATAGACTGCCCGGACCCCGTCGTGTTCGTCCAGTACCCGCCGGATGGCCCGGAACATATTTTTCATGGGCTCGCCCAGATTCTCACGGCGGTGGGCGGTGATGAGGATCATTCGGTCCGTGCTCACCCGGTCCAGTTCCGGATGGGTGTAGTCGTCCCGTATGGTCGTCTTCAGTGCGTCGATGGCAGTATTTCCCGTCACGTAGATGGAGGAAGGATTCCTGCCCTCCCGGAGCAGGTTGTCCCGCGCGGTCTTTGTCGGTGCAAAGTGAAAGGAGGCAATCAGGGAGACGGTCTGCCTGTTAAACTCTTCCGGATAGGGAGAAGCCATATCGTAGGTCCGAAGTCCCGCTTCCACGTGTCCGACCGGTATCTTCCGGTAGAAGCATGCGAGGGCGGCGGAAAAGGTGGTCGTCGTATCTCCGTGTACGAGCACCAGGTCGGGCTGTTCTTTTTCCAGGACCGGCTCGAAGCGGCAGAGGATGCCCGCCGTGATATCGGAGAGCGTCTGCCCTGCTTTCATGATGTCAAGGTTATAGTCGGGTGTGATGTGAAAGAGGTCCAGTACCTGCCGGAGCATTTCCCGGTGCTGCCCGGACACGCAGACGACGACCTGAAACCGGCTTCTCTGTTTCAGCTCGTTTACGAGAGGGCACATTTTTATGGCTTCGGGACGGGTCCCGAAAACAATCATGATTTTCTTCATTTCATCTGCTCCAGTTCTCTGTACCTTTGGATGATTTCCGTGATATGTCCGTCCAGTGAGAATTTCTGCCTGGCGGTCTCATAGGCGCGGACGCTTTTTTTCAGGCGCAGTTCCTCATCGGAAGAAAGCAGGATGAGGGCGTCGGTCAGGGCGCGGACATCCCCGGGGGTGATGAGGATTCCGTTCCCGGCATCGACTGCTTCCGGGACGGCGGCGACGGCGGTGGCGATATTGGGGATGCCGTACGCCATCGTCTCCAGGATGGTCATGGGAAGCCCTTCGTGATAGGAAGGCAGGACATTCACAGCGATATCGGAAAAGAGGGCGTCTCTTTCTTCCGCGGGGATGCGTCCCCGGTACTCTGCGCGGTGGGAAAGTCCTATCTGCCGGATTTCTTCTTCAACGCCGGTCTCATCGGGACCGCAGATGATGAGCCGGACGTCTCTGTCCAGTTCGCGGTCGGCGCATTTCAAGGCGGACAGCAGGTCCGGTATCCCTTTGCGCTTCCCCGCCACGCCAAGGAAGAGGAAGTTTTTTGCCTGTCTGTTGTACTGCCGCTTCTCCGGCACGGGGACGGCGTTGTACACGACAGAGAGCTTCTCCGGTGCGCGGAGGAGAGACGACAGGAACCCTTCCCAGTACCGCCCGAGTATCACGACTCTGTCCGCTGTGTTGAGGATTCTTTGCACAAAGCGCCGGTTCAGGGCGCCGGAATGCCGGTACCAGTCTTCAAATTCCGCGCCGTGCATATGCAGGAGAATCCGGCAGCGGAACAGTTTCGCCATGCACATGACAATGGCTTTGCGGTACACGCTTCCCTTTTCTGCCATATGGACGTGCAGGATATCATATCTGTCCCCCATCAGGCGGATAAGGATGCGGATGTATGCCCTGGCGGTAAACAGCAGGCGCTTCGGGATGGAACCGGTCACAGCGGAAGGAATGTAAGTCAGGTCCACTGCTGCGCGAAATGCGCTGCTGCGGATATAGTTCTCCGCGACGGTCCACATGCCCCCGCCGGTGCTCTTGTCTACTCCGACCATCAGGACTTTTATTTTTTCGCGCGTTTTCTTTTCTGACATGTTTCTCTCTGCCTTTTTTCTCTCCACACGGAGAAGACGAATTTCCAGTTCCCGATAAAATATCTGCGGAAAAGCCGGACCGGCTCCTGGAGGAAGCGGAAGAACCACTCCAGGTTGTGCTCCTGCATCCAGACGGGCGCGCGCTTCACTGCGCCGGATATCACGTCGAAGCTCCCGCCGACGCCCATGAAGACACAGTTGATGTGCTTCTCCTGCATAAAATACTCTACGAGATATTCTTTCAGGGGAGATGAGATTCCGACAAATACAATCTGCGCGCCGCATGCGCGTATCTCTTCGGCGACGGCGTCCCATTCCTCCTGCCGGAAATACCCGTTGCGCATGCCGGCGATATCAAGCCCCGGGAATTTCCCGAGCAGGACGTCCGCTGTCTTTTCCAGGATTTCCTGCTTTGCCCCGAGCAGGAAGACGCGGTAGTGCTCCTGCGCTGCAAGGCGGACCAGGTCCAGCATGAGGTCGATGCCTGCCACTCGTCCCGGGAGGGGCGTGCCGAGCCAGCGGGCCGCAAGGACGACGGATGCGCCGTCGGCATTGATGATGCCGCAGCCGTTTACGATGTCCCTCAGCCGTTCATTTTTGTTGAGCATGTTGATTTTATCTGCGTTGACGCCCATCAGGTGAAGGGGGCGTCTGTCCCGGATATAGCGTTCTGTCTCGGCGAGGGTCTGCTGTGCGTCCAGGACGTCAATGAGTGTATTCTGTATTTTTATCCTTCTGCGTTCCATTGTCTGCTCCTTGTCGTATTATTTTTCGGGGTAGCCGGACTTACCGGCATCGTCAGTATGCGCCGCGCCTGTTCCAGATATTGACCAGTGTCCGAAACAGAATCTTGATATCCAGGGACAGGCTCCAGTTCTCGATGTACTGGGCATCCAGGCGGACGACTTCCTCAAAGTCCGTAATCTTGCTCCGCCCGCTGACCTGCCAAAGTCCTGTGATGCCCGGGAGCATGCTCAGGCGCTTCTTATGGTGCGGGCTGTACCGGCAGTACTCATCTGTGGTGGGCGGACGGGTGCCTACAAGGGACATATCCCCTTTGAGCACATTCCAGAATTGGGGGAATTCATCCAGGCTGGTCCGGCGGATGAAATGCCCGATTCCTTTGATGATGCGGGGATCGTCCTCAATCTTGAACATCAGGCCGCCTTCAATCCGGTTCTGCTCTGCGAGCTGTCCCTGCTCCTTGTCCGCGCCGACGTACATGGAGCGGAATTTATACAGTTTGAATTCCCTGCCGTGCCTGCCCACGCGGACCTGGGAGTAGATGATGGGTCCCGGGGAGCTGATATAGATGAGGGGTCCGATGATGATGCCGATGAGCAGGGTGAGTACCATCCCGGTCAGCCCTCCCAGAATGTCCATGAGCCGTTTCCCGAGAGACTGGCGGAAGGAGATGGGGCTGACAGTGGAGGAGAGCACATTGTATCCAAAGACATTCCCAATGCTGCGGTTCGGAAGGGTGTGATAGGAATCTTCCATATAAATATGTACCGTCACTCCCATCTGGAGGAGTTCTTTTGCCAGCTTCAGCGTCAGCGCGGAGTCTGTCGGGATGTTGATGAGCACCTCATCGACAATCTGCTCCTGCACGTAGTCCACCAGATTGTCCAGGTCGGAAGAGACGGTGACATTTTCAATCTTCTCGCCGGTCATCCTGCGGTCGGTCACCACAAGTCCGAAGAACTGATAGTTCCGGATGGCGGAGGCAGTGATGGTGCGTATCATCTGGCGCGCCGCTTCCTCTGTCGCCGCGATGACAATCTGGCGGCAGTATTTCACCTTGCTGTAGCGGTAGCGGAGGTAAAATTTGTGGACAAACCGGAGGATATAGGTCAGCGGAAAGCAGAAACAGAAAAAAAGCCCGATGACCGTGCGCGGCATGTCTGATTTCAGTTCCAGGAAATAGCAGAAGAATACGGTCACGGAAGCAATGAAAAATTCCAGCCGGAGCAGGGAAGTAAATTCCTTCAGATATCCCCTCTGCAGGATTCCGTTGTATGCATCCAGAAGGATGCACATGGAGATGTGGATGAAGGGAAAGAGAAGATACAGCGGCCAGAGGATGGTCAGATGAAGAAGAAATTGCCCGGTGGTAAAAAAGGTGAGGGTGAGGGACAAAGTGATAGCCAGCACATCGACAAAAATAAAATCCAGATGTCTCAGCCATCCTTTGTTCATCTTATTATCCCCCTGTAGCATAATCTTCACTATTACAGTATATCAAAATCCGGAAGATTATGAAACAGTTTTCTTATCTGAAAAAAGAGAAGGATTATCTGAAAAAAAGAGAAGGCGTCTTCTCGAAAAAAGGAGGATGAAACCGGCGAAAATGAATGACAGACAGTATTCTATTTCATTACGCGGATGAAAATACGCAGTTTTTCTCGAAATTCCAATAAAAAATGCAGGAAACCATTGACGAACCGTCAAAAATCCGATAGAATAGCAGACGGTGACGAAAAAGACAAAAAAGTGGAGAGGAGCCCTGTAATGACTGCATACAAAGATTTGAGCAAAGAGGAGTTACTGGAACTGAAAAGCGGACTGGAAGCCCGCTACACAGAAATCAAGGCAAAAGGTCTGAAGCTGGATATGTCCAGGGGAAAACCGTCTGCGGAGCAGCTGAACCTGTCCATGGGGATGATGGATGTACTGAACAGCAGCGCGGACCTTACCTGCGAAGATGGTGTCGACTGCCGCAACTACGGCGGGCTTGACGGCATCCGTGAAGCGAAGCAGCTTCTCGCGGACATGATGGAAGTGCCGAGGGACAATGTCATCATCTTCGGAAATTCCAGCCTGAACGTGATGTACGACACCGTAGCGCGCGCCATGACCCACGGTGTGCTCGGAAGCACGCCCTGGTGCAAGCTGGACCGTGTGAAATTCCTCTGCCCGGTACCGGGATATGACAGACATTTTGGCGTGACGGAACACTTTGGCATCGAGATGATAAACATTCCCATGACGCCTACCGGACCGGACATGGACCTGGTGGAGAAATACGTCAACGAGGACCCGGAAGTCAAGGGAATCTGGTGCGTGCCGAAATATTCCAACCCGCAGGGCATCACATATTCCGACGAGACGGTATTCCGTTTCGCGAACTTAAAACCTGCCGCAGAAGACTTCCGCATCTACTGGGACAACGCATACTGCGTACACCATCTGTATGAGGATAAGCAGGACTATCTCATCGAGATACTGTCTGAGTGTAAGAAGGCAGGCAACCCGGATATGGTATACAAGTTTGCCTCCACATCAAAAATCAGCTTCCCGGGCTCCGGCATCGCGGCCCTGGCAGCATCCGAGGCGAATTTAAACGAGATACGCAGTATGATGCAGATGCAGACCATCGGACACGATAAGGTCAACCAGCTCCGCCATGTGCGCTTCTTCAAAGACATCCACGGAATCGTGGAGCACATGAAGAAACATGCGGATATCCTGCGCCCGAAATTCGAGGCGGTTATCGACGTGCTGGAGAGAGAGCTGGGCGGACTGGGCATCGGTTCCTGGGTGAAGCCCCTGGGCGGATATTTCATCTCCTTTGACGCGATGGACGGCTGCGCGAAAGCCATCGTGGCGAAAGCGAAAGAGGCAGGCGTCGTGATGACAGGCGCCGGTGCGACCTATCCGTACGGGAAAGACCCGCACGACAGCAATATCCGCATCGCTCCGTCTTACCCGACTCCGGATGAACTCCAGATGGCGGCGGAGATATTCGTGCTGAGCGTGAAGCTTGTCAGCATCGATAAGCTGCTCGGGAATCTGTAAATCAGAAAATTTTACCACACCCCCAGCACGTGCTGCATCAGAAGACTTACGACCGATATGCCGACCCAGCAGCAAAACCCTGTAAAGATAGGTTTCATGCCGGTCCGGATGAGCCTTACGATATTCGTATTGAGACCGATGGCAGCCATCGCCGTGATGATGAGGAATTTGCTCAGTTCCTTTAACGGACCGGTGACTCCGGCAGGCAGATGAAACACGGTCGTGATGACGGATGCCAGCACAAAAAATAAGACAAAGAACGGGAAGGATTTCTTCAGGCTGAAAGCAGAGCCGGAGGAATCCTTCTCTTTTTTTCCACGCCAGAGGGCAAGGATGAGGGTAATGGGGATGATTGTCAGCGTCCTTGTCATTTTTACGATGGTCGCCGCCTCCAGCGTGTTGCTCCCGTGCATCCCGTCCCAGGCGGATGCGGCGGCTGTCACGGAGGAGGTGTCGTTTACTGCGGTTCCCGCAAAGAGCCCGAACCCTTCGCTGCTCAGACCGAGGGCTGCGCCAAGGGCGGGGAAGAGAAGGGCGGCGAGTACATTGAAGAGGAAGATGACGGAGATGGACTGTGCCACTTCTTCGTCAGATGCGCGGATGACCGGCGCAGTCGCGGCGATGGCGCTCCCGCCGCAGATGGAGGAGCCGACGCCCACGAGGATGGCGCTGTTCGTCTGCAGCTTCAATGCTTTATACAGAAGGAACGCGATGATGAGCGATGTGGCGATGGTGGAGAGGATGATGGGGAGGGACTGCCTGCCCTTGGCCAGTATCTCGGTCAGGTTCATCCCGAATCCGAGCAGGACGACCGCCGCCTGCAGGATTTTTTTAGATGTCCAGGCAATGCCTGCCTCAAGCGGGGCTTTGCTTTTCAGGAACAGGGTGACGACCATGCCGATGAGGATGGCGAAGACAGGACCTCCGATGACAGGGAGGGCTTTTCCGAGCAGCCATGCGGGCGCCGCGATGGCGAGGCAGAGCAGCAGTCCGGGACAGTTTTTCTTTACAAAATTCATGACAGGTAACCTCCGTAAATCTTTGAAAAATTTTTGGCTTTTGGAACAGGATAGCATAAAAAATACATAAAATAAAATTATTAATCTTTATTTTATCATAAATATATGTTATGATATGGGACAGGGAGTAGTTCAGTTATAGAACGGGGCGGAGATTTTTTGCGAAACTCCGCCCGAACGTTTTTTGTTCGTGATTCCGTGATAAGGGGTTTGAAGAGATGCTTGATTTCAGGATGGAGACCTTCCTGACGGTATGTCAGTTCATGAATTTCACACGGGCTTCGGAAAAGCTCAACATCACACAGCCGGCGGTATCCCAGCACATCCACTTTCTGGAAAAACATTATCATGCCAAGCTCTTCCGCTACGAGGGCAGGAAGCTGAAACTCACAGGAGCGGGAGAAATCCTGCGGAACGCATCCCTTACGATGATGCATGACGAACTGTCCATGCGCTCCGAGATGCAGCGGACAGAGGAGGAAACAGAGCTCCGTTTCGGCGCCACAAGGACGGTGGGAGACATCCTGATGGGGAAGATACTGGACCGGTATGTCCGTGCATATCCGGACGTCCGGGTGCGCATGCTCGTGGAAAATACCCAGGAGCTCCTGAAGTGTCTGGATGAGGGAACCATTGATTTTGCCCTTGTGGAAGGATTTTTCCAGAAAAGTGAATACGACCATCAGAAATATTCGGATGAGAGATACATCGCGGTCGCGGCTTCGGATTATCCGTTCCAAAAAGAGCCGGAATGCATCGAGGACCTGTTTCAGGAGCGTCTGCTCCTGCGGGAGGAAGGCTCCGGCACGCGGGAAGTCCTGGAGCGTTATCTGGATGCCCGGAACTTAAGTGTTGCCGATTTCAGGCGGGTGATGGAAGTGGGCAGCCTGCAGACGATACGGGAGTTGACAAAAGCAGGATGCGGTATTACATTTTTATATGAGACGGCGGTGTCCGAAGAGCTCAGAGACGGGACGCTCAGACAGATACTGCCGGAAACGTTTCATATTTCCCATGAGTTCAGCTTTATCTGGCGGAAGGGAAGTATCTATGCGGGACAGTACCGGGAGATATTCCGGAATTTTCAGTCCTGACGGCAATACAGAAAAAGGAAGTGGAGATACAGGATGCTCAGGGTAGAACATTTATCATACGATGTGATTGAGGAAGGAAAGCAGTCCGAGATATTATCCGATGTGAGCTTTACGGTGAACGACGGGGAGATGCTCGTCATTACCGGACCAAACGGCGGGGGCAAGTCCACCCTCGCAAAGCTGCTGATGGGAATTAATCAGGCAACAGCGGGAACAATCTGGCTGGACGGACAGGATATCACCGGATATACCATCGATGAACGGGCAAAAGCGGGGATGGGATTCGCATTCCAGCAGCCGCCGCGCTTTAAAGGAATGACGGTGAGAAAGCTCTTATCCCTGGCGGCGGGGGAAGAACTGGATGAGAAAACATGCTGCAGTCTGCTGAGCAGCGTGGGTCTCTGCGCCATGGAGTATATCGACCGGGAAGCGGACGCCACCCTCTCCGGCGGGGAGATGAAGCGCATCGAGATTGCGACGGTGCTCGCGAAGCATCATAAACTCTGCGTGTTCGACGAACCGGAAGCCGGCATCGACCTCTGGAGCTTTTCCATGCTGATAAAGCGCTTTGAGCAGATACACCGGGAAAAGAAAGAGACGCTCATCCTCATTTCCCATCAGGAGCGCATCATCCAGATGGCGGACCGCATCATGGTGATTTCCGGCGGAAAAGTCGAGTCTGTGGGAGACGCCCGCGAGATTATGCCGACGCTGTTCGGGGAAGAACTGGATTCCTGCGAGTGCAGGAGACAAAAGGGAGGTGAGCTCTGTGGAGAATAAGGAGGCAATCGCTGCAAAAGCCATTGAGAATATTGCTGCGGAAGCTGCGAAGAAGAATGGCGGCAAGGTCGACCTGGACCGGATAACGGAAGCAGTGCTCCATGTGATAGATTCCTACGGATTCCGGCAGGAGGGCGCCTACAACCTGCGGCTCAACGGCATGGCGGTATGCCACGGAGACAGCCGTCACGTGCACATCGTGCCGAAAGAGGACAAGCCGGGCATCGATATCCACATCAGCGGCGAGGCGAAGGACGAGCAGGTGCATATCCCGGTGGTGATGAACCGGGAGGGCGTGGATGTGGTTTACAATGACTTCTACATCGAAGACGGAGCCGATGTGACGATCATCGCGGGCTGCGGCATCCACGGAGAGGGATGCTCGGAGACGCGCCACGACGGCATCCACAGTTTCCACGTGGGCAAAGGCTGCAATGTAAAATATATTGAGAATCATTACGCAGAGGGAAACGGGACCGGACAGAAGGTGCTCAATCCGGTCACGAAGATTTTTGTGGGAGAGGACTCCGTATTTACGCTGGAGACGACACAGATAAAAGGTGTGGATTCTACCGAGCGGGAGAATCATATCGAGCTTGCGGACAATGCGAAGCTCTTTGTGACAGAGAAACTGATGACGGACGACGGGCAGACCGCTGTATCCAATATGGATGTGGAGTTAAACGGCGCGGACAGTTCTGCGCGCATTGTGTCCCGGTCTGTCGGAAAAGGAACATCCCGTCAGGTCTTCCATCCAAGAGCGATAGGCGCCAACCGGTGCCATGCCCATGTCCAGTGCGATTCCATCATCATGGACCAGGCGGAAATCAGTTCCATCCCGGAGATTGACGCGAAGCATGTGGATGCGCAGATTATCCACGAGGCGGCAATCGGCAGGATTAACGACGAACAGCTTGTAAAACTGCGTACATTCGGGCTCAGCGAGGAGGAAGCGGAGTCCGTCATCATAGAAAGCTTCCTGAAATAACAGACTTGTCTCAGTCTTCTTTTGCCCAGCCGTACGCATAGCGTACGGCTTTTTCCCATCCCCGGAGGCGCTTCTGCCGGTCATTCTCTTCGATGGAAGGAGTAAATATCCGGTCCGTCGCCCGGTTCTTTTTCACGTCCTCTTTATCTTTCCAGTATCCGGCTGCAAGCCCCGCAAGATATGCGGCGCCCATGGCAGTCGTCTCCACGCATACCGGGCGGTCCACGGGAGCGTGGATGATGTCAGCCTGGGTCTGCATGAGGAAGTTGTTGGCGCTGGCGCCGCCGTCCACTTTCAGCGCGGCAAGGTCGATGCCGGAATCTGCCTTCATGGCGTCCAGGACGTCATGAACCTGGTAGGCAAGGGATTCCAGTGTGGCGCGGATGATATGGTACTTATTCACGCCGCGGGTGATGCCGACGATGGTGCCCCTTGCGTACTGGTCCCAGTGGGGAGCGCCCAGTCCCGTAAATGCGGGGACGACATAGCAGCCGTTGGTATCGTTTACTTTCATCGCCATATATTCGGAATCTTCGGAGGAATCAATCAGGCGCATCTCATCCCGGAGCCACTGGATTGCAGCCCCTGCGACAAAGATGGAGCCTTCCAGGGCATAGTTTATTTTCCCGTCCAGTCCCCAGGCAATCGTCGTGACAAGTCCGTTTTGGGAGAAGACCGGCTTCTCCCCGGTATTCATGAGCAGGAAGCAGCCTGTCCCGTAGGTGTTTTTCGCTTCGCCGGGCTCAAAGCAGGTCTGTCCGAACAGAGCTGACTGCTGGTCGCCTGCGGCTCCGCCGATGGGGATGGCTCCGCCGAAGAAGGAAGGGTCTGTCTCCCCGTAGATGCAGGAGGAAGGCTTCACCTCAGGCAGCATGCATTTCGGGATGTCCAGCTCCTGGAGTATCTCGTCGTCCCACCGGAGGGTGTTGATGTTAAAGAGCATGGTCCGGGAGGCGTTGGAATAGTCCGTGACATGGACCTTTCCCTTTGTCAGCTTCCAGATGAGCCAGGTCTCCACAGTGCCGAAGAGAAGTTCTCCCTTCTGCGCCCGCTCTCTTGCTCCCGGTACATTGTCGAGAATCCATTTTACTTTTGTGCCTGAGAAATAGGCGTCTATCACCAGTCCGGTCTTTTCCCGGAATTTCTCCGTCAGTCCTTTCTCCTTCAGGGAATCACAGTATCCGGATGTCCTGCGGCACTGCCAGACGATGGCGTGAAAAACGGGCTCCCCGGTGATTCTGTCCCAGACGATGGCGGTCTCACGCTGGTTTGTGATGCCGATGGCGGTGATGTCCTTTGCCTCGGCTCCAATCTTGTTCATGGCTTCTACTGCCACGCCGAGCTGACTTGCCCATATCTCGTCCGCATCGTGCTCGACCCAGCCGGGCTTTGGGAAGTACTGGGTAAATTCCCGCTGCGCCATGCTGCATATCTGTCCCTTCTCATTGAAAAGGATGCATCGGTTGCTCGTGGTCCCGGCGTCCAGCGCCATCACATACTTTGCCATAATTGGTCCTCCTTTATCCGTTAAAGCTTATTTGCACACGTCGACCCAGCCCGCCGCGCGGGAAGCCTGTTCCAGTTCCTCACAGGTCATCTCCACAGCGGAGTTCCCGCTTCCGGCTGCGGGAAAGACGGTCTCAAACCGCTTCAGCGATTCGTCCAGATAAACAGCGGTGTGTTCCGGATTCCCGAACGGGCATACGCCTCCGATGGCATGTCCGGTCAGCGGTTCCACATCTTCCGGAGCGAGCATCTTCGCTTTCATCCCGAAGCACTGTTTGAATTTGCTGTTGTCAATCTTTTTGTCCCCGGCTGTCAGAATGAGGATGGCGCCGTCTTTCTCCTTCGTGTAGAAGGAGAGCGTCTTGGCAATCCGTGCCGGCTCTGTTCCCACAGCCTGGGCAGCCAGCTCGACGGTGGCGCTGGAGACCGGGAACTCGAGGATTTCTTTGTCGATGTTGTGCTGCTGAAAATAGGTCCTTACGATTTCTACTGACATGTCTTTTACTTCCTTTTTACATTTTACTCTATTATAGCAGGGAATGGGCTGTTTGGGTATAGCAGAGACTGCTTTGCCCGGCATATTTACATGCGGTCCGTTCCGTGATAAACTTTATCCATACAGGTGTGACATCGCAGCCGAAGGGCACACACGATGAAGAAAAAACAACAGAAAAACAGGCAGCAATTATCAAAGCAGCAACTTTCCCGACCGGAAGGAACGGGAAGACTGACGGAACGAGAAAGAAGACTCAGGGATTTGAAGCAGCTCACCCTGCTCAGCGATGTCTTTTTGTCGGTTGTATTCTCCGATACAGAGGCATGTCAGCACGCAGTGCGGATTTTGACGGGCGACCCGGAAACCCGGCTTGTGTCCGTCCGGACCCAGTATGTCATCTCCAAAGCGGTCACGCATGGAGCGAGGCTGGATGTCCTGGCAGAGGATACCAGAGGCAGGGTCTATCATCTGGAGATTGAAAACTCCGATGTCACAGACCATGCACGGAGAACACGGTTTTACGGGGCGGTTACTGACGGAGAGTTTCTGAGGAAGGGGACAGGCTACGGCGAACTGCCGGAACGCCGCCTTTTTTACATCAGCAGGAAAGATATCTGGAAACAGGGCTGTGCAGTGTATGAGGTGGAAAGTCGGTTCCGTCAGACAAAAAAGAAGTATGATGATGGCGCGCATCTTGTTTACGTAAATGCAGAAATCGATGACGGAAGCAGGATTGCGGAGCTGATGAAGTATTTCAGGACGGCAGACCCGGACGACAGCAGTGAGGGAGCATTGTCAGAGCGGGTACGCTTCCTGAAAACAGAGGAAGGGGGCATAGAAATCATGTGCGAGATTATGGAACGCATCAGGGAAGAAGG
>DXAL01000022.1 GCA_019117125.1 Candidatus Mediterraneibacter merdipullorum
GACGCCAACATTGTGATGAACGAGTGCGCCGGCGTGCTCCAGTATGCGCAGACTGTATTTGAAGGCATGAAAGCGTATACGACAGAAGACGGACGCATCGTGACATTCCGTCCGGACCTGAACGCATCCCGCATGGTGGACTCCGCGAAACGGCTGGAGATGCCGGTATTTCCGGAGGACCGCTTTGTGGACGCGGTTGTGCAGACAGTGAAGGCAAATGCGGCATATGTTCCTCCTTACGGCTCCGGAGCGACGCTCTATATCCGGCCGTACATGTTCGGCATTAACCCGGTCATCGGCGTGAAGCCGGCTGACGAATATCAGTTCCGTGTATTTACGACCCCGGTGGGACCGTATTTCAAAGGCGGCGCAAAGCCGATCACCATCTGCGTATCTGACTTTGACCGGGCGGCGCCCCACGGCACAGGACACATCAAGGCGGGGCTGAACTATGCCATGAGCCTGCATGCCATTGTGACTGCCCATGCAAACGGATTTGATGAAAATATGTATCTGGATTCCGCAACAAGGACAAAAGTGGAGGAAACCGGCGGGGCAAACTTTATCTTCGTGACAAAGGACAACAAGATCGTGACGCCCCATTCCAATACGATCCTTCCGTCCATCACGAGGAGGTCCATCATGTATGTGGCGGAGTACTACCTCGGACTCGAAGTGGAAGAGCGCGACGTATACTTTGACGAGGTCAAGGACTTCGCAGAGTGCGGTCTGTGCGGTACGGCTGCGGTTATCTCCCCGGTCGGAAAAGTGGTGGACCACGGCAAAGAGATCTGCTTCCCGAGCGGCATGGAGAAGATGGGTCCGGTTACACAGAAACTCTATGACACACTGACCGGCATCCAGATGGGGCACATCGAAGCTCCGGAGGGATGGCTGAAAGTCATTGAGTAGAATCCGGAAGCCCCCGGAAAGGAAGGTTCTATGTATATCGTAGCTTACAGGCTGATTAATTTGAGAAATAATTCCCGGAGGGATTCTACGGATTCGCTTATCGCCCAGACGCTTTTGGAGCACATTCATGAGATTGACCGTCTGTCGATTGAAAATGTGGCGGAGATGTGCAGCGTATCCCCGTCAAAATTCTCGAAGTTTGTGAAGCGGCTCGGATTCGACAATTACAAGGAATTCCGCGACCTTGTCAAAAATGAAAAGTACCGGTCCGGTTATTACGGCTATGAGGATAAATATCCCATGGGACTCTACATTGAGAAGGTGGGCTGGGAACCTTATCTGGACATCCTGCGCTACGACCTGGACCATTTTACCGATAAAACGGACCTCGATATGGTCCGGAGGCTGGCAGAAGCGCTCAGAGACCACGATGATGTCGCGGCTTTTGGAAGCGTATATTCCCAGACGGCAGCGGTGGACTTTATGTACCGCATGGCGGAAGAGGGGAAGAACATCCGGACGTACACTTACGACCTGGAACAGGAAGAGTATATGAAGAACATGGATGAAAATACCCTGGTCATCATCTTTTCCAACTCCGGACAGTATCTGTACGGCGACGGGATGCGGAAGATTGGATATTTCAAGACTTACCTGAAGCGGACGAAAGGGGAGATCGCGCTCATCACGTCCAACGAAGAAGCGGCGCGCGACCCTATCGTGAAATACCCTATTCTGTACAGTTTTACGACAAAAGTCCACAGCCACATGCTGATGGAGCGCCTCATCATGGAACTGGTCATCTCAGAGTATAAAAAGCTCGTGTGAAAGTTTAGCGTCCGTGTACAAGCGATCGTATTGTCCCTTGTACACGGGCGCTATGTAAAATAGAAAACAAAGAATAAAGAACAAAAAGAAGCGCCTGGTCTGCTGCGTGCAGACCGGGCGCTCCGCTTTCCCGGGGCTGTGTATTTTGCGGGAGCCGGTGTATTGGAAAGATTACCGGAAGGCTTCTCTGAGATATGCGACAGCCGCTTTTACATTTGCGCTGTCCGTGCGCAGCAGCTTGTATTCATCCCGCTCGGGAAGCCCGAAGCTCGCGCCCTCCATGCGGAATGTCATGGCGCTGTCTGCCTCCACTTTTCCGGACATGTGGTAGGAAGAGATGCCGGTATAGGGGACGAGCTTCTCTATCACGCTGCGCCCGATGCCGCCGGCAGCAAGTATCTCGATCCGCCCCCGGGCTGCTTCCTGCAGCGCCCGGAGCATGTCGCGTCCTTCCCAGGCAGTCGCTTTCTGACCGCTTGTCAGGATGGTATCATAGCCAAGCCCGATGACCTGTTCCAGTGCTGTCATTGGGTCTGCGCATACGTCAAAGGCGCGGTGGAGCGCAATCTCCATCTCTCCCGCAGACTGCCTGAAACGGGCGAGCTGCTCCATATCCAGAGTGCCGTCCGGGTTCAGGGCACCGACGACTACGCCGTCCGCTCCCTCTTCGCGGAACATCTTCACTTCTTCATCCAGCTCATCATATTCATACCGGTCAAAACAGTAATCGCCATAGCGGGGACGCAGAAGCACCCGTATTTTCAGGTCCGTATACTTCCGTATCTGGCGGAAGAGCGGGATGGATGGCGACACGCCTCCTATCACCAGGTCGCTGCACAGCTCCACCCGGCTGGCTCCGCCTTCCTGTGCGGCAAGGGCGGATTCGACACAATCTACGCAAGTTTCAAGGATAAAGTTTTCCATCATCAGTACCTCACTTTTCCGGTGCAGGTGCACCTGTCTGATTGAAGAGTATAGCACAAGTTGCCCGAAGGAGAACAGGAAAAAACTAAAATTGTATAAAACTCACAAAATGGAAACAATAAAATCAGCAAGATGCACAAAGAACTTTCCAAAATGTAAAATTTTAAGAATCAAAAAATGAAAAAACTATAATCTTAGATAGTTGTTATGCATGACAAACCAAATGAAAGGAGAAATGAGAATGAAATGCAGGGACATTTATGAGTGGCCGGAAACTTACGGCGACCCGGACTGGTTTATCCATGACCGTTTCGGTATGTTTATCCATTTCGGACTTTTTTCTGTAGCAGCAAGACATGAATGGGTTATGACGCTGGAGCAGATTGGAGTTGAGGGATATAAGAAATATTTTGACAATTTCAACCCCGACCTGTTCGATGCGAAGAAGTGGGCAAAGGTGGCAAAAGAGTCGGGATTCCAATATGCCGTCCTGACGGTAAAACACCATGAAGGCTTTGCACTGTGGGATACACAGCTCTCTGACTACAAGATAACAAACACAAAATTCGGACGGGACCTGGTGAGAGAGTATGTGGAAGCATTCCGGGCGGAAGGACTGAAGATCGGGATTTATTTTTCCCTTCTTGACTGGTACCATCCGGATTTCCTTGTTGACGGATATCATCCGGAGAGGAGCAATCAGGAATATATCGCAAGCCATCCGGGCGACATGGAGTCATACAGAAAGTTCATGCACGGTCAGGTGAGAGAACTTCTCACAAACTACGGCAAGATTGATTATCTGTGGTTCGACTTCTCCTATCCGCAGCGCAACTGGGGAGATTCCGTTGGAAAAGGCAAGGATGACTGGGGCTCGGAAGAGCTGGAGAAAATGATCCTCTCTCTGCAGCCGGACATCATCATCAACGACCGCCTCGGACTCGGACGCGGCGTGGGAACGCCGGAGCAGTATCAGAAGAGCTCCAAAGCGGACAAGGATGGAAAGCCCATCGTGTGGGAAGCGTGCCAGACGCTGAACAACAGCTGGGGGTATGACCGTGACAATCTGAACTGGAAATCTTCGGAGATGGTGATAAAGCTCCTCATCGATACGGTTGCCAAAGGCGGAAATATGCTGCTCAATATCGGACCGAACGGACGGGGCGAGATTGACGCGCGCACAATGAGCATCATGGATGATGTGAAAGATTGGATGCGCCTGCACAGCGAGTCCATCTACGGATGCGGACCGAGCAGTTTCGAGGCGCCGGCGGACGCAAGATTCACGCAGAAAGGGAACCATCTGTATCTCCATCTGTTCTCCTGGCCGTACCGTTCGCTCCTGATAAACGGACTGGGCGGGGAAGTGGAATATGCACAGCTTCTGAACGACCATTCGGAGATTAAGTTCATTCAGGATGAGGGACTTTCCGGAAAACGGAAATCACACAAGGACCTGAACAAGGAAATCACAGAAATCCATATCAAGGATAAATTCGCAGACAAGGCGATGCTCATCACCCTTCCGGTGCAGAAGCCGGATGTGGCTGTGCCGGTCATCGAGTTTATCCTCAAAGAACAGGAGGACTAGCACATGTATTATATTATCGCGGGACACGGCGCTTACGCGGAAGGCTGCAAATCAAGCTGTGAGATGATCACAGGCGCGGCTCCTTCCTTTGTGCCGGTCACATTTACGGAAGACATGACAAAAGAGTCTGTGGAAGAGAAGTACGCTGCCATCCTCGCAGAAAAAGGGGCGGACGACTGCGCGGCGATCATCGCGGACCTTCCGGGCGGGACGCCTTATAACGCGGCAATGCGCATCGTCGCAGAGCATAAGAACATCCAGCTTGTGGCAGGTCTCTGCCAGCAGCTCCTCGTACTGCTGAATTCCGGAGAGGATCTGGCAGGTGCGGTTGCACAGACCGGCGAGATATTCGGGAACGCGGCAGTAAAGAAAGAGGAAAAGGCGGCAGCGCCCGCAGCGCCGAAGGAACCGGTGGAAAAAAACGGCATCGTGAACTTCCGTCTCGACGAGAGACTGATCCACGGGCAGGTTGCCACATTCTGGACCCGTACGCTTCAGGCAGACCGCATCATTGTGGCGGACGACGACGTCCTGAAAGATGCCATAGGCGTGGAAGCGCTCAAAGCCGCTGTTCCGTCAGGCGTGCACCTGAGCATCCTCGGCGTCGACAATGCGGCGAAGAGACTGAACGAAGGACGCTACAGCGGACAGCGGGTGTTCCTCATCGTGAATAAAGTGAGCACCATCAATCGTCTGCTGGATGACGGACTGAAAGTAAAGGAAGTCAATATCGGAAACATGGGCGAGAAAGAAGGCAGGAAACAAATCAAGAAATCTGTTTACTGCACGGATGCAGAAATCGCTGAGATTGAAAATATTGAGAAAAAGGGCGTAGAAGTATACGCGCAGATGGTCCCGAATGACGACAAGAAGACATTCCGGTCTTATCTGAACTAGAAGAAGGAGGGTTTATAAAGTATGGAAATACAGGTATGGCAGATTATTGCACTTACGATTTTATCAATGATCCTGATCTGGGACAGCCTTTCAACAGCGATCTTCGACGGTAAGCCGATGTTCGCGGGCATCCTGGCAGGCATCATCATGGGCGACATTACAACAGGTCTTGCCGTGGGCGCTACATTGCAGCTCATGGTACTCGGCGTCGGTACTTACGGCGGTTCATCCATGCCGGACTATCTGACCGGAGCAATCGTCGGAACCGTATTCGCAGTGACATCCGGACAGGGCGTTGAATTCGGCATCGGGCTTGCAGTCCCGGTCGGTCTTCTGATGGTAAACCTGGACGTCCTCGCCAGATTCTGCAACGTATTCTTCGCAAAGAGGGTAGAGGCGGCAATCGACAGACTGGACTATCCGGGCATCAAGAGAAACATCTGGTTCGGCATGATCCCGTGGGGGCTTTCCAGAGCGCTTCCGGTATTCATCATGCTGATTTTCGGCGAGGATATCGTCAATGCCATCGTAAATCATATGCCTGAGTGGCTGACGGGCGGACTGAGCGTTGCCGGCGGACTGCTTCCTGCAGTTGGTATCGCGATCCTTCTCCGTTATCTGCCGGTGAAAAAATACATCTCATTCCTGCTTCTCGGATTCTTCCTGGCAGCGTACCTGTCAGTGCCGATGGTGGGCGTTGCAATCTTCGGTGTTGCAATGGCAGTGATCGAATTTAAAAAGAGTGTAAACGGAAACCAGGTAGTAGCTGCAGCAAATGCAGGTGGTTCACAGGAGGGACTGTTAGATGGAGAATATGAAGACTAACGAAACAAAACTGACGAAAAAAGATATCAACAGTGTCAGCAGACGCTGGATCATGGGTTCTCAGATTACATGGAACTATGAAAAACAGATGGCGGTCGGATATCTCTGGGCAATGCTTCCGATTATCCGCAAACTTTACAAAGACCCGGAGCAGCAGAAAGATATGTTGAAGACACATGTTCAGTTCTTTAACACGACTCCCCACATGGGCGGTTTCATCTGCGGTATTGACGCGGCGACAGAGGAACACGAAGGATACAAGGCAAAAGAGACGGTAAGAGGTCTGAAGACCGGTCTTATGGGACCGTTCGCAGGCGTGGGCGATACACTGTTCGGCGTGCTCTTCCCGACAATTTTCGGTTCCATCGCAGCATATATGGGACAGGAAGGCAGCATGATCGGTGCGCTCATCTGGCTCCTTGTCAATATTGCGATCCTGGTGCTCCGTACCTTTACGGCGGGCATCGGATACCGTGAAGGCTCCAAAATCATCACATCCGCAAAGGATAAGCTGGATGCGCTTACAGCGGCAGCCACACTCCTTGGTATCACAGTAGTCGGCGCGCTGGTAGCGACGGTGGTAAAGGCAAATGTAACTGCAACATTTACAAGCGGTGAGATCAGCGTAGCCGGTCAGGACATCCTGAACCAGATCATGCCGTGCCTTGTTCCGGCTGCATTCGTTGGATTCATCTACTGGCTGCTTGGCAGAAAGAAGATGACTTCCACCAAAGCCATCATCCTGGTGATGGTGCTGGCGATCTTGCTTCATGTAGTCGGGATACTCGGATAATAGAAGGATAATTTTATAAGACAGTTAGAGAAAATACCGGGCGGATTTTACAGAACGCCCGGTATATCGTATATTTTCGGAAAGTGAGACAGCATATGGCACTGGAATTTTTTGACAAAGCTAGAGAAGTAATGGAAAAACTGGAACAGACACAGGGAGAAAATATACACAGGGCGGCGCTCCTCATATCGGAAGCGATCCGAAGCGGCGGCATTCTCCAGGCATACGGGAGCGGACATTCCTACGCCGGCGCTATCGAGGTGTGCGGGCGTGCCGGCGGACTGATTCCCTCGAAAGTGATAGGAGAGCCCCAGTTCGGAGAGTTTGAAGCGGTGGAAGGAAATGCATTCTACCTGATGCGGAAAGTGGACATACGTCCCAATGACGTCTTCATCCTCATCTCCAATTCCGGGCGCAATCCGATGACCATCGAGATGGCGGATTATATCCGGAAGAAGGGAAATCCAATCATCGTGGTCACGGCGCTGGATGTGTCGAAGGTGTCGACATCCCGGCACTCTTCGGGGAAACTGCTGTACGAATTTGCCGATGTGGTACTGGACAATCAGTCGCAGTTCGGCGATGCAGCGCTGGATATCCGGGGATTCGATGCAAAAGTGTGTGGGACGTCCTCTTTTGCGGGCTGTCTTCTGCTTCAGCAGACCATGTACGAAGCAATCCGCGATATGGTGGAAAAGGGGTATGTACCCCCGGTCTATAAAAGCGCGAACATCGACGGAGGACCGGAGTTCAATCATGCGCTGGAAAACCAGTATGCCGACAGGATATGGCATAAATGACAGGAAAAACAGGACCATCTGACGCGGGTTGTCAGGTGGTCCGTTTTAATAGTAAACAACTTTGCCGGTTACAGATGAAATAAAACAGTCGCGATATTGAAGTAAATCAGTATCGAGAAGATATCTACCAGCGTTGTAATGAGAGGCGACGCCATGATGGCGGGGTCAAGATGGATGCGGCTCGCAAGGAGCGGCAGCATGCATCCGATCATTTTGGCCATGATGACAGTTCCGATCAGGGAGAAAGCGATGACAAGAGCCAGGCTTACGCTCTGATACTGTATCATGATGCGTACGCCGTTGGCGAGGGCAAGCACAGCTCCTACCAGCAGCGAGATGCGGAACTCTTTGAACATCACGCGGAGAATATCCCGGAACCGTATCTGGGACAGGGCGAGACCGCGGATGATAAGAGCAGAGCTCTGGGCGCCGCAGTTGCCTCCGGTGTCCATGAGCATGGGGATGAAGGACACCAGGAGAGGGATGGCGGCAAAGGCGTTCTCGTATTTCGTGATGATGGTTCCTGTGATGATGGATGTGAACATCAGAATGAGGAGCCACGGGATACGGTTCTTCGCATGTGAAAACACCGAGGTCTCGAAATAGGTCTTTTCACTCGGATTGATAGCTGCCATTTTTGTGATATCCTCGGTCGCTTCCTCTACCATGACGTCCATGGCGTCGTCGAATGTCACGATGCCGACCATCAGACCGTCTGCATCCAGGACCGGCATGGCAAGGAAATCGTATTTGGTGAACAGTTTTGCTACTTCTTCTTTGTCTGTATGTGTGCGGACAAAGATAATCTCCGTCTCCATCAGGTCCCGGATGAGCACACTATCATCCGTTGTCATCAGGTCCTTGGCTGTGACGATGCCGAGCAGCCTGCGGCGTTCGGTGACGTAACAGGTATAGATGGTCTCCTTGTGTATCCCGGTCTGCTTGATATGCGCCATCGCCTGCGCCACGGTCATATTTCCGCGGATATCCACATACTCTGTGGTCATGATGCTGCCGGCGCTGTCCTCGGGATAGTTCAGGAGCTGATTGATGAGCGCCCGGTCGGATGTGCTGACCGTATTCAGAATGCGGTTCACCAGATTCGCCGGGAGTTCTTCCAGTATATCCACCGTGTCATCCATGTACAGGTCATCAAGGAGCTCCCGCAGTTCTTTTTCTGAAAAGATTTCCACCAGATATTTCTGCATGGGGCTGTCCATGTTGGCGAATACTTCCGCCGCCTTGTCTTTCGGGATGAGGCGGAATGCCAGCGCAAGCTCTTTGTCCTCAAGCTCTGAGAGCAGTGAGGCTATGTCCACTTCGTTCATAACATTCAGGATGCTCCTCACGGCTTTGTACTGACGCTGCTGGAGAAGCTTTACAAAAATCTCCTTGTTCATGATAAGTACCTCTCTTTCTGTGTCTTTCCGTCATAAAGCTGCATATGTGATGACCGGCACCAGAGTCCATAACCTCACCTCCTTTTACAGAAACAAAAGCTCCGTCACTGCCTGAACAATGACGGAGCCATAAAAATCATCAACCCATGAAAAGAAACATGACCGGATGCATCGTTCAAGCTTTAGCATCACAGGGCATATCAATTGCATTAGGCTGCACCTTCACGACACAGCCTGCTGACCATCTCATCGTGTCTCCACGAACTCGCGGCAGCAATCTCCGGGAACTTATCGTATCCTGATCCCTGTGGTAACCTCACCTACCGAATGATGTATTCTGTTTTTGTACGTGTCAATTTTAGAACAACATGGGCTGGGTGTCAAGACCGCATGTGAAAATGGGGAATTTGAGTGAAATCCTCTGGAAAATCTGTTATAATCAGAAGGACCCGGAGCGTCTCCGGGTCAAAAAAGGATAAGAAAAGAGGATGACGACATGGAGTACAGGATTACCGGATACAAGCCGGAAAAGTTATTTCATTTTTTTGAAGAGGTATGCGCTGTGCCGAGAGGCTCAGGCAACGAGAAGGGAATCAGCGATTTTCTCGTAAAATTTGCAAAAGACAGGAACCTGTGGGTATATCAGGATGACAGTTACAATGTCATCATCAAAAAAGCGGGGAGCAAAGGAGCGGAGGACAAGGCTCCGGTGATGCTCCAGGGACACATCGATATGGTGTGCGACAAGCGCGCAGGCGTGGAACACGACTTTGAGAAGGAAGGCATTGACCTGGTGCTCAGAGACGGCGTGCTCTCTGCGAACGGTACGACGCTCGGCGCGGACAACGGCGTCGCCATTGCGCTTATGATGATGGTGCTGGATGATGAGGATATCATCCATCCGCCGGTCGAGTGCGTGTTCACGACGGAAGAGGAAGTGGGATTAAACGGAGCGCAGGCGCTGGACAAGAGCCAGATTACAGCGCGCACGATGATCAATATGGATTCGGAAGAAGAGGGTGTTGCGACAGTAAGCTGCGCCGGAGGATTAAGGGTTCAGCTCACGAGACAGGCAGAACGCATTCCGGCAGAGGGGACGCTTATGCAGATTAAGATGGAAGGACTGCTGGGCGGACATTCGGGCACGGATATCGACAAGGAGCGCCAGAACGCCAATATTCTGATGGCGCGGATGCTGGACAGGCTCCTGAGAGAGACGGACGGAAAGCTCGTCACCTATGCGGGCGGGACGAAGGACAATGCAATCACGCGGGAGTGCGGCGCTTCCCTGATATATGAGGAAAAAGCAGAGGCAGAGAAGGCGGAGAAGCTGGCCTGCGATATGGCGGAGATGTTTTCCGATGAGATTTCCTCTTTTGAGCCGGACTTTGCGTGCGAGATATCACTGGAGGATGGACAGTCGGCGGACGCGCTGAAAGCCGAAGACGCAGAGGCGCTTGTCCATGCGGTGCGGCTTGCGCCCAACGGCGTGCACAGACGCAATATCAAGATGGACGGATTCGTCGTGGTATCCTCTAATATAGGGGTTGTCCGGACAGATGAGAAGGAGCTCGTGATCGTCATCTCGCCCCGTTCTTCTGTGGCGTCGCTCCAGGAAGATACGAAAGCCCGGCTTGCGCTGCTGGCAGAAACGTTCGGATTTGAGATTTCATTCAGCGGGGAATACCCGGGGTGGGATTATAAGGAAGATTCTCAGATACGGCAGGTGTTTGCGGAGAGTTACCGGGAGCTCTTCGGGACGGAGATGCGCTTTGAGGCGCTCCATGCAGGGCTGGAATGCGGACTTTTCTCCGATGCACTCCCGGGGCTGGACGCCATTGCCGTGGGACCGACGCTTTACAACGTGCATACACCGGATGAGAATGTGCCGCTGGATTCTTTTGAACGGTTTTACGAGCTGCTGAAGGACGTGCTGGCAAGACTGGCAGGAAAGTGAACGGAATGAATGGATTTTACGCGGAGCTGAAAAAAGCAGTTAAAACTTCAGAATGTACCCTCTATGCAGAGACCTGTCTGGAGGGGGAAAGAGCAGGACAAAAGCGCCTGCTTTTTTCCCTGGAAGACCGGGAAACAGATGCGAGAGTGTTCTGTGAGCGCATCGGGCGGACGCCGAAGCTCATTATCTGCGGAGCCGGGCATGTGTCCATGCCGGTCATCCGGATGGGCAGGATGCTGGGTTTCCGTGTGACGGTGATAGACGACCGGCCGAAATTCGCGGATGACGCCAGGAGGAGCGGAGCGGACCGCGTTCTGTGCGAGCCCTTCGCGGATGCGCTCTCCCGGATAGAAGGAGACAGGGATTCCTGGTTCGTTATTGTGACAAGAGGACACAGATTTGACACGCTGTGCCTGGATGCCATTCTGAAAAAGCCGTCCGCATATGTGGGCATGATGGGGAGCCGGCGGAGGGTGGCGCTTGTAAAAGAGCAGCTCGCCGGACAGGGGGTGAGCCGCGGGAAGCTGGAGCAGGTGCATACCCCCATTGGTCTGCAGATAGGTGCGCAGACGCCGGAAGAGATTGCGGTGTCCATTCTGGCGGAAATCATTCAGGCAAAGAACAGCAGGAACGGACAGGAGGAAGATGCGGGGGCGGATGTGTGCACGGGCATGTATCCGGAAGAAATACTTGCCTGCATCTTCGGTCAGGGGACCGGAGGGACGGAAAAGGCAGGGCAGAAGAAAGTGCTCGCCACCATCATTTCCAGGAAAGGCTCTGCGCCCCGGGGCGTCGGGACGAAGATGCTGGTTTTTGAGGACGGGAGCACCGTGGATACCATAGGAGGAGGCTGTATCGAGAGCGAAATCATACAGAAGGCGCTCCTCATGATGCGCACCGGCGATTCGGATTTTCAGATATGCACCGTGAATCTGACGGCGGATGCGGCAGAAGAGGAAGGCATGGTCTGCGGCGGTGTCGTGGAAGTAATGCTGGAACGGATATAACCGGTTGCAGACCGAAACGGATATGACCGGGAGTGCGCCGGGAAGGGAGGGGCATATCCCGGTCTCTTCCTAAATATATATAGAAGGAACAGTCTGCCGCAGTGGAGCAGGGACAGAGGTGTGGAAAATATGGAACAGAACAGAAGGAGAGGACAATTCTATATGGAGCTCGGACTTGCCGTCCTTCTCGTCCTCACACTGGGACTTGCCGGAGCGAAAGGTCTGTTTGACCGCCCTGCCGGGAAGGAGACGGGACAGACCGCGTCTGAGAAAGAGGCGCAGGAAGATGCTCCGGAGGCAGACAATGGTTCCGGGAGCGAAGCGGTCCGGGAGGCATCTGCGGACGGGCAGTATCCCATCATGGGAAGCAGTGACGTGACCGTGCAGGAGATGGTGGACTATTTCCTGACATCCGGAAGGGAGTATCCGGCGGAAGAGCTTGGAGAGGGCGGCGCGGATTCCATCGAGACGTTCTGCCAGATGTATTATGACGAGGCGCAGGTGGAAGGCGTGCGCCCGGAAGTCGCCTTTGCACAGACGATGAAGGAGACCGGATTCCTCCAGTATGGCGGGGACGCATCCATCGGGCAGTTCAACTTCGCGGGAATCGGGACGACGGGGAACGGCGTGCCCGGAAATTCCTATCCGGATGTGCAGACCGGGATACGTGCCCAGATTCAGCATCTCAAGGCGTATGCCACGGAAGACGCCCTTGTGCGGGAATGTGTGGACGACCGCTATGAGTATGTAAAGAAAGGCTCTGCGCCTTATGTGGAATGGCTCGGTCAGCAGGAGAATCCCGAGGGGCTCGGGTGGGCGACGGGCGATGATTACGGATACGATATCGTGGGGATGATCGAGGATATGACAGACGAGAGATGAATTTCTAAATGCTTTCTTAAGTTTGCCTAATCTTCTTGACAAATCCGTCCTTTACGACTATAGTATTTGATAGTTCATTTTTAGTTAATATTATTGTAACAAAGGTGACGAGGAAGAGGAGTACACTGTTTCTCCCGACAGAGAGGACTGCCCGTATTTCCCGCCGTGACGCCGCACGGACGCCGTGCGGATGAAGGACGGGAGGCGGCTGGAAGGCGGTCCGGGGGACGGGCAGTGGAAGGTAGCTTTTGAACCGGATGGCTGAATGGCAGGTCCGCCGCAATGATCAGGCAGACGCTGCAGGTAAGCTGTCCCGGAGTGGTCCACGTTACAGGACTGAAGAGATGTATTTCATGTCCCGGCGTCTGTCTGCCGGAGAGGGAATATGTGAAATAAGGTGGTACCGCGGAATCCTCGCCCTTTACGTGATGTAAAGGGCGTTCGTTTTTTTACTGTGAAAAAACAGTGAACAGGCAAAAGGGAAAGAGGCGGACGATAAAGTAAAGTGCAGAAAAGGCAGAGCACAGAGGGAGATAAAAGGAGAATACGATGAGCAGAGAACTGGCAAAGACATACGACCCGAAGGCAATCGAGGAAAAGCTGTATGAGAAGTGGTGTGAAAACAAGTATTTCCACGCGGAAGTGGACCGGAGCAGGAAGCCGTTTACAACGGTGATGCCGCCTCCGAACATCACGGGCAAGCTGCACATGGGTCATGCCCTGGACAATACGCTCCAGGATATCCTCATCCGCTATAAGAGGATGGAAGGATATAATGCGCTGTGGGTTCCGGGGACGGACCACGCCGCGATTTCCACGGAAGTGAAGGTGACGAACCAGCTCAAGGAAGAGGGAATCGACAAGAAGGAACTGGGACGCGAGGGCTTCTTAAAGCGCACCTGGCAGTGGAAGGAAGAGTATGCAGGCACCATTGAGAACCAGCTCAAGAAGCTGGGGATTTCCTGCGACTGGGACAGAGAGCGTTTCACCATGGACGAGGGATGCTCCAGGGCAGTCGAGGAAGTCTTTATCAGCCTGTACAAAAAAGGATATATCTACAAAGGCTCCAGAATCATCAACTGGTGCCCGAAGTGTAAGACTTCCCTGTCTGATGCAGAGGTGGAGCATGAGGAACAGGAGGGACATTTCTGGCACATCAAATACCCCATCGTGGGCACGGACCGTTTCCTGGAGATTGCGACCACCCGTCCGGAGACCATGCTGGGAGATACCGCCATCGCAGTGCACCCGGATGACGAGCGGTATCAGGACATCATCGGAAAGAATGTGCTCCTTCCTCTTGTCGGACGGGAAATCCCCATTGTGGCGGACTACTATGTAGATAAAGAGTTCGGGACAGGAGCGGTGAAGATTACGCCGGCACATGACCCCAATGACTT
Organism: Candidatus Mediterraneibacter merdipullorum; assembly: GCA_019117125.1. Taxonomy (GTDB): domain Bacteria; phylum Bacillota; class Clostridia; order Lachnospirales; family Lachnospiraceae; genus Mediterraneibacter; species Mediterraneibacter merdipullorum. The sequence goes on from DXAL01000022.1 coordinate 14,217, forward strand.
TGAAGTGGGCAAACGCCACAACCTGCCGGAAATCAACATCATGAACGATGACGCCACCATCAATGAGAACGGCGGCAGATATGCGGGCATGGACCGGTATGAGGCGAGAAAAGCCATTGTGGAGGAACTGGATAAGCAGGGCTATCTTGTCAAAGTCGTTCCACACACTCATGCGGTCGGAACCCACGACCGGTGCGGCACGACGGTGGAGCCCCTCATCAAGCAGCAGTGGTTCGTGCGGATGGATGAGCTGGCAAAGCCTGCCATCCGTGCGCTGAAGACAGGGGAGCTTAAGTTTGTCCCGGACCGGTTTGACAAGATTTACCTGCACTGGCTGGAGAATATCAAGGACTGGTGCATCTCCCGCCAGATCTGGTGGGGACACCGCATCCCTGCATATTACTGCGACGAGTGCGGGGAGTTCGTCGTGGACCGGCACGCGCCTGAGAAGTGTCCTCACTGCGGATGCACCCATTTCACGCAGGATGAGGACACGCTGGACACCTGGTTCTCCTCTGCCCTGTGGCCCTTCTCTACGCTGGGCTGGCCCGAGAAGACGGAGGACCTGGATTATTTCTATCCGACGGACGTGCTTGTGACCGGATATGACATCATCTTCTTCTGGGTCATCCGCATGGTATTTTCCGGCTATGCCCATACCGGGAGATCACCCTTCCACACCGTGCTCATACACGGGCTCGTGCGGGATTCCCTCGGGCGCAAGATGAGCAAATCCCTGGGGAACGGCATCGACCCGCTGGAGATTATCGACAAGTACGGCGCGGATGCCCTGAGGCTGACCCTTGTGACCGGAAACGCGCCGGGCAACGACATGCGCTTCTACAATGAACGGGTCGAGGCGAGCCGGAATTTTGCAAATAAGGTATGGAACGCATCCCGCTTCATCCTGATGAATATGAAAGAAGAGGCGGTCATCGAAAAGCCGGACGATGCTCTTCTGACGCCGGCGGACCGCTGGATTCTCTCCGCGGTGAACACGCTGGCAAAAGACGTGACCGAGAACATGGACAAATATGAACTTGGCATCGCGGTGCAGAAGGTCTACGACTTTATCTGGGACGAATTCTGCGACTGGTATGTGGAGCTGGCGAAGCACCGCATCTACCGCGCGGAGGAAGACCCGGCGGCTGCCAGCTGCGTGCTCTGGGTGTTAAAGACAGTGCTCGGACAGGCACTGAAGCTGCTTCATCCGTTCATGCCGTTTATCACGGAAGAAATCTACAGCGCCCTCGTACCGGAGGAAGAGTCGCTGATGATGTCAGAGTGGCCGCGGTATAAGGAGGCATGGAACTTCCCGGCGGATGAGAACGTGATGGAGCATGTGAAAGCCATTATAAAAGGCATCCGCAACATCCGCTCGGAGATGGATGTGCCGAACAGCAGGAAGACAAAAGTCTGCATCGTCTCCGACCAGGAAGCGCTCACCGCCGGCATCCGCGCAGTCAGCGAGTCTGCAAAGCCGCTGATGATGGCCGGTGAAATCCTGCTCCAGGCAGATCAGACGGGCATCGCGGACAGCGCGGTATCTGTGGTCGTGCCGGATGCGGTGGTCTACCTGCCGCTGGAAGACCTTGTGGACTTTGAGCAGGAGCGGGAGCGGCTCTTAAAGGAAGAGGACAGACTGAACAAAGAAATCAGGCGGGCGCAGGGGATGCTCTCGAATGAGAAGTTCGTGTGCAAGGCGCCGGCAGACAAAGTGCAGGCGGAGCGTGACAAACTTGAGAAGTACACGCAGATGCTCGCACAGGTGAAAGAGAGAATGGAAGGTCTCGGATGAAACAGATTCGTATAAAGAAACCGGATATCAGAGGATTTTTCACAAAAGTCAGAAATCTGAAAAAAGAAGACATCAAACGGCATTTTAAAGAGAAAAAGGCGCGCAGGCAGCGCATCCTGGAAGAGCGGCGCAACAGCCCTTTCGCCCGGAAGATGCAGCCGGTCTACAAATGGATGAACCGGCTGTCGCTGCCGCTCCATTTTCTCCTGGCATGCGTCATCAATTTCCTGATTGAGGTCATCTCGCGCCTGTCTGTTTTTGAGGCGTGGGACTATCTGACCGGGACGCCGCTGGTGTTTCTGTATAATGCGTTTATGATTTTTGCCACGTTTTCCATCGTATACCTGGTGAGGAGGCGGGTGTTCGTCCGCATCCTGATCAGTGTATTCTGGCTGTTCCTGGGGACGTGCAACGGATATCTTCTCACGAAGAGAGTCACGCCGTTTAACGCCCAGGACCTCAAGGTGCTCTCGGACGCACTGGAGCTGACCGGGAATTATTTTAATGCCTTTGAGCTCATCATGATTATCATCGGCGTGGTGGCGGTGGTCTTCTGGATTGTCTCTATGTGGCGCAGGGGCGGTCAGTTTACCGGAAAGATGCACCGGGTCATCGCCCTGGGCGGCGTGGCGGTTTCTTTTCTCGCCTGCCTGTGGCTGACTGATGAAGCCATCGACAAGCGGGTGATATCCAATTATTTCGGGAACATCGCGTTCGCATACGAGGACTACGGATTCCCCTACTGCTTTTCCGCCAGCCTGTTTAATACCGGCATCAATGAGCCGGCGGGATACGGTGAGGAGACGATGAACGATATCAGCGGGGACGGAGCCCTCACAGAGAGCTCCACCGGACTTTCGGAAGATGAGATGCCCAATATCATCTTCGTCCAGCTGGAATCTTTCTTTGACCCGACGGAAGTAGAGTGGCTGAGGTTTTCGGAGGACCCCATCCCGAACCTGAGGAAGCTGTTCAAAGAGTATTCCACCGGTTATTTCAAGGTGCCTTCCGTGGGCGCCGGAACGGCGAATACAGAGTATGAGGTGCTCACGGGGATGAGCATGCGGTTCTTCGGCCCCGGGGAGTACCCGTACAAAACCTATGCCAAGTTCCATCCGCTGGAGAGCGCGGCTTCCGCGCTGAAGCAGCTCGGGTACGGGGCGGAGGCGCTCCACAACAACGGCGGCAACTTCTACAGCCGCGCCCAGGTGTTCAACAATATGGGATTCGACCATTATACGAGCAAAGAGTTTATGAACATCCTCCAGACGACGCCCAAAGGCTGGGCGACAGATGATATCCTCGTGCCGAACATCATGGAGTCCATGGACACCACGGAAGGGCAGGATTTCGTCTTTACCGTCAGTGTGGAGGGACACGGAGAATATCCCACGGAGAAGGTGCTGGACAATCCGGAGATTATCGTCAGCGGTGTTGAGGATGAGGGAGAGCGCAATGCATGGGAGTACTATGTGAATCTGGTCCATGAGATGGACAAGTTCGCAGGGGAACTCATCGAGGCGGTGGAATCCAGGAATGAACCGACTGTGCTCGTCTTCTACGGCGACCATCTCCCGACCATGGACCTGGAAGCAAAGGATTTGAAGAGCCGTTATCTCTACAATACGAACTATGTGATATGGGACAATATCGGGCTGGAGAAAAAGGACGGCAATATCGCTGCATACCAGATTATGGCGGAAGTCTTTGACCGCCTGGACATCCATTCCGGCACGGTATTCAACTACCATCAGCAGCGAAGGGAGACGAAGGATTATCTTGCGGACCTGGAACTGCTCCAGTACGATATGATGTATGGCGACCAGTATGTCTATGAGACGCACGGCGCCCCGCTCATAGAACCCCACATGGTGATGGGCGTGAAAGATGCGGAGATATCCCAGTTTGTCGTGCAGGCGGACGGGACCACGTATACGGTATACGGAGAAAATTTCACCAAGCAGAGCAAGGTCTATATCAACGGCGAGAAGCAGGCGACCACGTTCCTGAACAATACGCGGCTGGACCTGAAGGAGTCGGAGATATCGGATGGCGATACGGTCATGGTGGCGCAGGTGGGCTCCAGCAATACCATTTTCCGGGAGTCGAAAACCTATGAGTACAGCGACGGCGCCCTTACGGAAATCCCGCGGGAGCCGGACGCGCCTGAGAACGGGCGGCAGGCGTTTGCAGCCCAGGAAGAAGAGCAGGGAGAATGACGTACAGCGAGGCAGCGGATTATATCCTGGGGATTCCCAGGTTCACGAAGAAAAATGATGCAGTCCACACGAAAGAGTTCCTGAAGTATCTGGGAAATCCGGAGCGCGGATTAAAGGTCATCCATGTGGCGGGCACCAACGGGAAAGGCTCTGTGTGCGCCTATCTCACCGGGATGCTCACGGCGGAAGAGAAGCATGTGGGGCTTTTTACCTCGCCCCACCTGGTCCGGCTGAACGAGCGCATCGCCATCGACGGGAAACCGGTGGACGACGGCACATTCTGCCGTGCTTTTGAGCGGACGATGAAAGCGGTCAGGCGGATGGGAGAGGAAGGACTCTCTCATCCGACCTTTTTTGAATTCCTTCTGGGCATGGCGCTGTGCGCGTTTGATGAGGCAGAGGTGGAATACGCTGTGCTGGAGACGGGGCTTGGCGGGAGGCTGGACGCCACCAGTGCGGTGGAGCCTCCGCTTGTCTGCGTCATCACATCCATCGGATATGACCATATGAAATATCTGGGAGAGACGCTTTCATCCATCGCAGAGGAGAAGGCGGGCATCATCCGTCCGGGCGTACCGGTATTCTACGCCCATTCCTCCCGGGAAAGCGACAAAGTCATCGAGCGCACGGCAGAGAAACAGAAGAGTTTCTGTAAAAAAATCGGGAAAGATGCGTACGAAATTCTCGGAACAGAGGACAAACATATTGCATTTTCCTGTTCCAGTGCTTATTATGGAACTACCACGTGGACACTGAACAATACCGGCATCTACCAGCCTCAGAACGCCATGCTGGCGATGGAGGTGATGCGGTATCTGTTCGGGGAAGAAGGCCGTCCGGAAAGGTGGAGGGCTGTGCTTGCCTCCCTGAAGTGGGAGGGCAGGATGGAGGAAGTGATGCCCGGGGTATGGATTGACGGCGCCCACAATATCAGCGCGGTCGAAGCCTTCGCGCAGAGCATCCCGAAAGAGGAGAGCGGAAGCATCATTCTGTTTTCCGCAGTGAAAGATAAAGAATATGAGAAAATGGCAGAGTATCTGTGCCGCAGCGTGGACGCCGCGATGTATGTCGTGACGGAAGTGGGCGGGGAAAGAGGCGTAAAGGCAGAAGAACTGGAACGCATTTTCCGGAAGTATACAGACCGTCCGGTCGCGGCGGCGGATACAGTCCAAAAGGCGCTTGAATATGCGCTCGGACACAGGGGCGGACGGAGGATATACTGTCTCGGTTCGCTGTACCTGGCAGGGGAGATAAAGAAACGGATACAGGAGGTTGGAGAAGATGCTGGATTATGAAGAAGAATTAAAGAAATTTAAACCGAGCCTCGAGGTTGGAGAAATCGAGGACGCTGTATACCAGGAAGACCTTTCTGACATGACAGACCTTCTCAAGCAGGTCATGGACCAGAAAAAGACAGAAAGATAGTGGTGGATTCAGATGGATTATACGAAAAAAATCGTATACCAGTCGAACTACTGGTATAACGACGGGCTGAGGCGGGCACAGATACGTGATATGTCCGGCGCGGTCAGTTCGCTCAGGCGAAGCCTGCAGTTCAACCGGGAAAATATCGCGGCAAGGAATCTGCTCGGCCTCGTATATTACGGGGTCGGGGAAGTCCCGGAAGCGCTGGTGGAGTGGATTATCAGCAAGAACCTGCGCCCCCGCGACAATATCGCGGATTATTATATCCGGACCGTGCAGGCAGCGGCGAAGGAACTGGAGACAGTGGACCTTGCCATCCGGAAATACAATCAGTGCCTTACATACTGCCGGCAGAACGGGGAAGACCTGGCGGTCATCCAGCTCAAGCAGGTGACGGCGGCGCACCCCACCTTTTTAAAGGCGCATCAGCTCCTGGCGCTTCTGTACCTGCATACCGGGCAGTATACGCGGGCAAGGCAGATGGTCAGGCTGGCGCGCAAGCTGGATACAGGCAATGAGATTACGCTGAAATATATGCACGAGCTGACCCATCAGAGGGGGAAGCAGAGACGCAGGACTGCGAAAAAGAAAGAAGACGCGGTAGAGTACAGTCTCGGCAATGAGACCATCATCCAGCCGAAGCACTCCCGGATACGGGAGATGGCAAGCCATCTCGCCGTGGCGAATATCTTCATCGGAGCTGCCATCGGAGCGGCTCTCATCTGGTTCCTCGTGGCTCCGGCAGTGAACCAGTCCGAGAATGAGCGCATGAATGAACAGATGCGGGAGTACAGCGACCAGGTCAAATCCCTGGAAGCCCAGGTCAGCGCCCAGACGAGGACGCTGGAGAATTACCGGGCGACCGGCGAGGAAGTGGAGGCGGACGCCAATGTGGCGCAGACGACGCAGGAGAGTTATGAGAACCTGATGTCTGTCGTATCCCAGTACAGTTCAGGGGAGCAGAGCTACTCGGATATGTCGGACAGCCTTCTTGGCATTGACCGGGATACGCTGGGCGAAAAGGGACAGGAGCGCTACGACGAGATGACGGAGCTTGTCTATCCTTCCGCATGCAGCAGCAGCTACTCCTCGGGGACAGAGTCTCTTGAGGTTGGAAATTATCAGGCTGCCGTGGATTCGTTCCACAAGGTTGTCCGGATGGATTCGGAATATAACGGCGGACAGGCGATGTTCCATCTGGCGGAGGCTTATCTGGGGAACGGCGATGACGACAAGGCGGCGGCATGGTTTGAAAAATTCCTGGAGAAGCACGGAGATTCCGACTCCGCAAAGGAGGCACAGGAACAGCTGGACGCACTTCGCGCATCCGCGGATGAACAGGCGGACGGGGAAGAAGGAGAAGACGCGTCCGAATAGGCGGGCGCAGGAGCAGGACAGACTGCATCAGATAAGAAAACAGACAGAGAGAAGAACAGGTACGAAAGAAAAGGATATGCACAGAAGATGCATATCCTTTTCTTTTTGCGGCGGCAGCGGGCAAAAAGTCCGTGCATCCTGTTCGGGTGAGGAGGAGCAGTATGAAATATCAGGTTCAGGAAAACTGCCTTACCGTCTATCTGCCCCGCGAAGTGGACGACCACAACGCGGAGGACATCAAAAGAGAGGCGGACGCAGTGATAGACAGGCATCACATCCGGTATGTGATATTTGATTTTGAAAAAACAGACTTTATGGACAGTTCCGGGATCGGGGTCATCATGGGGAGGTATAAGACCATCAGCCTGCTCGGAGGCGAAGTGTGGGCGGTCCATGCGAACGAACGCATCCGGAAGATACTGACATTGTCGGGAGTGACAAAAATCATGCAGATTTATGAGGAGGAAACAGTATGAAGCATACGAATGAGATGGAAATCATATTTGACAGCAGATCGGAAAACGAGGGGTTCGCGCGGGTCGCGGTGGCGGCCTTCCTGACCCAGCTCAACCCCACGGTGGAAGAGGTGGCGGACGTCAAGACGGCAGTCTCCGAAGCGGTGACCAATGCAGTGATACACGGCTATGAAAAAGAGGTGCACAAGGTGCGCATCCGGTGCAGCATCCGGGAAAATCTCTTTACCGTGGAAGTATGCGATACGGGGAAAGGCATCCCCAATGTACAGGAAGCCATGCAGCCCATGTACACGACGAAGCCGGAGCAGGACCGTTCCGGAATGGGATTCGCTTTTATGGAAGCCTTCATGGACAGCCTGGAGGTAGACTCTGAGCCGGGCAGAGGGACCCGCGTGACGATGACAAAGACCATCGGAAAAGGAAGGGAGATATGGACCACACAATCGCTTTGATAAGAAAATCACACGACGGGGATAAAGAAGCGAGAGAGCAGCTCGTAAAGGAAAATACAGGGCTGGTCTGGTGCGTCGTGAAGCGGTTTTGCGGCAGGGGGACAGAGGCGGAGGACCTCTTTCAGATTGGGAGCATCGGGCTTTTAAAAGCAATCGACAAATTCGACCTGTCCTTTGACGTAAAATTCTCCACCTATGCCGTGCCGATGATATCCGGGGAAATCAAACGCTTCCTGCGGGACGACGGGATGATCAAAGTGAGCCGGTCCTTAAAAGACCTGTCCAGGAAATGCTTCCAGGCAGGGGAGGAGCTGACGCGCAGGCTGGGGAGAGAGCCGACGGTCGCAGAGCTTTCCGGGGAACTGGGCGTGGAAAAGGAGGAACTGATGCAGGCGATGGAGGCAGGGCTCGAGGTGGAGTCGCTTTACAGACCCGTCCTGCAGAAAGAGGGGAGCGAGGTCCTTCTGATGGACAAGATTGAAGAAAAAGAAAAACAGGAAGAGAAGCTCCTTGACCGGATGCTTGTCAAAGAACTCCTGGAAACACTGGACGTCCGGGAACGCCGCCTCATCTGGCTCCGGTACTTCGGGGACCGGACCCAGTCGGATGTGGGGAAGCTTCTTGGGATATCGCAGGTACAGGTCTCGCGCATGGAAAAGCGCATCATGTCCGACCTCCGGAAAAAAATCTGCCTGTAGCATGTATAATCCGGGCGCAATGCCGGATAATAAAACTGTGGAAGAACGAAAAGGCAGGGTGGATGCAATGGAAGACGGAAAGAGAAAGATATGGCTGTGCCTGCTCATCCTCGTGCTGGCAGCGGTGGTGGCAGGGCTTGCCTGGTATCTGAGCGATGCCCAGGCGCCGTCCGGGGAAGGATTCCTCATCGAGCGGCAGGCGGAAGAAGGGGAAGGATTCCTCATCGAGCGGCAGGCGGAAGAAAGGGAAGGATTCCTCATCGGGCAGCAGGCGGAAGAAGGGGTGGTCTGCCGTGTCATCTGAGAAGGCGGTGCTCTATATCAGCGGGGGCCGGAACGTGGAAGTCACATCGCCGGATGTGAAAGCCGGGGATGTGCTGGACATGGAATGCGCAGACCGTTCGCTCCTCCCCGGGATACGTGCGGTGAAGCTGCTGAAATTCCAGAAGACCGGGAGACAGCGCTGTGTGGTGTCCATCCTGGACATCATCGCGAAGATACACGGACAATATCCCCGGTTGGATATCCGAAATCTGGGAGAGACGGATATCATCGTGACCTATGAGGACCAGAAGACGCCGGCGCCTTTCTGGCACATCGCAAAAACGCTGTTTGTGGCGGCGGTGACGTTTTTCGGCGCCGCTTTTTCCATCATGGCGTTCAACAATGATGTGGACGTGACAAAGCTCTTCGGGCAGATCAGCACCTTTGTCACCGGAGAAGAGACCGATGGCTTCGGCGTCATGGAAATCTCCTATTCTGCCGGGGTGACGGCGGGCATCCTGATTTTTTTCAATCATTTCGGCAGGAAGCGGTTTACTGTGGACCCCACGCCCATGGAGATACAGATGCGCCTGTATGAAAATGATATCCAGACCACACTGGCAGAGGATGCGGCGCGGAAAGGAGAGGAGCTCGATGTGGGAAGCGGCGGCACGCCAGACACTTCTGGCATTCGCAGGGATTAGCGCGGGCATCGCGTCGGCGGGAGGGCTCTTTGCCTTTATCGTGGAGCTGGGTGTGGTCGCGGATTTCGCCGACCGGACGCACACGGGAGACCACATCCTGTTTTATGAAGACTGTGCGGCGCTGGGAGGAATCTTCGGAAGCCTAGTGTATATCTTCCGCTTCCCGGTGCCGCTCGGGCAGCTCGGACTTGGCGTGGTCGGGCTGTTTTCCGGCATCTTTGTGGGATGTTGGGCGATGGCGCTCTCGGAAATCCTCAATGTGTTCCCCGTATTTTTACGCCGTGCCCGGATGGTCCGGTACCTGGCAGCTTTTACGATAAGCATCGCAGTCGGAAAAGGCGCGGGTGCGGCACTTTTTTTCATGGAAGGGTGGTAATCTGCCGCCCTTTTTTTGTGTTTTGACAGGAATGAAATGAAAATTAAATTACATTTATTGATTTACGAAAATTTTACTTACATTTTATGATATTACGCTATCTCTGGAAATGATGGAAAGATATAATGGCTTTGCAGTGAAAGATAACTATGATTAAGAGAGTAATGGAGGAGATAATGATGAATCCGGAAAACAAAATCACACAGTCGCAGAAACTGATGGTATTTGTTCTTTCCATGTCCCTTTATGGGCTTGCAACTTTGTTCACAGAGCTGATTCCGTCTTTTCAGGTGGGAATCGTGGAATTTTCGGTTGAGTACTTCCTGTTCATACCACTGACACTGGCGATGCTGTTTGACCCGCTCTCGGCAGGTCTGGGTGCGGCGACAGGAGAACTGGTCTTCAGTGAGATTATGCTGGGACAGTTCGGCGGGCTCGGAGAGCTGGAGAAATTCCTGACTGTGACGATTGGCGTGTACATTGCAGGCCGTCTGGCGAAAAATCCGCTGAACAGAGCAGTAGTAGCCGGTGCAGCAATCCTTGGCGTGATCGTGCAGCAGTTCATGGGCTGCGTGGTGGACATTCTGAAAGTTCAGTTCGCGGTGGAGGAGTTTGAGGCAGTTCCCGGACTGCCGGAGAGCGTATTCTTCACAGAAGGTTTTGCATTCCTCAATGACGTCCTGTTCTCAGGTATTCTGTTCTGTATGCTTCCGACGCTGTTCCTCGTGCCGAAGCTGTACGGGAAGATTGAACCTCTGCTCGGCATGAAGCCGCGTAACGCAGAGAACATGTCCGCGTCTCCGATCCCGGTAAAGGGCGTCGTATTGAGCATCGTCGGATTTGCTGCTGCAATCGCCGCAGAACTGCTGGCGTCCGGCGGATACGAACTGATCGACTGGGAAGCGGCATGGGCGGAAAGCAGCAGCGCAATCATCGTCGCAATCATCGTCGCGGCAGTTATCGCTCTGATTACGATTGGCGTAATCCGCAGCAAAGCAGCTTCATCGAAAGAAACCGTGTAAGAAGGTGCAGAAGTGAACATAATCGAAATCAGAGACCTGACATTTACATATCCAGGAGCATCGTCTCCCACACTGAAACATCTGACGGCAGATATTGAGAAAGGGGATTTCCTTGCAGTTGTAGGCAACAATGGCTGCGGGAAATCTACTCTTTGTAAGACAATCAACGGATTGATCCCTCATTTTATCGCGGGGGATATGACGGGCGAGGTACTGGTTGACGGAATGAATACGAAGGAGCAGGAGATCGGCACGCTCGCAAAAAAAGCAGGCTATGTGTATCAGGATTTTGAGAATCAGATCGTCTGTCCCACCGTGCTGGAAGACGCTTCGTATGCCTGTCTGAATTATGCAATGGAAGATTATGAGGCAAAGGGGAAAGAGGCGCTCAAGGTCTGCGGGCTGGAATCGAAAACAGATGATTACGTATGGCAGCTCTCCGGTGGACAGAAGCATCTGCTGGCGCTCGCTGGCACAACGGCGTTGAGCCCGGATATCCTGATCCTTGACGAGCCGATTGCACAGCTGGACCCGGCGCATGCGGACGGAATCTATGAAGTGCTCAGAGAATTGAATGAAACGTTCGGCAAGACGATCATTGTGATTGAACACCATACAGAATATATTACTAAATACTGCAAGAACGTCCTTCTGATTAAAGATGGCGCCGCGCAGTGGAAGCTCCCGGCAAAGGAGGCGATGCGGCGCACGGAAGAACTGAGGAAGTGCAACATCTTCCCGCCTCAGGTCGCAGTCGCTGCGGAACGGCTGAAGAAGGAAGGGCTGCTCTCCCTTGAAGAGCGGCTTCCTGTAGACATCGGGGAAGGAGTCGGGATATTTGCTCCTATCCTCCGGAAGAAAGGCGCTGTGAAGCGGTATACGCAGCAAATGGCCGCAGAGCGGGAGCTGACCGCCGGGTTTGAGAACGTGACGGTGACGTACCGCGCTGTCAAGGGAGAGCCTCCGAAGATTTTCGACGGATTTTCCCTGAAGATTGGAAAGGGAGAGAAGATTGCCCTGATCGGTTCCAACGGCGCCGGAAAATCTACCATGCTCAAGCTTCTGATGGGACTGATCCGCCCGGAAGAGGGCAGGGTGCTTTTAAACGGCGTCCCGGCTGCGGATATTCCGAAGGAGGAGATGGGACGGACGATTTCCATGGTCTATCAGAATCCGGAGGAAATGTTCATCAAAGATTCCATTCGCAGAGACATCGAGTACGCGATGCAGGTTCGGAAGACGGAGAATTATGAGAAGAGGACCGAGGAACTTCTGGAAATGTTCCGTCTCACGGAACTTGCAGACCGGGACGGACGGCTCCTGTCCGGCGGACAGATGCGCAGGGCGTCGCTGGCAGTCGGGATCGCGCTTAATCCGGAGATTCTTCTACTGGACGAGCCCACGGCGAATCTGGATATCGCCACGAGGCGGGAGATTATGAAGACGCTGCAGATGCTCAAAGGCGTGACGGATACGGTGGTGATCGCGACGCATGACATGCAGCTTGTCTGTGACTGGGCAGAGCGCATCATCGTCCTTTCGTCCGGATATGTCATCGCGGATGGACCGAAGGAGGATATCTTTGCAGACATGTATGTACGCCGGCAGGTTGGAATCCGTCCTCCGCAGATTTACGATATGGCGAGGGAACTGGGAATCGAGGATTCCTGTTTCACGATCGATGATTTTACGGAATATTTCCGGGGTGAAAAATATGCGTAAACTGACAGAAAACATACTGGATAAGTTTTCGATAGACTACCTGAGAAATCAGGTGCTGAAAAACGCTTATGGCAACGACGATACCGTGATCGCAGGACTGGACCCGAGGGTGCTTCTTGTCTGGTACCTGTTCTTCGGGCTGGTGCCGTGGTTCTTAAATGATGTTGTGTTCCTGCTCGGTCTTTTTCTTTTTGTCGTCATGACGACAAAGGCGGCAAGGATCGCGCCTCTGGTGCTGTTCTTATTCTGCCTGGGTGTGTTTTCGCAGACCGGGTATCTGTTTATCGCTGCTCTGTTTTTCGGGGGCAGCCTGGATACTGCGGCTCCGCTCCTTGTGATGACGCTGAAGGTCGCGATCGTGTCTCTGGCGTCCATTACGGTATTTTCCGGGCTGAATCCGGACCGGCTTGCCAACGGGATGCTCTGGTTCGGCTGTCCCGGGCAGCTCTCTTTTTCCATCTCGTTTGCATACCGCATCCTTCCGGTCCTGATGGAAGAGTTCCAGAATATTCTTCTTTCCTACAGACTGCGGGGATGCCCGCCGAAGAAAGAAGGCTTTATCGGAAAAATCCGGTATCTTGGCTATCAGGTCAAAATGATTATCCAGTCGTTCTATCCGCTGATGCTCAACACGGCGAAGCGTTCCAGGACTACGGTTGAGGCGCTGGAACTGCGGGGCTACCGCTATTCCATACAGAATCCGGCGGTCCGGAGGATGAAGCTTTCCATGCTGAAAATCACGCGCGCAGATTTGATGTTCATCGGAATTTCGGCAGTGTGGGTGTGCGCGGACCTTTTGCTGTCAGTACTGATATCGAGGTGAGCAGAACATGAAAATTGATTTCCATACGCACGGGAAGCTGGCAAAAAAGCTTCCCTTTTCAAGAGAATACACAGACTGGCTTTTCCGGGAAGCAAAAAGAGCCGGACTGGACGCGCTCTGCCTGACCGAACATTTCAATACGCTCGGGTTCTCAGAATTATACCGGTACATATCCGGGCAATGCGACCGCGACGGGGACAGTCTGGTCACAGAGGACGGCTTCCGCATCTTTCCGGGGATGGAGACGGATATTCTGGAGGGCGGTCACACGCTTGTAATCGGACCTGTGGAGTGCATCCTGGAGATGAACCGCCGGTTGGAGCCGCACAAGGAAAAGGACCGATTCCTTCCGTTCGCACAGCTTGCGGAGATGGTCGGGGAATACCCGGTAATTTTCGGGGCAGGACACCCCTATCGGGCGGGCGGTCGCATCCCGGAACTTCCCGCGGACATGCTGAAGCGCTTCTTTTTCCTCGATGTGAACGGAAAAGATCTCGCAAGGGACCGAGAAGGGACGATGTGTCAGATGAAAGCGCTGTCAGAACGCCTGCACAAACCGCTCGTGGCTGGAAGTGATACCCATCAGTCTTTCCAGTACGGCTGCGTGTACAACGAGTTCGAGCGGACGGTAAACACCGTACAGGACCTCTCCGAAGAGATCGCGGCAGGAGCGTACCGGATTGAACTGTCGGGGATGTTGGACTTCAAAGTGGAGACGGCCGGCATCCTGAAGCGGGCGCTCAAGGAGATTGACACCCTCGGCGGGGATTATGTGTCCGTGCTGCTCAAAGGCGCGGAAATCTGAGTGTGATAGAACCGGAGCAAAAAACAGGAAAAGAAATACAGTAGAGAAAGAAAAACAGAAAAAAAGCGGAAATCCCGCGCGGTGATACAAATCACCGTGGGATTTCCGCTTTATAATGTTCCTTCAGCCGGTAGAGATTTTCCAGATATTCTGATGACTGAGCGCCCATCTGAGCGCCCAGCAGCACCACGAGCGCGTCCAGCACTGCGGCGGGAGCCGCCATGGAATGGTACTCCGAAGGCTCGCCCCGGTACACGTACAGCGGGATTACGGTCTCCGGGTCCAGCGTGCTGTAGAGGCGGCTCGTAAAAAAGATGCAGCGGCAGCGGATTTTTTTCTGGTAATCCAGCAGCACCTGCGCTTCCCTGGACGTCTTCTGGAATCCGAAGAGGATCAGAAGGTCCTTCTCCGTAAAGAAATTCATATATTCAAACAGTTCGGAGCTTCCGGAGGGGAGTAGTATTGTCCGTTTTCCGAAGCGGCTGACCCGGAAACGCAGCAGCTCGCCCATGGACACCGCCGCACCTTTGGCGTAGATATAGATATTTTCTGCTTCTCCGATGGCGCGCGCGGCGTTATCAAGAGCAGCGCTATCAAGAAATTCCAGCGTTTTCTCAATGCAGTACTGCTGCCGTCTGAGAAAACCGCACGGTGTGCCGGAATCCCCGCTTTCCAGCGTGAAGTTCAGTTTGCCCGCTGGGGGATTCTCCTCTGTCAGGTGGGTGCAGATACGGTGTTTGAGTTCCTTGAAGTCCGAGTAACCGCAGTGCCGGGCAAATCGGGAGACTGTAGGTTCGGAGCTTCCAATGGTCCGGGCTACGTCCCCAATCGTCATGCGGATAAATTGAGCAGGATTTGCGATGATGAAATTAATCAGTTTTTTTTCGGTTTTTGTAAAATCAGCATCTGTCTGAATAAAATAAACATCTGTCATAAAAACCCTCTTTTCTGTATGTTCTGACTGCCGCCGACAGTTCCGCGCGGAAGTCTTCTGTTTTTCAATATCTTTATCATACCATAAATCAATCCTTAAAAGATAAAATGCAGATGCGAAGTATGTAAAATTTGTGTATTTCGGTGACAAAACAGCGGATATCCGCTATAATAACACCGACAGGAAGCGCGGCGCGCGGACGGCGCCTGACATCGGAAAGGGGAACTTTTGCATGCTTCAGATGAAAGACATCTGTAAGGAATACCGGACAGGAAGCCTCATCCAGAAGGCGCTGGACCATGTGAGCCTGAACCTGCGAGACAACGAATTCGTCGCTATACTGGGTCCCAGCGGCTCGGGAAAGACGACGCTGTTAAATATCATCGGAGGGCTGGACCGCTATGACAGCGGCGCCCTTATCATCAACGGCATTTCCACGGAAAAATACAAAGACCGGGACTGGGATTCCTACCGGAATCATACGATTGGATTTGTGTTCCAGAGCTATAACCTGATCCCCCATCAGACCATCCTCGCCAATGTGGAACTGGCGCTCACCATATCCGGAATCGGGAAGTCAGAGCGCAGGAGACGCGCGCAGGAAGCCCTGGAGCAGGTGGGGCTGGGCGAGCAGGCGCACAAGAAGCCGAACCAGCTCTCCGGCGGGCAGATGCAGCGGGTCGCCATTGCCAGAGCTCTTGTCAACGACCCGGACATCCTGCTGGCGGATGAACCCACAGGAGCGCTGGACAGTGAGACGAGCGTGCAGGTCATGGAGCTGTTAAAAGAAGTGGCAAAGGACCGTCTCGTAGTCATGGTCACCCACAATCCGGAGCTGGCGCATGCGTACGCCACCCGCATCGTGAACCTCAGAGACGGGAAGATACGCTCGGACAGCAATGCTTATATGCCTAAGACAGAGGCGGGAGAGCCGGAGCACCGGAATATGGGAAAGGCTTCCATGTCTTTTCTCACTGCCCTGTCCTTAAGTTTTAACAACCTGAAGACCAAGAAGGCGAGGACGCTTCTGACTTCTTTTGCCGGCTCCATCGGCATCATCGGCATCGCGCTCATCCTTTCCCTCTCCACGGGAGTCAGCGATTATATCGAGCGCATCGAGGAGGAGACGTTCTCCGAGTATCCCCTGCAGATACAGAGCACAGGATTCGATTTCTCTTCCGTCATGACAGGAGGGGATGCAGCCGGGGAACTTAAGGAGAGCGGGGACGTCTATGTGGTGGACATGGTGACGGATATGTTCTCTACGATGGATTCCAACGACCTGGAAGCCCTGAAGGCATATCTGGACAGCGGGGAGAGCGGCATGGAAGCGTACACCAATGCCATCGAGTATTCCTACAGTACAGAGCCGTGCATCTATAAAGAAAACGGGGATGATATCCGGCAGGTACATCCGGATACTTCCTTTTCTTCCATGGGGCTTGGCAGTTCGGGCAGTTCCAGCAGCATCATGTCCTCGATGATGAGTACGGATGTCTTTTACGAGATGCCGGAAAACGAGTCGCTCTACAAAGGGCAGTACGATGTAAAGGCGGGACGCTGGCCAAAAGATTACAACGAATGTGTGCTCGTGCTTACATCCGGCGGGGGCATGAGCGATTTCCTGCTCTACACGCTGGGACTGCGGGACCCGCTTGAACTGGATGAGATGGTAGAGCAGTTTATCAATGAGGAACCCATCCAGGTCCCGGAAGATACAGGTACTTATGATTATGACGATATCCTGGGGACCACGTTCAAGCTGGTAAATACAGCGGACCTCTATGAGTACGACAGCCGGTACGGCGTCTGGACCGACCGGTCCGGGGACGAGGCGTTCCTGAAGACCCAGGTGGAAAACGGGGAAGACCTTACCATCGTCGGCATCGTCCAGCCATCGGAAGATGCGGCTGCCTCCGCCCTCAGCGCCGGGATCGGCTATCCGGCGTCTCTCACCGTACATATGTCAGAGTATGCGGCGGGTACAGATATCGTGGAACAGCAGCTATCAGAGCCGTCGGTCAATGTATTTACCGGGGAGCCGTTCGGGGAGGACAGCGGGGAAGCATTTGACATGGAGTCTCTTGTCACGGTGGATGAGGAGAAGCTGCAGGAGGCATTCGGATTTGATGAAAGCGCTTTTTCCGACCTGTCGGATTCCTTTGATTTTTCCAGCGTATTTCAAAGCGCGGGGGACACCCTGGACCTTTCCGGACTGGTGGATTTAAAGGGAATCTCCGTGGACCTGCCGCAGATGGAGGCGGCGGACCTGGGAGAGATGGCGGACAGCCTGGACATCTCCCTTTCTTCCGAAGATGTTTCCCGCATCGCGGGAGCGCTCCTGGAAGGCTATGAAGCCTATGCAAAAGACCATCCGGAGGCGGATGTTTCCGGGCTTTCCGAGAGCTTTCGGGAGTATCTTGTGACAGAGCCCGCGCAGGAGATGATACGGGGCGCGGTCCTGGATATCATCCGGGGAGAGGACGGGAAAGGACTCCGGGTCACCGGGACCCAGATAAAAGACATGTTCAGCCGGTTGGAGAGCGGCTTCCGCGTCCATCTGGGCTCCAGGGCAGAGGATAATAACTGGACCGCAGAGGACCTGTATGATGAACTGGAATCCTATGTGCAGACACAGGACGCCCTGGATGTCATCAATGACTGGATGGACGGAATATTTGCAGAACGGCTGGAAGACGTTACAATCAGCGACCGGGAGCTGGCATCTCTGGCGGCGTCCCTTGCTGCAGGCTATGAACAGTATGCGGAGGAAGAAGGCGCCCCGAACCCGGTCCGCATCGGGGAATATTTTGCAGAGTATCTGCAGACAGAGGAAGCGCAGGAAATCCTGACCGGCGGCATCGCCTCCGCAGTCGATACGGACAGTCTGGAAGCCCAGCTTACCTCCGCAGTGGAAGGCTACATGAGAGACGTCATGTCCTCCTATGGAAGCGCGCTGAGCAGCGCCATCTCCAGGGAGATATCTTCCGCCATGGAGCAGGTGATGAGCCGGCTCGCCTCCGGCATGGAGGAAGCGATGGGCAGCGCCCTTTCCGACGTCGGGACCGCCCTTGCAGATGCAGTGGATGTGGATGCAGAGGCGTTTGCAGATGCCTTTCAGATGAACATGACGGAAGAGGAACTGACGGAACTGATGATGTCCATGAGCGCGGAAGAGGGGGCTTCTTATGAGAACAACCTGAAGACGCTGGGCTATGTGGACTTTGATAATCCCAGCAGGATTGATATCTATCCGAAAGACTTCGAGAGCAAAGAAGAGGTTGTCCGCATCCTGGATGATTATAACAGCCGTATGGAAGCGGAAGGGAAGGAGGAGCAGGTTATCACCTACACGGATATGGTGGGGACGCTTATGTCGTCGGTGACAGATATCATCGATATCATCAGCTATGTCCTCATCGCGTTCGTCGCCATCTCCCTTGTGGTCTCTTCCATCATGATTGGCGTCATCACATATATCAGCGTGCTCGAGCGGAAGAAAGAGATTGGCATCCTGCGCGCCATCGGGGCGTCGAAAGGGAATATCTCACAGGTGTTCAATGCGGAGACATTTATCATCGGGCTGTGCGCGGGCGTGCTCGGCATCCTTATCACACTGCTCCTGCTCATCCCGGGGAATGCCCTCATCCATTTCCTTGCAGGGACCAGCGAGGTCAGTGCGGTGCTCCCGGCTGTGCCGGCGGTGGTGCTCATCCTGCTCAGCATCCTGCTGACAGTGGCGGGCGGGCTCATCCCGTCAGGAAAAGCGGCAAAGAGCGACCCGGTGACCGCGCTGCGCACGGAATGACGCGGCAGTACGGAGGAGAAACATGAACGAAAAGACTTTGAAGAAAAAGCTGGACCGTCTGACCGTGATGGTCGTCATCATCAGCATCGCCATCCTTGCGGGCGGCAGTATCGCGTCCTATTTCCTCCGGACCATGCTGGAAGACGCTCTTGCCGGGCAGATGCAGAGCGAGACTGAACAGTACGAAATCAATATCAACCGGCAGCTCGATGCGGATATCCAGACCCTGAACACGCTGGCGAGTTTTCTGAGCTTCGGGACGATGGATACGGAGTCTTTCATGCGCGGTCTGGTCGTATCCAGAGAGTACAATGATTTTGACCGGATGGGCTATTTCTGGAAATCCGGGGACGGCGTCACGGTGACGGCGGATTCGGATATCCGTATGGATGTGCCTTTTGAAGTCCTGGATGAAAATGTCCGGGACGCTGTGCAGAAGGCATGGCAGGGGGAGAGCGCCATATCCAGGATCTATCCGGCGTCTGACGGCAGGGAGAATGTCTTTGCCTATGCGGTGCCCGTGTATGCGGGAGAGGACGTGGCGGGAGCCCTTGTGGCGGATGTGAGTACGGACGTTTTTGCCGGCGTGCTGGAGGACCGGTCCGTCCTGGGCGGTCAGGGATATATCCACCTGATATCCGATACCGGGAAGCTGCTCGTGCGCTCAGAGGATCGGGTCGTGGAAGAAGAGCTGGACAAAATCTATGACCATGACTACATCTCTCCGGAGGAGCAGGAAAAGATACAAAAGGCAATGAAAGCCGGGGAATCCTGTTTCTCGGAATTTACCTATGACAATGTGACTTACCAGGTGTATCTGGACCCGATCGGGGTGAACGGCTGGTACCTGTTCTGCGTCCAGACGGCCCAGAGTGTGAACGGGAGCATCTACCGGCTCATGGTGAATACCCGTATTATCACGGTCGTTGTCCTGTTCATCCTGCTCATCATCATTGCATACGGATACCGGATGATTTACCGCAGCAACCGGAGCCTGATCCGGAGTGCGTGGTACGACCCGCTGACCGGAGCTTACAATACGGCGCGGTTTGTAAATGAGATTTCCGGCATCGTCGAAAAGACCCGGGAGTACAGCCTGGCGGCGCTCAATGTCCGCCAGTTCAAGTTCATCAATGAGATATTCGGAAGCCGGCAGGCGGATATGCTTCTGTGCCACATCAAAGATGTCCTGGATGACCGTATCAGGGACGGGGAATATTTCTGCAGGAGCACAGATGATATGTTCTATCTGTTCTTCCGGGAGACGGACCGGGAGGCGCTCCGGAAAAGAGTGCAGGACATCATGGATGATATCAGCAGGCATGCCGTCAGCAATAACCGGAATTACCAGATCATGCTCTACTGCGGCATCGTGATAGGAACGGATGTGGAAGACGTGCCGCCGACGGTGCAGAAAAGCATGACCCATGTCCGCTTTGCGCTGGATACGGCGAGGCAGTCCATGAAGAAACACATCTGGTTCTACGACACCAGCCTCCACGAATACGAGAAGCTGGAGAACTATGTGGAGAGCCACATGCATCAGGCGCTGGCGGACCGGGAGTTCCGGATGTTCCTCCAGCCGAAGGTCAGCCTGGAGACCGGGAAGATATCGGGCGCCGAGGCGCTTGTGCGGTGGGTGCCCCGGACGGGACAGATGATTTATCCCGGACAGTTCATCCCCATGTTTGAGAATAACGGATTCTGTGTGGAGCTGGACCTGTATATGGTGGAGCAGGTGTGCGCCCGGATACGCGCCTGGCTTGACGAAGGAGTCAGACCGGTCCCGCTCTCGGTCAACCAGTCGAAACTGCTGTTTTATGAGGCGGACTATATCGATAAGCTGAAGGCGCTGCTGGAGGAGTACCGGGTGCCCGCGCCGCTCATTACCCTGGAGATACTGGAGGGGCTGGCGATGGAAAATGTGGATGCCCTCAATGAGAAGATACGGTGCCTCAGAGAGATTGGATTCCGGATATCCATGGATGACTTCGGAAGCGGCTATTCCTCCCTGAATACGCTGGCGAACCTGAAGATAGACGAGATTAAATTTGACCGGGGATTCCTGCTGAACCTGAAAGATTCCGCTGCAGATTATGACCGTCAGATCATCATCATGAAAGAAATCGTGGAGCTCACGAAGAAGCTGGATATCAGCACCGTGGTCGAGGGCGTGGAAACGGCGGAGAACGAGGCGCTTATCCGGAGCCTCGGCTGCGAACTGGGGCAGGGATACTATTACGGCAGGCCCGTGAGTGAGGAAGAATTTTCGGAAACTTATGTGAAGTAAAAAGAGCCCCCTTCCGGTACATGGCATGAACCGAAAGGGGGCTCGTGTATCTTACAGATGGATTCTTGTCCCGGTTTTTCCGAGGATTCCGTCTTTCGCTTTTTCCAGCAGTGTGATGAGCGCCTGTCTGCCGGGCTTTGAACCTGCAAAGTCCACAGCGGCCTGGACTTTCGGCAGCATGCTGCCGGGGGCAAAGTGCCCTTCGGCGATGTACTGTTTCGCCTCGTCCACTGTGATGTCGTCCAGCCACCTCTCATCCGGTTTGCCGTAGTTGACTGCCGCCTTTTCCACGGCGGTCAGGATGATGAGGAAATCCGCATCCAGCTCTTTTGCCATCAGGCAGCTTGCGAAGTCCTTGTCGATGACTGCGCTGGCGCCTTTTAAGTGGTTGCCCTGCCGTGTGACGGGGATGCCGCCTCCACCGCATGCGATGACGACGTCGCCGGAATCCACCATGTTGCGGATGGTCCCGATTTCGATGATTTCCTGAGGCTTCGGGGAGGCCACTACACGGCGGTAGCCGCGTCCGGCGTCTTCCTTCATGATGTAGTCATATTTCTCAGCCATCTCATCCGCCTGCTCCTTTGTGAGAAAGCGTCCGATGGGTTTGGACGGATGCTCAAACGCCGGGTCGTCAGGGTCGACTCTCACCTGGGTAATCATGGTTGCCACCGGGATGTCTGTGATGCCCCGGTTTAAGAGCTCTTCACGGAGGGCGTTCTGCAGGTCATATCCGATGTATGCCTGGCTCATGGCTACGCAGACAGACAACGGTGTGTTGGGCTGCAGCGGGTCTTCATGGGTGAGGGCGAGCATGGCATTGTTCACCATGCCGACCTGGGGACCGTTCCCGTGCGCCACGACGACCTCACATCCCTCCTGAATCAGGTCCACGATGGCGCGGGACGTAATCTTTACAGCCTTCATCTGCTCCGGGAGCGTGTTGCCGAGGGCGTTTCCGCCCAGGGCGATGACGATACGTTTCTTCTTTTTCATATCCGTCCTCCACTACGCTCCGCTGACAGCGGCGATTACCTCTACTTCGCAGAGGACGCCCTTGGGAAGCGCTTTTACGGCAACGCAGGAGCGCGCCGGTTTTCCGGTGAAATATTTTGCATATACTTCATTGAATGCAGCAAAGTCTGCCATGTCCGCAAGGAAGCAGGTTGTCTTTACCACATCGGTGAATGCTGCGCCCTGGCTTTCCAGGAGCGCTCCTATATTCTGCATGACCTGTTCTGCCTGTTCTTCGATGGTCGTTCCGACGACCTCTCCTGTTTCCGGTGAGAGCGGTATCTGACCGGAGAAGAAAGCGATGCCGTTCAGGACGATGCCCTGGGAGTAGGGACCGATGGCAGCAGGTGCGTTTTTTGTGTCAACATATTTCAACATAGTCCGTTCTCCTCCTTTACTGAAAAATCCTCGGCGTTCCTTTTTCTTCCAGCTTCTTCAGGATGTCCGCCGGGTCGGCGAATTTCGCCAGGAAGATCATCGCCGCGATGATGTACGGTTTGTAGCTCGCTTCTTTGTAGAGCGGGTCTCTGTAGCGGTCAAATACGCTGGCATCCACTTCGCCTTCCTCGCAGCTCACGCCTGTGATGTCCGCCGGCAGGCAGTGCATGTAGAGGGCTTTTCCGTCTTTCGTCGTCTTCATCAGCTCCTCGGTGCATGCCCAGTCTTTGTGCTGCGCATTCTGGGCGAGCAGTTCTTTTTCCAGTTCTTTGATGCCCTCGAAGTCACCGTTCCCGTACAGCTCGGTGCGCTTTTCCATCGCTGCGAAGGGAGCCCAGCTCTTCGGATATACGATGTCCGCGTCTTTGAACGCCTCTGTCATATTGTTTGTCTTTGTGAAAGTACCGCCGGATTTTTTCGCGTTTTCAGCGGCTACTGCCTCGACTTCCGGGAAGACCTCGTATCCTTCCGGGTGAGCCAGCACAACGTCCATACCGAAGCGGGTCATCAGTCCGATGATGCCCTGGGGAACGGAGAGGGGTTTCCCGTAAGACGGGGAATACGCCCATGACATGGCAATCTTTTTGCCTTTGAGATTTTCGACTCCCCCAAATTCATGGATGATGTGGAGCATATCCGCCATCGCCTGGGTCGGGTGGTCGATGTCGCACTGCAGGTTGACAAGGGTCGGCTTCTGCTCGAGGATGCCGTCTTTCTTTCCCTGGGTCACGGCGTCAACCACTTCATGCATGTAAGCGTTTCCTTTGCCGATGTACATATCGTCACGGATGCCGATGACATCCGCCATGAAGGAAATCATATTTGCAGTCTCGCGCACCGTCTCGCCGTGCGCCACCTGGGATTTGCCCTCGTCCAGGTCCTGTACTTCAAGACCGAGCAGGTTGCAGGCAGATGCGAAGGAAAAGCGGGTGCGGGTGGAATTGTCCCGGAAGAGGGAGATGCCGAGCCCGCTCTCAAATACTTTTGTGGAGATGTTGTTCTCTCTCATGAAGCGAAGCGCGTCCGCAACGGTGAATACGGCTTCCAGCTCTTCGTCGGTCTTCTCCCAGGTCAGGAAGAAGTCGCCTTCGTACATGTCTTTGAAGTTCAGTCTGTTCAGCTTATCGATATAATCCTGTAATGTTTTCATTTTAGTTTGTCCTCCTTGCTCTTGAAATGCGGTATATACGGTTATGTAGTTCCTCTGACCCGGTGCTTCCGGGTGTTCTTATTCACAGTAGCAGTTCGGCAGCGCCGCGTAGACCGCCGCGCAGGTCACCAGGTCCTGTTTCCATGTCTTCTCGTTGGGCGCGTGCGCCTGTGCCTCGGCGCCGGGGCCGAATCCGATGCAGGGGATGCCGTTCCTTCCCATGATGGATACGCCGTTTGTGGAGAAAGTCCACTTGTCTGTGAGCGGGCGGCTCTGGCGCATTTCCAGCGTCTCGGGAGCGCCGATGCGCTTCTCGCCGTAGAGGGAAGTATAAGCCTTCTCAAGGGCTTTTGTCACTTTGTGGTCTTTCGGGATCGCCCAGGTCGGGAAATAGCACTCAATCTCGTAAACGCATCCGGTGTAGGACGGCCGGTCGTAGTTGTACATGGATACGACCACGTCGTCCCCGTATTTCTGTACGCTCGGGAGTGCGCGTATCTCGTCCAGGCAGCTCTCCCATGTCTCGCCGAAGGTCATGCGGCGGTCCAGGGATACCGCGCAGGAATCCGCCACCGCGCAGCGGCTCGGGGAGGTGTAGAAGATCTGGGATACGGTTACCGTACCGCGACCCAGGAATCGTGCTTCCTCCCAGTCCGGATTGTATTTCGGGTTGAGCATCTTGACGAGCCCTTTGATTTCCGTTTCGTCCGCGTCATCATTCTCATTGAGGGCGCGCACATCCTGGAGGATGTCCGCCATCTTGTAGATGGCATTGTCGCCGCGCTCCGGAGCGGAACCGTGGCAGGAGACGCCTTTGACGTCCACGCGTATTTCCATGCGTCCGCGCTGTCCGCGGTAGATGCCGCCGTCCGTGGGTTCTGTGGATACGACGAACTCCGGACGTACCTTGTCTTCGTTGATGATGTACTGCCAGCACAGCCCGTCGCAGTCTTCCTCCTGGACGGTCCCGACGACCATGATCCTGCATCCTTCGGGGATGAGGTCCATGTCTTTCATGATTCTTGCACCGTAAACGGCAGATACGAGGCCGCCGCACTGGTCGGACACGCCGCGCCCGCCGATTTCCGTGTCGTTTTCGTATCCCTCGTACGGGTCGAAGTCCCAGTTGTCGATGTTGCCGATGCCGACGGTATCGATATGTGCGTCGTAGGCGATGATTTTATCGCCGGTCCCCATGTAGCCGATGACATTTCCCTGGGGGTCGATGACGACTTCATCGAAGTCCAGTTTTTTCATCTCGGCGGCGATGGTGTCGATGTGAGCCTTTTCATCACAGCTCTCGCCCGGGTTTCTCACGATGGCGCGAAGAAATGCGGTCATGTCTTTTTCGTAAGCCTGTGCGGCTTCTTTGATTTTGTTGAAGTCCATGATTGTTCTCTCCTTTTCTTTTTCTGAATCTATACATCTGTTTCGCTATCTGTCGTTTCCGCCCCACACGATGGATTCGTACCGTTCGGGGTCCGTGTCTCCTTCGGTGGAGAAGAGCAGGACTCTTGCATTTTCGTCCAGCCCCAGGTGTTCTCTTAAGGGGTGGTATTCGTCCATCGTCATGATGCATGCCAGTGTGCCGAAGGGGGCGGCTCCGGATTCTCCGGATGTCACCGGCCGGTCGCCTTTTACGGGCGCTGCCAGCATGCGCATGCCTCGTGCCGCCACCCAGTCGGGAGAGGCGACGAAGGTATCCACGTGATTCTTCAGGATGTCCCAGGAGATGGTGTTCGGTTCGCCGCAGGCGAGCCCCGCCATGATGGTCACCATGTCGCCGTCCACGATGCGGATGCCGCCGTCTCCTGCCACTGCGCCTTTATAGAGGCAGGCAGCTGCCTCTGCCTCCACGACGATGACTTTGGGCGGGTTGTCCGGATAACGGTTGGCAAAATATCCCTGGACCGCGCCCGCAAGGGAGCCGACGCCTGCCTGGATGAATACATGGGTCGGGCGTTCGCAGTCACAGTCGTGGAGCTGTTCGTCCGCCTCCATCGCCATGGTCCCGTAGCCCTGCATGATCCAGGACGGAATCTCCTCGTATCCGTCCCAGGCGGTATCCTGCACCATGACGCCGTTTTCGGTCTTTTCCGCCATGGCGTTCGCCATGCGGACACATTCGTCGTAATTGCATTCCTCGATGGTCGCCTGTGCGCCCTCGGCGAGGATGTTGTTCAGCCTTGTCTGTGTGCTTCCTTTCGGCATGAGGACGACTGCCTTCTGTCCCAGTTTATTGGCAGCCCAGGCCACGCCCCGCCCGTGATTGCCGTCTGTGGCGGTGAAGAATGTCGCCTGTCCGAATTCCCTCCGCAGTTCATCGGAAGTGAGCACGCTGTAGGGGAGTTCGGACACATCCCGTCCGGTCTGCTTTGCGATATAGCGCGCCATGGCGAATGAACCGCCGAGCACCTTGAAGGCGTTGAGTCCGAACCGGTAGGACTCATCTTTGATGTAGATTTCTCCCAGTCCGAGGCGGGACGCCATGCGGTCGAGTTTTACGAGGGGCGTTACGCTGTACTGCGGGAAGCTCTCGTGAAAAGCGCGGGCTTTGCGGATTTCATCGAGTCCCATCACCTTCAGGTTTGCGTCTTCGGTCTTCGGCATGTTGTTCACTGCCCATTTGATTGTTTCCATCGTGGAACCTCCTTATTGATATTATGATGAACATGCCAGCTCGAATCCGCCGCTTTTATATCGAAGATACTCCTCGTATACTTCGGAGTATCTGCTTTCGCTCTAGGCTCGGAAAGACCTCGCCAAGTGCTCAATGCATCGCTGATGGCGTTCGCCATATATCGGCTCAGCATATGCTGCCATCTGAGAGTAAACTCTCATGGCAGATATGCTGCCCGCTGCATGTTCGCACTTGTTCGCATGTTCATACTTTTGTTCATCCTTTGTCCATGTAGCTATACAGTGTGAATTTTGATATTCCCAGCAGGGATGAGACTTTGTCGCCGGATTTTGTGATGAGGAAGGCGCCGGCGCTGTTTAAGTACTGTACCACCGCGACTTTGTCATCTTTTGTCATGAGCGCCACCGGCTTGCCGACTTTTGCCACAGCCTGGTCTATCAGCATGTCCAGGAGCTCTGTGACGTTGTGCGTGATTTTCTGCGGGGAATCCGCAGGGATTTCCGTCTCCTCCCCGGAGGACGCGGTATGCACCAGCCCCCGGATGGAAGCCTCCGCCGCCAGCAGGGTGGTGATGTCATAATTAATAGAAAAAATGTAGCTGATGCGTCCTTTTTCATCCCGGATGAACAGGGTGCTGGACTTGAGTATCCGTCCGTCTTCTGTCTTGGTCAGGTAGGCGAGCCGGTCCCGCAGCTTATCCGGGTCGGTGCGGAGCGTCTCCAGCACGATGCCTGACGGTCCGTCGCCGGCATGGCGATCGGACACATGTCCGTTTTCAATATAGACGATGGAATTCTCCAGGTCTTTTTTCTTCAGGTCATGGATGACGACCTCGCAGGAGCTGCCGAACTGCGCGGTCAGACCGTGTGCGAGCTGTTTTAAAAATTCCAGGTCCTGCTGCATTTTTTCACCTGCCTTTCCTGAATCCATAGGGAAAAACGCTTTTAAAATCCTTGTCTCTAACCCCATCATAGCATAAAAAAATGCGGTGTCAATCCTTTTTCTAAAAAATTTTTAGGCACTCTAAAAAATATTTAGAAACCTTGTTGCATTTATACATTATTAATGGTATTCTATAGTCAGTGACAGGGTCTGGTGTGCGAATTGCACAGAAGCAGGCAGGGGCGCACCGGAAAAGATATGTGAAAAATAAATAAAAGGAGAACAGGACATGCTGGTTTTAGGAAACGGAACAGTCATCACCCGGGATGCAGCCTGCCCGTTGGTTAAGGACGGAGCAGTGGCAATCGACGGGACTGCGATATGCAGGGTCGGTGACACGGCGCAGGTCCGGGCTGCATATCCGGACGCAGAGTATATCGATGCAAAGAGCGGTCTGATTATGCCGGGGTTCATCAATGTGCATGAACACATTTACAGTTCCTTTGCAAGAGGGCTTTCCATAAAAGGATATGCCCCGAAGGGATTCCTCGACATCCTGGACGGGCAGTGGTGGACCATTGACCGGAACCTTACGCTGCACGACACTTACTTAAGCGCCATGGCGACTTACATCGAATGCATCCGGAACGGCGTGACGACCATATTTGACCATCACGCAAGTTTCGGCGCCATCCGGGGCTCCCTTTTTGAGATTGGGAGAGCGGCGGAAGAGACGGGCGTGCGGTCCTGCCTGTGCTATGAAGTCTCGGACAGGGACGGCATGGACAAGGCGCGGGAAGCCGTACTGGAAAATGCGGAATTCATCCGCCATGCCCAGGCGGATGCAGGCGGCATGCTCGCCGGGATGATGGGCATGCACGCACAGTTTACGATTTCCGATGAGACATTTGAGTTCGCTGCGGCGAACAAGCCGGATGGAGTTGGTTATCACATTCATGTGGCGGAAGGCATCGAGGACCTCCATCACTGTCTGGCACATTACGGCAAGCGCATCGTGGACCGGCTGATGGACCACGGCGTCCTGGGAGAGAAGACGCTGCTCGGGCACTGCATCTATATCAACCCGCACGAGATGGACCTGATAAAGGAAACGGACACCATGGTCGTGCACAATCCGGAGTCCAATATGGGCAATGCCTGCGGCTGTCCGCCGACCATGGAGCTGGTCCACAGGGGGATACTCACCGGGCTCGGGACCGACGGTTATACCCACGATATGATGGAATCCTGGAAGGTGGCGAACATCCTCCACAAGCACCATCTCTGCGACCCGAATGCGGCGTGGGGCGAAGTGCCGCAGATGCTCTTTGAGAACAATGCAAAGATAGCGGGGCGGTATTTCCCGCAGGAGCTGGGCGTCCTGAAGGAGGGCGCGGCGGCGGATGTCATCATCGTGGACTACGACCCGCTCACCCCGCTCACGGCGGACAATATCAACGGACATCTTTTATTCGGCGTGACCGGGCACGATGTGGTGACAACGGTGGCGAACGGCGAAGTGCTGATGAAAGACCGGCGCCTTACAAAGACCGATGTCGAAAAGGTCATGGCAGACTGCAGACAGGCGGCAAAAGAACTGGCAGACAGAATCAATGCATGAAAGGAAAAATGAACGATGAACGACACAAGACAGAAACGCGATAATGCAGAATTATTCAAATGGGACGGGAAACCGTCATTCGGTCAGGTATTCCCGCTGGCAGCCCAGCACGTGCTCGCCGCAGTAGTCGGATGCGTGACTCCGGCAATCCTGGTGGCAAATGCGGCGAACAATGCGGGCGGAAATGTGGACATGGGGCTCCTCATCCAGGTATCCCTCGTGTTCGCAGCGCTGTCCACCCTGCTCCAGCTCTATGCATCTAAAATCAAACTGGGAAGCGGGCTCCCGGTCATTATCGGCGTCAGCTTCGCCTATGTGCCGACCATGACAGCCATCGCCGCGCAGGCAAAAGATGTCAATACCATTTTCGGCGCCATGGTCATCGGCGGCGTGGTCGCCATCCTGGTGGGCCTTTTTATCCGCCAGATACGAAGGGTATTCCCACCCCTTGTCATCGGCACGGTCATTCTTGCCATTGGGCTTTCCCTTTACAGCACCGCAGTCAATTACATGGCGGGCAATTCTTCCAATACATATGAAGTCATCGTGGAACAGCAGGGCAGGACGGCTGCCCTCGTCTACGGGTCCTGGCAGAACTGGCTGGTGGCATTCGTCACACTGGCCATCGTTGTCCTTCTGAACCATTACGGAAAAGGGCTTTTCAAACTGGCGTCCATTCTCATCGGTCTGCTCTGCGGCTATGTAGTTGCTCTGTGCTTCGGCATGGTGGACTTCTCCGCACTGTCCTCCGCAGGATGGTTCCAGGTTCCGATGCCGCTGGCATTTGGCATGAAATTTGATATTTCGGCGATCCTGCCCCTTGCCATCCTCTTCCTGGTCAATTCCATCCAGGCCATGGGTGATTTCTCAGCGACGACGACAGGCGGCATGGACCGTCTTCCCACGGATGATGAGCTCAACGGCGGTATCATCGGATATGGTGTGAGCAATATGGTATGTGCATTCTTCGGCTGCCCGCCGACGGCGACCTACAGCCAGAACGTGGGCATCGTAGGCTCCACCAGGGTCGTTGCCAGACGGGTGTTCTCCGCAGCGGCAGTCATCCTGCTCATCGCCGGACTCATCCCGAAGTTCTCGGCGCTTCTGCGGACCATTCCCCAGTGCGTGCTGGGCGGCGCGGTTGCATCCGTATTCGCATCCATTGCCATGACCGGCATCAAGCTGCTCGTAACCGAGAAACTGACTTACAGAAACACGACTGTGGCAGGACTTTCCATCGCCATCGGCATGGGCGTGACGCTCAATGACGGATGCCTGAACCAGATGACCCAGAGCATCCACAGTGCGCTGAACATGAGCATGAGCCTGGAGAGCTTCCAGTCCATCATCAACAATACATTCGCATCTTCGCCGGTTGTCCTTGCGACCATCTTCGCGGTCGTACTGAACCTCATCCTTCCAAAGGATAAGCCGGAAGCAAATTAGACGCGGCGGAGAACAGGAGGAAATGCCATGAGTGATATCATGAGACCAATGTCATTCGCCCAGCTTTTAAACTGGACACTGACGGAATGGAAAAAGAGCGGGACTGTATTCGGGGAGCACCATCCCTATCATGCAGATGCCGGATATGCCCGCACGATATTCGGGCGCACCCTGGAGACTCCGGTGGGTCCGGCGGCTGGTCCGCACACACAGCTCGCCCAGAATATCGCGGCAGCCTACTATACCGGAAGCCGGTTTTTCGAGCTGAAGACCGTGCAGGTCATGGACGGGGCGGAACTGTCCGCGTGTGTGAACAAGCCCTGCATCAAGGCGGACGACGAGTGCTACAACTGCGAGTGGTCCACTGAGCTTTATGTGCCCCAGGCAATGGAAGAGTACATCAAGGCGTGGTTCCTGTGCAAGGTGATGGCAAAGGAATTCGGTCTTGGCAGCATGGACGGCTTCCAGTTCAACATCAGCGTGGGCTACGACCTGGAAGGCATCCGTTCGGAAAAGATTAACAACTTCTTAAATACAATGCAGCACGCCCGGGAATCGGAGATCTTCCGGGAATGCAGGGCGTACCTGCTGGCGCATGCGGACCTGTTTGAGAAGGTGACGAAAGAGGATATCGAAGGGATTTCCGGAGATATCTGCAACTCCGTGACCATCTCCACCCTGCACGGATGTCCGCCACAGGAGATCGAGCGCATCGCCATGTATCTGATTACGGAGAAAGGATTCCACACATTCATCAAATGCAATCCCACGCTTCTTGGCTATGAGTATGCGCGGAAGATGATGGACGACATGGGTTACGATTATGTGGCGTTCGGAGATTTTCATTTTAAGGACGACCTGCAGTACAAGGACGCCGTGCCCATGCTG
The DNA here is from genome assembly GCA_019117125.1 of Candidatus Mediterraneibacter merdipullorum. GTDB lineage: Bacteria > Bacillota > Clostridia > Lachnospirales > Lachnospiraceae > Mediterraneibacter > Mediterraneibacter merdipullorum. Next base: position 45,490 of record DXAL01000022.1, read on the forward strand.
GAGCGCCTGATGAAAGTCTGCGAAGAGCGGAACCTGGAGTTCGGCGTGAAGATTACCAATACGTTCCCGGTGGATGTAAAGCAGAATGAACTGCCCAGCGAGGAAATGTATATGTCGGGCAAGTCGCTGTATCCGCTGTCTATCTCTGTGGCGGCGAAACTGGCGAAGGATTTTGACGGAAAGCTGCGCATCTCCTATTCGGGCGGCGCGGATTACTACAATATCAAAGACATCGTGGAGGCGGGCATCTGGCCGGTAACAGTGGCGACGACGCTGCTCAAGCCCGGCGGATATGACCGGATGCACCAGATGGCGTCTGTTCTGGAAGAAGAGGGAGCCGTATTCTCCGGCGTGGATGCAGACGCAGTACAGCGCCTTGTGGATGCGGCAAAGACCGACCCCCATCATGTGAAGGCGGTGAAGCCGCTCCCGTCCAGGAAGATGAAGAAACAGATGCCGCTTCTGGACTGCTACACTGCGCCCTGTAAGGAAGGATGCCCTATCCGTCAGGATATCCCCGCTTATCTGCAGCTCGTAAAGGCAGGGAGATACGAAGAGGCGATGGAAGTCATCACAGAGAAGAACCCCCTTCCGTTTATTACGGGAACAATCTGCGCCCATCCGTGTATGGGCAGATGCACCCGCAATTTCTATGAGGAATCCGTCTACATCCGGGGCATGAAGCTGACTGCGGCAGAACACGGATACGATGCGCTGATGGAGAAGATGGAGGCGTCTCCGGTGACAAGGAGCGGCAGGGCAGCCGTGATCGGAGGCGGTCCGGCAGGAATGGCGGCGGCTTATTTCCTGCGAAGGGCAGGCATGGAGACGACCCTGTTTGAGAAGACCGGCGCCCTGGGCGGCGTGGTGCGCCACGTCATCCCGGAATTCCGCATCCCGGGAAGCGCCGTTGACAAAGACGCCGCACTTCTGGAGAAGATGGGCGTCCAGGTGTGCCTTGATACGGAAATCACGGATTTGGATATGCTGAAAAACGCGGGATACACGGCAGTCATCCTTGCAGTGGGCGCGTCTGAGCCGGGCGTGCTCCGCCTCGAGAAGGGCGAGCCGGTGAACGCACTGGAATTCCTGGCAGAGTTCAAGGCAAAAGAGGGGAACCTTAATATTGGGAAAAATGTTGTCATCATTGGCGGCGGAAATACCGCCATGGATACCGCCCGGGCGGCAAAACGCACGAAGGGCGTGGAACACGCGTACCTGGTATACCGGCGGACGAAGCGGTACATGCCGGCGGACGAGGAAGAACTTGTGATGGCAGTGGAAGACGGCGTGGAATTCATGGAGCTGCTCTCTCCGGTGAAGCTGGAGAACGGAACGCTTCTCTGCAAAGTGATGAAGCTGGGTGACTATGACGCGTCCGGCAGGAGAGGCGTGGTGGAGACCGGGGAAGAGAAAGAAATTCCGGCGGACACCGTAATCGCCGCAGTGGGCGAGCGCGTGCCTACCGCATTCTATGAGTCCTGCGGCATCCGTGTCAATGACCGGGGACGCGCCGTTGTAAACGAAGAAACCTGTGAATCCAGCCGTGCCGGCGTATACATTGTGGGCGACGGCATGGGCGGTCCGGCGACGGTGGTCGAGGGCATCCGGGATGCACGCAAAGCCGCAGAGGCGGTGGCAGGAGAACCGCTGGTGCGGGATTACGAGCCGGAGACGGACGAGGATGTGATATACGCAGGAAGAGGAAATCTGGAAGAGCGCAGGAAAGACCGGGAAGAGGGAGGCAGATGCCTCGGATGTTCCGGTATCTGCGAGAACTGTGCGGAAGTCTGTCCGAACCGGGCGAATATCGCCATCCGCGTGCCGGGCATGGAGAAGCATCAGATTCTCCATGTGGATTACATGTGCAATGAATGCGGCAACTGCAGGAGCTTCTGCCCTTATGACAGCGCTCCGTATCTGGATAAGTTCACCCTTTTTGCCGACGAGAAAGATATGGATGACAGCAAAAACCAGGGCTTTACCGTACTGGACCGGGAGCAGGTGAAATGCAGGGTCCGGTTCTTCGGAGAGACCACGGTCTGGACAAAGGGCGAAGCGACCGGGATACCGGAAGGGCTCCGGAAGATGATGGAGGCGGTCTGCACGGAATATGCGTATCTTTTGAGAGACTGAGCGGGAGCGTGAGTGAGAAACGGAACGGAAGAGTGAGTCAGAGACTGAGAAAGAAGGGACAGCGATGAAACGGTTGTTAAAAGGCGGAACAGTTGTGAGCGGAGAAGGGAGACGCCGGCTCGACATCCTGATAAAGGGTGAGAAGATACTCGCCATGGGGGAAGACCTGGAGTATCGGGACGCCGAGGTCGTGGACGTGACGGGGAAACTTTTGTTCCCGGGATTTATCGACGCGCATACGCATATGGCGCTGGAAGTAAGCGGCACGGTCACTGCGGACGGGTTCGATACGGGAAGCAAGGCGGAACTGGCAGGCGGGACCACCTGCATCATCGACTATGCCACCCAGTATCCCGGCGAGAGCCTGAGGGAAGCCCTGGCGAACTGGCATGCAAAGGCAGACGGACAGTCCTCCTGCGACTATGCCTTCCATCTGGCGCTCACGGACTGGAATGAGGACGTCAGCCGGGAACTGGAAGAGATTGTCCGGGAAGAGACCTGCTCTTTCAAACTGTACATGACATACGATACGATGGTGGACGACGAGACGATGTATGAGATACTCTCCCGGCTCAAGGAGCTGGGCGGCATCGCCGGCGTACACTGTGAAAATGACGGCATCATCCGGGCGCGGTCAAAAGAACTGCATCGGACAAAGGGGAGCCGAACGGATGTATCGGATTACCCGTGGACGCGTCCGAAGGAAGCGGAGGCAGAAGCGGTATCCCGGCTTTTGAAGATAGCCAGATGCGTGGATACTCCGGTTATCATCGTCCATCTGAGCACGGCGGCGGGCTACCGGGAAATCCTCCGGGCGAGAGAGGCGGGACAGACCGTCTATATCGAGACCTGCCCCCAGTATCTCGTGATGGATGAGAGCCGGTATTCCCTTCCGGCAGAGGAGGCGAGGCATTTCATGATTGCGCCGCCGCTGCGGAAAAAGAAAAACCAGGAAATCCTCTGGCAGGCGTTAAAAGAAGGACGCATCCAGACCATTGCCACAGACCACTGCAGCTTCACAAAAGCGCAGAAGATGGCGGGAGAAGGAGATTTCACAAAGACGCCGTGCGGGATGCCGGGGGCACAGGAGCGCCCGGCGCTGGTCTGGAAGTTCGGCGTGTGCGAAAAGCGGATTACCGCGGAACAGATGTGCACGTATCTGTCGGAGAATCCGGCAAAGCTCTATCAACTCTACCCGGAAAAGGGAGCCCTCATTGCCGGGGCGGATGCGGACATCGTCGTCTGGGACCCGGAGGCAGCGTGGACGATGACGGCATCGGATATGCAGTCCGCCTGCGATTACTGCCCCATGGAAGGCACAGAGGTGACCGGAATGGCGCAGCAGGTGTATCTGCGGGGAAAGCTGGTGGCGGAAAACGGAAACATACTGGACGAAAAGAATGGCGTGTATGTGCGCCACGGTGTGAAATGAGATGATATCGGTCTACAGAGACGGGAAGCTGTGTGAGACGGCTTCCCTCAGACAGGCGGTATCCCGGGGGATGGTCCGGGACAAAAGGCGTCCGGTCATATCGGCAGTGGGCGCAGGAGGCAAGACGACGACGCTGCGCCGGCTGTCAGATGCGTATATCCGGGAGGGCGTTCCGGTCATCGTGACGACGACGACGCACATCCTGTGGGAAGAGCGTCCCTATTTCTTATCCGGGTATTCCGGGGAGGACATCCGGGAAATATTAAAAACATACGGACAGGTCTGGGTGGGGCAGCCCGCGCCCGGCGGGAAGCTGGGGCGGCTCCCGGACAGGGAGCTGGAACGTTTGCTGGAGATTGCCGGCAGGCTCCCCTTTCGGGACGAAGAGAGGGCAGAAGGCATCCCGGTCCTGGTGGAAGCGGACGGGGCGAAGGGGTTCCCGCTGAAAGTCCCGGCAGGGCATGAGCCGGTCCTGCTCCCGTGCACGACCCAGGTGCTCTCCGTGTACGGTCTGGACGCCATCGGGAAAAAGATAGAAGATACGGTGTTCCGGCCGGAACTGGCGGAGCGGATACTAAACAGGAAGAGGACAGAACGTGTAACGGCAGAGGACATCGCCCGGCTCGCCGCATCCGGGGAGGCGGGGAGAAAAGGCTGTCCGGCGAATGCCGGGTACACGGTTGTTTTAAATAAAGCAGATGATGAGGCGGGCAGGGCTGCAGCGCTTTCCATCTGCCGGATGCTCCGGCAGGCGGATGTCCGGAATATCATCGTGACCGGAGGAGGTCAGAGAAGCTTATGAAGATTTTAATCCGGGGGGCAGGGGACCTGGCTACAGGCATCGCATCCCGGCTGTACCGGGCAGGGCACCACATCCTGATGACAGAGATTCCGGTGCCCCTTACCGTGCGCAGGAGCGTGGCATTTTCCCGCGCGGTCTGTGAAGGACGCGCGCAGGTGGAAGATATGACGGCAGTGCTGGCAGAGGACCGGACAGCCGCAGAACGGGTGCTCTCAGAGGGCGACATCGCGGTCCTGGTGGACGAGACGGCATCCTGCCGGAGCTGGTACAGACCGGATGTGGTCGTGGACGCCATACTTGCCAAGAAAAACCTGGGGACCCGCATCACGGACGCGCCCTTTGTCATCGGCGTCGGACCGGGATTTATGGCAGGGGCTGACTGCCACTGTGTAGTGGAGACAAAGCGGGGGCATACCCTGGGGAGCGTCATTCAAAAAGGAAGCGCCATCCCCAATACCGGCGTGCCCGGAAATGTAGGCGGGTACACTACCGAGCGCCTTATCCGGGCGGAAGGAGACGGCATGCTGGAGCCCAAAGCATGCATCGGGGATTTTGTGCAGAAGGGGCAGGTCGTCGCCGTGACCGGCGGCATCCCCGTGTACGCACAGATGAGCGGCATCCTGCGCGGCATGCTCCAGGGCGGCGTGAACGTGTGGAGGGGGCTGAAGATTGGGGATATCGACGCCCGGGCGGAACGCTCCCACTGCGAGACCATCTCCGATAAGGCGCGCGCCGTGGGAGGCGGCGTCCTGGAGGCAGCGGCGTCCTTTGAACGGATGAAGGACCGCTATGCCATCGTGGTCCTGGCAGCAGGCGGCGGCAGCCGGTTCGGCGGCGATAAGCTGTGCGTTCCGGTAAAGGGAAGACCGCTCTATGAGCATACCCTGGAAAAGGTGCAGGCATTTGGCGCATTTCCGGCTTTCATTGTGACCGGCTCTGAAAAGATTGCACGGGCGGCGGAAAGCAGGGGCATCTGCCCGGTAAAGAATACAGAGCCTGAAAAAGGCATCGCTCATTCGGTAAAGCTGGGGCTGGGAAAAGCGCTGGAGAGTACGGACGGGTTAAGAGGCGTGCTCTTTCTGGTGTGCGACCAGCCGGAAATCCAAATCCCGACAATCGGGGAAATCTTCCGCACGGCGGCGCGCCATCCGGGCAGCATCGTCTGCGCGGGGAACGGGGACCGGAAAGGGAATCCGGTCTGCTGGGACGCGGCGTATTTTCCGGAGCTGATGGAGCTGTCCGGGGATGAAGGAGGACGCCGGGTCATGAGAAACCACAGGGAGAAGATACGGATTGTCCAGGCGGATATCAGGGAACTCAGAGACATCGACCGGAAGGAAGACCTTCAGGACCTTCAGGAGAGGATTCTCCGGGAAGAACAGGTGACGACATGAAAGAAACGTATACATTTATAGTAAATGGAGTGGAGCGCACGGTCAGTGAGGACAAGCCGCTGCTCCGGTATCTGCGGGACGACCTGCATCTTCATTCTGTCAAGGACGGGTGCAGCGAGGGCGCCTGCGGGACCTGTACCATTATCGTGGACGGCAGGGCGGTCCGGTCCTGCGTCCTCTCCACCAGACGTGCCGTGGGGAAGACGATACTCACGACAGAGGGACTCTCGGAAAAGGAGAAGGAAGCGTTCGTCTATGCGTTCGGCGCAAAAGGCTCCGTGCAGTGCGGGTTCTGCATTCCGGGCATGGTCATGGCAGGGAAGGCGCTCATCGACCGGGTGCCCGCTCCCACAGAGGAAGAGATCAAGGCGGCGCTGAAAGGAAATATCTGCCGCTGTACAGGATATAAGAAAATCATCGAGGGCATCCAGCTCGCCGCAGCCATCCTGCGCGGGGACGCAGAGACAGACCCGGAGCTGGAAAAAGGCGATGCATACGGAGTGGGACAGAAAGCATTCCGGCTGGATGTGCGTGAGAAAGTGCTCGGATACGGCGAATATCCGGACGACGTGGAGATGGAAGGGATGGTCTATGCATCGGCGGTCCGCTCCGCATATCCCCGCGCCCGCATCCTGGATATCCATGCAGAGGAGGCGCTGGCGCTGCCCGGCGTGCTCGCCGTGCTGACGGCGGAGGACGTGCCGAATAACAAGGTCGGCCACCTGCAGCAGGACTGGGATGTGATGATTGCAAAAGGCAGCGTCACCCGCTGTGTGGGGGACGCCATCTGCCTGGTGGTGGCAGAGACAAGGGACATCCTGGAACAGGCGAAAAAGCTCATCCGGATTGACTACGAAGAGCTCAGACCCGTGACCTGTGTCCGGGAAGCCATGGCGGAAGATGCGCCGAAGGTTCATTCCGGCGGGAATCTGTGCCAGAAGCGGCATGTGACAAGGGGAGATGCGAAGAAAGCCCTTGCCGGCTCCAAATATGTGGTGACTCAGACTTACCGGACGCCCTTTACGGAGCACGCATTCCTGGAGCCGGAGTCCGCAGTGGCGTTTCCGTACAAGGACGGGGTGAAGGTCTACTCTTCCGACCAGGGCGTCTATGACACCAGGCACGAGATATCCATCATGCTCGGATGGGAGCCGGAGCGCGTGGTCGTGGAAAACAAGCTGGTAGGAGGCGGTTTCGGCGGGAAAGAGGACGTGTCTGCCCAGCATATCGCGGCGCTGGCCGCGCTGAAAGTAGGACGTCCGGTGAAGGTCACATTTTCCCGGCAGGAATCCATCAATTTCCATCCGAAGCGCCATGCGATGGAAGGCACCTTTACGCTGGGCTGCGATGAGAACGGGATATTTACGGGACTGGACTGCGAAATCTACTTTGACACAGGCGCTTACGCATCCCTCTGCGGACCGGTGCTGGAACGCGCCTGCACCCATTCTGTGGGACCGTACTGCTATCAGAACACCGATATCCGTGGGTACGGATATTATACGAACAACCCGCCGGCAGGGGCATTCCGGGGGTTCGGCGTGTGCCAGAGCGAGTTTGCCCTGGAATCCAACATCAACCTCCTGGCGGAGAAGGTGGGAATCTCTCCCTGGGAGATACGCTACCGCAATGCCATCGAGCCGGGAAAAGTCCTGCCGAACGGGCAGATTGCCGACTGCTCCACCGCACTGAAGGAGACCCTCCTTGCGGTAAAGGAAGCCTACGAGAGCAATCCCGGGCGCGCGGGGATCGCCTGCGCGATGAAAAACGCCGGCGTCGGTGTGGGGCTGCCGGATAAAGGCAGGGCAAAGCTGGTCGTACAGGACGGGAAGGTGGAGCTCTACAGCGCTGCATCTGATATCGGACAGGGCTGCAGAACGGTGTTCGTGCAGATGGCTGCAGAGGCCACCGGGCTTGGGAAAGAACAGATTATCAATATGGGCGCCAACTCCGAAGTGGCGCCGGATTCCGGGACCACATCCGGTTCCAGGCAGACGCTCATCACCGGGGAAGCGGTGCGAATGGCTGCCGAAGACCTGAGGAAAGACCTTGCGGCAGCAGACGGCGACCTGGGGAAACTGGAAGGCAGAGAATATTTTGCAGAATTCTTCGACCCCACCGACAAGCTGGGCGCAGATGTACCTTATCCGAAGAGCCATGTGGCGTACGGCTTTGCGACCCATGTGGTCATCCTGGATGACGACGGACAGGTGAAGGAAGTCTATGCGGCGCACGATTCCGGAAAAGTCGTCAACCCCATCGCCATCCAGGGACAGATTGAAGGGGGCGTGCTCATGGGACTGGGCTATGCGCTGACGGAAGATTTCCCCCTCAAAGACTGCGTGCCCCAGGCGCGGTACGGAACGCTGGGGCTGATGCGCGCGACCCAGATACCGGATATCCACGCCATCTATGTGGAAAAAGAGGAACTCCTTCCCTTCGCGTACGGCGCCAAAGGAATCGGAGAGATTGCTACGATACCGACGGCTCCGGCGGCACAGGGCGCGTACTATGCAATGGACCATGTGCTGCGGACGAAGCTGCCGATGGAAGATACCTTCTACTCGAAAAAGAAGAAACCGGCGAAATGATTTACAATCCAAAGCGTCTGTGGTATCATACGGAAGTTATCAGATACACACCGGCATGAAGGAGAGTTTGGGCAGGATGAAAACGGCAGAAAAGAAGTACCGGACGGCAGACCTTGTCTATATCGCGCTGGGAGCAGTGCTTATCACGATATGTTCCTGGATCAGCATCCCTGCGGCAGTACCTTTTACGATGCAGACATTCGCGGTGTTCTTCGTGCTTTCCGCCATGGGCGGGAAGCGCGGGACCGCATCGGTCATCGTCTATGTGCTGCTGGGCGCTTTTGGAGTGCCGGTATTCTCGCAGTTCAACTCCGGTCCCGGAGCCCTGCTGGGGAATACCGGTGGATATATCATCGGATTTATCTTTACCGGACTGGTCTATCAGCTGATTACCGGAGTATTCGGGAAAAAACGCCGGACAGAGGTTCTCGCGCTCCTGGCAGGGCTGGCGGCGCTGTATGCCTTTGGGACCGCTTGGTTCCTGGCCGTCTATACGCGGACGCAGGGCGGCATCGGGCTGACGGCAGTGCTCGCATCCTGCGTCGTCCCGTTTCTCATCCCGGATGTGGTCAAGCTGTTTCTTGCGCTGTCGCTTTCAAGGAGAGTTGGTCCGCTGACCGGGAGGGCTGAACTGTGAGGATTGGAGCAGTCATCGCTGCCGCCGGCGTGCCCGGCGGCTTTCGCGCATATGAAAAGCTGGAACATACGGACCGCAATGCCATGCTCGCCAGAATGATCGAGACATTCCGGCGCGCCGGGGCAGGGGATATTGCCGTGGTGACCGGATACCGGGCGGAGGAGACGGAGAGAGGGCTGGCAAGACTGGGCGCTGCATTCCTGCGCTATGAAGATTACGGACATGCCCAGATGCTGGATTTTGCCGTGGCGGGTCTGGAATATCTGAAGAAATGCAGCTACATCTTTTTCTGCCCGGCAGATGTCCCGCTGTTTGCCGACGCCACCCTGCGTCAGATGCTGGACTGTGCGATGGAGAAAGACGCTCCGGTGGTGATACCGGTCTTTGGCAAAAGGAGAGGTCATCCGGTGCTGATTCGGTCGGACCTGACCGGACCGGTCGCGGCGTACCGCGGCGGAGACGGGCTGAAAGGCGCGCTGGATGAAGCCCTGGACAGGATGGGGGAAGCGCCCGTTCTGCTCCCGGTAGATGATGCGGGCGTGCTCGTGCGCGCGCGCCGGGAGGATCGCTTTGAAGAGCTGGCGGCAAAGGAGAAGCAGGCGGAAATCTACCCGAAAGTAAAGGTGCGGCTCACCCGGAACGTGCCCTTCTTCGGACCGGGAATGATGGTGCTCTTAAAGCAGATTGAAGCTCTCGGCAGTGTGCGGGAGGCGTGTGAAAAAGCGGGGATGTCCTACAGCAAGGGATGGTCCCTGATACGGACGGCGGAACAGGAGCTGGGGCAGCCGGTGGTGGAGCGCAGTCCCGGCGGGAAAAACGGCGGGAGGGCGCAGGTGACCCCGGCAGGATATGAACTGATGGAACGGTATGAACGGCTGGAGCGGGAAGTACAGGAGTTCGCACAGGAGAGATACCGCCGGATATTCGGAAAAGAATGAGTTTCGTTTGAGACTCATTTTTCTTCCAAACCGATTGTTTTTTAAAAAATAATCGGATATACTGGGGACAGACAGAAATACACGACAGAGCGATATACGAGGAGGAAACGAGGTATGAAAAAGAAGATGACAGCGGCAGTCCTGGCAGGGGTCCTTGTACTGACTGCGGCCGGATGCTCCGGCAGAACGGCGGAAGAAACCGAGATACAGGTCTTCATCGCGGCAAGCCTGAATACCGTGATGACCGAACTTGCGGAACAGTATCAGGAGGAACACCCGGAAGTAAAGATTACATTGAATGCCGACAGCTCCGGCACGCTTCTGACCCAGATACGGGAAGGGTATGAGTGCGATATCTTCTTTTCGGCTGCGCAGAAGCAGATGGACGACCTGGAAGCAGACGGGCTGCTCATGGAAGGGACGAGGGCGGATGTGGTCAATAATCAGGTGGTCGTCGTGACGTTAAAAGACAGCGGCACGAAAGTGACCGGTCTGGAGGACCTGGACCAGGCGGAGAGCATCGCGCTGGCAGGCGGAAGCGTCCCGGTAGGCAGATACACCAGGCAGGCGCTCCAGAATCTCGGCATCCTGCCGGAGACCGGGGAGCCGGATGCCATCACCACGGAAGAAGTATCCGAAGCCTTGGGCGGCGTGGAAATCAGCGAGCAGGATAATGTGAGCAAGGTGCTCACAGCGGTGGCGGAAGGCTCCTGCGAGGTGGGGACGACATACTATTCCGACACATACGGATTTGAGGACGACCTGGAAATCCTGGAGACGGTAAGCTATGACCTGACCGGCAATGTCATCTATCCCATTGCCCGGGTCGTCAATGAAGAGGCGGATGAAGCGCAGGCGGAAGCGGCAGACGATTTCCTTGCGTACATCCTGTCAGAAGAAGCAGAGGAAGTATTTGCATCGTATTATTTTGATACCGATGTGTGACTGCCGGAGGTGGGGTATGGAAACAATGATGGAAATCCTGGATGAGCTGGACTGGAGTCCGCTCTTTATCTCGCTGAAGACCGGAGCCGCAGCGACCGTGGTCTGTTTCTTCCTCGGGATATTTGCCGCCCGCAGGGTGGTGAAGATGAGCCCGAAGAAGCGGGCGGTTGTCGACGGCATCCTGACCCTGCCCATGGTCCTGCCGCCTACGGCGGCGGGCTTCTTTCTTCTGCTTCTGTTCAGCAGGCGCCGCCCGCTGGGGGAATTTCTGTACGGGCAGTTTGACCTCAAAGTCGTCCAAACCTGGCTTGGATGCGTGATCGCGGCTTCCGTCATCGCCTTTCCCCTGATGTACCGGAATGCCCGGGCGGCGATGGAGCAGATTGACAGCAATCTGGTCTGTGCGGGGAGGACATTGGGCATGTCGGAGGCAAAGATATTCTGGACGGTCGTTCTCCCGACGGCAGGACCGGGCATCGCCTCCGGAACAGTGCTGACATTTGCCCGGGCGCTGGGCGAGTATGGCGCAACCTCCATGCTGGCGGGGAATATCCCGGGGAAGACCGGGACCATATCCCAGAAGATTGCCATGGTCATCCAGGACGGCGATTATCTGACAGCGGGGATATGGGTGGGCATCGTGATGCTTATCGCCTTTCTCGTCATCGTTCTTCTGAACCTGATATCCGGAAATAAAATGAAGCACATCAGGAGGTGGTAGCCGGTGGCACTGACAGTGGACATCCGAAAAAAACTGGGGAAGTTCCGGCTTGACGTCCGCTTCCGGAGCACTTCCCGGCGCATCGGCATCCTGGGCGCGTCCGGGAGCGGAAAGAGCATGACATTAAAGTGCATCGCAGGCATCGAGCAGCCCGATGAGGGACGGATCGAATCGGACGGGAAGGTATTCTATGACAGCCGGGAGAAGACGGTCTGGAAGCCGCAAAAGAGGAATATCGGGTATCTGTTCCAGAATTACGCCCTGTTCCCCACTATGACGGTGGAGAAAAATATCGCCGCCGGCTTAAAAGGCAGCAGACAGGAGAAAGAAGCCCGCGTCCGCGAGATGATACAGAAGTTCCGGCTGCAGGGGCTGGAGAACCATCTTCCGGGAGAACTCTCAGGCGGGCAGCAGCAGCGGACTGCGCTGGCGCGCATCCTGGCGTACCGGCCGGAGATGCTTCTTCTGGATGAGCCTTTTTCCGCGCTGGACATGCATCTGAAAGACCAGCTTGAGCGGGAACTGTCCGAAATGCTGGAAGACTATCCGGGCACTGTGATACTCGTATCCCACAGCAGGGATGAAGTGTATCGTTTCAGCAGGGAGCTGCTGGTGCTTGACCGGGGACAGATTGCGGCGGCGGGAGAGACGAAAGAACTGTTCCGTAATCCCGTGAGCTGTGAGGCGGCGCGGCTGACCGGATGCAAAAATCTCACAAAAGTCCGCAGGATAGACAGCCATACCGTAGAAGCCCCTGACTGGGGGCTCACCCTGCATCTTAAGCGGGAAGTCCCGGAGTGGACAGCGTGGCTCGGATACCGAGCCCATGACTTCATCCCGGTGTGGGACGGGCAGACGGACGAAAAAGAGAGGAACCGTATCCCATGTGAGCCGGAGAGCGTCGCGGAGCTGCCCTTTGAGAAAAACTACTATATCCGGACAAAGACCGGTGGGAAGATATGCTGGTTCGTCCAGCGGGAACAGCTCCGCGGGATGGAAGAAAAAGGCATGCCGGACGCGCTGGCATTTGCGGAAGAAAAGATTCTTTTCCTGAAATGACAGCGCCTTTGAAAAAGGCATGAAAAAACAGTGTAAATGGTATTTACAAGACGCCTCTTCTGGTATATAATCTGCCATTGGATTTTATAGCGGGAGAGGTAGTTTTTTATGAAGACAGTACAGCTTGACATGACATCCGGGCGCCCGATGAAGCTCATCATCGACTTTACACTGCCCATCTTTATCGGAAATGTATTTCAGCAGTTTTATAATATGGCGGATGCGGTCATCGTCGGCAAATTTGTCGGGACAAAAGCGCTGGCTGCGGTGGGGAGCACCGGCACGATCATGTTCCTGATATACGGCTTTGTCGTCGGGATGACGGCGGGGTTCACGGTGCTTACGGCACAGAAGTTCGGCGCGGGGGACCTGCCTGCCATGCGCCGGACCGTGGCGGGGGCATCCATCCTGTCCCTGGTGGTCGGGCTCATCCTCACAGCGGCGTTCATGGCCCTGATGCGGCCCTGGCTTACCGCGATGAATACGCCGTCGGATATCTTTGCGGACGCTTATGCCTACATCATGATTATCAGCGGCGGGATTCTCGCGCAGATGCTCTACAACCTGCTGGCAAGCATCTTAAGGGCGCTGGGCAACAGCAGGGTGCCGCTGTATTTCCTCATCCTGTCCGCACTGCTCAACGTCGTCCTGGACCTGGTCCTCATCATCGTCTTCCACATGGGAGCTGCAGGAGCGGCTGTCGCCACGGTCATCTCACAGGGGGTGTCCGGGGTCCTGTGCTTTGTCTATATCGTAAAGAAAGTCCCGGTGCTCCACATGAGCAGGGAAGACTGGCACCCCACGGGAGCGCTCCTGAAAACACAGGTCCGGATTGGCATCCCCATGGCGCTGCAGTATTCTATCACCGCGATTGGGTCGATGATGGTGCAGTCCTCCCTGAACATCCTTGGTTCTACGCTGGTCGCCGCATTTACTGCCGCAGGCAAGATTGAACAGGTCGTGACACAGGCATATGTGGCGATGGGGACGACGATGGCGACCTACGGCGCCCAGAATATGGGAGCCGGAAATGTGTCCCGCATCCGTCAGGGATTCCGCGCATCCACGGTGATTGGCATCGTTTATTCCTTTATCGCCGCTGCGCTCGTGATGACAGTGGGCAAATATATGAGCTATCTCTTTGTATCGGAAGATGTGGGACTTATCATGGATTCGGTGGATGTGTATCTGAGATGTGTGGGACTGTTTTTCATCCCCCTGGCAGTCGTAAATATCTACCGGAACGGCATCCAGGGGCTTGGCTACGGACTGCTGCCGATGATGGCGGGTGTGGCGGAACTGGTCGGAAGAGGAGTGGTGGCGGTGATCGCCGCCGGTCAGAAGAGTTATCTCGGTGTCTGCCTGGCAAGTCCGGCTGCCTGGGTGCTCGCATCCGCCCTCCTGCTCGGCATGTATTACTATGTCGTAAAAGTCGACCTCAGAAAAATTTTTCCGGATAAACATTAGGCGAAGGCCAATGGCCATGCGGACCGCTGCCTGCACAGCCATTGTCTTCTTTGTTTTACACGTTCATGATACCAGTGAAATGTGAATCCACTGTGTCAATATCCGGAAAAAACCTTAAAGATTCTAAAAAGTGTATAAACAGGCAGGAGCGGTTTAAATTTCCGGTCCGGACACCGCTGTGTGCATCATGTCACGGGCTGCCTGCTCCCACCGGTCCTGCTCTGCTTCATACCGTTCCTTCAGCCATGCGACCGCCTGGTCCATCCCCTCATCTGAGAGCGGGAAGACAGCGTGTTCTTTCTGCTCATCCGGCGTCTGTTCAAAACACCACGGCTCCGGATAGACCCAGACCGAAAAGGTGGTGCTTTCCTTTCCGTCATCCCCGTTGAAGAGATAGCGCATGCCGCGGTGGCTTCCTGAAAAAGGTTCTTTTTTCAATCCCGCATACGGGATGAGTAGTTTGTCAATCATGTCGGTTTCAACATCCTTTCCTGTATCTGTCCGGAACATGCCGGCGCTGCTTCTGTCGACAACACTGTTTTTAATGATGTCACTGGTTCTGATTATATCACCGGGCGGCAATGGCTGCAAACTCTGTCGTCACCAGGTCGTCATAGGGCACCCGTTCCTCCAGCTCCCCGGCGCTTTCCAGGATATCCTGGAGAAGTTCAAAGCTGTCCTGCTCGAAGATGAGGTTACTCTTCCATGTATCCTGCCCGTAATAGCGGGTCACGATGGTGGTGATGGTATCCAGGTCTGTTTCCGGGAACTGGGGCTCTATCACAGCGGCAATCTCTTCCGGTGTGTGTGTCTGCACATAGTCCATGCCTTTCTGGAGCGCATTGGTAAATCCCTGGATAATTTCGGGATTTGCGTCGATATAGCTCTCCTTTGCACTGAACGCAGTGTAGGGCACGTAACCGCTGTCCTCGCCGAGAGAGGCGACCACATAGCCTTTGCCTTCGGATTCCAGTGTGGTGGCGCCCGGTTCAAATTCGACCGTGAAATCTCCCTGGTTTTCCGCAAATGCTGCGGCGGTCGAACCGAAATCGATGTTCTGATTTATCTCCAGGTCCGTCTCCGGGTCAATGCCGTTCTGCTTTAAGATATACTCAAAGACCATTTCAGGCATGCCGCCCTTGCGCCCGCCGAGCACAAGGTGACCTTTTAAGTCCTCCCATGTGAAATCCGGCATTTCTTCCCGGGCGACAAGGAAGTTCCCGGCGCGCTGCGTCAGCTGTGCAAAATTCACGACATAGTCGGTTGCGCCTTCCGCATACGTGTAGATGGATGCCTCAGAACCCATGAACCCGATGTCCGCCTCGCCGGAAATGACGGCGGTCATGGTCTTATCTGCGCCAAACCCGCAGACCAGTTCCAGGTCGATGCCCTCCTCTTCAAAATACCCCTCTTCCACAGCGACATACATCGGCGCGTAGAAAATAGAATGTGCGACTTCGTTTAAGGTGACTTTGACCGCTTCGCTGTTTTCCTGCCCGCCTGCTTCAGATTCCGTGCTCCCGGCTGTTTTGGAAGAAGAGCCGGAGTCTGCAGGATCAGAGCCTGCTGTCTGTGCGCATCCTGCGAGCAGCATAAGGACGAGCGCAAGTGCAGTCAGGCTTGTGATGAATTTCTTTTTCATAGTTCCTCCCATGAATCGTTTCTTAATACTATATGGAAAGAACCGGGAAGTGTGACTGGACTGGAGCGTGTGACCGGAGTGGGGAGGTGGCCGGGATGGGGCGCAGTACGCAAAAAAACGCCGCACCCGGAACGGTTCTTTCCGGATGCGGCATATGCCTTTTTACTCAGTCTTCAAATTCTTCGTCGGCATAATCATCTTCAAATGCCTCGTCATAGTCGTCTTCCTCTTCATAGCCGCCCCGTGATGTGATGGCGAGTATGAGGGAGATGACTGCCAGCACGGCGCCGGCGACTGCTGCGATGAGCAGCTCCAGGCTGTCCCCTCTCTGGAGGAAGGCAAATACTGCGCTTCCAAGATAAAAGAGCATGGGCAGCAGGAATGCGAATACCGTGTTTTTCTTCTGCATGATGAAATACAGCAGGGCAGATACGAGCATGCAGAGGGCGAGCACGATAAAAGTCGTTCCGGAGGAAATACTGCCGCCTTCTGAGGTGTCCGCAAGACCTGTCACAAATCCTTTGTAAATAAAATATCCAAATGCTGCCAGAGACAGGATGCCGAGAAGGATGCGCATGGGGCGGAACCTCGGTTCGTCATCATAGTAGTCGTCCTCGTAAATGTCCGGTTCCGGCTCGTATTTTCTGGAAGCAGATTTTACCGGCGTACTGCGGCGTTCGGGAGTGCCTTTGCCGGAAGATTTTCTCCGGATTTCGCCGGTCTCATTTTCCTCCGCTGCCTTTTTCCTTTTTACCGGTGTCTTTCCAATCGTTCCGGTCGCAAGCATCTCTTCATAGCTTTTGCGTGCCGCGTTCCCGCGCTTTGTCCGCACCTTTTCCGGCGGAAGGTTGCTGTAACGCTTTTCTTCTTCCGGTCTGGCGCCTTCCGGGTGACGCTTCCGGACCGGCTTCTTTGCCGGAGCAGCCTCTGCGCCGCCTTCCGGGCGGTGTTTCCGGACCGGTTTTTTCGCGGATGCAGCAGCCTCCCTGTCCTTTCCCGGGGTGCGTTTCCGGACGGGCGCGCCGTCCCCCGGCGTGGGCTTCTTCGCCGGAGCGCCGTCTCCTGGAGCCGGCTTCTTCGCCGGAACGCCGTCTTTAGGAGCAGGCTTCTTCGCCGGAGCGCCGTCTTTAGGAGTCGGTTTCTTCGCCGGAGCGCCGTCTCCTGGAGCAGGCTTCTTTGCCGGAGCGCCGTTTCCGGGAACTGGTTTTTTCGCCGGGGCTTTCTGCTCCGGGGCTTTTTTAACCGGGGCTTCCTGCTGTTTTGCCGGAGCCGGAGCCTCTTTTTCCTTTGGCGCTTCCGGAGCAGCCGCGTGTTTTGCAGCGGCTTTCTTTGCCCGCTGTTTGTCCAGGTTCCACTGTTTCCGGCAGTCGCGGCAGACTGCATATTCGTTAAAGACCGGCTCGCCGTTTTCGGCGGTGCCGACCTGTCGCTTCTTTATCTCGAGTTCTTTTCCGCATATTGGGCACTTCATCGTCATGTACTCCTCTCTTTTTCTGATCAGAATTTACAACATCCCTATTATAACATCATGGGAGCGTGAGAACAATAAAAAATGCAAGATATATACGAAATTTTGCTGATTTGGAGCACTTGGGCACAAAATGTGCTATAATGTCTGCAATGTCGGATTGAAATGAGGTGCAGAAAAATGAGACTGATTGCAGATACACATTCCCATACGCTTGCCAGCGGGCATGCATACAGCACGATAAAGGAGATGGCGGCAGCCGCGAAAAAGAGAGGGGTGAAAGCGCTCGCCCTGACAGAGCATGCTCCGGAGATGCCTGGCACGTGCGGGCTGTTCTATTTCCAGAACCTGGATGTCGTGCCCCGCGAGGCTTCCGGCGTGCGGCTTCTGATGGGGGCGGAAGTGAATATCATGGCGCCGGACGGGACGGTCGACCTGCCGGAAAAGACGTGCAGGGAACTGGATATTGTTGTGGCAAGCCTCCATACTCCCTGTTACGGTACAGAACATACGGCGGAAGAAAATACCCGCGCATATGTGGAAGTGATGAAAAAACCCTGGGTCAATATCATCGGACATCCCGATGACGGCAGGTTCCCGTTTGATTATGAAGTGCTGGTAAAAACGGCAAAAGAGACGGGCACCCTGCTGGAAGTCAATAATTCTTCCATGCGCCCTGCCAGCAGCAGGGTCGGAACAAGAGAGAATATCCTGACGATGCTGGATTTGTGCCGGCAGTATGAAGTCCCTGTGACGACCGGAAGTGATGCACATGTAGATGCGGATGCCGGTAAATTCTTCTATATAGAAGAACTCTTCCAATACTGTGCGTTTCCGGAGGAACTGGTGGTCACGACTGATATGGAGAAACTGAAACCTTACCTGAACTGCTTCAAAAATGGTGGACTTTAAAAATTTAGTGTGGTAAAATGTAACAGTAGCCGGTCAGGGCATGTCAAAAAGGAGACGGAGACATCATGAGCAAGAAAATACACACAGAAGCAGTTGACAGTCTGTTTGAGGCAGTACTCAGTCTGAAAAATAAGGAAGAGTGTTACATTTTTTTTGAAGATATCTGCACGATCAATGAACTTCTTTCGCTGTCGCAGCGGTTTGAAGTGGCAAAGATGCTCCGCGAGCAGAAGACCTATCTTGAGATTGCAGAACAGACAGGCGCTTCCACCGCTACCATAAGCAGGGTGAACCGTTCGCTGAATTACGGAAACGACGGGTATGATATGGTGTTCGAGCGTATCGGCAAGGAGAAGGATGCCGGTGAAAAATAAAAACAGGGAGAACGGCGGGGAGCTGTTCTCCTTTTTTGAGCGTTCGGAGGCGCCGGTCCGGACCTGTCCGGGATGCTGGCGCACCTCTCTTACGTTTCCTCTTCTTTTTCATTTCCTGCAAGTGCGTCTACGATTTTTTCAATCATCATTTTCTTCAGATAAACGTCAAAACTTAAACTGCAGACAAATGCGAACAGTCTGAGTTCGTCCGCAGTTTCGCTGTCTTCCAGGGAAGAGAAAACAGACCGGGATTTTTCGTATGCTTCCTGCACAGACGCTTTCATCGGTTCGATGCGCGTCTTTTCCATTTCGCAGATTTCGCTGTACACAGCGGAGAGGTCTGCTGCCCCTTCCCCTGAGAAATACTTTTCCCGGAGCGGTTTTAATACCGTCTCGATATCTCGGATGGAAAGGATGTTTTTAAAATAATAAATCAGGATGAGAAGGAGGACGTGCTCCTTGGAATACTTCTTCTTTACAGAAGGCGGGAGCAGGTTGTTCTTCGTATAATTATTTATCATGGTCTTTGTCAGTATCTTGTCCTCGGGATAGCGCTTCGTCGAAGAAAAATGGTCGTCCATAAACGTTGTTACCTGGTCCATGTACAGGTCGATGTTCGGGATTTCTTCCGGACGGATGTAGTCCACGTGGTCAAGACTCTTTAAGATGCTGTTCAGTATATCGTTTGTATCGATTTTCATAGTTTGTCACCTCAGTGTATTTATTATATAGTAATGAAAACCAGATGACAAGCGGAAAATGCGTGCATTGACAGAAATATCGTGTGCATATTATAATGACGCACAGAAGAAAACAGAGAGAAAGAGTCGATGAAAATGGAGAAATACGACATGCTGAATCCGCCTCAGAAAGAGGCGGTATACTATACCGAAGGTCCGCTCCTTATCCTGGCAGGAGCAGGCTCCGGAAAGACGCGGGTGCTGACACACCGCATTGCCTATCTGATAGAGAAATGCGGCGTTAATCCGTGGAACATCCTGGCAATCACTTTTACGAACAAAGCGGCGGGGGAGATGCGCCAGCGGGTGGATGCGCTTGTGGGTTTCGGCTCGGAGAGCATCTGGGTGAGCACATTTCATTCCATGTGCGTGCGCATCCTCCGCAGATACATTGACAGACTGGGCTATGACAGCCGTTTTACCATCTATGATACGGACGACCAGAAGACCCTGATGAAAGAAGTGTGCAGGAAAGCGGACATCGACACAAAGAAATTCAAGGAACGGATGCTCCTTTCTGTCATTTCATCGGCGAAAAATGAGATGATACTGCCGGAAGAATTTGAACTGAACGCCGGCGGGGATTTTGTACAGATGAAATATGCGAAAGCATACCGGGAGTATGAAGCGCAGCTCCGGGCAAACAATGCCCTGGATTTTGATGACCTGCTGGTAAAGACAGTACAGCTTCTGGAGACCCAGCCGGATGTGCGGGAGAACTATCAGGAGCGGTTCCGCTATATCATGGTAGACGAGTATCAGGATACGAATACCGTACAGTTCCGCCTTGTGAGGCTCCTTGCGGGGAAATACAGGAATCTCTGCGTGGTTGGGGATGACGATCAGTCTATTTATAAGTTCAGGGGCGCAAATATCCGGAACATCCTGGATTTTGAAAAAGAATATCCGGATGCAAAGGTCATCCGGCTGGAGCAGAACTACCGCTCTACAGAAAATATCCTGAATGCGGCGAACGGCGTGATAAAAAACAACCGGGGAAGGAAAGACAAGACCCTCTGGACCGAGAACGGGACAGGGGAAAAAATCCGTCTCCGCCAGTTCGACACCGCATATGACGAGGCGGAATTTATCGCGGAGGATATCCGGACCGAGGTGGAGAACGGAGCTGCTTACAACGACCACGCTGTGCTGTACCGGACCAATGCCCAGTCCCGTCTCCTGGAAGAAAAGTTTATCGCCATGAATATTCCTTATAAGATTGTGGGCGGCATCAATTTCTACGCCCGCAGGGAGATTAAAGATATCCTGGCATATCTGAAGACTGTGGACAACGGACAGGACGACATCGCGGCGCGCCGCATCATCAATGTGCCGAAACGGGGCATCGGGCTTACGACTGTCAACCGGATACAGGAATCGGCTGACGCCCGTGGCATCAGCTTCTACGAGGCGCTCCTGGCTCCCGAACTGATACCGGGCGTGGGGCGCAGCGCGGGGAAGCTGGATTCCTTTGCCGCAATGATTGAATATTTCAAAGGACAGGCAGAGAAGGAAAGCATCACCGACCTGCTCAATGAAATCCTGGATATGACCGGCTATCTCCAGAATCTGGATGCAGATGACCCTGTCGATGCAGAGAGCCGCATCGGGAACGTGGAAGAACTTCTGAACAAAGCCGCGGCTTATGAGGAAGACTGTGAGGAGCGCGATGAAAAGCCGACGCTGAGCGGATTCCTGGAAGAGGTGGCGCTCGTGGCGGACATCGACAGCCTGGATGAAGACCAGGATTATGTGGTGCTCATGACGCTGCACAGCGCGAAAGGCCTGGAGTTCCCCCACGTCTATCTTGCGGGGATGGAAGACGGACTGTTCCCGGGATATATGACCATCACGGGAGACGACGCGGAGGAAATGGAAGAAGAACGGCGTCTCTGCTATGTGGGCATCACCCGGGCGGAAGAAAAGCTGACCCTGACCTGCGCCCGGAAACGGATGGTGCGCGGAGAGACCCAGTATAACAGGTTATCCCGTTTTGTCGGGGAAATTCCTCTGGAGCTGCTGGATGCCGGGAGGAGCACGGCGGGGACGACACGGTCGGCCGGAACAGCCTGGTCTGCGGGGACAGCACAGCCTGCCGGTCCGGCATGGTCAGCTGGGACTGGGGCGCCCCGGGGCGGCAGCCTGTCCAACACGGCGGGCAGACATGCATCCGGCAGCGGAAAGCAGCCGTTTTCCGCACTCACGAAAGGAAGCCAGCTCACGGCGCAGAAAAGCGGACGTCCCTCCTATGATGTGGGCGACCGTGTCCGCCATGTCAAGTTCGGAGACGGGACGGTCCTTGATATCCGGGAAGGCGGGAGAGACTATGAAGTTACGGTGGAGTTTGATACGGCAGGGGTGAGGAAAATGTTCGCTATGTTCGCCAGACTGGTAAAAATCTGACGCCCGCCGGGTTATGAGGCAAAACGTTTCCGGAGGTTTCAGAACCCTTTTCTGTGAATTTTGGGAAACCTTCACTGAAATTTCGAGAAATGAGTAGTAATCTGAAAATGTTAGTGTTATAATAGTTAGAAAGTAAGCGCTGTCTCAGTGACAGGGAAAGGACGTGTATTATGAGCAAAGTAGAAGAGTTCATTGCGGAATCAAAATTAAGTGAACTTCTGCACAAAAATGAGGCGGAAAAACAGAAAAATACAGTGATCTGGGTACTTGCTATCATCGGGGCAGTTGCAGCAGTCGCGGCGATCGCATATGCGGTATACCGTTTCTTTACACCGGATTATCTGGAAGATTTTGAAGATGATTTTGATGACGACTTCGACGATTATTTCAGCGAAGACGATCAGGTATAAGACTTCAGGTCATAAGAAAGTTTAAAACAGAATACAAGGGCAGGATACAGGGAAACTGTACCCTGCTCTTTTTGTGGAGGCTGCGTTCCGTCCGGGAAGCTGCCCTGCGGCACACGATAACGCGTTTGGAGACAGAGATGAAAAAAGGACAGATATATGAAGGAATTATAGAGCGGGTTGATTTCCCGAACAGGGGAATCGTATATATAGAGGAAGAAGAGCGGTATGTAACAGTCAAAAATGCTGTGCCCGGGCAGAAGGTGCGGTTTGTCATCAATAAATTCCGCAAAGGGAACGCAGAGGGGCGCCTCCTGGAAGTGCTGGACAAGTCACCGCTTGAGACAAGGGAACCATTCTGCAGCATTTTCCCTGCCTGCGGCGGCTGTATGTATCAGACCATGCCCTATGGAGAACAGTTGAAGATGAAAGAGGCGCAGATACGGCGGCTCATGGATGAAGCTGTCTGGGGAGAATATATTTTTGAAGGGGTAAAGGCAAGCCCGAAAGAATTCGGCTACCGCAACAAGATGGAATTTTCCTTTGGCGATGAATACAAAGACGGTCCGCTTTCTCTCGGACTGCATAAGAAGGGAAGTACATATGACGTGCTGACCGCAGCGGACTGCAGGCTCGTCCATGAGGATATGAACCGCATTCTCGTGTGCGTGCTGGATTATTTCAGGGAGCGCGGGGTCAGCTACTACAGAAAAATGCAGCACACGGGATATCTGCGCCATCTGCTCTTAAGGCGCGGGGACTCCACAGGTGAGATACTGGTCAGTCTGGTCACGACCACGCAGGAGGTGCATGTCCTGCATCCTCTGACAGAAAAACTCCTGTCCCTGGAACTGGAAGGGAAAATCGTCGGCATCCTGCATATCCGGAATGATTCTCTTGCCGATGTCGTGCAGAGCGATGAGACAGAGATTCTGTACGGACAGGATTTCTTCTATGAAGAGATGCTTGGATTAAAGTTCAAGATTACGCCTTTTTCTTTCTTCCAGCCAAATACCAGAGGAGCGGAAGTGCTCTATGAGACGGTGCGGGAGTACATCGGGGATATCCGCGACAGGACGGTGTTCGACCTGTTCAGCGGGACAGGCACCATCAGCCAGGTGCTGGCGCCGGTCGCAAAAGAGGTCGTGGGCGTGGAGATTGTGGAAGAAGCGGTAGAAGCGGCGCGGGAAAATGCCGCAGGAAACGGCATCACAAACTGCAGATTCATCGCAGGGGATGTGTTCCAGGTGCTGGATGAAGTGGAAGAAAAACCGGACGTTATCGTACTGGACCCGCCGAGAGACGGGATACATCCGAAAGCACTCCCGAAGATACTGAACTATGGGGTGGACCGCATCGTCTATATCTCATGCAAGATGACGAGTCTGGCAAGAGACCTGGAGGTGATACAGGCAGCGGGATACCGGGTGGAGAAGATGACGGCAGTAGACCAGTTCTGCGAGACCATTCACTGTGAAGTAATCGCGTTGCTTAAGAAAAAAGAGGCAGAAGACAGAGGGTGAAAACAGCGGGTGTGCATGTTGCAAGACAAGTCTGAATTGAGTGAATTGTCTGAAATAAATAAAAAACAGAAAAAACGTTGACAATGGCTTTTGGAGATGATAAGATAGCACCTGTCGCTGATGAAGGAAACAACAGCAGTCTGAAAAATATCTCAGCCGGAGACGCGGAGGCGGAACATCCGGGGAGAAAAAAAGAAAAAAGTTGTTGACAAACTCCGGATGATGTGATAACCTAAATAAGCTGTCGCTCAAAGAGAACGACAGGAACCTTGATAACTGAACAATAGACAACAACCCTTGAAAATTTCTTTGAAGAGAAATCACGAACAAGCAGAGACCGCACGGATTACAGGGCGGTCGAAGCGGAACCAGAACAGTAAA
>DXAL01000023.1 GCA_019117125.1 Candidatus Mediterraneibacter merdipullorum
GTTGTCATTTCCCTCGCAAGGCACTTTTTATGGAGGTAAGCGAAAATGAATGTACGAAATGAAGTAAAATCACATCTTGTGTGCGAGGGAGTGACCATGCAGGAGGTGTTGGAAAAATTGGAACAGCAGTATGGATGGAGCAGGAGCATTTCCAATCTGTCAGGGAAGCTCCATCGAGAAACGCTGCGATATAAGGAAGCCGTGGAGCTGGCAGATGTGCTGGGTTACGAGATTGTTTGGAAAAAGAGGGGGTAAGTGCCTATGGTGAAAGAACAGAATCAGAATGTAGATAAGTATGATATTCCTGTCTGGAGAAAATACACTTTGAGTGTACAGGAAGCGGCAAAATATTTTCACATCGGAGATAAAAAGCTGCGAAAGCTGATTGACGAGAATCCAGATGCAGAGTTCATTCTGTGGAATGGGTCAAGACCTCAGATCAAGCGCAGAGTGTTTGAACAATATGTAGATGAAAAATTATCTGCCATATAAAAACGGCAAATACACGATAGATTCGGAGCCAAGTTTGTGATATTATAGGTATATCATAGCTTGGCTCTTTTCTATGACAGTTAGGTTGATAGAAAGGAGAAACTGAATGTCAGAAGTAAGACGAGACAATAAAGGTCGCAAGTTATTTAATGGAGAGAGCCAGCGCAAAGACGGGAAATACGAATACAAGTATCAGGATGCATGGGGCAAGAGAAAGACGGTGTACAGTTGGAAGCTGACACCGACTGACCGAGTTCCTGCAGGAAAACGTGATGATATTTCCCTGCGAGAAAAGATTAAGCAGATTCAAAAGGATTTAAACAGCAATATCACACCGGATGGCGGTAATTTTTCAGTTCTTGAACTGGTAGAAAAATATATTTCACAGAAAACCGGTGTCCGTCACAACACAAGGTCAAATTATAACTTTGTGGTCAATGTGATTAAGAAAGAAGCCTTTGGGCAGAAGCGCATTGATAAGATTAAGGTGTCCGATGCCAAAGAATGGCTGATTAAGATGCAGCAGATTGATGGGCGAGGTTACAGTTCTATTCACACAATCCGTGGTGTGGTAAGACCTGCCTTTCAGATGGCGGTGGATGATGATTTGCTGGTAAAGAATCCATTTGAATTTCAGCTGAACACCGTTGTCGTAAATGATAGCGTCACAAGAGAAGCTATCACACGACAGCAGGAAAGAGATTTCTTGGAGTTTGTGAAGAACGACAAGCATTTCTGCAAGTACTATGACGGTATCTATATCCTGTTCAAGACAGGACTTCGTATCTCAGAGTTTGTTGGGCTGACGAAGAAAAACCTTGATTTTGAGAACAACAGAATCATCGTGGATCATCAGCTTCAGAGAACCAGAGATATGAAATATATCATTGAAGATACCAAGACAGAGAGTGGCGAACGTATGGTGCCGATGACACCGGAAGTGAAGGAAGCCTTTCAGCGTATCCTTGCCAACAGAAAAAATCCAAAGGTTGAGCCTATGGTAGATGGGTACAGCGGATTTTTGTATCTGGACAAGAATGGCAGACCGATGGTGGCGCTTCACTGGGAGAAATATTTTCAGCATATCCGTGAGAAGTACAACAAGATTTACAGAAGCCAGATGCCGAAAGTAACTCCTCATGTTTGCAGACACACTTTCTGTTCCAATATGGCGAAGTCCGGAATGAATCCGAAGACGCTTCAATATATTATGGGTCATAGTGACATCAGCGTAACGCTGAACACCTATACGCATCTGAACTATGATGATGCAGAGGAAGAAATGCAGAAAGTAGTAGGTATAGCTTCTAAGAAATCGACAACGCACCGCAAAAGGTGCGTGTCGTAAATCTTTTGAATTTACGACAGAATTTACGACAAATGATGGCAAAAACAAGCCAAAATAAGCGTAGTTATACCAAGTTACGGTTGTTAAGCCTCTGTCGTAGAAATGCCGAAAAGTGGCGTAAAATCAAGGAAAATCAGCATTTTCAAGGAGTTTTAAATATATGATTAAAGTACTTTTCATCTGCCACGGCAATATCTGCCGTTCTACCATGGCCCAGTCCGTCTTCCAGCATATGGTGGACGAGTCGGGGCTTTCCGGCATGTACCACATCGATTCGGCTGCTACGAGCCGGGAGGAAATCGGGAATCCGCCCCACTACGGAACCCGTGAGAAACTCCGTAGGGAAGGCATTCCCTGCGTCCCGCACCGGGCACGCCAGATGCAAAGAGAGGACTACGGCTGTTTTGACTATATCATAGGGATGGATTCGGCGAACATCCGGAACATCCTCCGCATCATCGGGAATCAGGACCCGGATGGGAAGGTGGCGAAACTTCTGGACTTTACGGAACGGAAAGGGGAGGATATCGCGGACCCGTGGTATACCGGTGACTTTGAAGCGACTTACCGGGACGCAAAAGAGGGCTGTGAAGCCCTCCTGGAAAAGACGCTCCTATGCTTCTAACGCATAGGAGAGCAGACGTTTCAGATTGTTGTGGAAGCGGCGGTTCCTGGACCGGAGCCGGAGTTTTTCGGTGCCGCTTTTTGTCTCTTCTATATAGGCGTCATACCGGGAGAAGAGGATGTGGTAGTCCATGTTCTGTTTCTGCCCCCAGCGCACGAGCATCCAGTTCATGGCGTCCGGGGACCAGTATTCCATCGGGATGCCTGCCATCTTGAGGATGGCGATGTAATGGATGGCCTGTTCGGACAGCTTTTCAATCTGGCGTCTGCGCCGCTCCTCCTCGCGCTGTTCCTCTTTCCGGTTCCGGAAAAGGAGCCGCTGCGGGAGCGTTTTTCTCTGAGGTTCCTGTTTCATCAGGATGGAACTTTTCCCGATGACCTCGTGCAGCCGGTTCGCCGTGTTCCAGTATGTGACGAAGGAGACGGCGTCTTCTTCCCCGTTTTCCGGACCGACGGTGAAGGTGCGGAAAACGCGTGTATTCTCTCCGAACATTTCCCGGTCGTAGCGCTTGCGCTGCTCGGAGTCGGAAAGGACACGGTAGGCTTCGAGGATTTCCTGCATCAGCGCGGTAGTGTCGACATCGTTCTTTATATTTGCATCGGGATGGTATACTTTTGCAAGAGCAGTTTTTGCGGCTGCGATTTCTTCGGAAGTGGCATTTCTGGATACGCCGAGGATATCATAATAACTGTGTGCGTTCATCAGATTCTCCTTATCAATCTCATCTTTATTCCTATGCTAAATATACGCCGGGCACCGGCAAAAGTCAATTGTTCTAAGAGACGGAAAATCCGTGCGGAAGTCCTGCTTTTCTGGGCATATTTCCGGATGGCGCCGCTTATATTGATAACAGACGAACGATGTGGGAGTTGGCGCGATGAAGGATGCAAAGAAGAGGGCAGGGGCGGTTCTTGCAGCTGTTTTGACAGCGGCGTCCTGTCTCTTTTCCTCAGGAAGTGTAAGTGCAGAAGAGGCGGTGCCGGAAGATGCCGGGACGAAAGGCGCGGCGGTGGAGGTGAGCGCTCCGTCTGCGGTCCTGATGGAGGCGTCAACCGGCGTCATTATTTATGAAAAGGACGCAGATACCCCGCGTCCGCCGGCAAGCGTGACAAAAGTGATGACGATGCTCCTGATTTTTGACGCACTTGCGGATGGAGCGATACAACTGAAGGATGAAGTGACGGTCTCTGAGTATGCCGCCTCCATGGGAGGTTCCCAGGTCTTTCTGGAAGCGGGAGAAGTGCAGACCGTAGATACGCTGCTTAAGTGCATCGCAGTAGCCAGCGCCAACGACGCCTGTGTGGCGATGGCAGAGTACATCAGCGGAAATGAAGAGGAGTTTGTCTCCCGGATGAACCGGCGCGCAAAAGAGCTGGGAATGGAAGATACGAAGTTTGTAAACTGCAACGGGCTGGATGCGGAGGGGCATCTGACAAGTGCCGGGGATATCGCACGGATGTCGCGGGAGCTCATTACAGAGTATCCGCAGGTCCGTGATTACTCCATGATATGGATGGAGGATATCACCCACCGGACTGCGAAAGGGTCGTCAAAGTTCGGTCTGACCAATACCAATAAGCTGGTGCGGCAGTATGAATATACGACCGGGCTGAAGACCGGCTCCACCGGCGACGCTGGTTTCTGCATCTCGGCGACAGCGGAAAAGAACGGCATCGAGCTTATCGCCGTGGTGATGGGTGCGGAAACTTCCAAAGAGCGTTTTGCGGACGCGGTGCGGCTTCTGGACTACGGATTAGGGAAATGCCAGCTCTATGAGGACGAGAGTGCGGCGGGCGTTCTGCCGGTCCCTGTGGAAAACGGCGTGAAAGATGAGGCCAGGACTGTGCGCAAGGAGAAATTTTCCTATCTGGATGCCGCAGGAAGCAGTCTTGCGGATGTAACGCGGGAAGTGCAGATGGCAGAGGGAATACAGGCTCCGGTCAGAAAAGGAGACAGGGTCGGCTGGCTGGTGTATACGCTGGACAGCAAAGAGATTGGAAAGACGGAAATCCTTGCGGCAGAGACCGTGGAGGAAGCCACGTATGCGGACCGGCTGTCAGAACTTCTGCGGAGACTCCTGCCGGGAGAGAAAAAGTAAAGCCCTGTCTCTTCCGGAAATGAAGCCCAATTCCTTCCGGAAATAAATTTCTTGTTCCATAGGGGAGGATGCCGTATAATATAAGAACGGGTCAGGACCGGAACGATACGATGGAGGATGAAAGATGGATTATGCGAAGATAATAGACCACACGCTGTTAAAGGCGGAGGCGTCCAAAGACCAGATAAAGAAGCTCTGCGATGAGGCAGTGGAATACGGATTCCATTCTGTCTGTGTGAATTCATGCTATGTGTATTACTGTGCAAAACTGCTGGAACACACCGGCGTGAAAGTATGTACGGTCATCGGCTTTCCGCTGGGAGCCATGTCCACGTCCGGCAAAGCGGCGGAAGCGGAAGAGGCGGTGCGCGACGGGGCGGATGAGCTCGACATGGTCATCAACGTGGGAATGATAAAAAGCGGCGACTGGGATTATGTGAAAGAGGATATCGCAGCCGTCGTGGAGAAGGCGAAAGGCAGAGGGGTTCAAGTCAAAGTCATCCTGGAGACCTGCCTTCTGACAGAGGAGGAAAAGAAACAGGCGTGCCGTGCGGCCCGGGAGGCGGGCGCGGATTTTGTCAAGACTTCCACCGGTTTTTCGACCGGAGGCGCGACGGCGGAGGATGTGGCGCTGATGCGCAGGTGCGTGGGCGGCAGCATGGGCGTCAAGGCATCCGGCGGCATCCGGTGCCTGGAAGACGCTGAAAAGATGGTGGAAGCCGGTGCGGACCGCATCGGCGCCAGCGCGGGCATTGCCATTGTCCGGGAACAGGCGGAAAAGAACGGCTGCGGCACAGGGAGTGTGTCGTGATGCTGCGGCGGATGCTTGCAGGGGCGTTCGGGGCGCTCCTGGCGGCTGCCGGCGTGGAAATCTGGCGGGAACTCCATTCTTTTTCCGTTACGGAGTATGCGGCAGAGCTGCCGGATGAGAGCGGAAAAGACGAGGAAAGGAAGGTCCTGTTCCTGAGCGACCTTCACAACCGCTCTTATGGGAAGGACAACGAGAAGCTCCTGGATGCCATCCGGAGGCAGAAGCCGGACCTGATTCTCATCGGCGGCGACATGCCGGTGGGAAAGCCCGGCGTATCCCCGGAGCCGGCGCTGCACCTTGTAAGCCGGCTTACCAGGCTCTGTCCTGTCTGCTATGCCGCAGGGAACCATGAAAGCCGGATGAAAGAACGAAAAGACCTGTACGGGGATGTTTTTCCGGCATACAGACAGGCGCTGGAAGCACGCGGCGTCCTTTTTCTGGAAAATGAATCCCGGACGCTTCGGATAAAGGGCAGACCCATCCGAATCTGCGGGCTGGAGCTGCCGCTGTCCACGTACCGGAAATTCCGGAAAGAACATCTGACTGCAAAGGATATCTGCTCGTATGTGGGTCCGTGCGGCGATGCGGAAGAAGGTGACCGGCCGTATACGGTGCTGCTCGCCCACAATCCGGCTTATATGGATGCATACCTGGACTGGGGCGCGGACCTCATCCTGTCGGGGCATCTCCACGGGGGACTCGTGCGCATCCCCTGTCTGGGCGGCGTTGTCACCCCGCAGGGTTTCCTGTTCCCCAGATATTCCGGGGAGATGACGAAAGTGGGAGGCAGCACGGTGATCGTAAGCCGCGGGCTGGGCACCCATACCTTAAATATCCGGCTCTTTAACAGACCGGAGCTTGTAGTCATCCGCTTAAAAGAGAAGGGCAGTGCACCGGTGAAAAAAAGATTGTAAATGACGAAAGACTCGATTATAATGTAGTACTGGTATCAGATACCTGAAAAAATGCTCAGGGAGAAACTATGGGGATTCCTGTAAAACTGGAAGTGTTTGAAGGTCCGCTGGACCTTCTGCTTCATCTTATCGATAAAAACAAAATAGACATTTATGATATACCGATTGTGGAGATAACGAATCAGTATATGGACTATATCCGCAGCATGCCAAAAGAGGACCTGAATGTGATGAGCGAGTTCCTCGTCATGGCAGCCACGCTCCTGGATATCAAATGCCGGATGCTTCTTCCCAAAGAGGTCAACGAGGACGGGGAAGAAGAGGACCCGCGCCAGGAACTTGTGGAACAGCTCCTCCAGTACAAGATGTACAAGTACATCGCCTGTGAACTCAAAGACCGGGAGACGGATTCCGACGGCATCCTGTACAAAAGTCCCACGGTCCCGGAAGAGGTGGCGGAGTATATCGAGCCGGTAGACCTGGACCGCCTCCTGGACGGGCTTACTGCCGGACGGCTCCGGCAGGTGTTCCGGGATGTGATGAAGCGTCAGAGCGACAAGATTGACCCGGTCAGGAGCAAATTCGGGAAGATTGAGAAGGAGGAAGTCTCCCTCACGGATAAATTTTCCTATATCCACAGCTATATGGAGACTCACCGGAAGTTCAGCTTCCGCGCGCTTCTGGAAGAGCAGCACAGCAGGATGCACATCGTGGTGACGTTCCTGGCGATACTCGAGATGATGAAACTGGGCGAGATTCAGGTCGCCCAGGAGCAGACGTGCGGGGACATATTCATTGAAAGGACAGACAGATAAATGGAGATTGAGAAACTTCAGGCAGCCGTCGAGGCGATACTTTTTGCGATGGGAGACTCGGTCGAACTGGACAGGCTCGCCTCAGCGGTGGGGCACGACGCTGAGACGACGAGAAAGCTCATCCACAATATGATGGACCGGTACGAGGAAGAGGACAGGGGCATCCGCATCATCGAACTGGACAACGCCTTCCAGCTCTGCACGAAAAAAGAGATGTACAGCTATCTCATCCACATCGCGAAGCAGCCCCGCAGGTATGTGCTCACAGACGTGCTCCTTGAGACGCTGTCCATCGTCGCTTACCGCCAGCCGGTCACAAAGCTGGAGATAGAGAAGATACGCGGTGTGAAATCGGACCATGCGGTGAATAAACTGGTGGAATACGGACTCATCGAAGAACGGGGCAGGCTGGATGCACCGGGGCGTCCGCTGCTCTTCGGGACGTCGGAAGAGTTCCTGCGCCGGTTCAGCCTTCAGTCCCTGGAGGACCTTCCGGTCCTGGACCAGGAACAGATTGCGCACTTCAAAGAAGAAGCGGAGGATGAGGCGCAGCTCACACTGGACGTGTGAGCCGGGAACGGAAAGACCGGATGCAGCCATATCCGGCGGAAGGGGTCATATCCGGCGGATAGGGTCATATTTTACGGATAAGGTCATATATTCAGGATAAGGATACTGGAAAGAGGACCTTCATATGATGACGAATCGTGTACATAGAGTCATTTTGCGGAAAGCAGGGAGCAAGTGTGTCTCCCTGTTTCTGTTTGTCCTGATGCTGTCCCTGCTGCTTCTGCCGGCTGTCCCTGCGACCGCTGAATCTGCTGTTTCGATGAAGCCTTCCGCACTTTATGCCCGCTGCGCGGTGCTCATGGACGGGGATACAGGACGGGTCCTCTTCTCCAAAAACGGGGAGGAGCAGGCGCCTATGGCCAGCACCACAAAGATACTGACCTGCATCATCGCCCTGGAGAACGGCAGTCTGTCTGATACGGTGGAAGTAAGTGAAGAGGCGGCTTCCCAGCCAAAAGTGAGGCTCGGGATGAAAGAAGGGCAGCGCTTTTCCCTGAAAGACCTGCTCTATTCCCTGATGCTGGAATCTCACAATGACGCGGCGGTGGCGGTGGCGGAACACATCGGCGGCAGCGTCCCCGGATTCGCGGACATGATGAACCGGAAGGCAAAAGAGATTGGCGCAGATTCCAGTTACTTCATCACGCCCAACGGGCTGGACGCGGAAGATGAGAACGGCGTCCATCACACGACGGCGAAAGACCTGGCGCTCATCCTGCGCTACTGCATCATGGAATCCGGGATGCGGGATGAATTCCTGGAGATTACGCGGACGCCGTCGTACACCTTTTCGGACTGCAGCAAAGAGCGGGAGTACGCGTGCACCAACCGCAATGCCTTCCTGAAGATGATGGACGGCGCCCTTACGGGAAAGACGGGATTTACCGCGGACGCCGGATACTGCTATGTGGGCGCGCTGAAAAGCGATGACGGGCGGACCTTCATCGTCGCCCTCCTTGCCTGCGGATGGCCCGGGAACAAGAACTATAAATGGTCGGATACGAGGAAGCTCATGACCTACGGGCTGGAGCATTACACCTACCGGGATGTGGCGCCGGAAGAAGACTGCGGCAGCATCCGGGTCATCGGAGGATATGCGGGCGGATTCCCGGACAAGGGAGGGGTGGAAGTACCGGTCCGCTCCGGAGGAACTCCGGGCAGGATTCTCGCAGGTGCAGATGAAGAAGTGACGAAAAGGACGGAACTGCCCGCATCCCTCAGTGCGCCGGTGGAAGAGGGGGACCAGGTCGGGCGCATCGAGTATGCCGTGGACGGTATGGTGATGAAAGTATATCCGGTCTGTACAGCCGGGAGTGTGCAGGAGCGGACGGCGGATATCTGCCGTTCCTGGATAGTCCGGAAGTATTTCCTGCAGAAGGGAGATTAAAATATATCAATATAAATGATTAAATTTGCCACTGGTGCAGCGCATTTCTGTATGATAGTATAAGTGAGGATAAAATATAACAACCAAATTGATTAATTATAAGGAGAGTTACACATATGGAGAATTGGAAGAAATACAGAAAGACTTATTTTATGCCGCCTGAGCCGTGCTATGACTGGGTGAAGAAGGACGCCATCGAGAAGGCGCCCATCTGGTGCAGCGTTGACCTCAGGGATGGCAATCAGGCGCTCATCGAGCCCATGAGCCTGGATGAAAAGCTCGAGTTCTTCCAGCTTCTTGTGGATGTGGGATTTAAAGTCATTGAGGTCGGATTCCCGGCAGCGTCCGAGACAGAGTATCAGTTCCTCCGGACGCTCATCGAGCAGAATATGATACCGGACGATGTGACCATCCAGGTGCTCACCCAGGCGAGAGAGCACATCATCCGGCGGACATTCGAGGCGGTAAAGGGAGCGCCCCATGCCATCGTGCACCTGTACAATTCCACCTCCGTGGCGCAGAGGGAACAGGTCTTCCGGAAGAATAAGGAAGAGATACTCGAGATTGCGGTGGAGGGCGCGAAACTCCTCAAGAAGCTCTCAAAAGAAACATCCGGGAACTTCACCTTTGAATACAGTCCGGAGAGCTTCCACGGAACGGAAGTGGACTATGCGCTGGAAGTGTGCAATGCGGTCCTCGACGTCTGGAAGCCCACAAAGAAGAATAAAGCCATCATCAATCTCCCGACAACGGTGGAGAATTCCATGCCCCATGTATTTGCGAGCCAGGTGGAGTATTTCCATAAGCATCTCCGGGAGCGGGATACGGTGTTCCTTTCCCTGCATCCCCACAACGACAGGGGCTCCGGAGTCAGCGACGCGGAGCTGGGCGTGCTGGCGGGAGCAGACCGCATCGAAGGGACTCTGTTCGGCAACGGGGAGCGCACGGGAAATGTGGATGTGGTGACCCTTGCGATGAATCTGTTCTCCCAGGGCGTTGACCCGGAACTGGATTTCTCCAACATGAATGATATCATTGAAGTCTACGAGCGGGTGACGAGGATGAAAGTATCCCCGCGCCAGCCCTATGCAGGGGAACTGGTCTTTACGGCATTTTCCGGTTCCCACCAGGATGCCATCGCCAAAGGAATGGCGTGGAGGGAAGAGCACGATTCGGACATCTGGACTGTGCCCTATCTGCCCATCGACCCGCAGGATGTGGGCAGGAGATACGACTCCGACGTCATCCGCATCAACAGCCAGTCCGGAAAAGGCGGCGTAAACTACATCCTCAAACAGAGCTTCGGCATCAGCCTGCCGGAGAAGATGCGGGAGGAAGTGGGATATCTGGTCAAAGATGTGTCGGATAAAGCCCACAAAGAACTGACGCCGGACAATGTATACCGGATTTTCGAGGATCACTATATCAATGCAAAGCAGGTGTTCACTCTGGACGAGTGCCACTTCAAGCAGGAGGACGGCATCATAGCCGAGGCGGTCATCCACCACAACAACAGCAGCCGCAAGATTATGGGAGTTGGAAACGGACGCCTGGATGCTGTCAGCAACGCCATCAAACATTATTTTGACATCAGCTATGAACTCGCGTTTTACGAGGAACACTCCCTGACCCGGGGTTCATCTTCGCGGGCAGTCGCCTATGTGGGCGTCAACTGCAACCGGAAGCGCTACTGGGGCGTCGGCATCGACGCGGATATCATCAAGGCGTCTATCGAGGCGCTGGTCGTGGCGGTCAACAAGATACGGGAAATCTCCGAGTCCCAGGCGGGAAAAGACGAGCGGCTCCTTGAAATCACGAACTATATCTATGCGAATTACAAGAGCGTGACACTGGATGACCTGGCAGAGAAATTCTACCTGTCCAAGCCCTATCTCTCCAAGTATATCAAGGAGAAATCCGGCATGACGTTCGGGGATATCCTGAAAAAGATACGGATGAAAAAAGCCCGCGCCATGCTCAAGGGCAGCACCGCCACGGTAGAGAATATCGCAGAATCCGTCGGATATCAGAATGTGGAGCATTTCAACAGGGTGTTCAAAAAGATGTACAACATCACTCCGATACAGTATCGGAACCGGAAATAAAGCATATGCGGCGCCGGTGCGCGCCGCGCAGGCCGGGGAGGACGATCCCCGGCTGATTTTCTGTTTGTACTCTTATCCTTTTAGTGGTATCATAAGAAAGTCGAAAAAACGGGAGGATAACAGATGGATGTCAGAGAACGTATCGCCGCGCTGCGCCGGGAGATGGAGCGCTGCGGCATCGACGCATATATCGTGCCGTCGGCAGACCACCATCAGAGTGAATATGTGGGCGGACATTTTATGGCAAGACAGTATATCACCGGGTTTACCGGTTCCGCAGGCACTGCGGTCATCACCGGGGACTGGGCGGGACTGTGGACGGACGGGCGCTATTTCATCCAGGCGGCACAGGAGCTGGAGGGAAGCGGCATCACGCTCTTTCGCAGCGGAGAACCCGGCGTGGACACGCCGGAAGAGTTTCTGAAAAAGGAACTTCCCGAAGGAGGAACCCTCGGCTTTGACGGGCGGACCACCGGCGTGCTGGAGGGAAAACGGTACTGTGAACTGGCAGAGGAAAAGGGCGGCATGGCAGACTACGGGCATGACCTGGTGGGCAGGATATGGAGCGGCCGCCCGCCGCTTCCGAAAGATAAGGTCTTCCTTCTTGATGAGAAATATGCCGGCGAGCCGGCAGGGACGAAGCTGAAAAGAGTCCGGGAGAAGATGGCAGAGGTCCATGCGGATGTCCATCTGCTCTCCAGTCTGGATGATATCGCATGGCTTTTGAATATCCGGGGGAACGATATCGCATACTGTCCCCTTGTTCTTTCCTATCTGCTCCTTTTTGCAGACCATGGGGTCCTCTATGGGGACCGGGAAAAATTTCCGGAGCAGGTCCTCGGGCACCTTGGGAAGGAGAATATCCGGATCAGACCCTACGCGCAGATTTACGATGATATCCGCGCGCTTCCGGCAGGGAGCACCATCCTGCTGGATGCCAGCCGGGTGAACTATACGCTCTTTCGGAGGATCCCGGAAGGGGTCCGGACAGTGGAGCAGGAGAATCCCGAAGTCCGGATGAAATGCATCAAGAACGAGACGGAAGTCTCCAATATGAAGCGCGCCCATCTCAAAGACGCCGTGGCGCACACCCGGTTCCTGTACTGGATGAAAAAAGCGGCGGCAGACGCGGGGACTGCTCCGGGTACGCCGCTGCGGGATGAAAATGGAACTGTCATCACCGAGATGACGGCGGCAGAGAAGCTGGAAGAGCTGCGCGCCATGCAGGAAGGCTACCTGGGGGCGAGCTTTGCTCCCATCAGCGCCTTTGCAGAACACGGCGCCATCGTGCATTACAGCGCCACACAGGAGAGCAGCCTGCCCCTTGCAACGGGGAAGATGCTCCTGACCGATACCGGGGGACATTATCTGGAAGGAACGACCGACATCACGAGGACCGTGGCGCTGGGAGATATCTCCCGCCGGGAAAAAGAAGATTTCACCCTGACCGCCCGTGCCATGCTGCGTCTGATGGATACGGTGTTCCTGCACGGCTGCAGCGGTGCGAACCTGGACCTTTCTGCAAGGGAAGTCTTCTGGAAAGAGCGGGTCAACTTTGACCACGGGACCGGACACGGAGTGGGGTATCTTCTGAATGTCCACGAGGGACCGGTGAACTTCCGCTGGCGGGAAGGGGCTCATCCAGCGCCCTGTCTGGAAGAAAACATGGTCATCACCGATGAACCCGGTATTTATATCGAAGGTTCCCACGGGGTGCGCTTGGAGAATGTGCTGCTCGTGCGTCCGGATGTGACGAACGGATACGGCAGGTTCCTTCACTTTGAACCGCTCACTTTCGTGCCGGTGGACCTGGATGCACTGCTCCCGGAGAAGATGACGGAGGAAGAAAGGCGGATATTAAACGATTACCATCGGACAGTCCGGGAAACACTCTCTGTGTATCTGGAAGGGGAAGAGCGGGAATGGCTCCGGGAAGCCACGCGCCCGGTCTGATGCAAACGGGGACCTGGAATACAAACGGGGACCGGGAAATGCGGTGTCCGGGACAGCGGGAAAATATACAGGAGAACAGTAAGGGATAGAGTTATGGAAACAGCAGAAAATACGAAAAATGAACTGGTCCTGCGAATGGAAGACAAATATGAAAAAATGAGCAAGGGACAGCGCAGACTGGCGGATTACGTGCGTGAGAACTATGACAAGGCGGTCTTTCTCACAGCGGCAAAGCTCGGGGAGACTGTGGGCGTCAGCGAATCTACGGTGGTGCGGTTCGCCATCCAGCTCGGGTACAAAGGGTATCCGGAATTTCAGAAAGCCCTGGAGGAACTGGTCCGGACGAAACTGAATTCCATCCAGAGGATGGAGGTGACATACGGGCGCATCTCCCAGAGCGAGATACTGGAGACGGTCTTAAATTCCGATATCGAAAAGATACGGCAGACCCTGGCGGTCATCGACCACCGGGCATTCGACCTCGCCATCGAGACCATTCTGAACGCCCGGAAAATCTATGTCATCGGAATCCGGAGCTGCGCGCCGCTGGCATCCTTTTTCAGCTTTTACCTGAATCTGGTCTGCGACGACGTCACGCCGGTCACCACGAACAGTTCGAGCGAGATATTTGAACAGCTCATCCGCATCGGCGAGGAGGATGTCATCATCGGCATCAGCTTCCCGCGGTATTCCATGCGGACGCTCAAGGCGCTGGAGTTTGCCAGCAACCGGAAGGCGAAAGTCATCACGCTGACGGACAGCATTCATTCTCCCATGAACCTGTATTCGTCCTGCAATCTCATCGCGCGCAGCGACATGGCGTCCATCGTGGATTCCCTTGTGGCGCCCTTAAGCGTGGTCAACTCTCTCATCGTTGCGCTCTGCATGAAGAAACAGGAAGAAGTCATCTCCACACTGGAGACGCTGGAGGACATCTGGGGCGAGTATCAGGTGTACAGCGGGGATGAGCTGAATCCCGTGAGTGCATCGCTGCCCGGAGAGGAAGCAGAAGATGAGTAAAGTGCTTGTGGCGGGCGGAGGAGCGGCAGGAATGATGGCTGCCGTATCAGCCGCCAGATGCGGATGTAAAGTCGAATTATATGAGAAGAACGACAGGCTGGGAAAGAAGCTGTTCATCACCGGGAAGGGCAGGTGCAACCTGACCAATGCCGCGGATATCGAAGACTTCTTCCCTGCGGTCGTGAGCAACCGGAAATTTCTCTACAGCGCCTTTTATACATTTACGAATGAACAGACTGTCCGCTTTTTTGAAGAGCTGGGCGTCCGCACGAAGACGGAGCGGGGCGGGCGCATCTTTCCCTGGTCCGACCATTCTTCGGATGTAATCAGGGCGCTGGAGCGGGAGATGGAGCGCCTGGGCGTTCGCGTAGTTCTGAACGCGGAGGTAAAGCGCCTTCTGATGGAAGACCACACAGTCACGGGGATACAGCTGTCATCCGGAGAGAAACGGTACGGGGACGCAGTCATTGCCGCCACCGGAGGCATCTCTTATCCCTCCACCGGCTCCACCGGAGACGGCTACCGGTTCGCCAGGGAATGCGGACATCATGTGACAGAGCTTTCCCCGGCGCTGGTCCCCATGGAGATAAAGGAGTGGTATGCCGGGGAGCTGATGGGGTTGTCCCTGCGCAATGTAGAAATCCATATCACAGACGGGAAAAAGGAACTGTACCGGGAGTTTGGAGAGATGCTCTTCACCCATTACGGGGTGACCGGTCCGACTGTCCTGAGCGCCAGCAGCATTGTCGGGAAAACGCTCAAAGAGCGGGAACTGACGCTCCACATCGACCTAAAGCCGGCTCTGACAGCGGAGCAGCTCGACCGCCGGGTGCTGCGGGAATTTGAGGCGAACCGGAACCGGTGCTTTAAGAACGCTGTGGACAGCCTGTTCCCGGCGAAGCTCCGCCCGGTGATGGTGGAGCTGTCCGGCATCCCGGCAGAGAGGCGGATTCACGAGGTCACCCGGGAAGAGCGAAGCCGCTTCGTCCGCCTCATCAAAGATTTCCAAATGACGCTGACCGCACTGAGAGGATACAGCGAGGCAATCATCACGAGAGGCGGCGTGTCGGTCCGGGAGGTGGACCCCGGCACCATGGAATCCCGGCTTGCAGGACACCTCTATTTCGCAGGGGAGGTCCTGGACCTGGATGCGCTGACAGGCGGCTATAACCTGCAGATTGCCTGGAGCACCGGTTATCTGGCGGGGATTTCCGCCGCAAAACAGGAAGACTGAGGAAAAGAAAAAAGGAGAGAAAAAATGGGATACAATGTAGCAGTTGACGGACCGGCAGGAGCCGGAAAGAGTACCATCGCGAAACTGGTCGCAAAGGAGAAAGGCTATATCTATGTGGACACCGGGGCCATGTACCGCGCTCTTGCCATCCATTTTCTGAAGAAAGGAGTCGCCCCGGAAGACACCGGTGCGGTCATCGATGCCTGCCGGGATGCAGATGTTTCCATCCGCTATGAGGGCGGTGTCCAGAATGTCTATCTGAACGGGGAGAATGTCACCGGCATGCTCCGGGCAGAGGAAGTGGGCAACATGGCTTCCAGAACATCGGCTATCCCTGAAGTGCGCGCAAAACTGCTGGAGCTGCAGCGCGCCCTCGCGCGGGAGAATGACGTCATCATGGACGGCAGGGATATCGGCACCAACATCCTTCCAGATGCGGATGTGAAGATTTATCTCACTGCCAGCGTGCAGACAAGGGCAAAGCGTCGCTATGACGAACTGAAAGAAAAAGGCGGGACGTGCGATCTGGCGCAGATTGAACAGGATATCCGGGAGCGGGATGAGCGGGATATGAACCGGGAGACCGCGCCCCTTAAGAAAGCGGAGGATGCAGTCCTCGTGGACAGCTCCGACATGACGATAGAGGAAGTCGTTGCAAAGATATGCAGCTGCTGCAGATAAAAG
The DNA here is from genome assembly GCA_019117125.1 of Candidatus Mediterraneibacter merdipullorum. Lineage (GTDB taxonomy): Bacteria > Bacillota > Clostridia > Lachnospirales > Lachnospiraceae > Mediterraneibacter > Mediterraneibacter merdipullorum. The sequence goes on from DXAL01000023.1 coordinate 16,057, forward strand.
ATCAGGTCAGGACGGGAGTGTGCCATTATGAAAGTCATCAGAGCAAAGACGGCAGGATTCTGCTTCGGAGTAAAACGGGCAGTGGATACAGTCTATGAACAGGTAAAGACCTGCGGCGGACCGATCTATACTTACGGACCCATCATCCACAACGAAGAGGTGGTAAAGGACCTGGAAGCAAAAGGCGTCCGCGTGCTCCGCACGGAAGAGGAACTGGACGCTGTGGAGGAAGGCACCGTCATCATCCGCTCCCACGGCGTGGAGAAGCGGATATGCGACAAGCTGGAAGGAAAAGGCATCCGCGTCGTAGACGCCACCTGCCCCTTCGTAAAAAAGATACACAATATCGTCCGAAGGGAGAGCGCACTGGGAAGCTATATCCTCATCATCGGCAATCCGGACCACCCGGAAGTGAGGGGGATACGGGGATGGGCGGGAGAAAATTCCGCGGTCATCAGCAGTGCGGAGGACATCGATAAGGTCGATTTCGGTAAAAACCGGAAGATATGCGTCGTCTCCCAGACGACATTTAATTACAACAAATTTAAAGATTTAGTTGAAATTATCAAGAAAAAGAGTTATGATATTAGTGTTTTAAATACAATCTGCAGTGCTACGAGAGAGCGTCAGACAGAGGCTCAGAGCATCGCAGAGACGGTGGATGCTATGATAGTGATTGGTGACAAACATAGTTCCAATACCCAGAAGTTATTTGAAATCTGCCGCAAGGCATGTAACAATACGTACTATATACAGACACTTGGCGATTTGGAATTGAATCAATTAGGGTCAGTGGAAACAGTAGGTATTACAGCAGGGGCATCCACGCCCAACAATATAATTGAGGAGGTTCAAAACAATGTCAGAATTATCTTTTGAACAGATGCTGGACGAGTCATTCAAAACAATCCACAACGGAGAGGTCGTCGACGGGACGGTCATCGACGTAAAGCCCGATGAAATCATCCTGAACATCGGCTACAAGGCGGACGGCATCATCACAAAGAATGAATATTCCAACGACCAGTCTCTCGACCTGACAACGGTTGTCTCCGTAGGGGATACCATGACGGTCAAAGTCCTGAAGGTAAACGACGGGGAAGGTCAGGTCCTTCTTACATACAAGAGGCTTGCAGCTGAAAAAGGAAATGAGAGACTGCGCGAAGCATATGAGAACAAAGAGGTGCTCAAAGCGACAGTCACCCAGATTCTGGGCGGCGGCATCTGCGCGACGGTGGACGAGGTAAGGGTGTTCATCCCGGCAAGCCTCGTATCCGATTCCTATGAGAAGGACCTTGGAAAATACGAGGGTCAGGAGATTGAATTCGTGATAAGCGAGTTTAATCCGAGAAGGAACCGGGTCATCGGAGACAGGAGACAGCTCCTGGTGGCAGAGCGTGCGGAGAAGCAGAAAGAGCTGTTTGCAAAACTGCAGGCAGGCGACAGGATAGACGGTGTTGTCAAGAATGTAACAGATTTCGGTGCATTCGTTGACCTCGGCGGCGTGGACGGACTCCTCCATATCTCCGAGATGTCATGGGGCAGAGTGGAGAACCCGAAGAAGCTCTTCCATGTAGGCGACCCGCTCACCGTCCTTGTGAAAGACATCCGTGACACAAAGATTGCCCTCAGCCTGAAGTTCCCGGAGACAAATCCGTGGGCGAACGCGGAGGAAGAATTTGCAGTCGGCACAGTCATTACAGGCAAGGTTGCACGTATGACAGACTTCGGCGCTTTTGTAGAGCTGGCGCCGGGCGTTGACGCACTCCTGCATGTTTCCCAGATTTCCAGGGCGCATGTGGACAAACCATCGGACGTGCTCGCAATCGGACAGGAGATTACGGCGAAGATTGTAGACCTCAACGTAGCTGAGAAGAAAATCAGCCTGAGCATGAAGGTTCTTGAGCCGGAGCACACAGAGGAAGAGACGGAGACCGCGTATACCGACGAATCCGCAGAGTAAGCGTACAGTTCCCGAAAATCCGGGAAAAACAGAGAAGCATATCCACCGGAGCAGCTGAGTAATGCTGCTCCGGTATTATTATGCGAAAATCCTGCAAATGTATGACAAAGAACTCGTATGCACTGTTTAAAATCGTTAAATTTTCGACAATATGTTTGATTAAATATGCAATTTTTGTCGTATATCTACTGGATTTTCACTGCTTCATTCTATATAATGGTATAGGGAAATATGAAAGCAGGAACAGCGGTCCATACGCTGTTTATTTCTGCTGTTAAGAAAGGAAGAAAGATAGAATGGGACTTCTGACATTCAGAGGCGGCATCCATCCGGATGATGGGAAACGCTTCTCAAAAGATCAGGCGATCCGCACGGTCATGCCGAAAGGCGACCTTGTATATCCTCTTTCGCAACATATCGGCGCACCTGCCAATCCTGTTGTGAAAAAGGGCGACCATGTCCTGAAAGGACAGGTCATCGCTGAGGCGGGCGGATTCGTCTCCGCCCCGGTATACGCGTCCGTGTCAGGGACGGTGAAGGGGCTGGAACAGCGGTTTAATCCCGCCGGTTCAAAGGTGGAATGCATCGTTGTGGAAAATGACGGCGAGTATCAGGAAACAGAGTATGAGCCGGTAAAACCGCTGGGAGAGATGACAAGAGATGAAATCCTGGAGAAGATTGGAAACGCCGGGATTGTGGGAATGGGCGGAGCCGGATTCCCCACCCGTGTCAAGCTTTCTCCGAAGGAGCCGGACAAGATTGACTGCATCATCGCCAACTGCGCGGAGTGCGAACCGTACATCACTGCGGATTACAGGCGGATGCTCGAAAATACCGAAGAACTCGTAGACGGTATGCGCGTCGTGCTCTCCCTCTTCCCGAACGCAACAGGATATTTTGCAGTGGAAGACAACAAGAAGGACTGCGCGGAGCTGCTGAAGAAGGCGACTGCTGATGAGCCCCGCATGGAAGTGAAGCTGCTGATGACGAAGTATCCGCAGGGTGCGGAGCGCCAGCTCATCTACGCGGTCACAAAGCGTGCCATCAACTCGGCCATGCTCCCGGCGGATGCCGGATGCATCGTGGACAACGTGGAGACTCTCATCGGCATACATACCGCTGTCACAGAAGGCAGGCCGCTGATGGAGCGCGTGGTGACCGTGAGCGGAGATGCGGTGGCATCCCCGGGCAATTTCAAGGTGCTCCTGGGCACGAGCCACCAGGAACTCATCGAAGCGGCGGGAGGATTCACATCCACGCCTGAGAAGCTGATTTCCGGTGGCCCGATGATGGGATTCGCCATGGTAACGGCGGACGCTCCGGTCACGAAGACGTCTTCCTCCATCCTTGCATTCCGGAAAGATGTGGTTGCGCAGAATCCGGAGACCGCGTGCATCAACTGCGGGCGCTGCGTGGAAGTCTGCCCGAGCAGGATCATCCCTTCCAGGCTGGCGGACTGTGCGCTGCGGCAGGATGAAGAAGCTTTTGTTGCAATGAACGGACTGGAATGTGTGGAGTGCGGTTCCTGCAGTTATGTCTGTCCTGCAAAGAGACAGCTCAAACAGGCGATTGGCTCCATGCGCAAGACTGCGCTGGCAAACAAGAGGAAAAAGTAAGAGAGGTAAGAGGAAATTGAACGAGAAATATAATGTGTCATCATCGCCGCACATCCGCGACCGCATCAAGAGCAGCAGCATCATGCTCATGGTCGTCATCGGACTGCTTCCGGCAACGCTGTTCGGCATCTGGAATTTCCGCCATGAGAACGCATGGGTCCTTGTTGTCGTCACAACAGCTGCGGCTGTGCTGGCAGAATTTATCTGGGAAAAGTTAATGCATAAGCCGGTCACGGTCAATGACTTCAGCGCTGTCGTGACAGGGCTTCTCCTTGCGCTGAACCTTCCGCCCACACTGCCGTGGTGGATGGGCGTGGTGGGAGCTGTGTTTGCTATCATCGTTGTCAAACAGCTCTTCGGAGGCCTGGGGCAGAACTTTATGAACCCTGCCCTTGCAGCGCGCTGTTTCCTGCTCATCTGTTTTACGGGCAGGATGACCTACTTCGTGTATGACGGAGTGACCGGACCGACGCCGCTGGCGGATTTAAAAGCCGGCGAAGCGGTCAATACGATGGATATGCTGTTCGGATTTACACGGGGAACGATCGGGGAGACGTCGGTCATCGCCATCATGGCGGGCGCCATGTTCCTGATACTGATGGGCGTCATCGACCTCCGCATACCGGGGTCCTATATCGTATCTTTTGTGGTATTTATCACCATATTCGGCGGGCATGGCATTGACCCGCAGTATATCACGGCACACCTGTGCGGCGGCGGTCTGATGCTGGGCGCCTGGTTCATGGCGACGGACTATGTCACATCACCGGTCACCAGCAGCGGCAAGGTCATATACGGGATATGCATGGGACTGCTCACCGGGCTGTTCCGCCTCTTCGGCGGTTCGGCGGAGGGAGTCTCCTATGCCATCATCATCAGCAACCTGTTAGTGCCGCTCATTGAGAAGATTACTCTTCCAAAACCATTCGGCAAAGGAGGAGAGAGAGCATGAACAAGATTATCAAGAATACACTCATCCTGACTGCGATTACTGTGGTGTCCGGACTCATGCTCGGCATCGTGTACGATATCACGAAGGAGCCCATCGCGCAGGCGCAGGAGAATACAAAGCAGGAGGCATACCGCTCTGTCCTTCCGGATGCGTCTGAATTTCATCCGGTGGATTTCGATGCGGATTCCGCCGCATCCCTTCTGTCAGAGAACGGCTATTCGTCTGATGCCATCGCAGAAATCGCAGAGGGCGTGGATGACAGCGGAGAGACCGCAGGTTATGTCATCAGCGTACAGTCGTCGGAAGCCTATGACGGGTCGCTGACGCTCTCGGTCGGCATCGCTGCCGACGGAACGGTGAAAGGCATTGAGATGCTGGATATCAGCGAGACGGCAGGTCTTGGCATGAAGGCGGACGAACAGGAGTTCAAAGATCAGTTCAAAGACAAGAATGTGGAGAAATTTGCTTACACGAAGACCGGCGAGGACGGCGACAATATGATTGACGCCATCAGCGGCGCGACCATCACGACCAACGCCGTCACGAATGCCGTGGACTCTGCGCTTGTATATTACCAGAACGAACTGAGCGCAGGCTCACAGATGGGAGGCGGAGTCAATGAATAAATGTACAGAACGTATTTTTAACGGACTTGTGAGGGAAAACCCGACGTTCGTGCTCATGCTCGGCATGTGTCCGACGCTGGCGGTCACCACATCCGCGACCAACGGCATCGGGATGGGGCTGTCCACGACAGCCGTGCTCATCATGTCCAACATGCTCATATCCATCCTCAGGAAGATGATACCGGACTCGGTCCGCATGCCGGCATTCATCGTCGTCGTGGCATCCTTTGTCACCATTGTGGATTTCCTGCTGGAAGGATTTGTGCCGAGCCTGTATTCCTCCCTCGGACTTTACATTCCGCTTATCGTGGTCAACTGCATCATCCTCGGCCGCGCGGAGAGCTATGCATCTAAAAATCCGGTGCTCCCGTCCATCTTTGACGGTGTGGGCATGGGACTGGGATTTACGGTGGGTCTGACGTGCATCGGCATCGTCAGGGAGCTCATCGGAGCCGGGCAGATATTCGGCAGACAGGTGATGCCGGAATCCTATGAACCGTTCACCATCTTTATCCTTGCGCCGGGCGCCTTTTTCGTGCTGGCGTGCCTGGTCGCGCTCCAGAATAAAGTGAAAGGCAGTCTGGCGAAAAAAGGAAAGAAAGTACCGAAATCCGCCGGATGCGGCGATGGATGCGCCTCCTGCGCAAGCAGGGGAATCTGCGGCGGGCATCTGAGCGCGTCTGCAGAGACGGATAAGACCGCATCTGCGGAAACAGACAAACCGGTATCTGAAGAAACAGATAAGGCGGTATCTGCAGTGGAAGACAAGAAAGAACAGGAGGGGGCATAAATGCAGGAATTGATTTTGATTGCGGTCGGCACCGCTTTTGTAAATAACGTTGTGCTCAGCCAGTTCCTGGGCATCTGTCCGTTCCTGGGCGTTTCCAAAAACGTAAAGACGGCAGCCGGTATGGGCGGCGCAGTGGTGTTCGTCATCACCATCGCCTCTTTTGTGACCGGGCTCATCTACAAGTTCATCCTCGGCAATCCCGCCATCATGGGCGGTGAACTGGAATATCTGAACACCATCGTGTTCATCCTCGTCATCGCGGCCCTGGTGCAGTTTGTGGAGATGTTCCTGAAGAAATCCATGCCGTCCCTGTACAACGCGCTCGGCGTTTATCTGCCCCTTATCACGACCAACTGTGCCGTGCTGGGCGTGGCGCTGACCAATGTGGAAAGCGGCTACGGGCTCCTCACCGGCGTGGTGAACGGATTTGCAACAGCCTTCGGATTCCTCGTATCCATCGTTCTCATGGCAGGCATCCGGGAAAAGACAGAACATAACGACGTGCCGGAATCATTTCGCGGAACGCCCATCGTGCTTGTGACAGCAGGTCTGATGGCGATTGCGTTCTTCGGATTCTCGGGACTGATATAGGAGGAAAGATGGTATGAGTATAACAGGTATCATTCTCGCCGTCATCGTAGTGGGCGGCACAGGACTTTTTATCGGCATCTTCCTCGGTGTTTCTGACAAAAAATTCGCAGTGGAGACCGATGAGAGAGAAGATGCGATCCTGGAAGTCCTTCCGGGAAACAACTGCGGCGGATGCGGCTATGCCGGGTGTTCCGGTCTTGCCGCGGCAATCGTGGCAGGAGAGGCGGAAGTGGGCGGCTGTCCGGTAGGCGGCGCTCCGGTTGCGGAGAAGATTGCGTCCATCATGGGCGTGGAGGCAGGCGCACAGGAAAGGAAGACTGCGTTTGTCAAATGTGCGGGGACCTGTGAGAAAGCAGGTACTGAGTACGAGTATTACGGTATCAAAGACTGTGTCATGGCGAGCCAGATGCAGGACGGAGGAGCCAAGGGATGCGCGTACGGATGCCTCGGATACGGCTCCTGCGCAGCAGCCTGCCAGTTCGATGCAATCCATATCGTGGACGGCATCGCAGTGGTGGACAAGGAAGCGTGCAAGGCGTGCGGAAAATGCGTGGAGGCATGTCCGAAGCACCTGATCGAGCTTATCCCGTATAAACAGCAGACATTTGTACAGTGCAATTCCAACGAGAAAGGAAAAGCCCTGATGGATGTATGCCAGGTCGGCTGCATCGGCTGCCGTCTGTGCGAGCGGAACTGTGAGGCAGGCGCCATCACAGTCAAAAATTTCCTTGCGCATATTGATGCGGAAAAATGTACGAACTGCGGGGTCTGTGCAGAGAAGTGCCCGCGGAAGATTATCCGCATCTGAACAGGGAAGGAAAAATACAGGAAACCGGTTGAAAGACAAAAAGAAACAGAATAAGAAAGAGGATGCCCGGTGCTTTTGGGACAGCGATATGCTGCCAAAGCAGGGACATCCTCTGTTTTATTTTATGCGTATCTGTCTGATATGGATTCACTCTTCCAACTCTTCCAGTACAAGACCGCTGCTGCTCTTGTGTATCTCTCCGTCCTTTGTGACAAAGACCGCGTCCACACCGTCCAGACGCTGGATCAGCGCCATTCCGTCTTCCAGACCGAGGGCGAAGCATGCCGTGCTCAGCGCGTCTCCGTCCACGGATGCGTCAGACAGGATGGTGACCTGGTCCAGTTCATTCTGGATGGGATATCCGGTATCCGGGTCCAGGATGTGGTGATAGATGACGCCGTCTTTTTCAAAATACCGCTCATAATCGCCGGAAGAGACGACAGACCGGTCTGATACGGGTACGGCTGCCATCACCGTGCCGGTCCGGGCAAAGGGCTTCTGTATCCCGATGGTGAAATCCGTCCCGTCGTACCGGCTTCCGAGAGCGAGCATATTCCCGCCCAGGTCAATGAGCGCATGTTCCACGCCTTCGCTTTCCAGATACGCTTTCAGCCGGTCTGCGATATATCCTTTCGCGATGCCGCCCAGGTCAAGCCGTGCATCCGGGTCCGTGAGCGTGACTGTATTCCCCTCTACACGGACGCAGCGGTAATCGATGTGTGAGACCGCCTCCCGGAATGCATCCCCATCAGGCAGTACCTTTTCCGTATTTTCGGTAAAATCCCACAGCGCGCTTGCGGATGCGATGGTGATGTCAAACCGTCCGTCCGAGAGTTCACCGTACGCAATCCCTGTCTCGATGAGTTCGGCTGTCTCCTCCGATACGGTCACCGGCTGCCCGTGGGCCCGGTTGATTTTTGAGACATCGCTGGTATCGATGGTCGCGCTGAAAAGTCCCTCGTAATAGGCGCAGAGTTCCCCGCAGCGGTCCATGATATCCTGGGTGGCTCCCCATGCCCGGACCTGGACGACTGTATCAAAATACATTCCGTTCATGGAGAGGGCTTCCTGTTCCGGCGGCGTGCTGCACGCTGTCAAAAGGAGAACTCCTGCAAGGAGCGGGATGATTGCACTCTTTTTTCTGTCCACGTTGGTCTTCCCCGTCTTTCTTTTCTGTCTGTGCGCCTCTTTCCTCTGCCGGGAGAGAGGGCGCCGACGTTATTATAACTGATTTTTGTCTGCGGGGCAATGGCGCGTAATCGAACATGTGATTGCAGAGTGGGATTGGTTGTGCTATGATAGCTTAGGTGAGAAATCGGAAGAATGACCGCAGAGGATGGCTGATATGAAGAAAAATGACCTGATACTGGCAGGAATCATACTGGCGGCCGCCGTTTGCCTCCTGGCATTGCAGATGTCGGGGGACCGGGACAATGCGCACCTGGTGAAGATTCGTTCCGGCGGAAAGGTATTCGGCGCTTACGACCTGTCCAGGGACCGGACCATTGATATCAACGGGACAAACCGTCTCGTGATTGAGGACGGACAGGCGTGGATGGAATGGGCGGACTGTCCGGACCAGGTCTGTGTCCGGCACAGGGCAGTCTCAAAGACCGGAGAGAGCATCATCTGCCTGCCGAACCGGGTCGTCATCTCTGTGGAAGGACCGGAAGAGAGCGGGCTGGACGGCATGACATACTGAGAGGTTACCAGAGGTGAAAGACAGGAGCACATACAAACGAGCAGCATATTTTGGCGTACTGACCGCACTGGCGCTCATCTTCAGCTATGTGGAGACGCTGATACCGGTTTCCTTCGGCGTCCCGGGCATCAAGCTCGGGCTTGCCAATCTGGTCACGGTCATCGTCCTCTACAAGACGAGCTGGCGGGAAGCGCTCCTCCTCCAGATGGTGCGAATCCTCCTGGCAGGTTTTCTCTTCGGGAACCTGTTCAGCATCCTGTACAGTCTGGCGGGAGGCATCCTCAGCCTGACGGTGATGGCGCTGCTCGCACGGACCGGCAGGTTCGGGGTGCCCGGCGTCAGCGTGGCAGGAGGCGTGAGCCACAATACAGGACAGCTCCTTGTGGCGATGGCCGTGGTGGAGACGTACCGGGTCGGATATTACCTGCCCGTCCTCCTGATTGCCGGCGTTGCCACCGGGTGCGTGATTGGCATCGTATCCGGGGAAGTGCTGAAGCGGATACGGGATATGGATATGGGCTGAACCGGAGAAAGTCCGGACGAAACACCCCGGAACAACCTGTCCCGGGGAAAGAAACAGAGAGAAGCAGAATGGAAACGGAGCGTGGAAAGCGATGATATCTTATATCAGAGGGGAACTTGCGGCGGTAGAGCCGGAGAAAGCAGTGGTGGACGTAGGCGGAGTCGGCTTCGGGGTCTATATGCCCCGGCAGGCGCTCTCCCTTTTGCCCCAGCCGGGAAATGAAGTGAAACTGCATACTTATCTCAATGTAAAAGAAGACGCGCTCCAGCTCTTCGGATTCCTGACGCGAGATGACCTGGAGATATTCCGCCTTGTGATAGGCGTGAGCGGAATCGGTCCGAAAGGCGGCCTTAACATCCTTTCCTGCATGTCCCCGGATGAACTGCGCTTCGCCATCCTCTCCGGGGATGCCAAAGCCATATCCGCAGCGCCGGGAATCGGGAAAAAGACTGCGGAAAAGCTCATCCTGGAACTGCGGGACAAGGTGGCCATCGAGGATGTCCTGGAAGCGGCGGCGCACGGGGGAGAGGCACAGCCTCAGCCTCAGCCCGATGCGGCAGAGGGCACCATGCAGGCGGAAGCGGTACAGGCGCTCGTCGCACTGGGATACGGCAGTGCAGAAAGCCTCCGGGCGGTCCGGAAGACTTCTCCGGACTGCGGCGATGTAGAAGAGATATTAAAAGAGGCGCTCAAATACCTGTTTTAGTACAGAAGAGCAAAATCAAAGGAGCAGGGCATGTCCATGATGAAAAAACGAATCATAACAACAGAAAACCTGGAAGAGGATATCAAGACCGAAAGCGAACTCCGTCCTCAGAGACTGGCGGACTACATCGGTCAGGAGAAGGCAAAGAAAACCCTTTCCGTCTATATCGAGGCGGCGAAGGCAAGAGGGGAAGCCCTGGACCATGTGCTGTTCTACGGACCGCCGGGGCTTGGAAAGACCACCCTTGCAGGCATCATTGCCAATGAGATGGGCGTCCATATGAAGGTGACATCCGGACCGGCTATCGAGAAGCCGGGAGAGATGGCCGCCATCCTGAACAGCCTCCAGGAACACGATGTGCTCTTTGTCGATGAGATACACCGTCTGAACAGGCAGGTGGAGGAAGTCCTTTATCCGGCGATGGAGGATTATGCCATCGACATCATGATAGGCAAGGGCGCGGGAGCCCGCTCCATCCGGCTGAACCTCCCGAAATTCACGCTGGTGGGCGCCACCACCAGGGCGGGCATGCTGACCGCGCCGCTCCGGGACCGGTTCGGCGTAGTGGACCGTCTGGAATTTTACACGGACGAGGAACTTACGACCATCATCCTCCGCTCGGCGGATGTGCTCGGCGTGGAAATTGAAGCGGACGGGGCGCTGGAACTCGCCCGCCGTTCACGCGGGACGCCAAGGCTTGCGAACCGTCTCCTGAAGCGGGTCCGGGATTTCGCACAGGTGAAATACGACGGGAAGATTACAAAGAAGGTGGCGGAATATGCCCTGGACCTTCTCGATGTAGATAAATACGGGCTCGACCACATCGACCGCAGCATCCTGCTGACGATGATCGGGAAATTCCAGGGAGGTCCGGTGGGGCTGGACACGCTGGCGGCGGCAATCTCCGAAGACGCCGGCACACTGGAAGACGTCTATGAGCCCTATCTCCTGAAAAACGGCTTTATCCAGCGCACGCCGAGAGGGCGGACGGTGACGGCGCTCGCCTACAGCCATCTCGGGATACCTTTCCCGGCCGGCGCGGACGAGGAGTGATGCCGGCGGCATCCGGGATTCCGGAAAAAACAGTTGGTTTTTACTGGTAAATAGTTTATAATGAACAGTAAGAAACACGAGGAGGATGCTATGAGTTCAGCAAAACATTTTACAGAAGTATTAATTGGGGGAAAGGTATACACTCTGAGCGGATTCGAGGGCGAGGAATATCTGCAGAAAGTATCTTCCTATCTGAACCACAAGATTACGGAATGTGCGAACAGCGAGGGATACCGGAAACAGAGCGCGGACACGCGGAACGTCCTGCTCGCCCTGAATATCGCGGACGACTATTTCAAGGCGAAGAAGCAGGGGGATTCCCTGGAGAGTGATATCGAACTGAAAGACAAGGAAATGTACGACCTCAAACATGAACTCATCTCCGCACAGATAAAGCTCGAGAACGCAGAGAAAGAACTGGCGAAGATGAAGGAAGAGAACAATGACCTCCAGATGCAGATTGTCAAGCTGGAGACGGAGATGAAGAACCGGAGAAGATGAGAACACGGGAAAATGACCGGAAATCCGGCGCATTTTATGCAGGCTGTCACAAACGACAGCCTGTTTCGTTCATAGAAAGGATATGAGTTGGAGAAGATGACAGACAGGAAGACAGAAATCCTCTCGCCGGCAGGCTCCTATGCGGCATTTGCAGCGGCGCTACGCGCCGGGGCGGACGCGGTGTACGCGGGAGGTCCCCGATTCGGAGCCCGGGCATACGCGGAGAACTTTACGGAGGAGGAGCTCGTCCGCGCAGTGGAGGAAGCACATCTCTTCGGGCGCAGGTTTTACCTCACAGTGAACACCCTGCTCAAGGACAGCGAGACCGAAGAACTCTTTGATTACCTTGCGCCCCTGTACGCGTGCGGGCTGGACGCGGTCATCGTCCAGGACCTGGGCGTGGCGGCATATATCCGCAGATGTTTTCCGGGGCTTGACATCCACGCCAGCACCCAGATGACCATCACAGATGCGCCGGGCGCAAAGTTTGCAGAGGCGCAGGGCATGACGCGGGTCGTCCCCGCAAGGGAGCTCTCCCTTGCCGAGATACGCCGGATACGCAGCCAGACGGACATGGAGATCGAGTGTTTCGTCCACGGAGCCCTCTGCTTCTGTTATTCCGGGCAGTGCCTCTTAAGCAGCATGATCGGTGGAAGGAGCGGGAACAGGGGACAGTGCGCCCAGCCCTGCAGGCTCCCCGGCACGTTCGGCGGTCAGACCTGTTATCCTATGAGCCCGAAAGACATCTGTACGCTGGCGCTCATCCCGGAACTGGTGGAAGCCGGCATCGATTCCTTCAAGATAGAGGGCCGGATGAAGAGCCCGGAGTATGTGGCGGGAGTGACTTTAATGTACCGAAAGTACACGGATCTGTATCTTGCAAAGGGAAGAGAAGGGTTTTCCGTCCGTCCGGAAGATCAGGAGATGCTCCTGGACCTTTACAACCGGGGCGGTTTTTCTTCCGGATATTATCAGATGCACAACGGAAGGGAGATGATGGCGTCTGACCGTCCGAACCACGCCGGCGTGCCGGCTCTTCAGATAACCGGGCAGCGGGGGAGGGAAGTGACCGGGAGAGCCCTCACCGGACTTGGAGCCGGTGATGTCCTTGAGGTTACCGGAGGGAAGGGAAACCATACCCTGGGACACCCGGTCCGCATGGGAGCGTCCGTATCGTTCCTCGTAAACCGGGGCGTGTATCTGAAAAAAGGCAGGGTCCTCAGCCGGGTGCGGAACGAAAGCCTGCTCCGGCACATCCGGGAGGAAGTCATCGGGCGGAAGGTGCAAAGACCGGTCCGGGGAATCCTGACCATGCGCACGGGAAGCCCTGCATCCCTGGAAGTGGTCTGCGCAGACGGTCCCGGCAGATACTGCGCCTTGTCGGACGAAACCGTGCAGGAGTCCCTCAATCAGCCCCTCACCCCCGGACAGGCAGAGGAAAAGCTCAGACGGACGGGAAATTCGGAATTCTGTTTTTCAGAAGTGAAGATTCTTGCAGATGACAATATCTTCTTCCCGGTCCGCAAACTCAATGAGCTGCGGAGAATGGCTTTTGAAGGGCTCCGGGAAGACATCCTCTCCGCGTACAGAAGAAGTCCGGCATCCGGGCAGGACATTCCCGTTCCGGCAGGTTCCGGGAGATGCGCATCCGCAGATGCCCCGGGACACACGCCTTCGGACAGCGGACAGAGCGTGTCTGCCCGCACGGTCTGCGCAGCGGCGCCCGGATTCTCGATTTCCGTGGAGACAAAGGAGCAGCTCGTCCGTCTTGCAGGGTGCCTGGAAAAGGACCGGGACCGGGTGGAGCGCGTCTATTTCTCCTCCGACCTGCTCCTGACAGGGGACCGGGACGTCCGTTCTGTCATCGGCGATATCCGGGAGATGGGTCTGGAGGTCATGCCTGCGCTGCCGTATATTTCCCGCAGCGGGGACGACCTGAGAGACATCCTGTATCCGGACGGCGCATCGGGCGGGGATCGGGTTCCTTTCGACGGCGTCCTGCTCAGAAACCTGGGACAGGTCCGCCTCCTGGAGGAATACGGATTTGACAAAAAGAAGATTCTGGACCATAATCTATATGTGTTTAACCGGTATGCGAAATCCTTCTGGAAGGACTATGGCATCACCGGATATACGGCGCCGGCGGAATTAAATGCCCGGGAACTGGAGCGTCTCGGACTGGATGGCGCTGAGCTTTTGGTGTACGGGCGCGTGCCCCTTATGGTGTCCGCCCAGTGCATGCAGAAAAATACCGGCAGGTGCCGGAAGACGCCAAAGGTGGATATCCTGACGGACCGGAAGGGACATGCCTTCCCGGTGAAAAATGTATGCCGGCACTGTTACAATCTCATCTACAATGACCGTCCTCTCTGCCTTGTGCAGGAGAAAGACGCCGTTTTCCGGCTTTCTCCCGAAAGGCTGCGCATCAGCTTCACAGTGGAGGAACCCGGCGGCATCCCGGATATCCTGGACACGGTGAAAAGAGGCTTCACGCCGGAGGAAGAAGCGGTCACACCCGGATTTGAATATACGCAGGGGCACTTCCGAAGAGGCGTCCTCTGATGAACAGGTGGTACGGAAATGGCAAATATCGCGATACAGATTTCAAAATATCTCATCATCGCCCTTATGATGGCGTATACCTTTTCCTGTTTCTCCATCTTCACACGGAATTATGAAGACGAGGAGAAGCGGGTGCTTATCCGCCAGGATGTGCTGCTCTTCCTGATGCAGCTTCTGGCATTTGCGACCATGTATCTGGCTGCAGATGACATGCGCATCCTCTTTCTCTACGGGGCGCTGGCAGTGGTGCTCCTGGGGGTCATCCTGCTGTACAATCTTATTTACCCGAATGTATCAAAGCTGGTTGTAAATAACATGTGCATGCTCATCACTGTGGGCATGATTATGATAACAAGGCTGTCCTCGGATAATGAGACGCCTTACGGAACGGCGGTGCGCCAGCTCGTTTTCGTTGTCCTGGGCGTCACCTTCGGCCTGTTTGTGCCGGTCCTCATCCGAAAGCTCACATTCCTGGACCAGTGGACCTATATTTATGCGGGCGCCGGCGGTGCAGCGCTTCTTGCGGTCGCACTCTTTGCCCCCAGGTCAGGCGGCGCAAAGCTGGGATTTGAACTGTTCGGCATCAACGTACAGCCTTCGGAATTCGTAAAGATATTATTTGTCTTTTTTGTGGCGGCAAGCCTGAACAAGTCCACAGAGTTTAAGAATGTCGTCATCACGACTGCCGTGGCGGCAGCCCACGTGCTCATCCTGGTGGTCTCCACGGACCTGGGAGCAGCGCTCATCTTCTTTGTGGTATATCTGGTGATGCTCTATGTGTCCACCAGGCAGCCGCTCTATGCGGCAGCCGGCCTTGGCGCCGGAGTCCTTGCGGCTGTGGCGGGGTATCATCTGTTCGGCCATATCGCGGTGCGCGTCGAGGCGTGGCAGGACCCCATCGCCACATACAGCGGGAGCGGATACCAGGTGGCACAGTCCCTGTTTGCCATTGGTACGGGAAGCTGGTTCGGGACCGGGCTGTTCCAGGGACGGCCGGATACGATACCGGTGGCGGAGACGGATTTTATCTTCTCCGCTGTGACAGAAGAGATGGGCGTCATATTCGGTCTGTGCATTGTTCTGATTTGTGTAAGCTGTTATGTTATGTTCCTGAATATTGCCATGGAACTGCACCGGCGTTTTTATAAACTGGTGGCGCTCGGTCTGGGCACCTGCTACATCTTCCAGGTGTTCCTGCAGATTGGGGGCGTGACCAAATTCATCCCATCCACCGGGATGACGCTGCCGTTCGTGAGTTACGGAGGCAGCTCGATGCTCAGCACGATGATTATGTTCGGCATCATACAGGGACTTTATATCGTGCGGGAAGATGAAGAAGAGAAACGTGAGAAAGAAAAGGAGGCTCAAGATGGCCTGGGAAGAGCAGCAGCCCGAAAGAAGAGGACGGAAGTCCGGAAGAACGGGACCAAGTTCGAGGAAGTCCCCAGACAGAGGACGCGCAAAAAATCAGGAACGCGCCCGAAATAAGGAATTTGCGCGCATTACCTATTTCTTTGTGATTCTGTTCATCGCGCTGATGGCGTACATCGTCTATTTCACTGCGCTTCGCGCAGGGACATTTGTCAACAGCCCATACAATCAGAGGCAGGATGCCTTCGCAAAGGACACGGTGCGCGGGAGCATCACGGACCGCAACGGCAACGTCCTTGCGGAGACGGTGGTGGGGGACGACGGCACAGAGACCCGGCGCTACCCCTACGGCTCCCTTTTCGCCCATGTGGTGGGATACAGCAGCGATGAGCTTGGAAAGACGGGACTGGAGTCCGTGGAGAATTTTGAACTCCTGACGTCCAATGCCTTCTTTGTGGAAAAGATACAGAATGAATTCAACGGAAAGAAAAATCAGGGCGACACGGTCGTCACCACCCTGGATGCAGACCTCCAGCAGGCGGCTGCGGCGGCTATGGGCGACTACAGGGGGGCGGTCATCGTCATGGAGGCGGATACCGGACGCATCCTCGCCATGGTTTCCAAGCCTGATTATGACCCCAATGACATTGCTTCCCGGTGGGAGGCGCTGAACACCGATGAAAAGAACAGCCCGCTTTTGAACCGCGCCACAGGCGGCTCCTATGCCCCCGGCTCTGTCTTCAAGACGGTGACAGCGCTGGCGTATATGCGCCAGGATGCCGCTTACCGTGATTATTCCTACGACTGCAGAGGGTCCATCACAGAGGGGGATACAACGATTCCGTGCGCCGGCGGAGCAGTGCACGGACAGGAAGACCTGGAAAGCTCCTACGCCAATTCCTGCAACTCCTCCTTTGTCAATATCGGACTGCACCTGGATATCAGCGGATTCCGGGATACAGCGGAGGACCTGCTGTTCAATTCCTCCCTGCCGGGCGTGCTGGATTACTCCAAAAGTTCTTTTGTCCTGGATGAGGATTCGCCCACATCGGAAGTCATGATGACGGCGATGGGGCAGGGAAAGACGACGGTGAGCCCGTATCACATGACCCTCATCACCCAGGCGGTGGCAAACGGGGGCACGCTGATGGAGCCTTATCTGGTCGATTCTGTCACCAATTACACCGGGACGGAAGTGCGCCGGAATGTCCCCCAGAGCTACGGACGGCTCATGACATCCGACGAGGCGTCGCAGCTCAAGGAATATATGGCGGCTGTTGTCAGTGAGGGGACCGGCTCCGTGCTCAGTGGAAGGTCCTACACGGTAGCAGGAAAGACCGGGACCGCAGAGTACAGCACAGACAGCAGCGACCGGACCCACTCCTGGTTCACCGGCTTTACCGATATCGACAATCCGGAGCTTGTGATTACCGTAATCACGGAGGGTTCTGACGGGAGCGCGGGAGGCAAAGCGGTCTCCATCGCAGGGACGATTCTGGATTCCTATTATAATTGATATATATTGAGATGAAAAAAGAGCAGCGGTTATGGAATTAAAACTTTACTGTGAACTGTATGTCAGCGAATGCTGGAGGGAAAAAAAGGAAAAGTTGATAAGCAGGCTGAAAAAGAACAGGCTCCAGCCACGGGTATATCTCATCACCCTCGCACAGGGCGGACAGAACCACCTGGAGTTTTTTTCCAGCGTGCTCTTAAAGCAGCATGTCTTTGACAGCAGGGAACTGTTTCTGGTCGGCATCGCGGACGGATACGACGAGTGCCTTGCCATGACAGAAGAGATTGCCGGTCTTGTCTGCCGCAGGACCGGGGGTACGGACATCCGCGGATATATACTGGCACGGCAGGATGAATTTGAAAAGACAGGACGGTGAATTGATGGCACATATCTTACTCCTTATCCTGAAAATACTGGGCTTTCTCATCCTTGGCATCCTTGCGCTCATTCTGCTTCTCTGCATCGTCTTCCTGTTGGCGCCGGTGGTGTACCGGTGCAGGGTTTCCGGCGAAGACCGGGTGGAAAGCATCCGTGGTCTTGTCCGGTTTCACTGGCTTTTCCATCTGATATCCGGTGAAGTGCGCTATGAGGACGGCGCTTTTCGCTGGCGTCTGCGCCTGGCGTGGAAAAAACTGGGAAGCACAGACGAAGAGTCCTCTAAGTCTTCCGCATCGAAAACTGCCGGAGCGGAAGCGGAACAGGCAGCCCTTCCGGAGAAAAAAGGGGCGCGTCGGGAAGAGAATGTGCATCAGGAAGAGACGGCGCACCGGGAAGGGACTGCGCATCAGGAAGAGACTGCACATCAGCAGGAGCCCCCGCATCAGGAAGAGACTCCACATCAGCGGGAGACCGCGCATCACGAAGAGACGGCGCACCGGCAGGAGCCCGCGTATCAGCAGGGAACTGCAGAGCCGGGAGATGACGCACGGAAAGGGAAGGGCACTGCGGGAAAGAACGTGCGGAAAAGAGCAAAGCGCATTTGGGCGCGGATTTCCGCCATTCCTGAAAAATTACGGCGATTTTGGGAAAAGATAAAATATACATTTCACTCGATGTGTGATAAGATAAAAGCACTGAGGAGAAAAAAAGAGAAAGTCAGGGCTTTTCTTGACAATCCCGCGCACCGGGAGGCATTTTCCCTTCTCCTGTCAGAGACGGGGAAGCTCCTGAAAAGGCTCAGACCAAGGAAGGCGGAAGCAGACCTGGAGTTCGGGTTTTCCGACCCGTCCCATACCGGGTATGCCCTTGCGCTTGTCAGTTTCCTTTATCCGGCAGTGGGAGAGTTTACGCAGATACGCCCTGATTTTGAACACCGGATATTCCGGGGCAGCCTTTTGCTCAGAGGGCGGATACGGATGCTCTATGGCGTGATATTTGCGCTGAACCTGCTGCGCGACAGAAATGTGCGGACAACCTACAGGCATATCAGAAAATTTAAGTTATAAGGACCCGGACAGAGACGGAGTCCTGTAAGGAGGAAAAAATGGCGGAAGAAAGAAACAGTTTCAAATCAACACTGGAATCCCTGTTCCGGGGGATGGACGGCGTCGTGTCGTCCAAGACGGTAGTAGGTGATGCAATCCATATCGGAAGCACGATCATCCTCCCGCTGGTGGATGTCTCGTTCGGGATAGGCGCCGGAGCTTTTTCCGGGGAGAAGAAAGAGAAGGGGATGGGCGGCATCGGCGGAAAGATGTCCCCCTGCGCGGTCATCGTGATTCAGGACGGACGCACAAAGCTTGTCAATATCAAGAACCAGGACACCATCACAAAGATACTGGATATGGTCCCGGATGTAATCGACCGGTTCACTTCGGATAAAGAGGATAAGATGACAGAGAAAGACGTCATGGACATTCTGGATTCGGATGACGGGGAAGACGTTCAGAAATAAGCGTAAATACCGGCATATCCCGGACTGCCCGGGCATAGGATAGAAAAAGGGGAAATGTCCGGAAGTGAGTCGATGAAGAAAGTATGCGGTTTTGCACTGTTCTGGATGGCAATCGGCATGTTTGTCATGATGCTGCTCCCAAGCCTTGTGTGGGGCGTTATTGTGACGATTGTCCTTCTCGTGGCTGGCTACCGGCTTTTCTGCTGCTGAGGCGCAGGGCGCCGGAACCTGTCCGCCGCCGCTGCACCTGCCAAAGCTGCGGAGATGGCAACATAAGACTGTGACAAACAAAACCCCGGAGCTGCATTTTCTGCGGCTCCGGGGTCTGTGTCCGTGTCACTCAAATGTGAGGCTGTCTGCTTAGGCGCGCTCAACGCGTCCGGATTTCAGACAGGATGTGCAAACATACATTTTCTTTGATCCGCCCTCTGTCTTTACTCTGACGGATTTTACATTTGATTTCCACATTTTCGGTGTTTTTCTATGAGAGTGGCTTACGTTGTTTCCAAAGTGAGCACCCTTTTCGCAAATAGCACATTTAGCCATGACTGCACCTCCTAACAATCTGAACTGGTCATATAGACTCATAACACTGATATTCTATCAGAAAGAAATACCCATTGCAAGTATTTTTTAAAAAATCGACTCAAAAATCGAAACGCTGTTGTAAAATCAAATGAGTGATAGTATAATAAACATGTTATTTATGGCAAAAATCCATTAAAAACCGGGAGGTATATATTGATGAAAGGAAGTATGAGCACAGAACTCGGAATCATCACTGTCAATCCTGACGTGATAGCCAAATATGCCGGCTCTGTCGCTGTGGAGTGTTTCGGCATCGTCGGCATGGCGGCAGTGAATATGAAGGACGGCCTTGTCCGCCTTCTGAAGAGAGAGAGCCTGACCCACGGCATCCAGGTCGAGATATCGGAGGAGAACGCACTTACCCTGAATTTTCATGTCATCGTTGCATACGGCGTGAATATCCTTTCTGTTTCTGACAATCTTATGAGCAATGTAAAGTATAAGGTTGAAGAATTCACCGGAATGACGGTAGAAAAAATCAACATCTTCGTCGAAGGTGTGAGAGTGATAGATTAAGGAGGATATTGTCGTGGCAGTGAAAACGATAAATACGGAGATGCTTCGCAGGATGTTCCTTGCAGGGGCTGCAAATCTGGAAGCAAAAAAAGAATTCATCAATGAATTGAACGTATTTCCCGTACCGGACGGCGATACGGGGACCAATATGACGCTGACCATCATGTCGGCTGCAAAAGAAGTGCAGGCGCTCGAGCATCCGGATATGGTCTCGATGGCAAAGGCAATCTCTTCCGGGTCGCTCCGGGGCGCCAGGGGAAATTCCGGAGTCATCCTGTCGCAGCTTCTCCGTGGATTTACGAAAGAGATACGTGAATACGAGGCAATCGACGCTTCTGTGCTGGCAAAAGCATGCGACCGCGCTACAGCGACCGCATACAAAGCGGTGATGAAGCCGAAGGAAGGGACCATCCTCACGGTCGCAAAGGGGATATCCCAGCGCGCACAGGAGCTCGCCGAGACGACGGAAGACCTGGAGGTCTTCATCCCGGAAATCCTCCGCCGTGCGGAGGAAGTGCTGGCCGAGACGCCGGAACTCCTTCCGGTGCTCAAGGAAGCGGGCGTCGTGGATTCCGGAGGACAGGGGCTTCTTGAAGTGCTCCGCGGCGCGTACGACGCGTTCCTCGGTAAGGAAATCGACTATACCGCGATTGAAGCGGGAAGCGCTGCGAAGATGGTGAAGCCGGACCAGCAGGCAGCGGCGGATATCAAGTTCGGATACTGCACGGAATTCATCATTATGACGGACAAACCGTTCACAGATGCCGATGAGACGGAGTTTAAGGCTTATCTGGAGTCCATCGGTGATTCCATCGTCTGCGTGGCGGATGATGATATCGTGAAGATACATGTCCATACGAACGACCCCGGGCTTGCAATCCAGAAGGCGCTGACATACGGACAGCTCTCCCGCATGAAGATTGACAATATGCGCGAGGAGCACCAGGAAAAGCTCATCCGCGACGCGGAGAAGGTGGCTGCCCAGCAGGCTGAGGCGAAGAAGAAAAAAGAACCCAGGAAGCCGGTGGGATTCATCGCGGTCTCCATCGGAGACGGGATGAACGAGATATTCCGTGAACTGGGCGTGGATTATATCATCGAGGGCGGACAGACGATGAACCCGAGTACGGACGACATGCTCACCGCCATCGACCAGGTCAATGCGGACCACATCTTCATCCTTCCAAACAACAAGAATATCATCCTTGCGGCGAACCAGGCCCAGACGCTGACGGAGGACAAAGACATCATCGTCATACCGACAAAGACGGTTCCCCAGGGAATCACCGCAGTAATCAGCTACATGCCGGAGGCGGATGTGGACACCAATCTGGAAGCAATGCAGGAGGGTATCAAAAATGTCCGCACCGGTCAGGTAACCTATGCGGTCCGCGACACAAAGATTGACGATAAGGAAATCCACGAAGGCGATATCATGGGCATCGGCGACCAGGGCATCCTTGCAGTGGGACAGTCTGTCGAGGAGACGACAAAAGAGATGCTCGCTCAGCTCGTGGATGGAGATTCTGAGCTCATCAGCCTCTATTACGGACAGGATGTACAGGAGGAAGACGCTCAGAAATTTGCGGAAGCTGTGGAAGCGCTGTATCCGGATGTGGACATTGACGTCCATATGGGCGGACAGCCAATCTATTATTACGTCCTTTCTGTAGAATAACTGTGAGATGAACAGCAGTTCAGGAATCGGTTCTCTGAAAGGAATCGGCGAAAAAACAGAAAAACTGTTTCAGAAAATGGGGGTCCGCACAGTCGGCGACCTGATACGGTATTATCCCAGGACGTTTGACATCTATGAAGACCCGGTGCCCATCAGCGAGGCGGAGGAAGGAAAGACCGTCACCATCGCGGGAAGTGTGTTCGGGCGGATTCAGGTGTCCGGAAGCCGGTCCCTGCAGGTGACAACGCTGTATTTAAAAGACCTGACCGGAACGATAAAGGTCATCTGGTTCCGCATGCCTTTCCTGAGGAGCACTCTCGGGAAAGGCGGGATGCTCATTCTGCGCGGACGCGTTGTGAGAAGGCGGGACGGCCTTTTGATGGAACATCCGGAAATCTTTTATCCGGCTTCCAGGTATGAGGATAAGCGCAGTACGATGCAGCCAGTCTATGCCCTTACGGGAGGACTGACGAACAATGCGGTCATCCGTGCGGTCCGCCAGGCGCTGGAGCATGCAGATGACTCCATGGACATCCTGCCGGAGCATCTCGCCGCACAGCACGGGTTCCTTCCGTATCAGGAGGCGGTTTGCGCCATGCATTTTCCGGAAGAAAAAGGGGCGTTTATCCGGGCCAGGGAGCGATTTGTCTATGAGGAATTCCTTGTCTTCCTCCTGTCCCTCCGGCAGATGAAGGAGAGCGAAGGACGCGCGGAAAACCATTTCATCCTGAAAGACCGCCCGGAGCTGGAGCGGTTCCTCAAAGCGCTTCCCTACGACCTGACCGGCGCACAGAAAAAAGTGTGGCAGGAGATACGGGGCGACATGCAGGGAAAACATACCATGTCCCGTCTGGTCCAGGGAGACGTCGGCTCCGGGAAGACCATCATCGCTTTCCTCGGCCTTCTCCTTGCCGGGCTGAACGGATATCAGGGGGCGCTGATGGCGCCGACGGAAGTACTGGCAAAACAGCATTATGAGAATACCGTCCGGCTGCTGGAAGAGTACCGTCTTCCCCTCAAAGCGGAACTGCTGACCGGTTCCATGACGGCGAAGCAGAAGCGGGAAGCGTATGAGCGCATCGCATCCGGGGAATCCTCCGTTATTATCGGGACCCACGCGCTCATTCAGGAGAAAGCGGTCTATCATGACCTTGCCCTCGTCGTCACAGACGAGCAGCACCGGTTCGGCGTGAAACAGCGGGAGGCGCTGGCGGGAAAGGGATTCCTGCCGCACATCCTTGTCATGAGCGCCACGCCCATCCCCCGCACCCTCGCCATCATCCTGTACGGGGACCTGGATATCTCGGTCATCGACGAGATGCCGAAAGACCGTCTCCCCATCAAGAACTGTGTGGTGGATACCGGATACCGGGAGAAGGCATACCGGTTCATGAAAAAACAGGTGGAGCAGGGGCGGCAGTGCTATGTGATATGCCCGATGGTGGAAGAAAGCGAGAACCTGGAGGCGGAGAATGTACAGGACTATTCCCGGATGCTTTCCGAAGAGATGGGAAGCGGGATAACGGTGGGATGCCTCCACGGAAAGATGAAGCAGCAGGAAAAAGATGCGGTCATGGAGGCGTTCGGCAGAAACGAGATACAGATACTCGTGTCGACGACGGTCATCGAAGTGGGCATCGATGTGCCGAACGCAACGGTCATCCTGATTGAGAATGCCGAGCGGTTCGGACTTGCACAGCTCCATCAGCTGCGCGGCCGCGTGGGAAGAGGCAGGCATCAGTCCTACTGCATTTTCCTGTCCGCTTCCAAATCGGATGAGACAAAAGAACGACTGGATATCCTCAACCGCTCAAACGACGGATTTTTCATTGCAGGAGAGGACCTGCGGCTAAGAGGTCCCGGCGACCTGTTCGGCATCCGGCAGAGCGGCATCCTGGATTTCCAGGTGGCGGATGTCTTTCAGGACGCGGCGCTGTTAAAGAAGGCGGGAGAGGATGCCGGAAGGCTCCTCGCGTCAGACCCGGGACTTCAGGCGCCGGAGCACCGGAAGCTGAGACGCCATATCGAACAGAAGATAAACGAGACCATGCTGGAAACGACGCTTTGACCTGCAGGGTAAAATGTTACGAATTTCCAGTTTAAAAGAACGAATCCTCCACATACTATGGATGTGACAGGAAGGACCGAACAGACAGACGCATGAGGACCGGCTGCACACGCGGCCGTCTTCATACAGATGCAGCCGGTCCCGAATGCCGCACACAAACGAAAGTAACTTGACAGAAGTTACGAAAATGCAAAAGGAGGAAATTGATCATGGCAAGTCGTTCATCGAACAGAGCAGCTGTGCCTGAGGCAAAGGGCGCGCTGGACAAATTCAAGTACGAAGTGGCCAACGAGCTGGGGGTACCGTTATCTGACGGTTACAACGGCGACCTCACTTCCAAGCAGAATGGTTCTGTAGGAGGATATATGGTCAAGAAAATGATCGAGCAGCAGGAAAAACAGATGGCGGGCAAATAACGCCGCCAGATTCCAGTTGTTGTTTCCGAAAGACAGGGAAAAGCGCCCGGGATTGACCTGGGCGCTTTTTTCTGCTAAAATTCAGCATATGAAACGGGGTGGAAAACATGAGAGTGATCGCCGGAAGCGCAAGGAGTTTAAGGCTGAAGACACTGGACGGGCTGGAGACGAGACCCACGACAGACCGCATCAAGGAAACACTGTTTAATATCATCGGGCCGTCGGTATACGGCAGCATTTTTCTCGACCTGTTCAGCGGAAGCGGCGGCATCGGCATCGAAGCGCTGAGCCGTGGGGCGAAGGAAGCCGTGTTCGTGGAGCACAATCCGAAGGCGATGCAGTGCATCCGGGACAACCTGAAATTTACCCGTCTGGACGGGAAGGCATTGACCATCACGTCGGACGTGATGGATGCGCTGTACCGGCTGGAGGGAGAGCACGTGTTCGACCTCATCTTCATGGACCCGCCCTATGACAGAGGACTCGAGAAAAAGGTGCTGGAATACCTCTCGGGCTCGGAGCTTGTCTATGATGATACGGTCATCATTGTGGAAGCGTCCCGGGATACGGATTTCTCCTACGCGGACCGGCTGGGATTTTCAGTGGTGCGCGAAAAGACATACAAGACAAACAAACATGTATTTATTGAGAAGGCGGGGGTGGAGGATATATGCTGAGGGCAATCTATCCGGGCAGTTTTGACCCGGTCACATACGGACATATGGATATCATCGAAAGGTCCCGCAAGATCGTGGACGAACTCATCGTCGGCGTATTGTGCAATAAAGCGAAAATGCCGTTGTTTTCTGCGGAAGAACGTGTTAAAATGTTAGAGGAAGTGACGAAAGAGTTCCGGAATGTCCGCATCGTGCCGTTTAACGGTCTCCTTGTCGATTTTGCGGCGGGGATGAAAGCCGACCTCATCATCCGCGGTCTGCGCGCGATTACGGACTTTGAATATGAACTTCAGATGTCGCAGACCAACCACAAACTGGAACCAAATGTTGAAACTATGTTTTTGACGACCAGTATTGAATATTCATATTTGAGTTCCACCACAGTGAGGGAGATTGCTGCCTTTGGGGGAGATCTGACACAGTTTGTGCCGGAAGCAGTTGCTGTGGAGCTTAGGAAAAAGATGAGTACAAAAGGAGAGTGTAAGAAATGAGCAGCCGTATTGAGCAGATCATCGAAGAGATTGAGGAGTACATTGACAGAGACTGTAAATTCCAGCCCCTGTCTACGACAAAAATCATCGTCAACAAGGAACATCTGGACGAACTCCTGAGGGAGCTCAGGATGAAGACACCGGATGAGATCAAGCGTTATCAGAAGATTATCGCGAACCGCGACGCCATTCTTGCCGATGCAAAGGCAAAGGCTGATGCCATGATAGAGGAGGCGCAGGTGCAGACGACGGAGCTTGTCAGCGAGCATGAAATCATGCAGCAGGCTTACGCGCAGGCAAATGAAATCGTGACACAGGCCACCGCGCAGGCACAGGAGATTGTGGACAATGCGACGCGGGATGCAAATGAGATACGCATCGGCGCGATCCAGTATACGGACGACCTGCTCGCAAACGCCGAGAGCATCATCGGACACACGCTTGACAGTTATACGACAAAATACGACGGACTGATCAACTCCCTCCAGGAATGCTACGACACGGTCCGCTCCAACCGGGCGGAACTGGAGATACCGGAGGAGGATTCCGACAGTTACGGGAATCCGGAATAAACCGGTCAGGACAGATAGAGATACAGAAAACCAAGAAGACTGGCTGCCGCTGCGGCAGTCAGTTTTTGTATGATGTACGGGGACATCGGTATCCCGGTCCCTTTGAGCATGCTCCTTGTCTGGGCTGCGGCACAGAATCCGCCAAAGGAAGTCAGTCCGAGGACGAGCGGATAGCAGACGGTCATATCCGGGATGTCATTTCCCAGCATCCGGATGCCTCCGGTTATCTCCAGAAGAGGCAGAACAAACCGGATGACCGGGAGTGCGCCTGTCATTTCCTGGAACAGGCGGATGAGAATGGAGAAGAATATGATATAGAGCCCTACATGTACAATGGCTTCATAACTGTCATTCAGACCGGAATCCAGCGCGGCAAGGTCAAAGGAGCGGTCCCCGGAGCCTGTTTTCCTGACGCTTTTTTGAAAACGCCGTCTGCCGCTGCGATACAGGTACCGGAAGGGGAAGCTTAAGAAGACCGGAACACCGGTCAGTATCAAAAGGGTGGGCAGGAGCAGGTCCTCTCTTCCGAGGGTGCCCCACACGACATAATTGATGATGAACCCGGGGCTTACATTATTGCAGAAGGAGAGGAGGTAGGCGCCTTCTTCCCGCGTGATGCTGCCGGTGCGCACCAGGTCAGCTGCGCTTTTTGCCCCCATGGGATAGCCGCAGAGAAATCCGGTGAGCACAGCGTACGCTCCGGCATCCGAGGTGCCGAAAACGGCGGACGACGCCCTGCCGAACAGCTTTGCCACAAGGGTGATGCCCCCGCAGGAGACCATCAGTCCGGAGACAAGCATAAAGGGAAACAGGGTGGGGAAGACCGTCTCTGCCCAGAGCAGGAGACCGCTCCTGGTTCCTTCAAACACGGCACGGGGACAGAACAGCATCGCTCCAAAGAGACAGAGGACAGGGACGCCTCTCCGGAAAACGGTCAGGAAAGGAACGCCTGGAAGAAGACGGTCCCTGCGCACACGGTATCTCACGGAATCTCCTTTCCCCTCAGGAGGACAGCAGCTTCCCTGCGCTCCTGGGGATGTTTGTTTCTCTTTACTTATATGATATCCGCATGTTCTTTATGTGCGGCACATATAGTGATAAAGACCTGCCGGACCGGGTGGCCGGCAGGGAAAGATATAAGGGAAAGGGATGTTGGAAGGATTGAAGCGGATTTCTGCGGGAACACTGCCCGGCTGTGTCATCCTGCTGTTTCTCCTGGTGTTCTTCAGCGCGCTGGGGATTCCCCGGCTTCGCTTCCTGAGCGGGCAGAGCCGCCTTTCCGCCGATACGGTGCAAAGCAGCGGCTTCCGGAGGCAGACCGTCCCCACGGAAGCGGCGGAGCGCATCCGCAAAATGGATGCCCCGGGCAGCTATCTGGCAGTATACTGGCTGGAGACCCGGTTTGGCGAAACCGGCGGCGACCTGACAGAAGAAGAGGCGGCTGCCTGCAGAAAGCGATGGGAAAGGACAGAGGGATGGGGCGGCTATCTTGGCGCATGCCAGGCGGTCTGGGATGACCTGGAATGTTTCCCGGTCGCGTCGAAAGGGAGCGGCATCCGGGTTTCTTTTGAAGACTCCTGGATGTTTGACCGGACATACCGGGAAGAGCGGGGCCACGAGGGAACTGACATCATGCCGGATGCGAACCGGCGCGGCGTGCTTCCGGTGGTCAGCATGACAGACGGAGTGGTGGAAAAGCTGGGCTGGCTGGAGCTGGGCGGTTACCGCGTCGGCATCCGGGCGCCGGGAGGCGCATACTTTTATTATGCACATCTGGACTCCTATGGGGATATCCGGGAAGGCAGCGAAGTAAAGGCAGGGGACCTGCTGGGATTTATGGGAGACACCGGATACGGGACGGAAGAAGGAACGAAAGGAAAGTTTCCCGTCCACCTCCATGTAGGCATCTATATCGGAAGCGGGGAAGAGGAGGTCAGCGTCAATCCTTATGCGGCGCTGCGCTATCTGGAAGAGAAAAAAACTGGGGTTTCAGTCATTCTGAAAACATGATACAATATCCTCTGTGAGGAAGATGGAGGTCAAAAGATGAATCTGCCGGCAGCATTTGAAGAAAAGATGAGACGCCTTCTGGGGGAAGCGGGATACAGCAGTTATCTGGACTGCTTTGAGAAACCGCGGTATTACGGACTGCGGGTGAACACGGCAAAGATTTCTGTGGAGGACTTTTTAAAGCTGGCGCCCTGGCCGTTAAGACCGGTGCCCTGGATTCGCAACGGGTTCTATTATGACGGGGAGAACTATCAGCCTGCCAAGCATCCGTATTACTTTGCAGGACTTTACTACCTGCAGGAGCCCAGCGCCATGACGCCTGCGGACCGGCTGCATGTGGAGCCGGGGGACCGGGTGCTCGACGTGTGTGCCGCGCCCGGAGGGAAGGCGACAGAGCTCGGCGCGAAGCTGTGCGGGACCGGCGTGCTCGCCGCAAATGACTTGAGCAGCTCCCGCGCGAAAGGACTTTTAAAGAACATCGAGCTGATGGGCATCGGCAATGTCCTGGTTCTCAGCGAGGAGCCGGGAAGGCTGATTCCCTATTTCCGGGGATACTTTGACAAGATACTGATTGACGCGCCCTGCTCCGGAGAGGGGATGTTCCGCAAAGACAGCCGCATGATACGGGCGTGGGAGGGACACGGACCGGACTATTTCTCAAAGATACAGAAGAGCATCGTCACACAGGCGGCGCAGATGCTCCGTCCGGGCGGGATGATGCTCTATTCGACCTGTACCTTCTCGCCGGAAGAAAATGAGCAGACCATCGAGCATCTGCTGAAAGAATATCCGGAATTTACCGTTTGCCCCATGGAAGGATACGAAGGCTTTGTACCCGGAATGCCGGAGACGACCGTCTCAAAAGACGCGCGCCTGAAGCATACGGTGCGGATATTCCCTCATCGCATGGAAGGCGAGGGACATTTTCTGGCGCTCCTGAAAAAAGACGGGGAGAGACGGGATGACGGCGGACATACCGGGGAGATAAAGAGTACTCCTGTCAGGGGAAACCGCACGGGCGGACCGGTTCCGGAGGAACTTGCCGCTTTCCTGGGCAGCATCCGGCGCACGTTCGCCCCGGAACGGATTGACGTCCGCGGCGGAAAAGTTTACTACATGCCGGAGGGGCTCCCGGATTTAAAAGGCGTTCGTTTCCTGCGCACGGGACTGCTGCTCGGCGAACTGAAAAAGAACCGGTTTGAGCCGAGCCAGGCTCTTGCCATGAATTTAAAGAAAGCGGAATACGACTGCTGCATCGACTTTCCCGCGTCAGATGAGCGGACGCTCCGCTACCTGAAAGGGGAGACGCTGGATGTATCGGACCTGGCATCCCCGAAAGAAAAAGGATGGTACCTTGTCTGTGTAGACGGATATCCGCTGGGCTTCGGCAAACTCGCCGGACAGACGCTCAAGAACAAGTATCTTCCGGGATGGCGGTGGCAGTCTTCATGAAGATACGGTTGGACAAGTATCTGACCGATATGGGCGCAGGGACCAGGAGCGGGATTAAGAAAGAGATTCGGGCGGGAAATGTCCTGGTAAACGGACAGGTACAGAAACGCCCGGAAGTGAAAGTAGATACAGAGGAAGACACTGTCACGCTGGATGGACAGGCAGTCGCCTACGCTGCCTTTGAATACTATATGCTGAACAAGCCGGCGGGCGTGGTGTCCGCCACATCAGACAAAAAAGAGACGACCGTTGTCGACCTGATACGGGAGAGGAAGCGAAGGGACCTTTTCCCGGTGGGGCGGCTGGACAAGGATACCGAGGGACTTCTCATCCTTACCAATGACGGAGGGCTTTCCCATCGGCTTCTTTCACCTTCAAAGCATGTGGATAAAGTCTATTTTGCGGTGACGGACGGTCCTGTGACCGAAGAAGAGGTCAGACGGTTCGCGGAAGGAGTGGACATCGGAGATGACGCTCCCACACTCCCGGCGCATCTTGTGATTGAGTCGTCCGGGGAGCATTCCCGCATCCGGCTGACCATATGCGAAGGGAGATATCACCAGGTGAAGCGGATGTTCGCGGCAGTCGGCAGGAACGTCCTTTATCTGAAGCGCATCCGGATGGGCGGGCTCGCACTGGACGAGCGGCTTGCCCCGGGCGAATACCGCAGACTGACGGAAGAAGAGGTGGAACGATTATGCTCACAGGAAAAAAGGCTGTAATATTTGATATGGACGGCTCTCTCGTCGATTCCATGTGGATATGGCCCGAGGTGGACCGGATATTCATGGACCGATATTCCCTCACGCCTCCCGCCACATTCCACAAAGATATCGAGGGGATGAGTTATACCGAGACCGCCCGCTACTTTGTGGATACCTTCCGGATGGAGCGGACGGTGGAACAGGTGATGCAGGAGTGGCGGGACATGACGGTGCGGCTTTATTCCACGGAAGTGTTTCCGAAGCCGGGCGCTGTGGAATTCCTGGACGAGATGAAGCGCAGGGGGATTTTCCTCGGCATCGCCACGAGCAACGACCGGGTCATCGCTGATGCGGCGCTCAATGCCCGCGCGCTCATGCCGTATTTTGATTCTGTGCGCACGTCCTGCGAAGTGGCGGCGGGAAAGCCGGCGCCGGACGTCTATCTGAAGGTGGCGGAAGACCTCGGGGTGGAACCATCCGAGTGCCTCGTGTTCGAGGACGTCCCGAACGGCATCCTTGCAGGGAAGAATGCGGGGATGGAAGTGTGCGCGGTGGACGACGCCTTTTCCCGGCCGCTGGAAGCGGAGAAGAAACGGCTTGCGGATTATTTCATCCGTGATTTTTATGATATCCCGGAACAGACATATGAAAGGTGCGGAAAAGAAAAGTGACACGATATGATTTTTTGCCGGTGAGCAGGGAAGATATGCTGGAACGCGGATGGGACCGGGTAGATTTTGCCTATGTGACAGGGGATGCCTATGTGGACCATCCCTCTTTTGGGACCGCCGTCATCAGCCGGGTGCTGGAATCCCGCGGATACCGCGTGGGCATCATCTCACAACCGGACTGGAGAGACCCGGAGAGCATCGCGGTCTTCGGTGAACCCCGGCTGGGATTCCTCGTTTCGGCAGGCAATATGGATTCCATGGTCAACCACTACAGCGTATCCAGAAAACGCCGCAGGACCGACGCGTACACGCCGGGAGGCGGGACGGGGAAGCGCCCAGACTATGCCTGCGTTGTCTACGGGAATCTCATCCGGCAGACGTATAAGAAAACGCCGGTCATCCTCGGCGGCATCGAAGCCAGTTTGAGAAGGCTCGCCCATTACGACTACTGGTCCGACCGGCTGAAGCGCTCCGTCCTTCTGGACTCTGGGGCGGACATCATCTCTTACGGGATGGGGGAGCGCTCCATCGTGGAGATTGCCGATGCACTGGACGCAGGCATACCGGTAAACGAACTGACCTACATCGACGGCACGGTCGTAAAGGTGAAAGACCGGGACCGGATATACGATGCCGTGTACCTGCCTTCCTTTGAGGAGATCAGGGCAGAGAAAAAGGCGTATGCCCGGAGTTTCTACACCCAGTATCTCAATACGGATGCAAGGAACGCCAGGCGGCTGGCAGAGCCTTATCAGGACCACCTCTATGTGGTACAGAACCCGCCGGCCATGCCGCTGGATACGGCGGAGATGGACGATGTCTATGACCTTCCGTACACAAGGACATACCACCCGGATTACGAGGAAAAAGGCGGCGTGCCCGCCATCAGTGAGATACGCTTCAGCCTCATCAGCAGCCGGGGATGCTTTGGCGGATGCAGCTTCTGCGCTCTGACCTTCCACCAGGGGCGCACCGTACAGGTCCGGAGCCATGCGTCGCTCTTAAAGGAAGCGGAAGGCTTTACACGGGAGCCTGATTTCAAAGGGTATATCCACGATGTGGGAGGTCCTACGGCAGATTTCCGCCATCCTTCCTGTAAAAAGCAGCTTGAACACGGGGTGTGCAAAGAACGCCAGTGCCTGTTCCCCAAGCCATGCAGGAACCTGGATGCAGACCACAGTGATTATGTGAGCCTGCTGAAAAAACTCCGGGATATCCCCGGTGTAAAGAAAGTATTTATCCGGTCCGGCATCCGGTTCGACTATCTCCTGGCAGATAAAAGGCGGGAGTTCCTGGAGGAACTGTGCCGGTATCACGTGAGCGGGCAGCTCAAGGTCGCGCCGGAGCATGTCGCCCCTGAGGTCCTCCGGCGGATGGGCAAACCGGAGCACCGGGTATACGAACAGTTTACGCGGGAGTTTGAGAAGATGAACCGCAGGATTGGAAAAGAGCAGTATCTGGTTCCCTACCTGATGTCTTCCCATCCCGGATGTACGATGACGGAAGCGGTCCGGCTCGCCGAGTACTGCCGGGACCTGGGATATATGCCGGAGCAGGTCCAGGATTTTTACCCGACCCCATCCACCTTGTCGACCTGCATGTACTATACCGGGCTCGACCCGCGGACCATGGAGCCGGTTTACGTCCCCAGGTCCCCTCATGAGAAAGCACTGCAGCGCGCGCTCATCCAGTACCGGGACCCGAAACTCTACGACCTGGTCTGTGAGGCGCTTCAGCGCGCGGGACGCATGGACCTGGTGGGATACGGGGAGAAATGCCTCATCCGTCCGCGCCGGACGGCGAAATATGAGACGCAGAAGCCGAAAAAGAAGAAACCGAAGAAAACCATACGGAATCTCCATAAAAAGAAGTGAGAGAACAAAGACCGAAAGAAAACCGGAGAAAAACCCGAGGACAGGATTATGTTGGAACATGTCATCAACGGCAACGAAGCGGGACAGAGACTGGATAAATTTCTTGTCAAATATCTGCCTCTTGCACCAAAGAGCTTCTTCTACAAGATGCTGCGAAAAAAGAATATCACCCTGAACGGCAGGAAGGCGGCAGGCTCGGAGAAACTGGCAGAGGGAGACTGCATCCGGTTCTTCCTCTCAGAGGAGACGATGGGAAAATTCAGCGGGCAGAAGAAACCGGCGCAGAGGATGCCGGCACGCGCTCCCCGCTCCCTGCCCGCGCCGGATATCTTATATGAAGACCGGCATACGATATTCCTGAACAAGCCGGCCGGGATGCTCTCACAGAAAGCCGCATCCAATGACTATTCTCTTGTGGAATACCTGACCGGGTATCTGCTGGATTCCGGGCAGCTTACCGAAGACGACCTGCGCACATTCCATCCGGCAGTCTGCAACCGTCTGGACCGCAATACGAGCGGCATCGTGGCAGCCGGGAAGACGCTCCCGGCGCTCCAGGAATTAAGCCGGCTGTTCCGGGAGCGCGGCGTGAAGAAAGACTATCTCTGCCTGGTGGACGGGACCGTCCGGGAAGAGGCGCATATTGACGGCTATCTGACCAAGGATGCAAAGACGAACCGGGTCCGCTTTTCCAAAACAGAATCTCCGGGCGCCGCAAGGATTGAGACGGGGTACTCTCCCCTGGCATACGGAGACGGCGTAACGCTTTTGGAAGTCCGGCTGTTCACGGGGAAGACCCATCAGATACGCGCCCACATGGCGTCAGCGGGATTCCCCATCATCGGGGACCCGAAATACGGGGACAAAAGGACCAACGACAGGTACCGGAAAGAGTTTGGACTTACCTGTCAGCTTCTGCACGCCGCCAGGCTCTCTGTCCCGGTAGACGCCGGATGCGCGCTGGAAGAGCTGGCAGGAAAGACCATCCTGGCGCCGCTCCCGGAACTCTTCCGGAAGGTGTGCCGGGCAAAGAACATCGGAAAGGATTATCTGGAATGGCAACATGGAATTCAAGAGGGCTGAGAGGCTCGACCCTGGAGGAGTTTGTCAACCATACGAATGAGCGGTATATGGAACTGGGGCTTGCCCTCATCCAGAAGATACCGACTCCCATCACCCCGGTGAAGATTGACCGGGAAAGCCGGCATATCACCCTTGCCTATTTTGACAAGGACAGCACAGTGGACTACATCGGAGCCGTCCAGGGCATTCCGGTGTGCTTCGACGCAAAGGAGTGCAGCGTGGACACCTTCCCCCTCCAGAATATCCATGCCCATCAGATGGACTTTATGGAGCGCTTTGAACAGCAGGGAGGCATCTCTTTTCTCCTCATCTATTTCCGGGAGCGCGAGGAACTCTATTACATGCAGTTCGCGCAGATACGCAGATTCTGGCAGCGCGGACAGGAGGGCGGACGCAGGAGCTTCCGGTATGATGAACTGGAGCCCGGATGGTTCATGAAACTGCGTCAGGGATACTTCGTCCCCTATCTGGATTTTATCCAGAAGGACCTGGACACAAGAGAAGAATAAACCCTTCCGGTCCGGAAGGATTTTTCCCTGCGGGGATTGACAGGGAGGGAGAAAATCCGTATAATGACATAGGTAGTTTAACGTATTAGCACATTAAAGTGAAAGAGGAGAGCATATGGAACAGAAACTTCATACCCCGGAAGGCGTCCGGGATATCTACAGCAGGGAATGCGAAACCAAACTTGCACTTCAGAAGAAACTGAGCACCGTACTCCATCTGTACGGCTATCGGGATATACAGACACCTACCTTTGAATATTATGATGTGTTCCGCGAGGAGATCGGCTCTACATCCATGCAGGAACTTTACCGTTTTTTTGACCGGGAGGGGAATATCCTTTCCCTCAGACCGGATATCACGCCGTCCATCGCACGGGCTGCGGCGACGCTCTTTGACGGGGAAGACTTTCCGGTCCGCCTCTGCTATGCGGGAAATACCTTTATCAACCATTCCAGCTATCAGGGCAGGCTCAAGGAGAACACCCAGCTGGGGGCAGAGCTCATCGGACTGGACTCCGTGGAAGCGGATGCAGAGATGATCGCCATGGTCGTGGACGGCTTAAAACGCGTAGGGCTGCGGGAATTCCAGGTCAGCATCGGGCATGTGGATTTCATCACCAGCCTCATGGAGGCTGCCGGGCTCGGAGAAGAGGAGAGCAGAGAAATCCGGACCCTCATCGCGAACCGGAATTACTTCGGAGTCGATGAACTTCTGGACGGAAAGAACGTAGAAGCACGCATCCGGGAAGCATTCCACATCCTTCCGGAACTGGTCGGGGGAGAGGAAGTGCTGGAACAGGCGTCCCGGTATTCGCCGGATGCGAAAGCCAGACTCGCAGTTGCAAGGCTTTCGCACATCTGCAGGCTGTTAAAACTTTACGGAGCCCAGGACCATGTTTCCTTTGACCTGAGCATGAGCGGGACTTACGGCTATTATACCGGCATCATCTTCCGCGCCTACACTTACGGGACGGGAGATGCCGTCGTGCGGGGAGGAAGATACGACCATCTCCTGGAAAAATTCGGAAAGAACACGCCGTCCATCGGTTTCGCCGTTATCCTCGACGAGCTGATGAACGCCCTTTCCCGGCAGAAAATCCGCACCGAAACCGTGCACCGGAACCTGCTTGTCTATACGGAAGCTACCGGGGAACAGGCAGTCTCCATGGCATGTGCATTCCGGAAGAAGGGACGCAATATCGAACTGCTCAAGAGAGACCCGGAAGAAGGACGCGCCGGATACGAGGCATATGCACAGCGCGCAGGCGCATCGGTCCTGCTCTTTTTCAGGGACGACGGAAAAATCGAGATGAAGAATCTGTTGACAGGCGAGGAGCGGCTTGCCGATATGGGAAATCAGGGATAAAGGAGTACAGATTATGAGATATCTTACATTTGCCCTGACAAAAGGGCGTCTTGCCAGCAGGACCCTGGAACTGCTGGAGCGGCTTGGCATTACCTGTGAGGAAATGAAAGACAGAAATTCCAGGAAGCTCATCTTCACAAATGAAGAACTGAAACTGAAGTTTTTCCTGGCAAAAGGTCCCGATGTGCCCACTTACGTGGAGTACGGGGCTGCGGATATCGGCGTTGTCGGGAAGGATACCATCATCGAAGAGGGACGCAAGGTCCATGAAGTGCTGGACCTTGGATTCGGGAAGTGCCGGATGTGCGTCTGCGGACGTGAGAGCGCAGCGGATTTGCTGAAACACCACGAACTCATCCGCGTCGCGACAAAATATCCGAAAATCGCGAAAGACTATTTTTACAATAAAAAACATCAGACCGTGGAACTGATCAAGATGAACGGCTCCATCGAGCTGGCGCCTATTGTCGGTTTGTCCGAAGTCATCGTGGATATCGTGGAGACCGGTTCCACACTGAAGGAAAACGGACTGGTCGTACTGGAGGAAGTATGCCCCCTTTCCGCGCGGATGATCGTTAACCCGGTCAGCATGCGCATGGAAAACGACCGGGTGAAAAAACTCATCGCCGACCTGCGCGCGCTGTTAAGCGAGTAGGGGCAGGGGACACCCGGAGCAGACAGGTCGTACAGACAGGTCAGAACAGACAGACCGCGCAGGCGGAAGAGACAGGAGGAAGAAGATGCGGATTGAGAAACTGGATCAGGATACAAAAAAAGGGCTGTTGGAAAACCTCATAAAACGCAGCCCGAACAACTACGGCAAATATGAAAAAGACGTGCTGGATATCCTGAATGCCGTAAAAGAAAAGGGAGACGAAGCACTGTTTGCATATACAAAGCAGTTTGACAAGGCGTCGGTAAACGCCGGGAATGTCCTCGTCACAGAAGAGGAGATACAGGAAGCCTACCGTGAAGTGGGGGAGGAGCTTCTGGGCATCATCCGGAAGTCTCTTGGCAATATCCGGACCTATCACGAGAAGCAGCGCCAGTACAGCTGGTTCGACAGCACCCCGGAGGGCACCATCCTCGGACAGAAAGTGACGCCGCTGGCGCGGGTTGGCGTCTACGTTCCGGGCGGGAAAGCGGCATATCCTTCCTCTGTCCTGATGAACATTGCTCCGGCAAAGGCGGCTGGCGTCGGTGAGATCATCATGGTGACGCCGCCGGGAAGAGACGGGAAAGTGACAGCCACCACCCTTGTGGCGGCAAAGGAAGCCGGTGCAGACCGCATCTACAAGGCGGGCGGAGCGCAGGCAGTTGCCGCGCTGGCATACGGGACAGAGAGCATCCCGAAAGTAGACAAGATTGTGGGACCTGGAAATATTTATGTAGCCCTGGCGAAGAAATCCGTGTACGGACATGTCAGCATCGATTCCATCGCCGGACCCAGCGAGATACTCGTGCTGGCGGACGAGACGGCGGAGGCGAAGTTCGTCGCTGCGGACCTGCTCTCCCAGGCAGAGCATGACGAGATGGCGAGCGCCATCCTTGTGACGACAAGCGAAAAGCTGGCAGAGGAAGTCTCGGAGTGGACGGACCGTTTTATCCGTGAACTCTCCAGAGGGGACATCATCCAAAAATCCCTGGACAACTACGGATACATCCTGGTCGCGGATACACTGGACGACGCCATCGATGCGGCGAACGAGATTGCATCGGAGCATCTGGAGCTTATGACGGAAAACCCCTTTGAAGTCATGACAAAGATACGCAATGCCGGAGCCATCTTTATCGGGCCTTATTCCAGCGAGCCGCTGGGGGACTATTTTGCGGGGCCGAACCATGTGCTCCCGACGAACGGGACGGCAAAGTTTTTCTCCCCCCTGTCCGTCGATGATTTTATCAAAAAATCCAGCATCATTTCTTATTCAAGAGACGCGCTGGAAAAGATACATACGGATATCGAGAAATTTGCGGAGACGGAGCATCTGACCGCCCACGCCAACTCCATCCGCGTGCGCTTTGACAGATGAGCGCTGCGCGGGAACCGGACCGGCAGCAACTGTGCCGGACAACAGGGAAACAGACAAAAAGAGGAGGATATGATGGAGAAGAGAAGCGCATCCTGCACAAGAAAGACAAAAGAAACGGATATCACGCTCAGCCTTGGCCTTGACGGGACAGGAAAGACCCGGATCGATACCGGCATCCCGTTTTTTGACCACATGCTGGACGGGTTTGCACGCCACGGGCTCTTTGACCTGGAGGTAAAGGTGTCCGGCGACCTGGAGGTGGACAGCCACCACACTGTGGAAGATACGGGCATCGTCCTGGGACAGGCGATAAGGGAAGCACTGGGAGACAAGGCAGGCATCCGGCGGTACGGCTACTTCATCCTTCCGATGGATGAGACGCTGGCCCTTTCCGCCATCGACCTGTCCGGCCGCCCTTACCTGAACTATGACGCACAGTTCCCGGCAGCTTTCCTGGGAGCCCTTGACACGGAAACGATACGGGAGTTCTTCTATGCGGTCTCCTACAGTGCAGCCATGAACCTCCATCTGAAGATACTGGAGCCGGGAAACAGCCACCACATGGCGGAGGCGCTCTTCAAAGCCTTCGGGAAAGCCCTGGACATGGCGGTATCCCCGGAACCAAGGATGCAGGAAGTATGGTCCACAAAGGGGACGCTGTGACAGCCTGCGGCAGACAGAAGCGAAAAACAGACAAAAGGAGAAGAAAAATACATGAGTTATAAAAGACTGACGCCGTGTATATTCATCGCTCAGGGGAAGGCGGTGAAATGGTTTGACAACGACACGGTACTCTCGGAGGATGTGGTAGCGCTGGCGAAACAGTACTGCGACAGAGGGGCGGATGAACTGATTGTGTTCGACCTCTCATCCTCGGATGAAGAGCACGATGAAGCCATTGACCTGATGCGCAAGATCAGCCGCGTCATCAGCATCCCCATGATAGCGGGAGGCAATATCCGCAGGGCGGAAGACGTCAAAAAAATACTCTACGCAGGGGCGAAACGCGCCATCCTTAATTTTTCCAAGGCACTTTCCATCGACCTCATACAGGAAGTATCCCTGCGGTTCGGGAAAGAGCGCATCGCCGTATCCCTCAATGATTTTGACACCCTGTTCAAACAGCAGCACCTGATTGAGGAATACAGCACGGAAATCGTGTTCATGCACCGGCTGGACTTAAATTCCGTGATGAACGTCACGGAACTGCCGTGTGTGGTCCTCACGGATACCATGGAGCAGAGCGAGATTCTGCGCATCCTGAAGTGCGATGGAATCAAAGGGGTGTCCGGACTGTTCATCAGCGACCTGAATATGGATTTCAACGAGTTCAAGGAAGTCTGTGCAGACGAGGGGATACAGATGACGTCGTTTGAGAGCATCCTTGACTTTTCCGAACTGAAGCTGGATGCAAACGGGCTCATCCCCGTCATTGTACAGGACTATAAGACGAGCGAAGTGCTCATGATGGCGTATATGAACGAGGAAGCCTTTGAGAATACGGTAAAGACCGGGCGCATGACCTATTTCAGCAGGAGCAGGCAGTGCCAGTGGGTGAAAGGCGAGACATCCGGGCATTTCCAGTATGTAAAATCCCTTGCCGTGGACTGTGACAAAGATACGCTCCTGGCAAAAGTGGAGCAGGTCGGAGCTGCCTGCCACACCGGGAACCGCTCCTGTTTCTACACGACCATCGTAGGTGCAGACTACGACGCGAAGAACCCGCTCCAGGTGTTTGAATCGGTCTACCGCACCATCCTGGACCGGAGGGAGCATCCGAAAGAAGGCTCCTATACCAATTATCTGTTTGAGAAGGGCATTGACAAAATCCTCAAGAAAGTAGGAGAGGAGGCGACGGAAATCATCATCGCCGCCAAGAATCCCAACCCGGAGGAAATCAAATATGAGATTGCAGACTTCCTGTACCACGCCATGGTGCTCATGGCAGAAAGGGGCGTCACCTGGGAGGACATCACTGGTGAACTTTCGGACAGGTAGGATGTTCTGACCGGATATGCAGGGGCATAGATTATTGATAAGTAATTTATGCCCCTGAGGTCTGTATGAACGAATCCGAACTGCGCAGGAGAGAACTGCTGCGGCAGACGCGCAAACTGTATGACGAAAGAAGGGAAGTTCCCGCTGTCCATCCAAGATACGGCAGAATCTGTCAGGAACTGTACAGCCCCCGCGGTGAAGAAGGGGAAAAGCCGTCCGGCGGTTCGTTCTACATCCGTCTCGTGGCGGGCATCATCTGTTTTATCTGTTTTGTGTACATGGACCAGAGCGACGCGGATATCGCGGAAGTAAACAGCACTTCCATTGTAAATGAGATAGAAAAGGATATTGACGCCGGCCTCATCGGGGGATTGCGAAAACAGGCAGAGGACCTTATAATGTACAGGGAATAAAATGAGAAAAAACAGGAGAGACCATGCGAAAGACAGCATTAAGTGATGAAATCTTATTGAATATCGAAAAGCCGGCGCGCTACATCGGCGGGGAAGTCAACTCCGTGTACAAAGACGCCCGGAATGTGGACATCCGGTTTGCCATGTGCTTTCCGGACGTATACGAGATTGGCATGTCCCATCTGGGGATACAGATACTCTATGACATGTTCAACCGGAGGGAGGATACCTGGTGCGAACGGGTCTATTCTCCGTGGCTCGACCTGGACAAAGAGCTTCGCAGGCTCCGTCAGCCTCTCTTTGCGCTGGAATCCCAGGACGAAGTGCGCAAATTTGATTTTCTGGGCATCACCATCCAGTTTGAGATGTGCTACACGAACATCCTCCAGATACTGGACTTAAGCCACATCCCGCTCCACGCCGCAGACCGGACGAAGGACCATCCCTTCGTGATAGGAGGAGGCCCCTGCGCGTATAATCCGGAGCCGCTGGCAGAGTTTTTTGATATGTTCTACATCGGCGAAGGGGAGACGGCATATGACCGC
This sequence comes from Candidatus Mediterraneibacter merdipullorum, assembly GCA_019117125.1. Lineage (GTDB taxonomy): Bacteria > Bacillota > Clostridia > Lachnospirales > Lachnospiraceae > Mediterraneibacter > Mediterraneibacter merdipullorum. The sequence goes on from DXAL01000023.1 coordinate 56,895, forward strand.
CTCTTTGACGTCTACAAAGAATGGAAATCATCCGGCGCTTCCAGGCAGGATTTCCTCCGGGCGGCGGCAGGCATCGAAGGGATATACGTGCCTGCATTTTACGACGTGGAGTACCGGGAGGACGGCACCATCGCCTCATTTGCGCCAAATGACCCGTGCGCACCCCGGACCGTGCGCAAACAGGTTGTCATGGACATGACGGAGGCGCCGTACCCGATGAAGCCGGTGGTCCCGTACATCAAGGCGACCCAGGACCGGGTCGTCCTGGAGATACAGCGGGGCTGCATCCGGGGCTGCCGCTTCTGCCAGGCAGGGATGATTTACCGCCCGACCCGGGAGCGGAGCGCGGATACGCTCAAAGAATATGCCCGCGCCATGCTTGCCAATACAGGGCATGAGGAGATATCCTTAAGTTCCCTGAGCTCCAGCGACTACTCAAAGCTCGGGGAGCTGGTGACGTTCCTGATTGATGAATTTAAGGACAAAGGCATCAATATCTCCCTTCCGTCTCTGCGCATCGACGCCTTTTCCCTGGACGTCATGAGCAAAGTCCAGGACATCCGGAAGAGCAGCCTGACCTTTGCGCCGGAAGCCGGCTCCCAGCGGATGCGCGACGTGATAAACAAAGGACTTACGGAAGAGGAGATACTCACAGGAGCGGGACAGGCGTTCGAGGGAGGATGGACAAAGGTCAAACTCTATTTCATGCTCGGGCTTCCCACGGAAACGGAGGAAGACATGAAGGATATCGCAAGACTGTCCGACCGTGTGGCGCGCAGGTATTACGAGATACCAAAGGAACAGCGCCGGGGCAGATGCCAGATTACGGCAAGTTCTTCCTTTTTTGTGCCAAAGCCGTTTACCCCGTTCCAGTGGGCGTCCATGCATCCTGCGGAAGAATACGACCGGAGAGCCCATCTTGTCAACGACGAGTTCAGGGAACAGCTCAACCGGAAGAGCCTGAAGTACAACTGGCACGACGCAGATGTCACGGTACTGGAAGGCGTTATGGCAAGAGGCGACCGGAGGGTGGCAAAGGTCATCGAACGCGCATACCGTCTGGGCTGCCTTTTTGATTCCTGGACGGAATCCTTTCACAATGACCTCTGGATGCAGGCGTTTGCCGATACCGGTGTGGATATCGCCTTTTATACGCAGAGGGAGCGGAAGGAAGACGAGAGGTTCCCGTGGGATTTCATCGATATCGGCGTGACCCGCTCCTTCCTCTGGCGGGAATGGAAGCGCGCGCAGGAAGGGATTGTCACGCCAAACTGCAGGGAATCCTGTTCGGGCTGCGGCGCGGCCGGATTCGGAGGAGGTGTCTGCCATGAAAGCAAGGATTAAATTCAGAAAATACGGGATACTCCGCTTTATCGGGCATCTGGATGTGATGCGGTACTTCCAGAAAGTGATGCGCCGGGCAGGAATCCCCATTGCCTTTACCGGCGGATTCAGCCCCCACATGGTCATGTCCTTTGCAAGCCCGCTTGGCATTGGCCTGGAAAGCGACGGGGAGTATCTGGACGTGGAATTATCTGCGCCCGTCGAAAGTGCAGAAGCCGTGCGCAGGATGAATGAAGCCGGTGTGGAAGGCATCGAAGTGCTGTCATTCCGGCAGATTGCGGATGAAAAAAAGATGACAGGCATGACCATTCTTGCCGCAGCGGATTATCTTATCGCGCCTGGGGACGTCCCGCATGCAGCCGGAGCCATCCCCTGGGACTGGAAGGAGAAGTTCGCTTCCTTTCTGGAGCAGGAGGAGATACGCGTGATAAAGCAGACCAAGAGAAGCGAGCGGGAAGTGGATATCCGCCCTCTGGTCTTTTCGTGGAAATCCGTGCCGGAGGGGATCGTCGTCCGCCTCGCGGCGGGAAGTTCGGAAAATCTCAAGCCGGAACTGCTCATGGACACCTTTGTCCGGACCTGGCCTGAGCCGGACAAAGAGAAAGCCCTGCACGGACCCGTATTTTCCTTCCGCAGGCTGGAGCTCTATGCCTTCCTGTCAGAAAAAGGGCAGGAGGGCGGATTTGTGTCACTGGAATCACTTGGGCATGACATCACAACATAAGAGGGACAGAGAACAATGAAACGAAAGATACTCATTGAAAAAGCAGAAGGACAGGTCCGCACATTTATCCTTGAGGATGACAAAATCGCGGAGATACACTGTTCCTCTGAACAGGAAGATGGGGCAAAGGATCATCGGCTCGGAAACATCTATGTCGGCAGGGTAAAAAATATCGTCCCCAATATCGGCGCTGCGTTCATTGAAATTGAGAGCGGGTTCAACTGTTATTACGATGTGAAAGATGTCTCGATGACGTTCTTCACAAAAAAGACAGGGAAAAAGCCCCTCTGCATCGGAGATGAGCTTGTCGTCCAGATAAGCAAGGAGGCATCCCGGACCAAGGTCCCTACTGTGACCGGAAATCTGAGCTTTACCGGGAGATATGCCGTGCTCACCCACGGGAATAAGCGGATCGGCGTATCGTCCAAGCTGCCCCGCAGCATGCGGGAGAAGTTCCGGGAGCAGCTCGGCGGCTATCAGGAGGAAAACTTCGGCATCATCGTCCGGACCAATGCAAAAAATGTGGAGTTTGCAGAAGTAATGAAGGAGATTGAATCCCTCCGTGAACAGTACCGGCAGCTTCTGTCGGCTGCACCCTACCGGACCTGTTTCTCCTGCCTGAGGTCGTCTCCTCCAGGGTACATCACAGACCTGAAAAACGTATATATGGACGGCATGGAAGAAATCATTGTGGATGACAGGGAATTGTATACAAGGATACAATCATACTTTGAAAAGGAATCTCCGGAACTGTGCCGGATACTCCGGCTCTACGATAATCCGGATTTCCCCCTGTGCAAGCTGTACGGAACGGAAAGCGCCCTGAAAAAAGCGCTCCAGGAACGGGTCTGGCTCCGGCACGGAGGATATCTTGTGATACAGCCCACAGAAGCGCTGACCGTCATCGACGTCAATTCCGGGAAGCATACCGGGAAAGGAAGCAGCGAAGAGAGCATCATGAAAATCAATCTGGAGGCGGCAGAGGAGGCGGCGCACCAGATACGGGTAAGGAACCTTTCCGGCATCATCCTCATTGACTTCATCAATCTGGAACAGCCGGAGAATATCAGCACCCTGCTCCGGGAGTTCCGCGCTGTGCTGGAAGCTGACCCGGTCCAGACGACGCTGGTGGATATTACGCCCCTGAACCTGGTGGAAATCACCCGGAAAAAGGTATACCGTCCTCTGGCGGAACAGGTGGAAGGAATCTGAAACTTTTCATTTACAAGTCTTCGCCAAAGATATATAATGAAGCAGATTACATGTGGAGGAAAAAAAGAAATGATAAAAGTAGTTAAGTTCGGAGGGAGTTCACTTGCAAACGCGGAACAGTTCAAAAAGGTAAAGGCGATCATCACCGAAGATGAGACCCGCCGTTACGTGGTACCGTCTGCGCCGGGCAAACGGTTTGCAAGCGACACCAAAGTGACGGACATGCTCTACGGCTGCTATCACGCGGCGGAAGAAGGGCAGGACATCTCCGGACTGCTCACAGGTATCCGGGACAGATATCAGGATATCATCAGCGGACTGGGATTGGACCTGTCGCTGGACAGTGAATTCGCCCGGATTGGAGAGGATTTCAAAAACAGGGCCGGAGAGGACTATGCTGCTTCCCGCGGGGAATTCCTGAACGGAAAAATCATGGCTGCATATCTTGACATCCCCTTTGTGGATGCAGCCGAGGTCATCCGCTTCCATGACGACGGAAGCTTTGACGCGGAAAAGACGGACGAGCTGCTCAGGAACCGTCTTGCGAAGCTGGATGCTGCGGTCATCCCCGGATTTTACGGCGCAAAGGAGAACGGAACAGTGGCCACCTTCTCGCGGGGCGGTTCCGATATCACCGGGTCCCTTGTCGCCCTTGCCGTGAGGGCAGACCTCTATGAGAACTGGACCGATGTATCCGGTTTCCTCATCGCGGACCCGCGAATCGTCAAGAAGCCGAAATCCATTGAGACCATCACATATAAGGAACTGCGCGAGCTGTCCTACATGGGAGCCAGCGTCCTCCATGAAGACGCCATATTCCCGGTGCGCAAAGCCGGCATCCCCATCAATATCCGGAACACGAACCGTCCCGAGGATAAAGGGACGCTCATTGTGGAGAGCACCTGCAGCCGCCCGAAATACACCATCACCGGCATTGCCGGGACCGACGGCTTCGTGGCTGTCACAGTGGAAAAGGCGATGATGAACTCGGAAGTGGGCTTCTGCCGCAAGGTTCTCCAGGTATTTGAGGACAACGGCGTGTCCATCGAACACATGCCTTCCGGCATCGACACCATGTCCATTTTTGTAAATAAGGAAAACTTTGAGGAAAAGGAGCAGAAGATACTTGCCGACATCAACCGCTCCGTCAGCCCGGACCACATCGAGCTGGAGTCCGACCTGGCGCTCATCGCCGTCGTGGGCAGAGGCATGAAGTCGACGCGGGGTACGGCGGGCAGGATTTTCTCTGCACTGGCACACGCCCACATTAACGTCAAGATGATCGACCAGGGTTCCAGTGAGCTCAACATCATCATCGGCGTCAGACACGAAGACTTTAAAGCTGCGATACGGGCGCTCTACGAGATATTCGTCCTCACGCAGATCTGACAGAGGAGAGCACAGATATGAATATCCTGTTCTTTTTAAAACCGAAGAGCGAAGTTGCCTATGTCTACGACTACGGCACTCTGCGGCAGGTGCTCGAGACGATGGAGTACCACAAGTATGCCTGCATCCCGATGCTCAACCGGGAGGGAGAGTACGTCGGGACCATCACGGAAGGGGACCTTCTGTGGGGCATCAAGCGGTATGCCGACCTGAACATCCGGGAAGCGGAGAATATCTTCATCTCCGATTTTCCGAGAAAAATGGATTACGCGCCGGTCTCTGTGGATTCCGACATGGAAGACTTGATACGCAAGTCCATGGACCAGAATTTTGTCCCGGTGGTGGACGACCAGAAGAAATTTATCGGCATTGTAACGAGAAAGAGCATCATCGAATACTGTTATGAAAAGATAAAAGAATGTAAAGAAAAGTGTTGACGGTATCCGAATCAATATGCTATACTTCAATAGTATGCCGCACAGCGAGGTTTTTTAAGCCCTGCATTTATCCCGCAGGCACCGAAGCTGGCGAGTAATGGATATAGGAGGTGCTATATGTACGCGATTATAGCAACAGGTGGCAAACAGTACAAAGTAGCAGAAGGCGATGTCATCCGCGTAGAGAAGCTCGGCGTGGACGCAGGCGCAACTTACACATTTGATCAGGTGCTTGCAGTGAACAATGACAAGCTCGTTGTCGGAAATCCGACCGTGGAAGGCGCTACAGTCACAGCTTCTGTAATTGGCGATGGCAAGGCGAAGAAAGTTGTTGTCTACAAGTACAAGAGAAAAACAGGCTACCACAAGAAAAACGGACACAGACAGCAGTACACAGCGGTCAAGATCGACAAGATCAACGCTTAGGCAATGGTCAGAGCAACCATTTATAAGACCGGCAGGCATGAATATGCGGGATTTGACCTGTCCGGACATGCAGGATATGACGAGAACGGGAACGACGTCGTATGTGCGGCGGTTTCAGCCCTTGTCATCAACGCCATCAACTCCGTGGAACATTTCACAGAGGATGAGACAAGCTGCATCACGGACGAAGAGAGCGGGAACATCCGGTTCCGCTTCAAAGGCACACCCTCGCATGATGCCTCGCTTTTGCTGGATTCCATGGTTCTTGGTCTGGAACAGATAGAGGACAGCAGGGAATATGAACCATACATTGATATAATTTTCAAGGAGGTGTAAGGACCATGATGAAAATGAACCTTCAGTTTTTTGCTCATAAAAAAGGAGTCGGTTCCACAAAGAACGGACGTGACTCCGAGGCGAAGAGACTGGGCGCCAAAAGAGCGGACGGACAGTTTGTAAAAGCCGGAAACATCCTCTACAGACAGCGCGGAACAAAGATTCACCCGGGTGTAAACGTAGGACGCGGCGGAGATGACACACTTTTCGCACTGGTAGACGGTATTGTGAGATATGAAAGAAAAGGAAGAGATAAGAAGCAGGTTTCTATCTATCCGGCAACTGAGTAGATCAGAGCAGTCAGGCCCCAGACCTCAAAGTCTGGGGCTTTTGTAACATTATCCGCTCTGTCCGGCGCAGGCAGGAGCAGGGCAGGATTTCAGGAAAGGAGCAGTTATGTTCGCTGACAGAGCAAAGATATATATCAAATCCGGAAAGGGCGGGGACGGTCACTGCAGCTTCCGCCGGGAACTCTACGTCCCGAACGGCGGACCCGACGGCGGAGACGGCGGCAGAGGCGGAGACCTCATCTTTGAAGTCGACGAAGGACTCAACACCCTTTCTGATTACCGCCACCGGCGCAAGTACGCGGCGGGAGACGGAGAACCCGGCGGAAAGAGAAGGTGCCACGGGAAAGACGGGAAAGACCTGGTCCTCTATGTCCCCGAAGGGACCGTCATCAAAGAAGCGGCATCCGGCAAAGTCATCGCGGATATGTCCGGGGACAACCGCCGCCAGGTCGTATTAAAAGGCGGAAAAGGGGGGCTTGGCAACCAGCATTTTGCAACGGCGACCATGCAGGTGCCAAAATATGCGCAGCCCGGACAGCCCTCCCGTGAACTGGAAGTCTGCCTGGAGCTGAAGGTCATCGCAGACGTGGGACTTATCGGATTTCCGAACGTAGGGAAATCGACCCTTCTTTCCAGAGTGACGAATGCGGAACCGAAAATCGCCAACTATCACTTCACGACGCTGACGCCGAATCTGGGAGTTGTGGACCTGGACGGGGCGAAAGGATTTGTGATGGCGGACATCCCCGGACTCATCGAAGGCGCATCCGAAGGCGTGGGTCTGGGACACGAATTCCTAAGGCACATCGAACGCACGAAACTCATGATTCATGTTGTGGATGCGGCGGGAAGCGAGGGACGCGACCCGGTTGATGACATTTACAAGATTAACGCGGAGCTTCAGGCGTACAATCCGGAAATCGCAGAACGTCCCCAGGTCATCGCCGCCAACAAGACGGACCTTGTCTTCGGCGAAGAAGATTCCATCGGGCGCCTGAAAGCAGAATTTGAGCCAAAAGGAATCCCTGTATTCCCCATATCCGGCGTTACGGGAAAAGGCGTATCGGAACTGCTTTACTACGTCAGCTCCCGGCTTCAGGATATGGACAGCGCACCCGTGATATTTGAGCAGGAGTACTTCCCGGAAGAGGAGCTCATTTATGAAGAGCTTCCGTATACGGTGGAAGTGGAAGACGGCGTTTATGTGGTGGAAGGTCCGAAGATTGAAAAAATGCTCGGCTATACAAACCTGGATTCCGAAAAAGGCTTCGTCTTCTTCCAGAAATTTCTCAAAGAAACAGGAATACTTGACGAACTGGAGGCAAAAGGCATCCAGGAGGGAGATACGGTCAGGATGTACGGACTGCAGTTTGATTATTATAAATAATTTTGTCAGTGCACATGGGGCAGCACGCTCCAAACTACGTATGTATCAGCGAAAAAAGGAGTAAACTATGACGACAAAACAGAGAGCATATCTCAAAAGCCTGGCGATGACGATGGAGCCGGTCTTCCAGATTGGAAAATCCAGCATGACGCCGGGCCTGACAGAGGCGATATCAGAGGCGCTTGCCGCACGGGAGCTCATCAAGCTCAGCGTTCTCAAAAACTGTGCGGACGACCCCCGGGAACTGGCGGAGATCATTGCAGAGCGGACGCACTCCCAGGTGGTACAGATAATCGGAAAGAAAATCGTACTCTACCGCGAGGGGAAAGACGAGAAAAAGAAAATCCAGCTCCCACTGTAGACTTTTGCACCTTTCTGAGAAGGAGAGAAGCATGAAAATCGGAATCATGGGCGGCACGTTCGACCCTATTCATATCGGGCACCTTCTCCTGGGAGAATTTGCCTATGAAGATTTCAGCCTGGATGAAATCTGGTTCCTGCCAAACGGAAATCCACCGCACAAATCAGCAGAAGAACAGGGCGTCCCGCTGGAAGAGCGCATCGAGATGGTCCGACTGGCGACAGAGGAAACCCCTTATTTCCGTGTGAATTATTACGAGGCGACTGCGCAGGAGCATTGCTATACATTCCGTACAATGAAAGCACTGCGCGGACGTTACCCGGAGTATGAGTTTTATTTTATCCTGGGTGCGGATTCCCTTTTCTCCATAGAAGAGTGGAAGAATTTCCGGGAGATATTTCCTTCCTGTACCATACTTGCAGCCATGCGGGATGATAAGGACGCCGGGAGCATGCTCCGACAGATACAGTATCTCCACGACAGGTACGGCGCAGATATCCGTCTGCTCCAGGCGCCCCTCGTGGAAATCTCGTCCACGACCATCCGGGAGCGCATCAGGAAATCCCTCAGCGTCCGGTATATGGTGCCGGATGTGGTAGCCTCCTATATCCGGGAGCATCATCTTTACCAGGAAAACAAGGAAAAAGGAAAGGGGCCGGAGAGCACGATATGACAGAGGAACTGCTGAAGATACAAAAAGACCTGTCAAAGAAGCTGAAGAAAGAACGGTTCGAGCACACCATCGGAGTCATGTACACGGCGGCATCCCTTGCGATGTGCTGCGGGGAAGACCTTTCAAAAGCTCTGACCGCGGGACTTCTGCACGACTGCGCCAAAGCATATCCCGTGAAAGAACAGATAAAACTCTGCAAAAAATACGGCATCGGACTGACCGAATCCGAACTGGAGATGCCGGCGCTCATCCATGCGAAACTGGGCGCTTATCTCGCGCGGAGCGAATATAAGATAAAGGATGGTGACATCCTGGATGCGGTCACTTACCACACGACAGGACGCCCGGGCATGACCATGCTCGAAAAAATCATTTACATCGCTGACTATATTGAGCCAAACCGCAGGATGATACCCGGTCTGCAGGAAGTAAGAGACACGGTCTTTCGTGATATCGACCGCGCCGTCTGCCTCTGTGCACAGGGAACCATTCGCTTTCTGTCAGAAAGCGGAAAGCCCGTTGACCCTGCGACAGTCGGCACATATGAATATTATAAGGAGAAATGAGATGAACCAGACTCAGTCAAAAGAAATGGCAAAGCTCGCCTATCACGCGCTCATCGAAAAGAAGGGCGAGGATATTAAAATTATCGATATCACCGGCGTTTCCGTGCTGGCAGATTATTTTATCATCGCCAACGGAAGCAGCAGCAACCAGGTGGAAGCTCTGGTCGACAATGTGGAAGAAGAGCTGCACAGGGCGGGATATCACCTGAAACAACGCGAAGGGCGCGGAAGCGCAAGCTGGATACTGATGGATTTCGGCGATATCATCGTCCATGTTTTTGATAAGGAGAACCGACTTTTCTATGACCTGGAGAGGATATGGAAGGACGGGAGAGATATATCGGTTGAGGAGCTGGATGATTGAATAAAGTGGAAATGATGCGATGCATCAGGAGAAATAAAAGGTGTGTACTTTTTAAAAGTACACACCTTTTATTCCTCCCAACAATTATAAAGATTGTCTGTTATCTCTTTTGAAGCTGCCTGCAGCAGCGGGACGTACTCCAGCAATTCATCTGTATCCTGAATGCCAATAAAACCGCTGAATGAAAGTGCAGCAATGATTGTGTCCTCATGGTCACGCACACCTACAGATATACAGCTTCCGTTTACAGAGGATTCCATATGGTCAAATGCATATCCCTGCTGGGCAACTTTACGGAGTTCTTTCCAGTATTCATCCGGGTCGGTAATGGTATATGGAGTAAGTGCTTCCATATCAGTGGATTCAATTATGTGATTAGCCAATATGATAGGAAGTTCTGAAAGCAGGATTTTCCCGCCTGCACAGGCATAAAACGGAAGAGCAGTATTAACCGGCGGAACATAGGGGAGTATCCCAAAGTTTGTGTAAACCTTCAAACTGATGTAAGATAGACTTACCAGTTTGGAGGTTTATTTTATGGCAAGGAAAAAAGATACCCCACAAAAAGCAGCCCTTCGGGAAATGATGGGCAACTACCTGAAAGAAAACAATGTAAAGGTCAAAGATGGAACGGATGTCAACTCCATCATGCGAGATATGATGTCCATCATCCTGGAAGGTGCCCTGGATCAGGAAATGGATGAGGAACTGGGATATTCCAAGTATGATTATCGGAACAAGGAAACGGATAATTCCAGAAATGACCATTCCCAGAAGACCATGCACACCAGTTACGGCGATATGGAGATTGATATCCCAAGAGACAGGAAAGGTGAGTTTGAACCACAGATCGTTAAAAAGTATCAGAATACGGTCACTCAAGACATGGAAGAAAAGATCATCTCCATGTATGCCAAAGGAATGACCACGAATGATATCGAAAGCCATATGCGGGAACTCTATGACATCGAGATTTCTGACAGTACCATCAGCAGGATTACGGACAAGATCCTTCCCATCGTAAAAGAATGGCAGGAAAGACCTTTGGAGGAAATCTATGCGGTCGTTTTCATGGATGCCATTCATTACCATGTGCGCAATGAAGGCAGGATTGTAAAACGTGCGGTTTATATCGCTATAGGAATCGACATGGAAGGGCATAAAGACGTGCTCGGCATGTATGTAGGACAAAATGAGAGTGCAAAGTTCTGGCTTTCCATTTTGAACGGACTGAAGAACCGTGGCGTAGAAGATATCTTGATCGCATGCGTAGACGGTCTGACAGGCTTTCCCCAGGCGATTGAAGCTGTTTTTCCGGATACGGAGATCCAGCAATGCATTATCCATCAGATCCGGAATACGACAAAGTTTGTTTCCTACAAAGAGCTTAAACCACTGATGGCTGATCTGAAACGTGTATATGCAGCCCCAACAGAAGAAATCGCACTGGCTGAACTGGATGGCTTTGATGAGAAATGGAGCGGGAAATATCCCAAAATCGCAAAATCATGGAAGGACAACTGGGCGAATCTTTCAACGTATTTCAAGTATCCCGAAGCGGTTCGGCGTCTGATCTATACTACCAATGCCATCGAAGGATTTAACCGTCAGCTCCGAAAAGTCACGAAATCCAAAACGGTATTTCCTTCTGATGACAGTCTTCTGAAAATGCTGTATCTGGCCATGATGGATATCACAAAAAAATGGACTGGACACCGGCAGGATTGGGGGCAGATCCATTCGCAGCTGGAGATATTTTTCGAAGAACGATTATCTGAATTATAAGCTGTTTCTGGCCTGGCAGGGCTGGCTGGGCCAGCCCTGCTTGACATGTCCGGAAACTGCATTATAATACAAGCAAGGGCAGAACCTCAAAAAAACAGCTCTGCCCAAGAGTAACTAATGACATATCTTATATCAGTTTTTTGAATTTACACAAAACTTGAAACGGTCTCGAACATAGTCGACCAGGTTTTTTGTCCGTGACTGCTGCAGGATATAACATTTATTTGGTATCTTATGCAGCAGATGCAAAAACAGGACTCCGTATTATCATATTTATAGTAGGATTTCTTTTAAATGCGTTTGGTGTAACGTTATACTTTAAAACATATTTTTATCCACAGGTATATGAATTTTTCGTGAAAGAAATCAGTAAAAAATACAAAATTCCATTCCACAGATTCAAACATTGCTTTGATATAGCTTTTCTGGGAATAGATATCTGTCTCGCTTGTTTTCTATTTCACAGATTAAGAGGTATCGGGGCAGGCACAGTATTGATAGCTTTACTTAACGGACCACTTATCCATCGGTATGATGATTTCCTTGAGCGTTATTTTAATATCCGACCAAAGTTTTCTAAATTCGCAGAAAAATTTAAAATTGAATAAAAAAGACAGGACTATATGTCCTGTCTTTTCTATTTCCCTACCTGAAAAGGCGTATCACACCAATCACTTTCCCCAGTATGGAGACTTCCTTCACGATAATGGGGTCCATAAAATCATTTTCCGGCTGCAGGCGGTAAACGCCTTCCTCCTTATAAAATGTCTTTACCGTGGCGCCATCATCCACAAGGGCAACAACCATATCTCCGTTGGAAGCGGTATGCTCCTCCTCAACAAGCACCATGTCGCCGTCGAGGATTCCGGCATTAACCATGCTTTCCCCTTTGACTTTGAGCATGAAAGTCTGTTTGTTCGGCATGTGTTCCACCGGGATAGGAAAGTAGTCCTCGATGTTCTCCTGTGCAAGTATCGGCTGACCGGCAGCTACCTGTCCGACAATGGGGACATTCACCATTTCGCGCCGTGTAAGATTAAAGTTGTCATCCAGGATTTCAATCGCTCTCGGCTTGGTCGGGTCTCTTCTGATATAACCGTTCTTTTCCAGCGTCTCCAGGTGGGAGTGGACGGAAGAAGTGGATTTGAGCCCCACAGCCTCACAGATTTCACGCACCGCTGGGGGAAATCCTCTCTGCAGAATCTGCGCCTTGATATATTCCAGTATTTCCAGTTGCTTCTTGCTTATTTTCCCTTTTGACATGATTCCCTCCGAACGCATTTTACTCTCTGATGCACCTGTCTTTGCGGATATCCGCGTTATCTCTTTAGATATAGTAACACAGCAGGAATGAAAAAGCAAACATTTGTTGCGAAAATATGTTCGATTTTTATTGACAAACATCTGTTCGTGTATTATAATTCAAATACAGAACACAAGTTCTGGCAAATAAATGTTCGATATAAAGTATACTTGTATACAGTTATGAGTGCAACTGAAACAGGACACAGAACACATACAACAGACCGTTATACGGCTGGATATTCTCAGGACAAACACACAGAGGGGGAGCAGATGATGAACAGAAGGAGCAGACGCCGCAGCATGAGGAAGAATATGAGCAGATTATTTACGGGATTTATTCTGGCTCTTGTTTTATGTATGTCATTTGGAGCATTTTTCGTATATGCACGCGAACAGTCAGCCGGGGATAAAGCCGTTTATACCTATTATAAAAGCATCGAGATATGTTCCGGCGATACGCTGTGGGATATCGCGGAAGAAACGATGACAGACCGTTATGATTCCGTTGCCGAATATGTGCAGGTCATCAAGGATATGAATGGTCTGGATTCCGATGAGATACACAGCGGTCAGGACCTTATCATTGCCTACCAGGATACGGACCTGCACTGACCGGATTTTTGCTTTCCGGATGTGCAGGCACTGACAGAGGTATCAATATACATCCCTATGTATTGATATATTTATACACCCATTTTATCAATCCGGACCGGGAGAGCAAAAGAAGATGCTTTTCCGGTCTGTATTGACAGATTTCAATCTATACGACAAATACTGATTTTTCCAAAAGATATAGACAAAAAATGTGTCATACGGTATAATAATTGCGTAAAACGCAATCCAGACCGATTTTATCGGTCTGCCCGGCTTTGCCGGAATTATACCGGATTCAAATCATAAAGGAGTTTTTTATGTCTGAAACAATATCCAATAAAACGTATCATGAACAGAAATCCATTGACAATACGCTGAAGCTCCGCAATCTGTTGAAGACGCTTCCTCCGTTTGCAAAGGATTATTTCCGAGCAGTCGAACCGACCACATCCGCACGTACACGCATTTCCTATGCATATGACATCCGTGTGTTTTTTCATTTTCTCATGCAGTGCAATCCGCTCTATAAAGACTATACGATGGACCGGTTCACCCTGCAGGACCTGGAGCGGCTGCAGCCGGTTGACATCGAGGAATACCAGGAATACCTGAAAGTATATGACAATGATGCGGACCGGCAGATTACCAACACAGAGAAAGGTCTGGCACGGAAAATGTCCGCACTGCGGAGTTTTTACGGCTATTTCTATAAAAGGCAGGCAATATCCTCCAATCCGACGCTGCTCGTGGATATGCCGAAGCTCCATGAAAAGGCAATCATTCGTCTTGATACGGACGAAGTTGCAAAACTTCTTGACTATGTGGAACATGGAGGCGATGACCTCACCGGACAGCGCAGAGCCTACTATGAAAAGACGAAAAACAGGGACCTTGCGATTCTGACCCTTCTTCTTGGTACCGGCATCCGTGTCTCGGAGTGCGTTGGTCTGGATATCCAGGATGTGGATTTTAAGAATAACGGCATCAAAGTCACCCGGAAAGGCGGCAACGAAATGGTCGTCTATTTCAGCGATGAGGTGGCAGATGCATTAAAAGGCTATCTCTACACGACCCGGAAAGCTGCTCTCCCGCTTCCCGGCCATGAAAATGCCCTCTTCCTTTCCACCCAGAGAAAACGGATGGGCGTCCAGGCTGTGGAAAACATGGTAAAAAAGTACGCCAGAGAAGTCACCCCAAATAAAAAGATTACGCCCCACAAGCTCAGAAGCACTTACGGAACCGCTCTTTACCGGGAAACCGGAGATATTTACCTTGTGGCGGACGTCCTCGGGCATAAGGATGTCAATACGACGAAGAAGCACTATGCCGCTATCGATGAGAACCGGAGAAGGAAGGCTGCCGGCGCTGTAAAGCTCCGGGAAATCTGAACCGCATCCTGCCGGTCCGGACCAGTAAAGTACAGTATTTTACTGTATTTTACGTTCTCCACTTCTCTTCTACCGCACTCTCCGAAGGACCAGGACATAGAGGCGGGAAAGGTTCCTTGCGTACTGGGTCATAAGGGACGAGAGCTCAGGCTCGCCCGGGATGAAGCGCTGATACTTCATTCCGGCGATGTTCTTGAGCTTTTTTTCTTTCTTCAGATGGAGCATTTCCTGTATCTGGTTCAGCACATAGTCCGTATACCAGATGTACCGCTCCATAATCCGGCGCTCGTCAGCGCCCCGCTTCTTGTGTTTTACCAGGAAGAACATCTGCTGTACTTCCGATGCCATGCACCATGCCACTTCCAGTATCTTCAGGAAATACGCCCTGTCTTTTTCATCTTTTTCCGCTCCCGGAAGGTCTTTTCTTATCTGTGCGTGTACAAGGTGATACTGGATCTGTGCGTCACAGATGCGCCAGTAATCCATCGGATGCGTCAGGGAGTCTTCCAGAATGCGCAGATACATGTGGTGCATATGGAAGAGCATCTGGAAATTATACCGGAACTGGCTGCCCATGCTCGTCGGGAAGAAAAACCGGTTCACCACAAGGACGAACAGCACGGATGCCGCAACATACGCCATCCGAAGGAGCATGGCTGTCGTCTCCTGGATGGCAAGCGTTGTCATCGTCAGGGCGAAACAGGTAACGAACAGCGCATGGGTGATGGTCCCGGGCGTCGCCGTGTACATACACACGACCATGATGCCGGCAAGGAGCAGATGGGAGCCTGTGGATTCACAGAACGGCAGGATGAGGGACAGGATGAGGCATCCGGCGGCTGTTCCGATGAATCGGGTGCGCATCCGGTAGTTGCTGTCTTCATACATGGGACGGAGAAGCAGGAAGGCATTCATCACGAACCAGTAGGAATGTCCTTCCGGAAAAAGCTGGTTAAAGACCATGCCGGTCATCAGTACGATGCTCATCCGCAGGGCAAAGCGCATCTCAAATGTATCCGGACGGAACCGGGCGAGAAGACGCTCCCGGAACCGGTGTCCTGCCGGCACCTCCCACTGCTCGCTTAAGAGTCCTTCTTCCTGGATGTCCGCCTGATGGAGGATAAACAGGAACATCCGGAAAAATGTGGTGACATGCCGGTGAAAGATATCCCGGCGCTTTTCTGCCATATGGAGGAGCTCCCTGCCTCTTGTCTCCAGATGCATGGTGGCGTCGCGGTCGCCGGAGAGGAAATCAACAGTCCCCGCTTCTTTCATGTATTCCGCCATCATAAGGGCGAGCTGGCGGTCCTCCTCCGCAGCAGGCAGGAGGACGTGGCTCTGCGTGGAGACAAGATAGGTTGTCCTCTGTATCAGGCTGGCAAACATATACTGGAGTTTCCCTTTGGTTGTGACAATGTGTGTTTTCCCGCGCTTCTGTGCGGCCTCCTGATAGAGGAGCCTCTGCAGGCGGAAGAGCTCTTTCAGGTCGTCCTCCAGCTCTTCGTGATTGAGGGACTTTTCCAGGATGCAGCCCAGAAGCTGCATGACCTGCCGCTCCGTACAGATGCCGGACTTTTTGCGGACCAGTTTCGGGTATATCAGGATGGCAGCGAAGACCATGGCGCAGCACAGCCCCATTGCCTGGTACTGGACCAGGAATTCCTCCCAGCTAAGGGGTATGAGCTGGAGAAAGGTAAACGGCATCAGTGTGGAGAAATATCCGAGCTGATTGAACTGGGATGCTTTCGAGAAGATGAGCCAGAATGGCACGGTCAGGTTCAGGATGAGGGTCAGCGCAAGGTTCCAGGTGGCAATGTATGCCAGAGCGGCAAGGAACATCTGCTGGAGCACAAGGAGAACCAGGGAGCGCACGGAGTGCTTTTTCTTGTAATTGCTCTGAAAGACGAGGGTTCCGAGGGATACGACCATCGTGTACTGGGTTCCGTAGAGAAGGATGACAGTATAAAACATGACAAGAAAATACACGATGACAGGAAGCGCCTGCAGGAACTGTCCGCGGACGCTCTCCGCCTGGTCATGAAATTGCGGAAGCCTGACTTGTTTTATATCTGACATCCTGGGTCTCATATCTGATATCTCCTTGTATAACCCCGATAAATATTGTGCATCCCCGATAAATACTTGTATTTCTTCGCCGGTTCTGTATAATAGAACTGTTGAGAAAGGAACGATTCACATGCAGTTACAGCGTTTATTAAGTTATGCCCGGAAGGCAGTAGATGAATATGCCCTGATTGAGGAGGGCGACCATATCGCCGTCGGCATATCCGGCGGGAAGGACAGTCTGACACTGCTCTATGCCCTGCACGGGCTCATGCGGTTTTATCCGAAGAAATTTACCGTCAGTGCAGTCACTGTGGACCTGGGATTCCCGGATTTTGACCTGACGCCCATTGAAACTCTGTGCGGGGAGATGGACATCCCTTACCGCATCGTGCGCTCGGACATCTATGACATCCTCTTTCATGTAAGAAAAGAGAGCAATCCGTGTTCGCTTTGTGCAAAGATGCGAAAGGGTGCTCTCAATCAGGCGGTGAAAGAAATGGGCTGCAACAAGGTGGCGTATGCGCACCACAAAGATGACATCATAGAGACCATGCTCCTCTCTCTCATCTTTGAGGGGCGGTTCCACTCTTTTTCACCGAAAACATATCTGGACCGGATGGACCTGACAGTGATACGTCCGCTCATGTTTGTGGATGAAGCCGATGTAGTGGGCTTTCAGAATAAATACCGTCTGCCGGTTGTAAAGAGTAAATGCCCGGTGGACGGGCACACAAAGCGTCAGTACGCAAAAGAACTTCTCAGGAAACTGAATCAGGAACATACCGGGACCCGGGAACGGATGTTCCATGCCATCCTGTCCGGAAATATCAAAGGGTGGCCCGAGCGGATGCTGCGCACCCGTTCGGCAGACCTGGGAGAGTGAGGACGGCAGGAACGGTATCTCATACCTTCCTGGCGTCTCTTGCGATACTCTCTTTTAACTGTACATAATTGATGATTGCCTGCGCCGTACCCTCGATGCCCAGCTCGGAGCTTGTCAGGCAGAGCTCATAGCTCTCGGCGTCCGACCATTTCTTGTTCGTATAGTAATTGTAGTAGCTGGCGCGCTTCTTGTCCGTCTTCACAATCATGTCCTTCGCCTTGGCGTCCGTCAGGTCATAGATGCGTGCAATCCTGCGGATGCGCGCGTTCATGTCTGCGTGAATGAACACGCTGACCACGTTTTTATAGGATTCCAGTGCGTAATCCGCACATCTTCCCACCAGAATGCACGGTCCCTCGTCCGCAATCTTCTTGATGGCATCAAACTGCGCGAGGAAAACTTTGTGGTTGATCGGCATATCCGTATAAGTATTTCCCGAATATCCCATGGAATAAGTATCCATTACAAGTGAATAGAGGAAACTGTTCGTAGGTCTCTCATCGTGGGTCTCAAAGAGTTCCTCACAGATACCGCTCTCCTTTGCGGCGCGGGCAAGCATTTCCTTGTCATATAATTTGATGTCAAAAGCCTCGGCGACTTTATAGCCGATCTCCCTCCCTGCACTTCCAAATTCACGTCCGATGGTGATGATCGTATTTGTCTTCATAAGCCTCTCTCCTTTGCATCATGATGTTGTGATACGGTGTGGCACCTGTCACATCTTATATGAATATTATAATGAACTTACCGGTTTATTACAATGCCAATTTGTTTTTTCTGCGCAGCGTGTCCAGGAGCTTTCGGAAATATTCCGGGAGGGGCGCGTCAAATTCCATATATTCCCCGGTGGCGGGATGGAGGATGCCAAGGGTCTTCGCGTGGAGCGTCTGTCCCTGCAGGCGGAACGGGCACCTGGCGGGACCGTAAACCGCATCTCCGAGGATAGGATGACCGATGGACGCCATATGGACCCGTATCTGATGCGTCCTGCCCGTCTCCAGTTCGCATTCGATATAGGTGTAGTCGCCGAACCGCTCCAGGACGCGGTAGTGGGTGACTGCACTGCGGGCATGGACAGCGCGGGTGCTCATCTTCTTCCGGTCCGTGGGATGCCTCCCGATGGGGGCGCTGACAGTCCCGGCATCCTCTTTGAGATTGCCGTGGACAACAGCGTGATATCTCCGCGTGATGGAGTGTTCTTTCAGCTGTTCTGCCAGGACCTGGTGGGCATGGTCGTTCTTGCAGACGAGCAGGGAGCCCGTTGTATCCTTGTCAATCCGGTGCACGATTCCGGGGCGGAGGACGCCGTTTATCCCGGAAAGACGGTCTTTGCAGTGGAACATGAGAGCGTTGACCAGGGTGTGGCTGCTGTGTCCGGCAGAAGGATGGACGACCATCCCCTTCGGTTTGTTCACGACCAGGATGTCATCATCCTCATACAGGATATCCAGCGGGATATCCTCCGGAAGTATCTCTGTATTCTCCGGTTCCGGCAGACGCACCGTTATCTCCTCGCCGGGAGATACTTTATAATTTGCCTTCACAGGTTTTCCGTCTGCCTCAATATGTCCTTCCTTTAACAGTTTCTGGATATAAGAACGGGAAAGGTCTCCCAGATTTCCGCTTAAGAATCTGTCAATCCTTTCCCCGCCTGTTTCTGCCACGATATTCAGAATGTCCATCCTCACTCCTCCTCGTCATGCCCTTCCAGCGCCTTCTCTTTTGCCGGTTTTTCATCGTCCCCGTAAAAGAACAGGATGAGGACTGCAAACAGCGCCACGGCAGCCACCACATAGCAGTCCGCCACGTTGAATATCGGGAAATCGATGAGGCTGAAATAGAAGAAATCAACCACATAATCCAGACGGACCCGGTCTATCAGGTTTCCCACGGCTCCGGCGCACAGAAGGACTGCGCAGACGCGCAGCGGTACATAGGCAGTCGTAAAGGGCGCGCGGACAAACCAGATGGCAGCTGCAATGAGGATCACGGCTGCTCCGATTACAAACACAAACTGCATGTCCTGCATCATGCCGAACGCCGCGCCCCGGTTTTCCAGGTAGCGGAGTTCAAACACGCCGTCTATCAGAACCTTTGCAGGTTTCTCTTTTAATCCTGTCACTGCCAGGTGTTTTGTGACCTGGTCCAGGATGACCGCTGCTGCAAAGAGCAGAAGGGAAAGAACGACGGTCCCTTTTGGATTCGTTGGTTTTTCATTCCTGTGGTTTTTCAAATACATCTGTCTACCTGCTTTTCCTTTATTTATATCGGCTGATAACGACGTTCAGGCGGTTTTTCCTTGTCCGGCTCCCCGCGGACTCAAAGCGGAATTTCCCGAGGCCGCGCACGGATATGATGTCTCCTTCTTCCGGCTGGTATCCGTTGCCTGTGATGAGCCTGCCGTTTACGAATACTTTCCCGCCTTCGATGAGTCCGGTCTGTTTTGTCCTTGACCTGGAAAAAGCAAGGGCGAGGAGGCTGTCCAGACGCACCGATGCGACGGTGCCCCGGATTTCCTCAAATTCCGGCGAAACATGCACCTCCGTGAGCGCAATGCGTTGCACTGTCACCGATGTATGCCTGACCCGGCTGAGTTCCGCACAGATGAGCTCGGTCATATCCCTGTGTACAAAAAGAAACGCGCCGGCGCCGTCCGGAAGGATATCTCCTGTTTTGGAACGCTCGATGCCCAGGTTTAATATGGCGCCGAGATAGTCCCGGTGGGTCAGCTCTTCCGCAAATTTCTCATTTCGCGGGCGGATGGAAAGAGCGTCAAAGGGATAAGGAATCTCCGCAGGAGAGACAGCTTCTTTCCCGTAACGCAAAGAAAGAGCCTCAGGGATAAATGCAGCCATCTGACGCTCTGCCAAATCATAGCCGCCAAAAGAAATAACCGGTGTATATACCTTTTCTTTTGGCAGCGTATGTAAGATATTCTGTTCATTCAGATCGAGAAAATCCGAATAAGTTATGATATCGCGCTGATATGCCGTCCTGGAAAGTTCCAGAAACCGCTTTTCCAGTACGAGCGTTTCCTTATCCTGGTCTGCTCTTCTCATGGCAGGTTAAAATCTGCCTCTGACGGTCGGTGTCTCCATGGAACCTCCGAGAAGGTCCTGAAGGTCTCCGGAAATATCTACATTTGTAGGTGTTACAAGGAAGATATAATTTGAAATCTTCTGGAGATTGCCGCTGATGGCAAATGCCGCACCGGAAATAAAGTCAATGATGCGCTGTGCGACTTCCAGGTCCATGCCCTCCAGGTTCAGGATGACAGTCCGTCCGGAAAGCAGCGTCTCCGTAATCTCTCTGGAATCATCAACGGAATTCGGTTTGACGACACAGACCTCCATGTTTCCGTTCTTCTTCGCCGAGGGATGTCTCATCGGCGTCACTTTATTATTTACTGAAGGCTGGAACTTCCGGTCTTCATCCATGTCGAAATCATCAAAATTGTCTTCTTTTGTATTTTTCTTTCCGAACAGTGAACGGCGACGCGGCTTCTCATCATACTCATCATCGTATAATTCGTCGTCATCATCATAAAATTCATCGTCATCATAATCGTCGTCGTTTAACTTCATGATGTCCAGAAATTTATCAAATACACCCATCTTTACACTCCTATCTTGTACATTTCATATCGTGTACAATTTTTTTCTCGCATCCTTCCGCTGCCAGAGCCGGTTCACTGCAAGCCGTAATCCCTGGCACCAAAGATACCGGTGCCGATTCTCACCATGGTTGCCCCTTCTTCGATCGCCACCTCATAATCATTGGTCATCCCCATTGAAAGTATGCTCACAGTACCATTATCAATGTTTTTTCTCTTAATGTCAACATATAATTTGTGTAAATCTGCAAAAATTGACCGATTATTTTCAGGATTTTCCACAAAAGGAGCAATCGTCATAAGCCCTCTGACATTTACATGGGGCAGCGCGCAGACTTTTTCATAAAACGGAAGGACATCCTCTGTTTTCAGACCAAATTTGCTTGTCTCCTGCGCCACATTCACCTCGATGAGGATATCTGATATGAGATTTCTCTTTTCCCCTTCCTTTTCAATCGTCTCTGCAAGTTTTTCGGAATCCACGGAGTGGATGAGTTTTACTTTGTCCAGGATGTACTTTACCTTGTTTGTCTGGAGATGCCCGATCATATGCCATTCCACGTCTTTTGGCATTGCCTCGTATTTGTCCCGTATCTCCTGGACCTTATTCTCGCCGAAGACGCGCACGCCCAGGTCATAGGCTTCCATGAGCATGGAGACCGGCTTTGTCTTGCTCACGGAGATGAGCGTCACCTCATCCCGGTTCCTGCCTGCCCGGATGCACGCATTCTGTATCTTCTCTTCCACTGTTGCCAGATTTTCTTTCAGCATATTTTCTGCCGCTCCTTTCTCTGCCTGACAAATGCAGGCGTTTACTGGAATACAACTTCCTCCGGAGTGATTCCGGCTCCGTTCTGCACGATATGGTCATAATTAGAAAGTCCGTACTCCTCCCCTTCCTGTACGATATAGTATTCATCGTTTTCACAGAGGACGGTTACTTTCTTGAACACCGCGTATCCGCGGTTAATATTGTACACGCCTTTGAGCTTCCCTTTCTTCCCGACCGTGTAAGTCTCGGTCGAATCGGGCCGGATGAGCACATCTCCGTCGTCCAGGTCCTCCCGGCTGATGTAGACGTCCCCTCCGTCGGTTTCATTATAAATATCCACTTTCCGGAACTCTGCGCCGCCCCGGGTCTGTACCATGATGCCGTCTGCTGAGCTGTTTCCGCCGGTGGTGATATAGTCTTTCGGGATAACATAGAATTCTTCCTCAACGACTGCGGACTTCGGTATCTTCAGACCGCTCTCATCCTCGAGGATGAGCTCGATGTTCAGGAAGCGCTCTCCTGCATAGCGTATCATGGAGTTGTCAAAATCCAGACAGCCATAGTAAGCTCCGTCCCGCTCGATGATGGAAAAATCCCCCCACATCGTCTCGCTGTCTTTATCCGCCCTGACGCGGATGCTCGTCACTTCCTCTGCAGTCAGGTCCTCTGCTGTCTCCCGCTCCAGAGGAACGATAACAGACCAGTCCTCACTCGTTATCATCCGGTATACCGGGTCGCCCGATTTGATTTTCGTCTGGTCAGAGAGCACGGTGGCTTCATATTCGGTATTGTTGAAATCTTTCTCTGTAAACGTGTCTTTTGTGAGTCCTTCCATGCCGTCCACCGTATACGCCACAATGCCGTCGCGCTGGGCTGCATAGGAAGCGACCTCCTGTCCGCTCTGCTCGATGACAGTGCCAAGCTGCTGGGTCCGGGTCTCACTGTAGACAGCCTGGAGGGAGGTTGCCATCTCGTTTTTCAGCGCATAGACGGCAGAAAAATCCTCCGGGGAATAGTTCTCATTAAAATTCTGGAGCTGGAGGGTGATGCCGCCCAGTACCGCCGGGTCCACGGATGTCTCCGCAGCCTCCTCTCCGCTCTCAGCCTCAGTGTCCAGAGGCTCTCCGGAGATTGCATACACGTATTCACCTGCTTTTACCTTGCTGTTTTCATTCTCATAATAACTCACATATCCGTCCGCTTCGGCAGGAATGGCGGTTTCCTGGCGGATGACGAGTCCCCGGTAGGAATTATCCCGGACAATGCTGCCCTCCCGGACTTCATATACGGATATGCTGTCCCCGCAGAGATACATGATGACGGTTACGACAAGATAGATAAATACAACCGCAAAAAGCAATATGCCCAGGTTGAACTCCCGCTTTCTCCTGTATTTCTTTATGCTGACGGATTTCTCCTTTTTTCCTGCCAAACGGGACTGCACCTCCTGTTTTTTGTTTCAGTCTATATAACTTACTCAGTATAGCATCTTCCGGTCCTGATTTCCAGTTTTTCATACAGATAAGATGTATATTTCCCGGAACGACGGAAATAATAGGATTATTGAGACGGTAAAGGAGGAGATAGAATGAAATGGTTTGATTACACCGCTCTGACACTCGTCATCATCGGAGCAGTCAACTGGCTTCTGATTGGGATATTCCGTTTTGACCTTGTGGCTTTTCTCTTCGGAAATATGAGCTGGCTTTCCAGAATCGTGTATTCCCTCGTCGGTCTGTGCGGGCTGTATCTCATCAGCTTTTTCGGCAGGGTCCGGAGTATGTCGGAATAAACGCTGCCAAAAAGCACAGCAGGTCCATAATCAATGAGAGGCTTCCCGGTCACGCCTTTTTCTTGCGCAGCCGGAGAGCCTCTCATTCTCTTTTCCTCTCTGTCTCACTGTCCTGCATCCGCATCCGTGCCGGTGATGCCCGCCTCCATCAGTGCGTTCATCTGTTCGTAGAGCATCTCCACGCCGTCCGCACCCATAATGACGGAAATGTACGGATGTTCTTCCACATCCTGGTCATAAAGGATGACACAGTTCCCCGCCTTCCGCGTGGTGCCGGTCTTTCCGCCGAGGACGCGCACGCCTTCCGGCTCGTCTGCTGTCCCCGCGCCGTACGCCTGGGTGGGCGTCCATGTCTCTTTGCGGGTCGTCCCGTCTGCCCCTTTGAGGGCGCCGTCATAGGAATCCATGGAAATAATCTCTACAAACCGTTCGTCTTTGATGCACGCATTAAAGATGAGATACAGGTCGTAGGCCGTCGTATAGTGGTCCTCGTCATGGAGCCCGTGGGGGTTCACAAAATGGGTGCCTGTCGCGCCCAGGGCTGCCGCTTCCCGGTTCATCAGCACAGCGAACTCTTCGGTGCTGCCGGAAATGTGCTCTGCGATGGCTGCGGCACAGTCGTTGCCCGAATGGAGGAGGAGCCCGCACACCAGGTCGTACATCGTCACCTCATCCCCGGTCTTCAGACCGCTGGTCACCTCATCATCGGCAAAATCCGTGGCGCTCGCGCTGACAGTCACAACGTCTTCCATATTGCCGTATTTGAATGCGCAGTATGCAGTCATGATTTTCGTCGTGCTCGCCGGATAAAGCCGGTCATAAAGCCGGTATCCGCACAGGACGCTCTCCTGCTCCAGGTCAAAGAGTCCTGCCGCGTGGAGTTCGTCATCGGGCTGGTATCCGCCCAGTTCCACTTCCCCGGATGTCACGCACAAATCCGAAGCAAAGAGAGCGCCCTCAAATGCCGCGGCATTATAGTGTTCTTTTTCGTAATCCAAAGTGTGGTTCCCCAGACCGCCGAAGAAAATGACTCCGCCGGTGACGGCTGCACCCAGGATGAGCACGATGCAAATCAGCAGCGCAGCCGCGCGCCGCTGCCTTCTGCGCCGCCTCTGACGCATCCGCTCCCGCCTGCGCCGTTCCATCCGCCTGCGGTCTGCTCCGTGTCTTTCTGTATCATGTATCCGGTCTCTGTTATCTGTACATCTCACGCCAGTCCAAATCTCCTCTGTCCAATGCCAGTATCAGCGCCTCGGCTGTGGCAATATTTGTCGCGATGGGGATGTTGTACATATCGCAGAGTTTTACGATATCGTTGACATCCGGTTCGTGGGGGCGCGGCGCAAGGGGGTCCCTGAAAAAGATGAGCAGGTCGATGTTGTTGTGCTCGATCTGCGCCCCGAGCTGCTGTTTCCCGCCGAGATGACCTGCGAGATACTTGTGGATGTTCAGGTTCGTCACGCTCTCCACAAGACGTCCGGTCGTATCCGTAGCATACAGTTCATGCTTGCTGAGTATGCCCCGGTAGGCGATGCAGAAATTCTGCATCAGCTTCTTCTTCGCATCATGTGCGATCAGTCCGATATTCATAACCGTCACTCTCTCCTTACTGGTATTTGTTAGGCTGCAAGCCGACATTCAGCACAAAACCGATCCCCATGAAAAAGCATACTACGGAAGTCAGTCCGTAACTTACAAAGGGAAGCGACAATCCCGTATTCGGAAGGATCAGCGTAGCCACACCGATATTGATAAAGCTCTGTATCCCTATCAGTGCGGCAACGCCCCCGCAGATGATGCGTCCCCCTGTATCTTTCGCTTTCAAGCCAACTATGATACACTCTATCACAATTAATAATATCAAAAATATAACGACACAACAACCCACAAATCCCAATTCTTCTCCGATTATCGCGAAAATAAAATCGGTCTGTGGTTCGGAGACGAAGTTTCCGTTCTTTACGGAGGTCGTCTCATCGT
Source organism: Candidatus Mediterraneibacter merdipullorum (assembly GCA_019117125.1). GTDB lineage: Bacteria > Bacillota > Clostridia > Lachnospirales > Lachnospiraceae > Mediterraneibacter > Mediterraneibacter merdipullorum. The sequence goes on from DXAL01000023.1 coordinate 82,583, forward strand.
TGTTGTAGCCCTTTCCGGACAGCTGACCGGAGCCGATCGCCATCAGCGAGTTGAGCTGCTGATAGGATTCGTCCGACGAATACTTCTCCGGTTCCAGCCATGCCAGTATCCGGTCCTGCTGGTAATCGTGCAGGAACGGCTGATTCGGCTGGACCGCCACCGCCAGGAAGATGGCGATGGCAGGAATCGTGACCGCCAGCACCGTGCCCACGAACTTGTAGCTCAGACCTGCAAGGAACAAAAGCGCACAGAACAGCCCGGCGATGCAGATGGTCGTGGACAGGTTCGGCTGCGCATAGATGAGCGCAAGAGACGGCAGGATGAGCGCGATTGCCTGGAGGATGAGCTTCGGACTGTTGATCGCCCTCTCCCGGTCGGAAAGGAACCGGGCGAAAAAGAGTATCATCAGTATCTTGGTCAGGTCAGAGGGCTGGAGCTGGGTAAATCCCAGGTTCACCCACCGCTGGGCGCCGTTTGCCGAACGGCCGATGCCCGGTATCCACACAGCGGCAAGAAGCGCCAGATTCAGGAAATACATCGGCCAGTAAAAATTCAGAATCCATTTATAATCGATGAGCGAGATGACGATCATCGCCAGGACGCCTAAGAAAACCCCGAGTATCTGACGGCTCATAAGGTCCGGGCGGGCGCTTCGCACCATCAGGATGCCGATGATGGACAGGACCAGCACCGCGGCGATGAGGCCGAACCGGTAATCTTTGATATTGTAGTGTGCCTTTATCTTTTTCAGAAAGAAATTCAGCTTCTTTTTCAATGATTCTCTCCTGTGTATTTTATATGTATATCATTCCGTGTGATATCGACCGTGACATCTTCCGGCCGGATTTCCATATATTTGGATACGGTGCAGTGCAGTTCTTTTCTGAGGCGTTCCGCCGCGTCCGGCGCGCACTGCATCCGGTCGGAAATAAGGAGGTTTTTCAGTCTTTCCCTGGCAATGGGTACAGATGGCATGCTCATATCCGCCCTCCTTAACTGCGCCGGAACAGTCCGGACAGTTTTTCCAGAAATCCTTCCGGCTTCATGTAATCCTCCACCGGAACGTCTTCCCCGGCAAGGCGGCGGCAGATGTCCGTGTAGGACCTGCCCGCGAGACAGTCTGTGCCGACGACGGGCTCCCCCTCATTCGTGGCGATGACGACCTGCTCGTCATCCGGGATGACGCCCAGAAGGTCGACGGCGAGTATCTCTGTCACATCATCCACTGACATCATGTCTCCCCGTCTTACCATATCAATCCGGATGCGGTTGATGAGCAGGCTGTTCTTCCGTATCCCCGAGGCTTCCAGAAGACCGATGATGCGGTCTGCGTCCCGGATGGCGGACACCTCCGGCGTGGTCACGATGACCGCACGGTCCGCGCCTGCGATGGCGTTCTGGAAGCCCTGCTCGATCCCTGCCGGGCAGTCCAGAAGGATAAAATCGTAATCCGCCCGTATCTCATCGATGAGCTTTCGCATCTGCTCCGGAGATACACTGCTCTTATCCCGCGTCTGTGCAGACGGGAGGAGATAAAGTTCGGGAAACCGCCGGTCCTTTATCAGAGCCTGCTTCAATCTGCAGTTCCCCTCAATCACATCGACGAGGTTGTATACGATTCTGTTTTCCAGTCCCATGACGACATCCAGGTTGCGCAGTCCAAGGTCCGTGTCAATGACCATGACCTTTTTCCCCAGACCGGACAGCCCGATGCCGATATTTGCCGTTGTCGTCGTCTTTCCGACGCCGCCTTTTCCCGATGTAATGACTATGACCTCTCCCATGGTGTCCTCCTTCTACACAAACTTTCCGAATTTAATCTACAAGAGGGTCCAGATAGATACGGTTCCCGTCCGCGACGGCAATCTTCGGTCCCTGTATGCTCAGGCTCTGCTGATAGATGATATGCCTGTTTGCCCGGATGCCGCCTACGGAGAGCTCCCCGGGCTGCAGGAACAGTGCGGCGACAAAAGTATCCCGGTTCCCTTCTGTGCCCGCGTGGGCGGACCCGTAGAGGGAGCCCATGATGACGATGCTTCCCTTTGCCCTCACCTCAGCTCCCGGCTCCACATCGCCGAGGACCACGATATCGGATTCGGATTCCAGTACCTGTCTCTTTCCCAGAGTACCTCTGTAAAACAGACCGCCGTGCTTTTCTGCCTCTTCCGATGCCTGTCTTACAATGCTTCTGTACTTTTCCTCCCCCTGGTTCTCCCGCTGGATGAGGCAGAGGATGTCGATGTCTGTGTCTTCACGGATGATGGAGAGTATCTTCTCTTCCTCTCCGCGGGAAAGGGTCCTGCCGCTGAAGCTCAGCGCCATTCCCGCCTTCCCGAAAAACCGCGCGGAAGCCTGGAACTTCCTGTGCAGTTCCTCATAAATCTGTTCCATATCCGCATCGGGTGCCAGTCCGATATCCAGCCCGTAGCGGCTGCTCCTGATGGTCACCAGCCTGTCCATAGTCATCCCCCACTGTCAGATTCTGCTTAGTCAGACTTCATTTTACGTTGTCAGTTTCCGCTTCATGTTGTCAGTCTCCTGCCATCTCTTTTCCAAGGTCGGCAGCCTCCCCTGTAATCAGCTCGTCGGCAAGGTCCGGGTCAATGTATATCCGCGCCAGGTCCCTTCCGATCTCGGAGGCATATCCGGAATTGTAGCCGTGCACAATGCGCGTCGCGATGGCAATCTCCGGGTCCTCTGCCGGAGCATATCCCACGAAGAGCGCATGGTCCGGATGGAGCGCGTTCTGCTGCGCCGTACCGGTCTTGCCCGCCATGGAGAATTCCAGACCGTTGAAGGTGGAGTGGGTCTTGACCATGTCTTCCATTCCCTCATGCAGGATGTCCCAGGTCGACTGGCTGACCTCATCCATCGTGCGGACGACTTCCGCCTCGTTGTCGCGCAGCAGGCTTCCGTCGGAATCCGTTATCTTGTCCACCAGCGTCAGGTCGTAGACGGTCCCGCTGTTTGCCACTGCCGTGACATACCGGTTGAGCTGGCTTACGGTGTAGTTGTTCGTTCCCTGTCCGATGGCGGACTGCACGGAGTACTCGTCCGATATCTCGGGTTCCGCCTCGTCAATCTCCAGTCCGGATTTCTCGCCGAGCCCGAACAGCTCCGCATATTTTGCGAGCCGGTCTGTTCCCAGGTCGCTGTCGTACTCTTCCTGTTCATTCTGTCCGAGGCGGTAGCCCACGGTGTAGAAGAAGATGTTGCAGGAATTTGAAATCGCGCCTGCCGCATCAAGGGAGCCGTGGCCGCCGGGGTATATCCAGCACCGCGGAGGCGGCTCTACGGTATCAAACTCCCCGTCGCAGAAAATCATGCTGTCCTCGTCGATGACTCCTTCTTCCAGACCGGCTGTGGCGGAAACCATCTTAAATGTGGAGCCGGGCGCGGTCTTTTCCTGTGTGGCGCGGTTGTAGAGCGTCCGGGCCGTGCCGGTGTTGAGCTGGTTGAAGTAGGCGGAATCCATCGAATTCGCCAGCCGGTTGTTGTCATATCCCGGATAGGACACGCACGCAAGCACATCCCCGGTGTCCGGGTCTGTCACCACGAGTCCGCCGGAACAGGGCTCGAGGGCGAGCTGTCCGGGTGTAATCTCCAGGGATTTTATCTTCCCGTAGAGCCATGCGAAGGAGTCTGTGCTTCCGGATACAAGCCCCTGATAGGTGGACTCCTCCATCGGGAGCACGCCCTGTTCGTACACGATGGCACAAATCTGGGTCCCCTTGACACTCCCTGATTTTATAAGATATTCATAGAGAAGTTTGTCGAAATTGCTGTCCTGCTCCAAATATTCTTCCAGATACGCCAGTATCTCCTGATAAATCTCCTCTGAGCTGGAATATGCGCTGTCCCCCAGCTTCGTGGTGTCGACCCAGTTCTGTGAGATGGCATAGTTCAGGTACGTATAGAGATTGATGGTCTCATTTTTTGCCCAGTCCAGATAGGTCTCATCTGACTCGTCAATCTCGGAAGCCATGAGTATCCCCGCAGTGTCTGTCAGAAGGTCCCGGTAAATGTAGGACATGCACGCCTGCATTTCATCTGAAAGCTGGCGGTACGCCGGCGCATCCGGGTTGCCGAGCTGGGCGAAGATGTCCCCGAGCACGGATTCCCTGTGGGAGGTGAACACTTCATAGACCGCCTGCTCCGCCGGACCTGCGTCTTCGCTCCCGAAATGGTCCATATCGATGACCTCATTGGCGATGAACGCGTGATAGGCGTCGCTCACAGGCACGATAATCTCGCTGGCGTCCGATGTGGCGGAGGGGTCGTACTCCAGGATGTTCTTCAGCCTGCTTAAGAGGATGCCGGCAATCTTCTCCTCCAGGAGCTTGTAGGCGCTGATCTGGAGGTCTTTGTCGATGGTGAGATACACGTCGTTTCCGGCTTTCGGCTCTGTCCGGCTGACGGTCTCCGTCACCTTCCCCAGGTTGTCGACGTAGAAGGTGGCTTCGCCTTTTTCCCCCTGGAGCGTGCTGTCAAAGGTCTGCTCGATGCCGGTCTTGCCCACCACATCCTGGAGGGAATAATGTTTTTTATCTTCCTCGCTCAGGGCGTCGTACTCTTCCTGGGATATCTGTCCGGTATAGCCGATGATGGAGGCGAAACATTCGCCGTCCGGATAGCGCCGCACCGAGGATTCCTCGATGTCCACGCCGCTTAATGACGCCTGGTTCTCCATGATGGCGGCCACCGTCTCCTCGCTCACGTCAGTGGCAAGGGTGGTGGTCACATACTGCTGGAAGCTGTTCAGCCCCATGGCATAGCGCATGTTGACCATCTTCAGGAGATAAGCGGGGTCAGCGTCTTTTTCATCCAGCCCGTAGCGCTCCGCGCACAGATAGTGCATGAGTTCAGCGGCGGACTGCTCCTTCTGGGCTTTCGTCAGGTTGTCCGTGTACGCCTGTCCGTAGACGTCGGCGACAAAGCGGAGGCGGAGCGTCTCGTTGGTGTCCGCGAACTGGTACTCGCCGGAGGAATCCAGGATGACGCCAAAGCTGTCAATCACGGAGTCCCCGTATTTTTCCACGATGGTGAGCACCTGGTCCAGGGTGTGGTTGAGGATATCGTTCTTCTCCTCCGCATCGGTGTCGGTGGGAACGGTATCCGTGATGGTCACGGAATATGCCAGCTCGCTGTAGGCGAGGAGGTTCCCGTTGCGGTCACAGATATTTCCGCGCGTTGCGGCGATGTCGCTGGTCTTCCTTATCTGGAGTTCATAGTTCTCAAGGTAGTCCTCGCCCCGCACAATCTGCAGGTAGAACAGCCTGCCCACCAGGATGGAGGAGGTCAGGCAGAACACCACGATAAGCACCATGAGCCTTGACTTCATGATGTACTCGATGGCTTCTTTTATCCGGTCGATGATTTCTCTAAACAAATTTGCTCGCACTCCTTTTTTCTTCCGCTTCCAGTCTGTGATTGATGTACAGAAGCAGCGGATACACGACAAGGGTCACTACAATGGTATAGATCGTCTCCGGCACGATGATGCGGTTCAGATAATAGAGGAAATGAAAATCACTCCTGAGCAGGAATGTCAGGAAATAGACCACAAGCCCGTAGACAAGGTCGCTTCCGGCTATCAAAAACAGCGGCAGCTTGATATCCTCATCGAAATATATCTGTTCAAAAAGACCGTTTACATAGCCCGTCACAAGGTAGATGAGAGCGTAAAATCCAATCATCTCGCCAAACTGGGTATCCATGAGGAGCCCGGATGCGAGTCCTACGAACATGCCCGCCCTGGGGCCTCTCATAAAGCCGAACGACGCCGTGACAATGAGCATCAGGTTCGGTTTGACGCCTGCAATCTCAAAAGCGGGGAACACCGCAGTCTGAAGCAGGTATGCGGCGAGCACGATCGCGACGGTCACCGCGCCTCTTCTGAATCTGGCTGATTTCATATCTGTCCGCTCCTTCTCATAATCTTCCCGGCTTACTGCTGCTCTTCCCCGGTCTCATCCTCACCGGTCAGTTCCGCTTTCGTCGTCGTGATGACGAGGACCTCCTGGATATTGCGGAAGTCCACTGCCGGGATGATGTAGCCGGACCGTGTCAGGTTGTTGGAATCCACGTTTACTTCACTGATGGAACCGATGAGTATCCCCTGGAGATACTTGTCGCTGATATAGGAAGTGACGATCTGGTCGCCTACCGCCACCGGATTGTCATTATTCTCCATCTGGTCAAAGGAAATCTGTCCGCTGCTCATCAGGGACAGGTCCCCGCTCACGATGCAGGTATCCGATGTGGAGAGCACCATGCCGCTGATGTTGGTCGAATCATCGATAATCGTCCGGACTTTTGCCCAGGTGGGTCCGGTCTCCGTGACAATGCCCACAAGGCCGCTTCCGGCGAGAACGTTCATATCCACGGCGATGCCGTCCATGCTGCCTTTGTCTATCGTAAAGGTGCTGAACCAGTTCCCGGCATCTTTCCCGATGACATGGGCTGCCGTCTTTTCATATTCGGCGTAATTCTGGTCCAGCTGGTAGAGCTCCTGGAGGCGCTCGTACTCATAACTCTCCTCCTGGAGATAATTGTTCTCGGTAGTCAGGGCGTCCACCTGCTCCTTCAGCTTCCGGTTTTCATCCTGGAGCTGCTGCAGCGTGGAGAAATTATCCGTCAGGTCGCCGAGCCAGCCGCCGACGTGATTGATGCCCTGCTGAAGCGGGATGACCGTGACATTTGCCAGTGCGCGGAAAGGACCCGCCGCGATATCCGAGAAGGAAGACAGGACCATCATCAGAGCGCAGAAAACGGACAGCCCGAGCAGGATATATCTGTTTGTATGGGAATTCTGATTCTTCTTTTTCATTACCTCAACCACCTGTAATCTTCATCTAACATGGAATACGTGAGCTGTCTGTAAAGCCCCCGGTCCAGGATGATTTCCTTCAGCCCTCTTACCGCGCACATCTCCGGCTCGTCTGCCGTCAGGACGGTCAGGCCGGTGCTCTCTTCCAGGTATGTAGAAAGTCCTTTCATCCTTGCCAGCCCGCCGGTGAGACAGATTCCTTTCTGTTCGATCGCCCTGCGCACGTCCGGCGGCGTCCGCTCGAACATGGAGCGCATCGCCCGCACACATTCCTCCAGGGGCTCTTTCATCGCAGCCCGGACAAGGCTGATGGAAATCTCCGCCTGGGAGGGCACTCCGGAAACCAGATCCCTTCCGGATACCGTGAGGGCGCTGTCCGTGCTCTGGTCAAATACGCCGAACTCCATGCGCAGCTTCTCTGCGGTCGTCATGCCGATGAGGAAGTCCCGGGAGCGGCGCACCAGAGAGACGATGGCAGAGTCCAGGTTTCCGCCTCCGGTCTTCAGGAGACGGTTCATCACCATCCCGCCCTGGGAGAGAACGGAGAGCTCGGTCGTGCCGGCTCCGAAATTGGCGACAAATATCCCTTTCTCTGAAGATACGTCCACGCCGCATCCGATGGCGTCGGCGAGCCCCCGCTCCACGATGCGCACAGACTTTGCCTTTGCCCCGTAGTGAAAGAATAAGTCATAGAACGCTTTCTTCTCAACTTCCGTGACGTCGGTGGGCACAGCGATGACATACTGGGCGCTTCTTGCCGGTCTTCCGTCCGCTTTCAGCAGCGCTCCCAGCAGGTACTGCATATCGTCAAAGCGGGCGATGACGCCCTCCTTCATGGGAAAGACAACCTGGATATCCGCCGGGGACTTCTCATAGATGGCGTACGCCCCGTCCCCCACTGCGAAGATATCCTTTTTATCCTTCATGGCGATGGCGTCTTTTTCCCGCCTGAACCCGTTTTTCTTTTTATCAAAAATCCTGATCTCGTGCGTCCCGAGGTCAAGTCCATATACATTCCCCGCCATTCAAACCCCTTCTTTCGTCCCCTCTTACCGAAAAAGCTGTTTTTCTTTCATACTGACATAGCAGTTGTCCCCGATGATGATATGGTCCAGCAGTTCGATGCCGACCAGAAGTCCTGCTTCATGCACCCTCTGCGTAATGCGGATGTCCTCCCTGCTCGGAGCAGGGTCGCCGCTGGGATGATTGTGCAGGAGGATGATGCAGGATGCGCCGCTGCGGAATGCTTCGATAAAGAGCTCCCGGGGCGACACGAGCGCCATGTCCACTGTCCCGACCGAGACATTGGTCTCTGCGAGCAGACGGGACCTGGTGTTTAGGAGGAGGAGTTTTAAGACCTCCCTGTCCCTGTGCCTCATATCCTCCATATAATACCGGGCGATGGTCTCCGGAGAGGAAAAGTCCAGTTCTTCTGATGCTGCTTCCATCGCCATCCTTCTGGCAAGCTCGCACAGGCATCGTATCTGGATGGCTTTGACCCTGCCGATGCCGCGTATCTTCCTGAGGCGCTCCAGACTCCACCTGTGGATGCCGGCAAGACCACTCTTCCCGGAAGACGGATAGAGAAGCCTGCGCGCCAGTTCCAGAGAGTTTTCCCCGCGCGTCCCCGTTCTGAGGATGACGGCAAGAAGTTCCGTGTCCGTGAGATTTTCCGCACCGAACCTTTCGCATTTCTCGTAAGGCCGTTCTTCCTGATACATTTCCTTAATCGTATTGTTTTTCATACATAAACCTGTCGGCGCGATGGCACAATACAATGATTTATTGTAGCACAATTTAAAATCCATGTATAGGCGTTACCCATTAAAATTCTGTGAACTGCCGCCGGGTCTGTGAACTGTTGCCGGGTCAGGTTCTGCCGGCCGGCGGCGCAAACCGGCGGATGAGCGCCTCCGCCGTCTTCATGCCGTCCATCGCAGCAGAGGTGATGCCGCCTGCATACCCTGCGCCCTCACCGCAGGGATAAATCCAGGACAGGTTGGAGCGGAAGTCTGCATCCCGCTCGATCCGGACCGGGGAAGACGTCCTGCTCTCCACGCCTGACAGAAGCGCGTCCGGGTCGGCAAACCCCTGTATCTTCCGGTCCATGGACCGGATGCCCTCTTCCAGGGATTCCGCCAGCACATCCGGGAAGATGCCCCGCACGTCTCCATAGGTATACTGCCCTTTCATGTTCGGTCTTATGCTGCCCGCCGCCGTTGTCTTTTTGTCCAGGCAGAAATCCGCAAACCGCTGCACGGGAATCCGGCCCCCGCCTGCCTCCCAGGCCCGCTTTTCCAGCATGCGCTGGAACCGGATTCCTGCCAGAGGATGGTCTGAGCCGTAATCTTCCGGCGTGACTGTAACAATGACCGCGCTGTTTGCATTTTCCCCGGCGCGGCTGCGATAGCTCATGCCGTTGACGGCAAGATGCCCCTCCTCGGAGGAGGCGTCCACCACATATCCGCCCGGACACATGCAGAAGGTGTACACGCCCCGTCCGTTGTCCAGCTTTTCCGTCAGCTTGTAAGAGGCAGCGGGAAGGTCTCCCCGGTCTTCCCGGCCGTACATATTCCGGTCGATGAGCGACTGTCTGTGCTCAATGCGCACGCCTGCGGCGAAAGATTTTGCCGACATGGCGACCCCGTGGCCGTACAGCATCTCAAAGGTATCCCTTGCGCTGTGCCCGATGGCGAATACCGCTGCATCGGTCTTTAAAGTTTCCTGTCCGTTCAGTATCAGGAGCCGTTCCTCCGGGACGAGATCGGTCACCTGGCTGTGGAAGCGGAATTCCCCGCCCATCCGGATGATGGCGCAGCGCATGGACTCGACTGTCTCTGTGAGCAGGTCGGTCCCGATGTGGGGCTTCTGTTCCCAGAGGATATCTTCCGGCGCTCCGTGCCTTACAAACGTCTCCAGCACGAACCTCCCCCGTCCTGCCGTGTCTTTGACCAGCGTATTGAGCTTCCCGTCCGAAAATGTCCCCGCGCCGCCCTCTCCGAACTGTACGTTGGAATCCGGTCTGAGGACGCCGGTCTCCCAGAACCGCTCCACATCCTGTATGCGCTCCCGGACCGGTGCGCCGCGCTCGATGACGAGGGGCTTATACCCTGCCTGTGCCAGCAGATATGCGCAGAACAGCCCTGCCGGTCCGCTCCCCACGACAACGGGACGGCGGGTCAGCGGTTCGCTCCCGTGGGCCGGAAGACAGTATGGCTTCGGGGAGACATGTCTGACTTTTGCGCCCATCTGTTTTAGGATGCGCCCTTCCTCCGCCACATCCACATCGACGGAATAGGAATAAGAAAGGTCCGGTTTCTTCCGGGCATCCAGGGAGCGCTTCCAGATGTGGTATCCGTTCAGCTCCCGCTTTCCGATGTGGAGGGTCTTTAACAGCTTTCTCTCCAGCTGTTCCCGGGTGTGTCCCACCGGGAGCCGGAGCTGGTCGATGCGTATCATGGGCGCCCTCCTTTCCTGTTCCCCGCAGCGGATGCCGCCGCTGTGCCTGCCGCATGTCCGCTGCTCCAGGCAAATGTCAGGTTGTATCCCCCGCAGATGCCGTCCACATCCAGCAGCTCCCCGGCGAAATACAGTCCCGGGACAATCAGAGACTCCATGGTCGCAGGGTCTGTCTCCCGGGTGTCCACGCCGCCTCTGCACACCTGGGCTTTGTCAAAGGAGTTGGTACCCGTGATGCGGGTTTCCATCCGTTTGATGCGCGCGGCGAGCGCAGCCAGGTCTCCTTCCGTCAGTTCCCCTGCCTTTTTCTCCGGCGGGATGTGCGCCATCCGGCACCAGAGGTCTGAGAGTTTCTGATGGAACAGACCGGTCAGGAACATGCGGGAAGGTTTTTCCGGCCGGACATACCGGCGCACGCGCAGGAAAGAGAGCATCTGTTCCTCTGTAAAATCCGGCATAAAGTCCAGCCGGGCAGTCACTTCCTTCTTCTCATAGAGAAGTCCGGACACACAGCCGCTGACCTGGAAGACCGGAATCCCGGATATCCCGTAATCCGTCAGCTGGAGTTCTCCGGCATCGGATGCGGCGCATCTGCCCTCCGACCAGACGGAGACTTCTCCCTGGGCGCGCACGCCCGCGATGCTCCGAAAGAACCGCTCTGCGCACCGGAGCTGGACAAGGGCGGGGAGCACCGGGACAATCCGGTGTCCCAGACTTTTCGCCAGGTCGTATCCGGAACCGTCCGAGCCGGACGAGGGCGCGGCTTTTGAGCCGGTACAGAGTATCACACGGTCCGCGCGCAGACTCCCGCTCCCTGTGGTGACGGTAAAGCCCTTTCTCCCGGGGGTTATGCCGCGGCACTCGGTCTTCAGCCTGACCTCCACGCCGAGGCGGGCAAGCTCCATCTCAAACGCGTCCGTGACAGCGCGCGCCTGGTCGGAATTGGGATAGAGATAGCCGTTCCGGTTCCTGGAATAGATGCCAAGCTCCAGGAAAAAAGAGATGATATCCTGAGCCTGAAAGCGCTCCACCACGCTCCAGGGGTACGTCGGGTTCCCGGAATGATAGCATGCCGGTTCCTGGCGGATGTTCGTGAAGTTGCATCTGCCGTTTCCCGTTGACAATATCTTTTTTCCGATGCGGTCATTGTGCTCGATGAGGACTACCTCTGCTCCTGCTTTCGCTGCAGCCACAGACGCCATCAGCCCCGACGCACCGCCGCCGATCACTGCGACTTTCTTCATATGCTCTCCTTATGCTTTTCTTATGCCCGCCTTAACCTGTCTTTGTCAACCACATGGCTGTCCACCAGGCACTGGAGGGATTTTAAGATGCCCAGCTTCGCGTGGTTCCAGGTCAGTCCGCCCTGGAAATACACCGCGTACGGCGGTTTGATGGGACCGTCCGCCGACAGTTCGATGGAAGACCCCTGTACGAATGCCCCGGCAGCCATAATCACATCGCTGTCATACCCCGGCATCGCCCATGGCTCCGGGGTCACGTAGCTGTCCACGGGAGCCGCAGCCTGGATGCCCCTGCAGAAGGCAATGACGCCCTCCGGAGACCCCAGCGTCACCGCCTGGATGATGTCGTGGCGGGATTCCTTCCCGTCCGGGATGACCGGAAATCCAAGACCTTCATAGATGTTTGCGGCAAAAACCGCACCTTTTAACGCTGCGCACACAACGGTGGGAGCCAGGAAAAATCCCTGGTAGAAGGACTGCATCACCCCAAGCGAAGCGCCCACTTCCTTCCCAAGCCCCGGCGAGGTCAGCCGGCAGGCGCAGTTCTCGACCAGGTCCTTCCTGCCCGCGATATATCCGCCGATGGGCGCCAGGCCGCCGCCCGGGTTCTTTATGAGCGAACCGACGATGAGGTCTGCACCCACATCACTTGGCTCGATGCGCTCCACGAATTCCCCGTAGCAGTTGTCGACCATGCAGATTACGTCCGGCCTGCGCTCCTTGATAAAAGCGATGAGCTCCCCGATCTTCCCGACCGGATAGCTGGGACGCGTCTGATAGCCTTTGGAGCGCTGGATGGTCACGAGCCTTGTCCGGTCGTTCAGCGCTTTTTCGATGGCGTCATAGTCAAAATAGCCGTCCTCTGCCAGTTCCACCTGACGGTAGGATACCCCGTACTCTGCCAGAGAGCCCTCAAGACCGAGCTGGAGAACCTGACCTCCGCCTACGCCGTCATCAAGAACCTGCAGGGCTTCACCTTC
>DXAL01000024.1 GCA_019117125.1 Candidatus Mediterraneibacter merdipullorum
TTTCCAGGGGAGCCCCTTCGGCCAGCTTGGGTACTTCTCCAAAACGGAGAGGGTGGGATTCGAACCCACGCGCCCTTTCGGACAAACGGTTTTCAAGACCGCCTCGTTATGACCACTTCGATACCTCTCCAAATGCATGCCGCACATGTATCGCTTATTCATTTGCGCCGCCAGTGAGCACGACCGCTCTGTGCGACGTGAATTATTCTATCACAGTTACAAAATCCATGTCAAGACTTTCTTTGCAAAAAGACCTCCGCAACTGCAAGATCCTCCGGTGTGGTAATCTTGATGTTCTCATAGGAGCCGCTGAAGAGCTTCACCCGGCAGCCCAGCATCTGCTCCGCGACCATCGCATCATCGGTCACGGCGATCTCATCCTGCTCCATGAGCCTGGCATATGCCCTGCGTATCAGGTCTGTATCAAACACCTGAGGGGTCTGTACGAGCCACACCCTGCTCCGGTCCGGCGTCTGCTGCACGGTATTGTCTTCATCCGCTATCTTAACCGTATCTTTCGACGGCATCCCCGCCACACATGCATGACATTCGGACACGCAGCGATAAGCGCGCGCAAGCATCTCGCCATCTACAAACGGTCGGGCTCCGTCATGGATATAGACATATCCGTCCTTTGTCTTCTGCAGACCGTTCCACACAGAATCGTACCGCTGGGCGCCGCCCGGGATAATGGCGCTTACTTTTTCAAAACCGTATTTCTCCACAATCTCACAGCGGCAGTACTCTTCTTCACCGCTGCCGCACACAAGGATAATCTCATCGATGAGCGGAGATTCCTGAAATGTGTTCAGCGAATAATAGAGCACCGGCTTTCCTCCCATGAGCAGATACTGTTTATGTACTTTTGTCCCCATCCGTTTTCCGCTGCCTGCCGCCAGCACGACAGCGGTACAGTATGTTTTCTCCATCATCTCTCTCCCAGCTTCAGGTTCGGCACCGCATTGAGGTCCCAGCCGTGTCTTGTGCCGGCAAGATATTCGTAGAATGCAGCCGCCCCGATCATTGCCGCGTTATCCGTGCAGTAGACTGGAGACGGATAGCAGAACCGCACGCCTTTTTCCGCGCACGCCTTTTTCATGGCAGCCCGGAGGGCGCTGTTGGACGCCACGCCCCCGGCAATGGCAAATGTATATACGCCGAAATCTTCCACCGCCTTCATGGAATTTTCCACCAGCACTTCCACCACTGCTTTCTGAAACGACGCCGCGATATCCGCAGGGTCAAACGTCTCGCCTTTCATCCTGCATCCATTGATGTGGTTGAGGACCGCCGACTTCAGTCCGCTGAAGCTGAAATCATACTCCGCGCCTTCGATATGCGCCTTCGGAAACTTCACCGCATCGGGATTCCCCTCCCTGGCAATCCGGTCAATCTTCGGTCCGCCCGGATAACCGAGCCCGATGGCACGCGCCACTTTGTCATATGCCTCTCCCGCCGCGTCGTCCCTCGTGCGCCCGAGTATCTCATACTCTCCATAACCTTTCACGCGCACAAGGTGGGTGTGTCCGCCGGATGCCACAAGGCAGAGGAAGGGCGGCTCAAGGTCCGGATGTTCGATATAGTTCGCCGAGATATGTCCTTCGATGTGGTGCACGCCGACCAGCGGAAGATTTCTCGCAAACGCGATTGCCTTTGCCTCCGCCACTCCGACGAGAAGGGCGCCCACCAGTCCGGGTCCGTAAGTCACGCCGACCGCATCGATATCATCCAGCGTTACATCCGCCTCTCTGAGCGCTTCTTCGATGACCTGGTTGATTTTCTCGATATGTTTTCTCGATGCGATTTCCGGTACGACGCCGCCGTAAAGTTTGTGCAGGTCTATCTGCGACGAAATGACATTGGAGAGTACTTCTCTTCCGTTGTGCACGACCGCGGCCGCCGTTTCGTCGCAGGAGCTCTCGATGGCAAGGATATTCACATCTCTGATTTCTTTCATGTCACGCCTCTCAATCTTCAAACATCAGTTCCGCCGACATTCCGTCCTTCCCCGCTTTCGCCGCCGGGAATATCTTACGCACTTCCTCCATGTACGGTTCCGGTCTTGTCAGCGACGGGCTGTAATGCGTCAGCCACATTTCCCGCACATGCGCATCCCGGGCAATCTGCGCCGCCTCGTAGAATGTCATATGTTTATATTCCGCCGCTTTCGCCGCCTTGTCTTTTTCCCCGTACATCCCTTCGCATATAAACAGGTCGGAGCCTTCCGCATTCCTCCGAATGGATTCTGTGGGACGGGTATCTGTTGTGTAGGTCAGCTTCAGTCCTTTTCGCGGAGGTCCGAGCACCATATCCGGCGTGTAGGTCCGGTCCGGGTCTTCTATCGTCTCGCCGTTTTGCAGGCGGCTCCAGTACGGAAGGGGGATTCCCTGCTCTTTTGCCCTTGCCGCATCGAACCTGCCGCTCCGGTCTATCTCCAGCGTATATCCGTAGCAGAGCACGTTGTGGTTCACACGGAACGCACGGATGCGGTACCCGCTCCTCTCAAAGCACTGTTCTGCTCCCTGGATTTCCTGATAGATGATGGGAAACGGAAGCTCCGGCGCGATGACGCGGAGGCTCCCCACAACACGTTCCAGTCCCTTCGGTCCGATCATTGTCAGCGGCTCTGTCCGGTCGGCATTCCCCATTGTGAGGAGAAGTCCCGGCAGTCCGCTGATATGATCTCCGTGATAATGCGTAAAGCATATCGTATCGATCGGCTTAAAACTCCATCCTTTTTCTTTCACCGCGACCTGGGTGCCCTCACCGCAGTCGATGAGCAGGCTGCTGCCGTTGAACCGCGTCATCAGCGACGTCAGATACCGGTACGGCAACGGCATCATGCCGCCGCACCCAAGCAAACACACATCCAACATATTAATTCTCCACTTACTCCTGTATTTCCGCCGGCACCCGGAAGGAAGCCAGCAGTCTGTCGTAACAGGACTCGCACAGGTCGAAACTGTGCCTTTCCCCGTCCTTATCCGAAAAGTAATCCCACGTATAATCCACACGGAACACCCCTTCCACGGGCATGCCGTTCTGGACTTTTATCTCCCTGCCGCACTGATTGCAGATCATCCTGCAGACTTCTTTCGTCTCGTTTGTTTCTTTTAATCTGTACTGGCGCATCGTATCTCCTCCTGTGTCCGCGCCGTCCCGGGATGTCTCCCCGGAAACGGCACTCCCCTGCCTGACGGCAGGAATGGGTCTTCTAATCTGTTACGCCCACATTATATCGAAACATCAGAGCAAAGAACAGTGGGAACTGCTGGCAGCTCCCTGCTCATGAGGATGGCATCTTCTGTCGGATTTTCATAAAAATTCTGACGGATGCCGTCTTCGCGAAAACCTGCTTTTTCATACAGCGCCCTTGCGGCAGTATTGCCGGAACGCACATCCAGCAATATCCTGTGTACTTCTCCTGCCCTGCAGGATGCTTCCAGCTCTGCGAGGAGCGCCTGCGCTGCGCCCTGCCTCTGGAATTCTTTCAGGACGGCGATTCTTGCGATTTCCGCCTCATCCGCCGCCTGATAGGCAAGCAGATATCCCGCCGTGCGCTCTGCTTTCGTCACAATAAGGCAGATGGAATTGGGCTGTTCCAGCGTCTCTATCACAGATTTTTCACTCCACGCATCCGGGAAGAGCTGATGCTCCATCTCCGCCACCGCCGCCGCGTCCTCCATCGTCATGGGACGGACCTGGGGCACTGCATTTTTCTCCCGCTCGGCTCGCTCCCGCTCCGCCTGGGACCTGCGCAGATATTCCGGCCGGAACTCCGCCGCCGTCTCAAACCTGCCCGCTTCATAATAGCGGATGCCAAGGGCGCCGACTGCCGCCGCTCTCTGCCGGTTCATAAAAGAAGGCGCAAAATAGTAAGGAACCTTCAATCCCGCTGCCAGCATCTCCCGGTATACGGGCACCCCGTCCCCGAGAAAGACAACCCTCCTCCGGTACACGTTCAGATGACGGATGAGTTCCTCCACGGGAACCGCCATCTGCATCCGGAGCACCTGGAATACCGGTTCGTCATACAGAGCGTCCTCTCCGCATTTCTTGTGGGAAAAGGAATAAATCCCGGTATATACCTGTTTCCTCCTGGCATCCATGATGGGACAGATCAGGTCCTCACACCCGTACATGCTGTACGCCATCGCATCCACTGTCGGCACATGGACCAGAGGCTTGCCGAGCGCGAGCCCCAGACCTTTCGCCGTGGCTGAACCGATGCGAAGCCCTGTAAAAGACCCCGGACCTCCCGCCACGGCAATGGCATCGATGGAAGCCAGGTCCATGTCCACCATCTTCACCATCTCGTCAATCATCGGGAGCAGCGTCTGCGAATGAGTCTTCTTATAATTCGTCGTATATTCGGCTGTCGTCTGGTCGTCCTCCACGACCGCCACTGTTGCGGTAAGCCCCGAGCTGTCTATTGCCAGTACCTTCATAATCCGTCACGTCTCCTTATCCGATTTCCCTGACTGTAATCTTCCGGTAATCAAATCCCTGGTCCAGGTCTTTTTCTATCCGGACATCCGTCCGCTTCTCCGGAAGTATCTCAGCAATGAGGTCCGCCCACTCTATCAGGGAAACGCCGTCTCCCATGACATAGTCATCGAATCCGACTTCCTCCATCTCCTCCACGTCGCCGATGCGGTATACGTCAAAATGATAGAACGGAAGCCGTCCTTCTTCGTATACCTGTACAATCGTAAAAGTAGGGCTGTTTACCGGTCCTTCAATGCCTAGACCTTTTGCCAGCCCCTGGGTAAAAACAGTCTTTCCCACGCCAAGATCCCCGGTCAGGGTAAACACCTGTCCGGGAATCGCATGTTCTCCAAGTCTTTTTCCTATATTAAACGTCTCTTCAGGACTTCTCGTCTCCAATACCATAAAGGCTGCCTCTCTCTTTCAACCCTGCCGGCTCTAGTGGTGGAACAGACGGATTCCGGTAAACGCCATGACCATGCCGTACTTGTTGCATGTGTCGATGACATTGTCATCCCTTACCGAACCGCCCGGCTGCGCGATATATTTCACACCGCTCTTATGTGCGCGCTCGATATTGTCGCCAAAGGGGAAGAACGCATCGGAGCCCAGCGCCACGTCTGTCATCTTATCCAGCCATGCGCGCTTCTCCTCGCGTGTAAATACATCCGGTTTTTCCGTAAAGATATTTTCCCAAGCGCCGTCTGCAAGCACGTCCATGTACTCCTCGCCGATATACAGGTCAATGGCGTTGTCTCTGTCCGCACGCTTGATGCCCTCTTTAAATGGAAGCTCCATCACTTTCGGGCACTGTCTGAGCCACCAGTTGTCTGCCTTCTGCCCGGCAAGGCGGGTACAGTGGATACGGGACTGCTGCCCGGCGCCAATCCCGATTGCCTGCCCGTCTTTCACATAGCAGACAGAATTGGACTGGGTGTATTTCAGCGTAATCATGGAGATTGCCAGGTCCATCTTTGCCGCGTCCGTCAGTTCTTTCTTCTCTGTCACTACATTGGAGAAGAAATCCTTGTCAATGTTGAGCTCGTTCCTTCCCTGCTCAAACGTGATGCCGTACACTTCTTTGTGCTCCAGCGCCGCCGGCACATAATCTGCGTCAATCTGAATCACGTTGTAGTTTCCTTTTTTCTTCTGCTTCAGGATTTCCAGCGCCTCCGGCTCATAGCCCGGCGCGATCACACCGTCGGATACCTCTCTCTTTATCAGCCGCGCCGTGTCCACATCACAGACATCGGACAGCGCGATGAAGTCTCCGAAGGAAGACATCCGGTCTGCGCCTCTCGCCCTTGCATAGGCGCTGGCGAGGGGAGAGAGTTCTCCCAGGTCGTCTACCCAGTAAATCTTTGCCAGCGTCTCAGAGAGCGGAAGTCCTACCGCCGCCCCTGCCGGGGACACATGCTTGAAGGAAGTCGCCGCCGGAAGCCCGGTCGCTTTCTTCAGCTCTGACACGAGCTGCCATCCATTGAACGCGTCCAGGAAATTGATATATCCCGGGCGTCCGCACAGCACGGTGATCGGCAGGTCGCTGCCGTCGCTCATGTAGATTTTTGACGGTTTCTGGTTCGGGTTGCATCCGTATTTCAGTTCCAGTTCTTTCATCTTATCATCCGCTCCTTTTTTCATTTACTGATTCTTGTTCACAATCTTCGTCTCGTATTTTCCCGTCTCAATATCAATACAGCGGACAAAAAGCGAAACTTTGTTTTCTTCGTTCAGGCTGTTCCAGAGAAGGTCTGTAAACGCCTCCATATCATCCGGCACGCTGATGAGCTTCGGCTCGCCCTCAAAGCTGGGGAGCGGATTCCCGTCGCACAGATAGGTGTGGATGAAGTGTCCTTCTCCCGGAGCCGGATTCTCGTATGCGAATGTGTATCTGCAGCAGCTGTCCGGGCTTCCGTTATTGCTCTTTAAGATGGACATGGCATAATTGTATGTCCCGTTCCCGATGTGCATGATGCCGGATATCCTCGGCGTATAGTTCGGCGCATCCGGCTCGAACTCCCTGCTGCGCAGTGACTGCTCAAACGTCATCTGCTTATCCATTCCCTCATAAATGGTATCCGTCTGGTCGCCGTTTGTCACGATGGTCTTATTGCCAAGGACGCGCACCGGAGCATAGATGATGAGGCTCGGGTCCACCAGTTTGGACTCGTCATATGCCTGTGTGCGGATGCCTTCCCCGTCCTCCACAAAGATGCGGTTACGGCTGTTTTCGCTGCGCCCCATGATGAAATAGGCTGTGACAGCCTTTTTTCCGTCCGGCGTCCTGCCGATAATGATACCCCTGCCGGGATATGGATTGTTCCTAAGTTCTTCCTCGATCAACAACTTCTTCATGGTCGCTGCATCTCCTTTCACTCTCTGCTTTCTTCTTCCTCGTGTTCCGCTTCCTGCTTCGGAAGTATCTTCAGCCTGACTCTGCTGATGCGGTTGTCCTTCACCTCTTCCACCGTAAAGACCAGGTTGTCCACCTCGATCACATCCCTGTCTTCTTTCGAGGGGATGTGCCCCAGTTTCTCTATCAGATACCCGGAAAGGGTGTCATAGTTTTCCGTCTCCAGCTTCAAATCCAGTTCTTCATTCAGGTCGTCGATGAGCAGTCCGCCGTCCAGGCTGTACTCATCTTCGGTGACCGGCTCGATCTCCGGTATCACCTCTTCATATTCTTCATTGATATCGCCCATGATTTCTTCCACAAGGTCCTCTATCGTGACAATGCCGGAAAATCCGCCGTACTCGTCCACGAGTATCGCCATGTGGTGCCGCGTCTCCTGCATATTGCGGAACAGCTCGTCCGCCTCTTTCGTCTCCGGGACGAAGAACGGTTCATGAAGCATCTCCCGGATGTTCATCTTTTCCGGGCTGTTGCAGTTCCGGCGCAGCTCGATCATCACATCTTTTACATGAAGCACACCGATGATATTATCTATATTCTCTTCATAGACCGGAATGCGGTTGTGCCGCGTCTCCAGTATCTCATCTATCAGCTCTTCAAACGGCTCGCCGATATCCAGCGTAACGACGTCGCGCCGCGGAACCATAATCTCCCGTGCCGTCCTGTCGTCAAAGGCGAACACCGAGTCTATCATCTCGCGCTCGTCGTCGTCAAACGTGCCGCTCTCATTGCCCATCTTAAGCAGTGCCTTTATCTCCTCCTCGGTCACCGCCTCCTCCTGGTCTTCGGTCTTCATCCTCAGAATCCGGAGCACCAGCTTGGTAGAGACAGAAAGCAGCCGGATAAATGGCGACAGGATGATGGATATATAGTGAATCGGCATCACCGTCAGCATGGAAAATGCTTCTGCCTTCTGGAGTGCGATACGCTTGGGCACCAGTTCTCCGAATACAAGGTTAAAAAACATCAGCACCAGCGTCACACCATTGTGGGCGATCGCGCCGCTGTAGGGAATTCCGGCTTCGCTCATCCATGACCCGAGCACCGGTGCGATGCTCGATGCCGCCGACGCCGAGGAATAGAATCCGGCAAATGTAATGGCGACCTGTATCGTAGAAAGGAACTTCGTCGAGTCCTCAAACAGTCCCTCTATGATCTTCGCCCTCTTATTTCCGTCTTCCGCCAGGCTGCGTATCCGGTTCTTATTGACCGATACCACCGCCATCTCAGCTCCGGCAAAATAAGCGTTCATCAAAGTAAAAAATACCAACAGTAACAAGTCGAATAAAATCGTGTTCCCCGCAGGGTCTCCGTCCATAAAAAAACTCCTCCCAAATTCATTCATATTAAAGACTCAGGAGAAGTATATCATGTGCGTGCTGATTACGCAAGATGTCTTGTTTTCCGCCCCGCCGCATCTTGTTTTCCGCCCCGCCCGAACCTGTTTCCCGCCGCGCACACGCCTGTTTTACGCATCACTTTTCCGCGTTACTTTTCCGCGCGTTCTGTGTGCTCGGCGATGAACTGTCCAATCTCCTCTGCCGGGATTCCCAGTGCGTAAGAAAACTCACTGTAAAGGGCATGTTCCAGGAGCATCTGGTATTTCCGGTCCAGGCTCGTGACGCTGCCTCTGCTCTTCGTCCTCTTATAAGTCGTCTTGAGCACCCGCACCCAGTTCTCCGGGCAAAAATCAGCGATGCATGCTTTGTACTCCTGCTCCCGCGTCTTTTCATTCTTCACCTCCAGCGTCTCAATCTGGGGGATGCGCCCAATCAGTTCCAGCGCTTCCTCCCGGCTCACCGGACGCCGGATATTCGCCGCGTCGTCCGCCGGCACATACGCCCTGTCCCTGGCATCCTCCACAGACCGGAGCGTGTAGTATTTCCTGCTGCTGTCCACAAACGAGAAATCAAGCGTCCCGATATCTTCTACCTCATACAATCCTCTGCACTTATAAACCACCGCGTCTCCTCTGCTGAGCATCCAATTCCTCCTTCTTTCATCCTGCCCGCCTCATCACATCTGTCCTGTTCTCCTTTCAGTATAGCCAAAGAAAGACCGGTACAACGCTGTAACGGCCTTTCGGTGGTCTCACTATAATATATATTAACACATTTTCCCATCAGATGTAAGGACTTTTTGCACCAGTTCAGCCCATGCAGTGCACGTAAGCGGCAGGCATGCTCGCATGTCTGCGCGAACGGGCACGTGCATGGAGGGAGCGCCAGATAATGAGCAAAGATGTGGCGGCAGCCACAGTAAGCACGCAGTGCGGCTTTGCGAATGGCGCGGGTTTAATGCTCTTCTTCCTCTTCCTCCACATATCCGCCGGACGCCTCGCGCTGTTCTCTGGCGAATTTCTCGGATTTGTACTTCTCCCAGAGGGTCGCCTCCTGGAATTTCGGCGGCTGGTTGACCACGACCTGGGGATAGGGGATGCTGATATTGTTCCGGTCAAAGAGCAGCTTCATCTCCCGGTTCAGGTCACGCTCCATCTGAATCCTGTCAGCCTCTGCACAGAGCACCATGATACGGATATTGACGCTGTTGTCCCCGAGAGATACGACGCCTTTGTAGAACGGTCCGTCCAGTATCTGCGGGATACGCTCTTTGATGCGCGGGAACTCATCCGCAAGGACACTCTCCACGCGCTCCAGAGACTCGCCGTACTCGATGCCCACGTCAACCCAGGAGTACGAGTACTCTCTCGTCATATTGATAACGCCGGTCACGTCACTGTTGCTGATAATCTTGATATTTCCGCTGCCGTCCAGTATCTTTGTGGTCCGGATGCCAATCTCCACGACCGTGCCGCGCCAGTCGCCTATGGTGACAATGTCGCCCACCTGGAACTCGCCTTCAAAGATGATGAACAGTCCCGCAAGGATATCGGATACAAGCGTCTGCGCACCAAGCCCGACAATCAGAGTCAGGATGCCGGCGGAAGCAAGCAGCGTCGCCGTGTCTATCCCGAACAGGGACAGGCAGTAGAACAGAAGCGCCAGCACAGAGACATATTTCAGGAAATTCTGGAGCAGCCGGCAGATCGTCTCGCCTTTTGCACCGAATGTCCGCGCCAGCAGCGCAAGAATCTTCTGCGCAG
This sequence comes from Candidatus Mediterraneibacter merdipullorum, assembly GCA_019117125.1. Classification (GTDB taxonomy): domain Bacteria; phylum Bacillota; class Clostridia; order Lachnospirales; family Lachnospiraceae; genus Mediterraneibacter; species Mediterraneibacter merdipullorum. The sequence goes on from DXAL01000024.1 coordinate 10,005, forward strand.
CCATCGTTATCACACTTCCCACACAAATGATGAGCAACGAGCAGGTAAATGCGAAGATATTCAGTCCGTGCGCCCACTCTCCGCTCAGGACAAAGCGGAAGATGGACTGTCTTCCGAAGAACCGGTCCTGAAAGAGGACTGCAATGCAGATACCCACTGCAAGGACGGCCAGCAGCGTCTTGAACACCACGAGTATCTGCTGCTCCGGCGTCTTCTCCGCCCACTTAATGGCAGTGTTCTGCCAGCGGCTCGCTGCGGACGTCACTTTTCTTGACGGTCTGTCTGCTTTTTCCGGCTTATCATCTTTTGCCGGCTCTACTTCTTTTATCAGCTCTTCTTTATTTTCCGGTGCATCCGTTCTGTTCACAGTATCTGCTCCGGACATCTGTCCTTCTGTTTCCTCCGGCTTCGTCCTGCTGAAGGTCAGAAGAGCGAACAGAATGAGCAGCGCCACCAGACTGGCAATACCGGATGTCACAGTGAGCGGCAGCCGGTTCCCCGCCACATTTTCAGACGGGACTGCAATATAGATATAGTTGCTTCCAATCTCAAGGGATGAGGCATAATATTTGCTGTTGTTTATCGTGAGGTAGCCGGTGTATCCGTCCATCTGCTGGGATTTCCCAATCCCGTAGGATGCCGCGTTCCTTCCAATCATCTTTTCCGTCGGATAGTAGACGAATTTTCCTTCTTCGGCGTCTACCGCAAAGACGATTCCGCCATTGCCGGCGCGGATGCCGCTTAAAACCGCTCCGAGCTCCATATTTTCCAGGACATTTTCTAGGAGAGAAGGTTCAATGCATATCTGCACAAAACCGTCCACATTTCCATCTTTATCTCTTAAAGTAACGCCGATGTACTGCTCGTACTCACCTGTCAGGTCATTGACCTGGGCGTCCTGTATCAGATACTCCATCCCGATAAGCAGCTTCTGGAACTCATAGGACTGGTCTTCCGGATCGTCGCTGATATGAAATTCCGTATACGGTGAATTCGTCGCTTTCTGGGCGCCGGTCTTGTCAAACACGCTGACAGACTGGACGCCAAGGATAGAACTCAATTCCGCCAGATGATCCCGGTCCGCAAGTTCCGGCGCCTTTGTCAGAATATGCGCCGCAATCTGCGCCTTGTTCAGGTAACGCTCATTGTACTGCTCCGTTACGTCTTCGCGTTCCTGTTCAAAGTTATTTATCTCCCGCTCAATCTCCGTCAGCTTCTGATCATTGCTGATGGACTGCTGGGACAGGGCGAATAGCGTCTGCATATAGAACGATACAAGCAGGATGCACACAAGCCCGACTACAGATATGGTCCCAATCTTGCGTCCCACTCCCAGATTGTAGAAAAGTCTTTTCGTCAGATGCCTGCGCTCCGACACCACCTCCTGCTGCACGATAAAAAATGCATATGTAATGACCAGCGTGATGACGACGAAGAAGGAGAATACGATAATCATCACGGTGATATCCCTCGAAGAAAGTATCTCATCCTCCGGCACAGCGCAGATGACATACGCGTCTTCCATGTGGGAAACGCCGCAGTAGAACCGCTTTCCCTGTATCGTCAGCCAGGTGTAATTGTCATCCGTCAGGTCCGCCACGGAGATTCCGGAAGACAGGGCATCCGCACCCACCAGCTCTTCGACAGGATAGTAAAGGAATGTATAGTCCTTATCCGATACCGCAAAGGTAAATCCGCTCAAACCCACCGTCACGCTCTTTAACATCGCCTCCCATGTGGAAGTAGAGGCAAGAAGCTGGTCCAGCTCTTTCGGATTCTTCTCAAGGACCGCCATCGTCTCATTGTCGATGCGGCACCCGTAATAACGGAAATCGCCCCGGTCTGTCTCCACCTCAAAGGCTGTGGACAGGCTGTTCTCGCCGAACACATTTCTCAGCTGGTTATAGCGCATCCATGTGAAATCTGCGGAAGTCGTCCTGGAGGAACCGAGAATATTTCCCTCCCGGTCCAGCACATAGACAGTTTCCGCATCCAGAAGGGCCGCGCATTCCTGCAGGTTCGCCTCCGTGTAGCCTTCCATGACGCCGTTCTGGAACATATACGCCATGCTCGCCACCTTTGCCTGCTGTATCTCGTCAAAAGACTGGGTCGTCTGTATTTCTGATTCATGAGCATCTGCAATCACCTCATCCATCTGGACAAGCTTGTCATGAGTGCTCTCGCGCTGGTTTGACAGGGAGAGGTTCGTCTGCATGAAAAACAGAAGACCGCCGAGCAGGACAAGGAATACCGCTCCGACCAGCACCATAAAAATCTCTTTTCGTCTCGTTTCTCTTTTCATCGCTTACTTCTCCCAATCCCATTTGCTTATGAGTCTGTCGATAGTCCCGTCGTCGAGCATCTCCCGGATCGCCGCCTTCACTTCACCGGAAAGCTCGGAATCTTTCTTGGTCGCAACTCCGTAATTCTGGTATGCGATTTCCTCCTCCAGGAACATCCGGTCGCTGTCCATGTAAGTCTGTGCAATACATTCGTCCATGCACGCGGCGTCCACCCTGCCCTGCTCGAGCAGGACGTCCAGGTCCTGATAGGACGGCGCCTTCGTCACACTGACGCCTTCGTACTGGGTAAATGTATCCGTATTGGAAATGACATTCTCCCCGATGATGCCAAGCTCAAAGAGTTTCGTCGCCAAAAGCGGCGATGCATTCGCCCCCGCCATAGTTCCGATATTGAGCCCCTTCAGGTCGTAGATGTCCTCGATGAGCGTGGACTTCTCCACCACAACGACTGTGCGGTCCGTATAATACGGGTCAGAAAAATCAAAATTCTCCAGCCGTGTGTCTGCGATGGAATAAGTCGCCACCACGCAGTCCACATCACCGGCAAGCAGCATGTCTTTCCTGGTGTCCGGCGTCACGGTCACATACTCCACATCCGAGTATCCCATCCGCTCTGCCATCTCCGCTGCGATGTCAATCTCAAGCCCGTAGTATTTTCCTGTCGTTTCATTCAGATATCCGAAATTCATGATATCATCGCGCACGCCCACACGCAGTGTCCCACTGCTTTTTTCTCCGCCGCATCCTCCTGCAAGAAGTCCCGCAGCCAGCGCAAGCGCAGCGGTGAGCGCCGCCCGTTTTCTCATTGTACCTTTCATGTTTTCTCTCCTGCTCTTCTTTTACGGGATATTTCCAAATACATGGCGAAAAGCGGCAAAACAATATCAGCTGATCACCCCTCATCCATACTGCTCTGCCGCCGTGTACCGGACGGACCAACCGTCCGCCGGGATTGCGTTCCAGTCCGTCCTGCCGGCGCTTTTTACAAGCCTGTCCGGCATGGTCTGTTCTGCGTAATTATTATGAATTCTCTCCCTCTTTGTTCAGGAACATCCAGATGACAGCTGCGATCGCTGCACCTACGAGCGGTCCCACGATAAATACCCATACCTGGGAAAGTGCTTCGCCGCCTGCAAAGACAGCCGGTCCAAGGCTTCTTGCCGGGTTGACGCTCGTTCCTGTCAGCGGGATGCCGATGATGTGAACGAATGTCAGCGTCAGACCGATTACAAGTCCTGCTACGCTGGAGAATGACTCTTTGGATGTCACTCCGAGGATTGCAATCAGGAAGATGCATGTCAGCACAATCTCAACGATGAGCGCGCCTGTCATGTCAAGTCCCACATAGGAAGCATCTCCGTATCCGTTCGTTCCAAGTCCTGTGATGACCGGGTCGCACATGCTGCCTACGACTTTGAGCAGGCCTGCTGCCGCGAGACCGCCGATAATCTGTGCAATCACATAGCCGATGAAATCTTTTCCGTCCATCCTCTTGCTGATGAGCATTGCAAGGGATACTGCCGGGTTGATGTGGCATCCGGAAATATTTCCGATTGAGTAAGCCATTGCTACGATAGAAAGACCGAAAGCAACTGCGATACCAAGGATACCGAGTACTCCGTCCACCCCTCCTGAAACTGCTGCCGCACCGCAGCTGACAAATGTCAGCACGAATGTGCCGATGAATTCTGCTACATATTTTCTCATTCGTATAGTCCTCCTTTAAAAACAGTCCGCGGAATAAGTTACCATTTGAGGAAATAAAAAGCAAGCGAAATGCAAAAAATTACATTTCGCCTGCTGTTTTTTACCTTTTCATTTTCTCTTATTTTGATTTCACTTACGTATCTTTGCAAATGCAGTCTGCGTAATTCCCCGGGCATTCTCGAAGTGAATCTTTAATTCTTTCTTTAATTCACCCAGGTCTTTTTTCCGGAGAAGTTCAATAATCTTTACATGAGAGCGGACAATATATTCCATATCGTCATAATAAGAAATTGTAAGACTTGCCCACTGAAGAGCACTCATCTGCCACATCTTTAAAAGCATTGGATTGTTCACCGATTTCACCATCACCGCATGCAGATTATTGTCTTCATTTATGATTGTCAGCCGATCCCCGGCGTCCAACGCTTTCCACATATTCTGAAGATGTTCTTCCATCTCGCAGATATCCTGTTCTTTCATCTTCTCCACTGCAAATTCCGCTGAATATGCCTCAAGCATATTGCGGAGTTCAAACGCCTGGTTGATGATCTCTGTGTTAAAGGGAAGCACATAACATCCTACATAAGGTTTACTCTCTACAAGCCCCATCCCTTCCAACTGGAGAAGTGCCTCTCTGACAGGCGCCTGAGACACTCCGAGATCCTTTGCAACCTGACTTTCTACGATACGATCCCCCGCTCTCAGTTTCTGAGTCATAATCTGATCTCTGAGATATCTGCTAATATTATCACTAATCGTCTGTTTTTTAATTTTCATATAGTTTCCAGTCCGGTATTATTTTATATTTTCATTTCTTTATCATAATACCATAAATTTCCAGAATTTTCACTATATAATTACTTTTATACATCTCCCGTTTCTCAGGAATCAGGATACTCTGCCGGTTCTTCAATCAGCTCAAGATTCGTCCCATCCGGGTCTTTAAAATAGATCCATTTCATTCCGGCAATCGGACCGTCTTTAATCTCCTCAAATGTGTCTGAGCAGAACTGTATTCCCTTACTTTTCAAATCAGTTATGGTCCCGGCAATATCGTCGACACGAAGTGCTATATGAACGCACCCCAAAGTGTTGACCGGTACGCCATACCCAAACAATGATGAAGGTTTCAGGTATTGAATCAGCTCAAATGTTTCCGCTGTCCCCGGTATTCCAATAACTGCAAGCTGAATTTCTGCTCCCGGGACTCCAAGTTTATCGCCTCGTGATTTCCGCACAGGTTCCTTTTTTAACAGCTCCAATCCAAGAATATTATGATAAAAATTTATGCTTTCTTCAAGATTCCTCACGGAAATTCCTGAATGAACTACTCCTGTAATCATAAACGCCTCCATCAACAGAGGAAGAGGGACCGCCAGACAGTCCCCTTCCCACATTGTACATTGAATTAATATACCTGATATTCAAAGTCTGCTGCGTTGTCTTTTGTCACAATATCCAGTTCTGCATTGATTCTCTTTTCAACCGTTCCACCGTCAAGAACAGTTAAAATAGCGTCTAAAGCATTATCCAGCATCATCGGCGGAGTTGTGACATCCCATGCCTGGGTGCCGTCCAGAAGTCTCTGATAGCCGTCCGACTGAAGGTTTGCACCGCCGACCAGTATCTCATCTGTCCGTCCTGCCGCATCGATTGCCTGTACTACGCCGCCTGCCATCTCGTCATTCGCACACCATACAGCATCAATCTCACTGTTTGCCTGCAGGATTGCTTCCATTGTCTCCATTGCTTTTGCACGGTTGTAATCACATGCCTGCTCTGCAATAATTTCAATCCCATCATACTGATCGATGATATTGTGGAATCCTGTCGTACGGTCTTCCGCTGTGGAAAGTCCCGGCGTACCGGAAATATATACAATCTTTCCGGACTCTCCCATCGCATCTACCAGCCCCTGTGCTCCAAGCTCGCCCAGTTCGATATCATCTGTACCTGAGAATGTCACATACAGGTCCTGAACCGAAGGCATATCACGAAGTACAACTGCTACAGGGATATCCGCCTCCGCTGCCGCCTCAACTGCCGGTGCACATGCCTGTCCGTCAACAGGGCTAATCAGAAGACCATCAATGCCCATCGCTATCAGAGCGTTTACGTCATCAAGCTGTGTGGATGAATCTCCCTGTGCATCCTTTACCGCGTACTCAATATTTTTCTCTTCGCAGATATCTTCAAATCTGTTTCCCGTTTCTGCCTGAAGGATAACTTTGTAATCGCCAACGCTGTATCCTAAGAAATAACCTTCTTCATCTCCGCCTGTCTCTTCCTGAGCATTGCCTTCCGTTTTTTCGGCATCTGTGTCAGACCCGCCGCTGCATGCTGTCATTGAGAATAACATTGCCATTGCAAGACCTACCGCTACGATTCTTTTGTGTTTCATGTTTTTTCCTCCTTTTTTACTTGTTTATATTTAACCCTGCCTGTCCGGGTTAAATTCTATCATGACTTTTTCTTAAGACTGTTAAAGTCAACCAGAACTGCAAATACCATGAGCAGACCTTTGATAAACTGGTAGTACTGCGATGGTACATTTAACAGGACCAGTCCATTATTTAATACTGCGATGATAAAAATACCAAGGATAGTATAAAATACTCCTCCTTCGCCGCCGCGCATTGATGTTCCGCCAATGATGACCGCTGAGATTGCATCCAGCGACCAGCCATCTGCAGCTGCGACTTCCGCCGCCGATGTACGTGCTGTAAGGAGAATTCCGCCAAGCGCAGACAACAGCCCTGACAACACATATACGAACATTCGCACACGTTCTACTTTGATACCGGAAAGTCTTGCAGCCTCGGCATTTGAACCGACCGCATAAACATATCTGCCTAATCTCGAATGATTCAGGAGCACATAGGAAACGGCGATGATAACCGCAAAATAAATAATTGGTACTGGAAGAGGGCCTACCGTTCCTTTCGCAAGCTCCCGGAATTTCTCATCAATCTCGTAAATGGAAATTCCTTTCGTATAAATCATTACGATGCCTCTTCCAATCTGGCTCATGGCAAGAGTGAAAATAAACGGCTGTATATTCGTTCTTGTCAAAATAAATCCATTGATAAATCCAAATATCAGACCAACTGCCAGACCGCTTAAAATCGCCGCCGGAAGATTGGAACTCAAAGCACCTGACACAATACCTGCCAGACATGCGACAGCTTCTGTTGAAAGGTCAATTCCTCCGGAAAGTATGACATATGTAACACCAATCGCCAGCAGTCCGGAAATCGAATTTGAACGGATAACATCAATCAGGTTTCCCGCTGTCAGAAAAGCGTCTGAAACAATGGTAAAAAATATACACATTGCAATAAAAACAATTAATAGTGCATATCTTCTTAAATCCGTCGCCTTAAGTGCAGTTGTTTTAAGAGCAGTTTTTTTATTCATTTGCTTCACCTCCCGTTATTGTCATAAGGATTTTCTCCTGATCCGCTTCCTCACCCGGCATCTCTCCTTTCATTTTCCTGTCGTGCAGAATCAGAATCCGGTCAGACAATGCAAGTACTTCCGGCATCTCCGAAGAAAGTACCATAACCGCCATTCCTGAATGAGCAAGTTTGTGAATCAGATTATAAATTTCTTCTTTCGACCCTACATCAATACCGCGCGTAGGCTCATCCAGCAGCAATATCCTGGGATTTCTCGCAATCCACTTGGATAAGACCGCTTTCTGCTGATTTCCACCGCTTAAGTGTTTCATCTTCTGATTGACGCTGTGGCATTTTACATTCAGGTTCCTGACACATTCTTCAGCAAGACTTTTTTCTTTTGAACGGCGTACCAAAAACCGCATTTTTCTCATTTGATTCAGATTAACTATGGCAATATTTGACTTTATATCAAATTCCTGAAACAGACCGGTCTGCTTTCTGTCTTCCGGGACAAGTCCAATTCCTGCATTCATTGCCTGCAGCGGATTTTTAAAATTCACTTCTTTTCCCTCGACAGTAATAGTTCCGTCTGTTTTTTTATCAACTCCGAAAATTACATTTGCAAGTTCGGTTTTTCCGGCTCCAAGCAGTCCTGTAACACCCAGTATTTCTCCTGCTTTCAGTTCAAATGAAATATCCTCTATGTGCGAAGATGATACGTGTTCCAGTTTCATCACTACCGGAGCATTCGTTAAATCAACCCCTTCCTGTCTCTGCAGATATCCGGAAGCATCCTTTCCTACCATCTCACGGATGATTTCCGGAATCGAAATATCGCTGACTTCCGCCGTTCTTACATTCTTTCCGTCCCGCAGTATTGTTACGCGATCGCAGATATCTTTTATTTCATCCAGCCTGTGGGAAATATAAATAACTGAAATATGCTGTTCCCGAAGCTTTTTAATCGCCCTCAGGAAATAGTCATATTCGATCGGCGTCATGGCTGATGTCGGTTCATCCAAAATTACGATTCTGGCATTGCCAAGAAGACACCTGCAGATTTCTGTAAAAAACTGTGCCCCGATTCCCAGAGTCCGCACCTGTCGTTTTACATCAAAATCCAGGCTGAGCAAATCCAGCATTTCCCGCGCTTTCCTGTATGTTTCCTTTTCGTTGACCCACATCTTTTTCCCCAGTTCCCGTCCGAGGAAAATATTGTCTGCCACGGAAAGATGGGGGACAAGTGAAAGTTCCTGATAAATACACTGAATTCCCAGCGCATGCGCATCCTGTGGATTGTGGATTTCCTTCTCTTCTCCGAATACTTTCACAACGCCCGAATCTTTTTCATGTGCTCCGGACAGGATTTTTATGAGTGTAGACTTTCCTGCTCCATTTTCTCCAAGGAGCGCATGTATTTCTCCCTCTTTCAGCTCAAAATCAACATCCTTCAAAACCGGCACTCCTGAAAACCCTTTATGAATATGTTCCATCTTTATTGCATAAACATCACCCATGTTTTCACCTCCTTGCCTGATCTTATTATGTTAATATTTGTCGTACCAGTGGACCATCGGAAGACCTGCAACCGGTGAGCGGAAATACGGAATACTTGTTTCTTTTAAAGCTCCAATGTAGACCGTCTTCCTGTCCGGACCCCCGAAGCAGACACTCGCCGTCCATGCACACGGACCTGCCGCCGTCGGAAACAGAATATCATTTGTCACTTTTCCCGCATAAAATGCGTCATCCAAAGCCTGTATTTTGTCATGGTCGCCAAAATCAAGAAGAATATGGCCTTCTCCTTCCGGGTCGATAAACCACACTTTATTGGAATATACCATCGTCCCCCACAGGTTTCCGTATTCATCAAAAGCAATGCCATCCGGATAAGCTCCCTGTCCCCATTCGGAAGGCCCGTATACTTCTTTATTGTGCAAATCGCCGTTTTCATCACAGCGGAACCGTACAATCCGTCCGCCTTTTACTCCTGTCGTCTCAACACAGTACAGATATTCTTCCTTTGCATCAAAGCGGACTTCATTGGTAAAGTGAAGACCATCCGCCACAATATGCGCTCCTCTGTGGTCATAACGGATAATATACCCGTCATCTAGGTCCGGCCGGAGTGCTTCAAGCCAGTTTTTCTTCATCGTTGTTACTGTAATCCAGATACGGTCTTTGGAATCCCGCAGGACAAAATTAACTTTTCCTATTTCCCTCCCATCTACAGTATCGAATAAAACTTTTGTCTCTCCGGTTTTCCGGTCCATAAGTTCCAGACAGTCTGTTCCGAAATTAGAAATCAGGATATTCCCTTTCCGGTCAAACGCAAGTCCGTTTGGAAGTGTCCCGTTAAAAAAGCGGTCCACATCATTTGCCGCATCCAGTCCGGATACGTTTTTCTGGGTGATAACATTCTGGGTCCCGTCTGCAAGAATATGACATACTCCTCCTCTTGCATCCGCCGCCCACAGACTTCCATCCCGCTCAGCCAGAATACATTCCGGGCGCTGCAAATCTCTGCCGATAAATTGCAGCTGTTCCGGGTCAATTTCAAATCCATATAACGGATTATCTTTTTTCATCACTGCACCTCCTTATCTGTTCAACACCCGTCAGCTAATCATATCTTTTAATCCAAATTTACCTTCCACATAGATGCTCGTCGGAATCTGTTTCAGGTCAGGACTGATACGCGGAATGAATTCCATTTTGTCGAGGATATCTTTCTGAAGGTCAATTCCCTTTGCAATCTCAATCAATTCAGGACCGTTTTCATCAATCCGGAATACACATCTTTCGGTTACATAATAAACGTTCTGCCCATTCCTGCTCGCAAGTTTTCCATTCAGAGACACCTGCGTTACTTCTTTGACAACTTTGCATATCTTTCCTTCGGAGAGTATCTCAACGCCTTTTTCCTCACTGAATCTGCACTTGAGACCTTTCCCCATAAAAGTTGAACAAAAGACTATGTTTTTCGCAGCAGATGTAATATCTACAAATCCCCCTGACCCCGGCGCGATATTTCCCATCTTTGTGGAATTAACATTTCCTTCTGCATCCATCTCACCGCATCCCATAAAGGTATAGTCCACACCGGCACCCTCATAAAAATCAAACTGTTCATTTACAGATATAAGTGCAACTGTATTCTGTGATATACCAAAATCAATTCCGCCCGCAGGCACGCCGCCATAAACACCGGACTCTACCGTAATCATAATATCGTCCATCAGATTTTCTTCCGCCAGGATTGGACCGACTGTATCATTCGGGATACCGGTTCCGACATTAATAATGGAATTTTTCTTCAGCTGCATTAAAGCGCGTCTTCCGATTACTTTACGCTCATTCATGGGATAGATATCCAGCTCCGCATAAGGTGCTCTGATCTGTCCGGAATATGTATCATCCTGATACCATCCGGACGATTGTCTGTGATTCTCAAACGGATTTTCTGCAACAACGACATAATCCACAAACACACCCGGGATTGTGACCTGTTTGGGCGGAATGGAACCCGTACCTACTTTCTGACGAACCTGAACTATAACCTTCCCGCCGAATTTCTTTGTTGCAAGCACTGCCGGCAGAAGTTCCAATATGCATCCTTCATCGATTGTAGATATATTTCCAAGTTCATCGGCATATGTTCCGCGAATAATCAGATGATCCAATTTTGTATAGTGATATTTCAGATAATCTTTCCCGTCTATCTGAATCAATTCCACAAGGTCTTCCTTCAACGCCTTTGTCCGCTCGTTCATTTTTCCACCTTCCAGACGGGGGTCTATAAAAGTTCCCAGTCCTGTCGTCGTAATGAGCGCCGGTTCTCTCCGGTTCACTGCACTGTGCAGATGTGCGCATACACCCAGCGGCATGCAGAATGCTTCTACTTTATTATCCGTGATAATCTCCATCAGATTTGGGGCCAGACCCCAGTGCGAACCGATAATTCTTTTTAACATTCCTTCATGACCAAGGCGGTTCATACCACCTACTTTGTCTGAAATTCCTGCTGAGTGAAAAAATGTAAGGTCTCTCGGTGTTCCTTCCTCCAGATAGGAACGCTCCATTTCTTTTAATATCTCTTCCGGCGAGCCGACCAGCGTCATCCCGACCATGCCAAAGACATCCCCGTCTTTTATTGTTTTTACGACCTCTTTTGCCGTAACAAATTCTGGTACACGCATTTTTATCTTCCTTTCTTCCTTTTACTGACACTTTGTAAAATACATTGCTATTCCCTGTCCGCCTCCGATGCACATTGTAATAAGCGCGTCTTTCTTATCAGACCTCATTAATTCGTACATGACTTTTGTTGCCAGCACTGCGCCGGTCGCCCCGATCGGATGCCCTATAGATATGCCGCCTCCATAAATATTGACTTTTTCCATATCCAGTCCAAGGTCTCTTGTTACAGCTACGGATTGGCTTGCAAAAGCCTCATTGATTTCAAACATATCAACGGCCTTCAGGTCAATATCCAGTTCTGCTGCAATCTGTTCGCATGCATATTTGGGCGCATATCCCATAAGTTCCGCTTCATTTCCGACGATTTTAAATCCTTCTATCTTCATTTTAGGCACTGCTCCAAGCCTCTTTGCCGCATCCAGAGACATTACGACTACCGCACCTGCGCCGTCATTCAGACTGGAAGAATTTCCTGCCGTAACGGTCGCTTCTTCGTCATTCATAAAGCAGGGTCTTAATTTGCCAAGGATTTCCATCGACTGATTTTCTCTCGGACCTTCATCTGTATCAAAGACAGTCACCTGCCCTTTTCTCCCTTTTATTTCTATCGGAACAATCTCATCTTTGAATTTCCCCGCCTGAATTGCTGCAACAGCCTTTTTGTGGCTCGACAGTGCAAATGCATCCTGTTCCTCTCTTGTGACATGATATTTTCTGGCAACATTTTCTGCTGTAACGCCGTTATGGCTGTTGTTCAGCGGCCAGGTCAGAATATCTATCACACCGTCTTCAAATGTCTTATGTCCCATGCGTGCTCCCCAACGTGCATCTTTTACATAATAAGGAAGCTGGGAAATGCTTTCTGCACCGCCTGCCACAACTACTTCCGCATGTCCGGTCTGAATCTCCATCATTGCGTCCGCAATAGACTGCAGACCCGAACCGCACTGCCTGTTAACCGAATATGCCGTCGTCTTCTCCGGAAGTCCGGCTTTTAAACTAATCGCTCTCGCAATAAATCCGTTTTCTGCAATTTCGCCTACATTTCCGATAATGACTTCGTCTACATCATCCGGTGAGATTCCAGCCCGTTTCACCGCCTCTGCAACAACAACAGCCCCCAGATCGATTGCTGACATTGTTTTCAGACTTCCTCCGAAAGACCCTACAGCAGTCCTGGCTGCACTGACAATTACCACGTCCTTTAATCCAACCATGTTCTTCCTCCATTTGCCCTTGTAATCTACGGTTTAATCACAACTTTTAATGACTTCTCTGCTCTGGTTGTAAATATTTCATATGCTTTTGAATATTGTGAGAGCGGGAAGACATGTGTTACCAATTTCCTCAATTCGTCCTTATGTCCGTCTGCAATACTGATTGCCCCTTCCAGAGTATTCGGATTCGCCCGGTTCCCGACAAATTCAATCTCATCCATCACAAGGTGCTTGACCGGTATCGCAACATCTTCCTTTGGAAGACCTACGACAGAGATGGTTCCTCCCCTGGCTGCGGACCAGCATGCATTTCTTACCCCCTGCACTGTTCCTGTGGTTTCCATCACACGCATGACGCCATATCCGCTTGTGTATTCCATAACCTTTTGTACAACATCTTCCTTCCTGTAATCAATCGGGATCGCGCCGAGATTTTCCGCCATTTTCAGTCTGTCGCCGCTGCCCGCACAATAAATATTCTTTGCTCCGAGACTCTTACAGCAGATTACAGCCATCCAGCCCTGCGCTCCCGCTCCGTTTACCAGAACATCGTCTCCTGCTTTCAGATGGCTGTGTTCAACCATATGCAACGCAATGGATAACGGGTCCATCAGGCAGCCAATCTCAAACTCCATGTCATCTGGCAATTTACAAATCGATCTGATATTTACGGCTATATATTCTGCATAGGCGCCTGATGAAATATGTCCGTACATCCGGTGTATCTTCGGATTGCCATAATTAAGACAGAGAGTAAAACGACCTTCCATACAGTTTTTACAGTGTCCACAGCCAAGATTTGCAATTCCGCACACCCGGTCACCGGCTTTATAACCATACTCAGAAACATTCCTCCCAAGAGCTACGATTGTCCCCGCCCATTCATGCCCCGGAATCAGAGGAAATCTCTGAGGCCATTCTCCCGGAAAATCGCCCTGTATGATATGCGGGTCTGTTCCGCATATCGAAACTGCCTCAACTTTGCACAGGACTTCATTTTCACCTGCCTCGGGCTTTGGGACATCCGTATAAATAAAATCATTTGGTCCCCGCAGGACGATCGCTTTCATTATGCCTCCCATCTGCTCATCTCCTTTATCGATTTTCGATTATCGATTATCTAGTTACTAATATATTACCACTGTAGACGTTATTTTTAAATGATTTTTTCTCCTGTTTTGAATTTTTGTTTAAATTCTCTAATTTTAGTTTTCTTTTTTTAGTTAAATTCCTGATTCTAAATTTAGTTATCAGATTATTTTGGAGTGCAAAACACCTCCTGTCAGATATTCTGACAGGAGGTGCTTTTAATTTCACAGGAACAAAGAACTATATCCGCTCCGCCTCCGGCAGCATGCCCCACCCTGCCGCAGCGGCAGTCAGGGCAAATATGCAGTCTGCAACGTACATCACACGGAACCCCAACTGCCCCTCTATCCAGGAAAGTAGCAGCGGAAACACCAGATTGGATACACCGAACATCAGCATGGAAATAATACTGTAGCATCCGGCAGTCAGCCTGTCGTCCACGATTGCATGAAGATAGTCGAAGATGACTGTCAGAAATACCGGAAACACAATGCAGTGCAGCAGGTCTCCCAACACAACTGCAGGCACAAAGCCGGTGGCAATGAGCGCAAACCGGAAAAAAGATATCAGAAATACCGAAAGAAAGATACGCTTGATGCGGAACCTTCTGATAAATTTTCCGACAATGATAAAGAATACAAATTCCAGAAATATCTTCGTCCCGGAACTGAGGCTGAATATCCGGTTTGCTTTCTCTACCGTACTGCACAGCTCCGTAAGATAAGTTGAAAAGGCAAAATCGCTCCCCACGTAGCTCCCCATCCCCAGAAAACATACCAGATAAAGCGGCTTGATATAACGTGGTCTGAACATATCCACAAAAGCAGTTTTCTCTTTTCCTCCCCGGATGTGCAGGACCGGGAAACAGATACTGACCGCTGCGATGCATATGATGAGGAAGAAAATTCCCAGCAAATCGAATCCAGTAAAGGAGAATGCCGAAATGATGCTCCCTCCCAGAAGCGTAACTGTTCCCATACCGATGGAGCCCCATTTGCGGATGCGTGGATACGCGATTGTTTCCTGTCTGCACACTTCCTCGAGATAAATCTCATAGGTCCCTATCATCGGCAGCGCAATACAGCCATACAGCACTGCGAATAAAAATATTATTTTCTCCGTAACCAGGATCATCCCGGTCAGCACCAGAATCAGTCCCAGAAAATAGAGCCGGATAAAGGTCTTTTTATCACGGCTCATGGAATAACGGTATCCGAGGAAGGGCTGGAACGCAAAGGAAAATACCGCACCAAACGACGTGACCTTTCCAATCTCTGACAGTTCCAGTCCGACTTTCTGCTGCAAAAACATATAATAAAATGTGGATATAATGCCTGCAGTCCCAAAATAGAAAAACGTCACAGCAGCACATATTCCGGGACCGCCTTTCAGATGTCTTTCCATTTCACGCCTCCATCCGGTCTTCTTCCCGAAATTCTTTTATCCGGCAGTCTGTAAAATCCTTTATCCGAAAGTCCGCAGCTTCCAGCTGGTCAGAGTCTCCCACCCCGACACATCTCATTCCGGCGTTGTGTGCCGCTTCCACACCCGCTTTTGCATCCTCAAAGACAATGCACTCTTCCGCCCGCAGCTTCAGTCCTCCCGCCGCAGCGAGAAACACCTCCGGGTCCGGTTTGGCCCGGCTTATCATTGTTCCATCCACGATATAATCGAACAACTCCCGGATGCCGAGCCTGTCAATGATGATTCCCGCATTTTTGCTTGCCGATGCCAGCGCGGTCTTCCGTCCTTCTCGACGGAGCCGAACAAGAAATTCTTTTGCACCCGGAAGAATGTCTTCTTCCGTCATTTTTGTTATGTACTCCAGATACCAGCCGTTTTTCATCTCCGCCCATTCTTTCTTTCTGGAATCCGCAGCTGTCACATGCCCGATTTTCAAAAGGATATTCAGAGACTCTTCCCTGCTTACTCCCTTCAGGCGTTCGTTGTCCGCCTCTGTAAACGGGACGCCAAGTATCCCGGCGAGTTTTTCCCATGCAAGAAAATGATATTTTGCCGTGTCGCAGATTACTCCGTCCAAATCAAATATCACGCCTTTTATCTCTTCCATCTTTGTACAACCTCCGGTTCTTTTCTGCTTTATACGACTTCCAGTCCATTCCTGTCCGGAAGGTCTTTCAGCTTCTGGTGGGGTTCTGTCTGATACCAGTATGCCACTGCCGAGATATCATCCCTGAGCGGATGGAACCTGCCGTATTTTCTCCAGCCAAGCGCCTGCATCGTAACCCGTATGTCTTCATCAAAATAGATGGGGTCCGGAATATGAAAGCGGTACATCCCAAACCGCTGGTTCGCCTGATACAACCCATCCGGGCATGTCACCTGGAATCCCTGGTACAGATTGCTGAACTCACCGTATTTTCCTTTCGGGTCCTCAAAGTTCCACGCTCCGCCGAAATAATCTTCTGTCCCGGTGCCGCATATGGTAGGGTATTCTCTGTCTCCGTCCAGATAGAACTTCACTTCTCCTTCCCCCCACCAGTCATTGGAGTTGACCTGCCACGAAACATACGTCCCGACATACTGCCCCTTCCCTTTTACCCCGTCCAAAATAGTAAAGGGCTCCATATATCCAACCGGATTTTCTCTGCGGAAAGAAGCATGGAAATACGCAGCGTCTTCCGCGATCCGACAGAGCTGGTAATCAATCTGATAAAAAAAGATGCGTTCTTCTTCACCCTGGTTTTCTACTGTTATCTTCGCCCGCCTGCAGAACGGCATGGGAAAATAGCAGTTCAGTCCGCCCGCAGGATTTACAGCGATCGGCACGGACCGGACATTTTTTCTCCGGCACCACCCGTTACAGAAAAAGTCGCCAAGGGGGACTTCTACAGACGGAATCTCTTCCTCGTCCCAGTATATCCGGAGGATCAGTTCTCGCCAGCCGTCGGGAAACGCCGTCATCCAGATATGGGATATCTTTCCCATCCCGGAAATATCCGCAATCACAAAAGTTTCATGAGCCGGAATAGTTACAGAGGGGCTTACTTTCCAGCCTTTCCCAAGCTCCCGTGCCGGATGCGTCCCATCCTGCGGGTCAATTTCTGCCATGCCACCTCTCCCCTTCTCACCCGTAGGGTTTTCCGCCGTGACAGCCCGAGACTGTATATTTTTTAACCGGTATAATTCTTCCATGCCTCCTGCCATATTTATTCACGCTCCTTTATTTCTGCTTTGTCTTTTTCAACAGTCACCAGATACCGTTTCCCGGATACGCATATAGGATAAGTGATACGCCGGATATGTTCCGGCAAAGCCGGTTCCACCCGCAGGCTTCCATCCGGATAAATCCCGCTCAGACCGCCGAACCCGCAGACGACACCCTGCCACAGTCCGCCTGCATTTGCGATGTGTATTCCTTCCGCCGCTCCTTTTTCTTCCCAGTCAATCCTCATACTTTTGACTGCATGCGCATAACTCTTTTCCGATTCTTCCAGATCCCCGTAAACGATGGAATGTATGATATGAGAAAGGGAGGAGTCATGCGTCGTTATCTTTTCATAATAATCGATGCAGTTTCTTCTCACCGCCTCTGGAAAGCGGTCCCGGAAAAGATAGAAAAGCATCACCGTATCGCCCTGTTTAAGCGCCTTGCACCGATAATTACGCTCCTGGGAGATACAGTTCCCGAAAGGAACGGAGCGGTCTTTCCACACCCGTTCAAAGTCAATATCCTCATAGCTGGCAAAATCATCTGACTGCCAGATAAATCCTGCCTCCTCATCATACGGGAAATACATATTCCTGCCCATTTCTTCGTACAGTCCAGGCTCTTCTTCACGCATGCCCAGAGCCTGCTGTTCATCACTGGTCAGCTTTGAAAGTTCCTCCGCCGTCTTTTTCAGGGTATATGCCGCCATATAATTCGTGTATGCACTATCCCGTGTAAACGGAAGATATTCATCCGGTCCCATCACGCCTTCCAAATGCCATTTTCCGTCTTTCTTTCTGGCACGGGACATCCAGTAGCGTGCTGTTTCCAGAAGAATACGCATCCCTTTTTCCTTCAGGAACTGCCGGTCGCCTGTAATCCTGCAATACTCCAAAAGTCCGTACGCCACATCTGCCGTGATATGGATTTCCAGGTCGGCATACTGCCAGTTCGGGCACTGTTCCTCTCCGGAAATACAGGATTCCCATGGATATCTTGCTCCCTCATAGCCGTAGCTCCTGGCGTTTTTCTTTGCGCCCTCCAAAGTGCGGTAACGATATTCCACAAGTTTGGCTGCCTGTTCCGGCTCCGTGTAAATATAGAACGGAAGCAGATAAATCTCCGTATCCCAGAAATAATGTCCGAAATAGGCTTCTCCGGCGTATCCCTTTGCGTCGATGGCAACATTCCCGCTCCGGTTTGCCGCCCTCAGAAGATGATAGATACAGAACCGCAGATGGAACTGGAGCTGGTCGTCTCCCTGTATCTCTACGTCCGCATCTTTCCAGCGGCGTTCCCACTCCTTTTGGTGCAATTCATAACCGTTTTCACACCGGGCATATTCATCCCGGTACTGCGCTGCCCGTTCTACCAGGTCAGAGACTGCATAGTCGGAAGCCCCTGGGGCACTCCTCTCTTCATCTGCATCAGTAACGATGATGCCGGTTTTTTTACATGTGACTTCTTTTCCAGCCTGTAAGTGCACCGGATAACGCTTCGCGATGCGGCGTCCCTGAACGTAGGTATGTCCTTTTTCCACGCCTGGGATTTCCATCCTGGAACTTAAAAACACATGCTGTCCGCTGTCCAGTTCCAGATACATCTCCAGGTCATTTTCACACACTGTCTCCACGCTCACAAAATGGTCATATCCGTTCGTTGTCACTGCTCCGTCAAGAAAGTTTTCCACTTCGATGACCGTATCTTTATCCGACCGGAGCACAACCTCCTGCACCATGCAGTGTGCGAACGTCAGACTGAGATATCTCTTCCAGACAATATCCACCGATACACCGGTCCGGGTCTTCCAGCAGACCCTCCTTCTGAGCACCCCATCTCTCATATCCAATGTTTTTTCATAGCCTTCGTACCGGGAATCATCCATGTCAAAGCGCTCGCCGCCACAGTACAGATTTACCCCGGGAAGGTAGGGAAGATTGACCAGTTCTTCTCCGAGCAGCGGGTGTCTCCCGTAAATCCCCGGCACATAAACGCCCCATTTGCTTATCGGATTTCTTATCTTTTCCAACGTCACGTTTGCCGGAAGCCTCCAGTACCGCTCATCCTGCCGTTCTCCCGAAAGGTCTTCCTCAAAAGATGCGCGCATGTTCATATAACCGTTCCCCTGCGTCATCGCACCCTCGTAATGCTTATTATCCTTCCGGCTGTATCTGTCTGTCTTCAATATCATCTGTCCGGTCATACCGTCTGCTCCTTTTCCAGATAATCTATCCACTCTCCCAGAAGTTCATATGCCAGTTTATTCCGGCAAAATCCGTCCGGCTGTTCTCCCTGCCCGCCCCTGAAATTCAGAGTCGTCATCAGGACCTTCCCGTCGCCTTCCGGATATACCACTGCATATTCGGATACAAAGAATTTTCTCGCGTCATACCGGCGTATGAGGCTTTGATAGTCCGGATGTTCCCTCAGCAGTTCCAGCCGGTCCAGCGCCCGGTCTCCTGCCACGCCTAGAAACTGGACGCCCGCATATCCCCTGTGGGCTATTCCAGCCATCGCCGGATGATCCATAACCTGTATGATTCCTTCCCGGAAAAAGGGGACCCGGACAGCCGGCACAGCGCTGCAGTCCGAAAGCAGAGCAATAACATCCACACCCCGGCGCGCTGCATCCACAACCGCCTGCCCCCATCCTGTCGTCACAAGGACATCGCCTCTTCCAAGGCTGTACATTTCTTCATACCCGCATATCCGTTCTGCCGGAAAAACTTCTTCTACCCCCTCCAGAATATCCCGCGTATCATATACCGTTATATTCCGCTCCGGCGTCTTTCCGGGATAAACCCAAACCTGCCAGGTGTTTTCACATGTACCTCCCTGCCATCTGAGTACTGCCTTCATTGTCATTCTCTGGGATGACTCCACCTCCGGCATGACAAACCCGGGCTGTGCCAGTTCAGCCGTCTCATGTGGAGCTGCAGAGAACATGCTCTCTGCAGCATCTGCAATACAGCCGTCATTTCCTTCCAGCGTGATGCAGTATGTCCCTTCCAAAGCTTCCCGGGACCTGTTGGAAAGCAGGAGCCTGCCCCTGAGCGCTTCCCCCGAGAAATAATTGAACCGGTCCTGATTCAGGAAACGGTCGCCGCCGTTTTTCCACTCTCTCGCCAGTTCTTTCTGAAAACAGACCACCACGTCAGCGTTGATCTGCCGCATCCACCCGGGAGATACTTTTGCTTCCATATCATCGTCAAAAATACCCGATGTGGTAATGGGAACATCCCGGACAGCAGTGATATTATACCCTTTTATCTCCGGGAAACTCCTGGTGGTCTCCAGGATGAATTTCCGGATGTCTTTCATCTGCTCCCGGCTCAACTCCTCCAGACATGCTACCTCTCCCAGAACTCTATACTTTTCAAGAATATTCTTCTGAAAGTAGACCGGCTGATCCGAACCGAATCCTTTATGCACTTTCCGCAAAGGATTTTTTGCCTCATCTGCATCGCACCACCATGCCTCTGTGTCCTCCCGGTTCAGGCGGAAGGTATCGGCGTCGCAAAACTCTCCGAAAAGCCACGGCTTTTTCTTCCGGCTGCCCGCCGTAAATTCATGGAGCAGCTCCCCCAGATTCTGAAGTTCTGCATAGAAATGATAATCGTAGATGTCGGACTTGGAATCCGTCGTCCCGCCAAAACATTCTCCGGAACCGCTGTTGTCGCAGACCACTGCCTCCGGAATTTTCTTTTTCAACATCTGATAAAGGGTATTGAGCGTCTCCGGACCGGTTGTCCCGTCCAGCTCACATCCCAGACTTACAACCGACACAGACGGATGCACCTGGAACAGTTCCAGCATGCGCGGATACTGGGCAAAGATACGCTCTGTCACCAGAGGATTCTCTGTGGGCAGCCAGAGCGGGAATTCCTGCCAAGTCACAATGCCCATTTCATCGCACAGTTCATAATAATAATCCGGCGGGAAATACAGACAATGTTTCACTGTATTAAATCCCAGGCTCTTTATCTTTGTCAGTTCAGACCGTACTTCTTCATAAGACGGGGCAGGACACATCCGGTCCGGATAGCAGCCCCAGTGAAGCACGCCCCTCATATAGAACGGTTTCCCGTTAATAAGTATCTCGCCGTCCGAAACGCAGATCCTGCGGAATCCTCCGGAAAAGACCTGTTCATCAAGAACGTCTCTGCCCCGCAGCAGTCGAACTTTCCCGCGGTAAAGGGACGGCGCATCCGGTTCCCATGCTGTAACTTTCCCAAGCGTGCAGCATACGGTCGGATAATATGGCTGCGTGAAAGCCTGTCTGCTCCCGTCCGGCGCTGTGATTTCAACTTCCAGGCGCAAATCTTCCGGTTCCGGCTTGCCGGCATACAGAGATGACTCTATCACGACCTGTTTTGCTTCGGTACAAAAAGAGGCTTTCATTTCCTTCAAGCAGGTTTTATTTTTTATCTCCAGTTCCACATCTTTCCAAATTCCGCTAAAGGGGAGCATGACATCCGGGATAAAGCCAAAGAGCACGGAGCGGAAATAATACGGACTCTCTTTATCAAAATCCGGTTTCCGGATTACCACTTCAATCTCGTTTTCCCCTTTGCAGAGCAGTTCCGTGATATCAGCCTCAAAAGCATCCCATATCCCCTCATGCTCAGCTGCCGGCTTTCCGTTGCAGGATACATGACACTGACAGCTCACTCCATGAAACCGCAGGATGAATCTCTGACAGTCTTTCTTCTCTGTAAGCCCTATCTTTTTCCAAAATCTGGTCTCGCCATAGAAATCCCGCTCGGAAACGCGCTGTTCAATAACGCCGGGCACTGTCATCTCGCCCCGCTCTTTCCCCTGGTACTGCCATTCGCCATTTAAGCTGATTGTCTGTCCCATAACATGTCTCTCCTTTTCAGCCTTTGATACCGGAACCGGCATCGTTGTTCAATATCTGCTTCTGTCCAAGGAAGAATGCAATAATCGTTGGTATCGTCATAAGGACCGCGATTGCCATGATGGATGTATAATCTACAGTGTATGCTCCTTTAAACAGAGACAGCCCGATCGGAAGCGTAAATTTATCAGAATCCGAGATATATACAAGTGGTCCGAGATAATCGTTCCAGACGACGATCATATACATGATGCCCGATAAGAACATCTGGGGTTTCATGAGCGGAACAAAAATCTTTGTAAAAATCTGCCAGTGGTTCGCACCGTCAATGACTGCCGATTCCTCAAAATCTCTCGGTATTCCCCTTAAAAACTGAACCATCAGATAGATGTAGAACGCCCCGCCGAACCACGCCGGGATAATGAGCGGCTTAAAGGAATCCAGCCACCCAAAAGCGTTGTACTGCATATAGAGCGGGATGACCAGTACATCCCACGGAATCATCATCGTGGAGAGCATTACCATAAACAGAACTTTCTTTCCGCGGAATTCAAAACGGGCAAATCCATACGCCACGATCGAGCTTGACAGGACCATCCCGATGACCGCCAATGATGTAACAATCAGCGAATTGATCAGATACCGTGTAAAAGGCTGTGCATTCCACGCCTCGCTGAAATTCTCCAGATGGACTTCTTTGGGCAGGATGCTCATCGGAACATCACTTAATTCCGCCGGAGCCCTGAGCGCAGTAACGATTGCCCAGAACAGGGGGAACAGGAATATCACCACGAGAATCCCGAGTATAAGATATATAAAAAACGTTTTTGATCTGTGCTTTCTCATACCGTCATCTCCTAAACTTCATAATATGTCCGCTTCTTTGATATCCGCAGCACGAGCGCTGTCAGTGCCAGTACCACAAGGAACATAATCCACGCATTCGCCGCTGCATATCCGAGCTTGAATTTCTTAAATGCATTCTCATAAATGAACAGCGAATACATATACGTTGATTTCGACGGACCGCCGTTTGTCAGGTTCATCACAACCGTAAGCTGCTGGAATGACGCTATGATCGCCATAATCAGGTTATAGACAAAGGTAGGGCTTATCAAAGGGAGCGTCACTTTCCAGAACCGTTTGAATCCTGTCGCTCCGTCTATCTCAGCCGCCTCAACCACCTGCGCAGGGATTCCCTTCAACGCAGAAATAAACACGAGCATCATAGAACCCTGGGCCCATATCGTTGTAAGGACAACCGCCCACATTGACGCATCCGCACTTCTCAGCCACGGAATCGGATCAATGCCGAACGCAGACAGGAACTGGTTCAGGATTCCTGTGTCTTTGAGAATCCACGACCATATCATCGCCAGAGCGACACCGGAAATAATGGTCGGTATATAAAATACGGTCTTAAAAAATCCCTGTCCTTTTTTAACCCCGTTGATAAGGAGCGCCAGTACCAGCGCGATACCTACATTGATCGGTACGAGCATGGCGGCATACCTGAGCGTCACCCAAAGCGCATGATAAAAATCTTTATCTCCGAACATGGTGATATAATTCTCAAGCCCGATAAACGTCTTTGTCCCGCTTATATTCCAGTCAAACAGACTCATATACAGTGAAAACATCAGCGGGAATAACGTAAAGACAAGAAATCCGATGATCCACGGGAGTATGAACAGATATGGGATTATCTTTCTCTTTCCATGTAATCTCATAACAAACTACCTCTTTTCTGTATTCACCGGGAGCTCAAAGATATATCCCGGGGTTGTAAGCAAGCGCAGGCTCTCGGGCAAACCCGGGCTTGTGCTTCCGCAAGTGCAAAAAAAGGCTGCCGCCAGACTGCGGCAGCCTTACTCATTATTATTGAATAATTCCTTCTGCTTTGCTCTGCACTTCGTCAAGAATTGCTCCGATATCTGCGTCTTCCTCTGCAAATATTGCTTCCAGACCCGCATCGATCTCAGCGCTTATCTCCGGCCACTGAGCGGACTTAACAAGAGACGGTCTCTCGGATGTGGATCTCTCCAGCATCTCATAGAACGGTGCGATCTGCTCGTCGTCGAGATATCCCATGTCGTCAGCTACAGACTGTCTTACCGGCATTTCAATCTCACAAAGAGTCTTTACGGAATCATAGGAAGTATAGAATTTCATAAACTCCCATGCAGCATCCTGGTTTTTGCAGTCCGTTGTTACGGAAAGGAAGGATGCGTGTACCACGCTCATGCTTTCGCCGCCGTCAAATGCAGGCATGGTAGCGATCGCAAGGTTGACGCCCGCGTCTTTTACAGACTCGATGAACCATTTCCCGGACTCGCCGAATGCATAATTGCCTGATCCCATCGCCTGACCAAAATCATCGTTCCTGTTGCTTGCATATGCAGATTTGTCTTCATACAGCATGTCGTGGAAATACTGGATCACTTCTTTATTTGCTTCGCTGTTGATGACCGGTGTGCCGTCATCTTCCAGCCATCCGCCTCCGTTGCACCAAAGCTGTGTTTCAAATGCATACGGGTCCGGATTGTAATAGAAATACATGCCTGTCACGTCGCCGTTGGTCGTTGCTTTTGCATACTCTTTCAGGTCGTCCATTGTCCATCCGTCTTCCACTGTGATTCCTGCCGCATCGGTCAGGTCTTTATTGTAGTAGATGGCTCTTGTGGAGAAACCGATCGGCATTCCGTAGATATTATCATTCATATCTGCGTAGTTAAAAAGCGTCTCATAAAAGTCATCCTTGTCCTCCAGTGTGTCGATATAATCCTGGAGCGGAACAAGACTCTCATAGTACGCCGGGAAATTCCACATCTTCACGATGTCCGGTGCGTTCTTTGAGCCGATCGCAGCCGCCAGCTTCTGATCGAATGCGGTACCGTACGTCTCCAGTTTCACTTCAATCTCATCCTGTGACTCGTTAAATGCCTTTACGATTTCCTCCTGCACCTCTACTGCCGGACCGGAATCACCCGTCGCATAACGCAGTTCAATCTTTCCGCCGCTTTCCTCAGATGCGCTTTCCTTCTCTGCCTCACCGCCTGAGCATCCTGCAAGGCAACCTGCTCCGAGAAGACCTGCAAGTCCTGCCGCGAGAACTCTTTTTGCCAGTTTCTTTTTCATATTTTTTACCTCCTTTGTTTATTTGGTAATCTAATGATAAAAAAAATAAGCCTCCGAAAAGGCTATATTTTTTTTTATAAATGCTATACATTTTTAATCTTTTTTTCAAATTCTGTCGGAGTACATCCTTCGACCTGCTTAAACACTTTGAAAAAATAATTGTACTGGTTAAATCCAACTTCCGCGCTTATTTCTTTGATACGATAGCGCCCCTCCCGTATCATCTCCTTCGCTTTCTCAATCCGGATATTATTTAAATATTCCCCGAAATTGACGCCTGTATCGTGTTTAAACACTTTGCTCAGATAAGCGTAGTGAATCCCCATCTGTTCTGCAAGTTCCCGGAGGGATACGGCTGTCCTGTAATTGGTGTTCAGATAGCTTACCGCCTGGCTCGTATATTTGCTGTAACCGCTCGATTCCAGTTCTTCCTGCTTTTTCAGCTCATCTATGATGTCCTGATAGAAGCGGCAGATTTCGCTGCTCATCTCATCTGCGGTATCCTGCCTCTTGATTTTTCCGTACAGAACGTGGAAATTTTCCTTCTCACGGATTTCTTCCAGATTCTTTTCTTCAATCACTTTATACCCGGCATTGAGCATCTCGACGACACCAAGTTCGATCACCATTGCCGGCACTTTTTCTTCCTTGAAAACACGAAAGACATTCCGGATATCATCCATACAGCTCTCATCCCGAGAGAGCAGTTTCTGATAAACCCGGCTGCCCTGGAATTTCCCCGCTTTCCCGTGTGATTCATGAATGCCTGCTGTCTCCGCTGCAGTGTAGTGATTATAAATCTTTCCCTTTCCCTCGAAGAATTTGTTTTTTAACAGTGCTTCGCACTCCCCGTAAGATTTCCTCAGCTCTTTCAGAGACATGCAGAGCCTTCCCAGACTGATGGAAAGGTCCACATTCATAAGCTTCTTCATATTCGTGTTCAGCTGACGGGCATATTGCGCGCTGGATGAGTAAATATAAAGCTGGCTCTTTACATTGCTGAAAGAGAGAAGTACGACATACCGTTCTTCGCTAATCTTTATGATGACCCTGTCCGGCACCTTTTCCGTCACTTTTTCGATGATGTTTCTGGCAGCATTCAAAAATATCCTCCGGTCCTCTTCCTGAAAACGTTCGGAAAGGTCTCCATACCCGTCAATCTCGCACATCATAATAACCGTACTGCTGACATCCAGGGAAATCCGATATTTCTTCAGGTCCTCTTCCGCTTTTTCCACAGAAATCTCATCCCGGAACATCTGGGAAAAGATTTTTTCACGCAGGACCGTCTGCCCTTCTTCTATCATCTCTTCCTGCGGCATTTCCTCTTTGTTCTTCCGAACCTGTTTCATCGCCTCAAGAAGCGCGCCTGTCATATTTTCCTCTGTCATCATATGTTTTAAGATATAATCGATGCTGCCTTCCCGGAAGCTTTCTTTTACATAATGAAAATCTTTGTAACTGCTGATGGCGATCACCTGGAGGTCCGGTCGGAACTGCTTTGCCAGTCGGATGAGTTCCACTCCGTCGATACGGGGCATCCGCATATCTGTTATCAGAATATCCGGCTGACTGTCCCGGATGTATTCCAGAGCCTGATCCGCCTGTGTAAACTCCGCCGCCACTTTTGCGCCTTTGATATGAATCAGGTCTTTCATCTTCGTCAGCGCCAGCGCGTCATCGTCTACCAAAACAATATTTATCATGACTGCTCCTTTCTGAACGGAACTCTTACCGTAATACTCGTAGATATCCCTTCTATACTTTCTGCTGTTATCCCATACTGTTCGCCATAGTGAAGTTTTATCCTCTTCTCTGTATTTGACAGCCCAATTCCGTTGAACATCGCAATCTTACGTGTATCAAATCCACGTCCGTTGTCCAGCACGGTAATGACAAGGTCTTCCTCTTCCCGTTTTGCTTTTATGAATATAACGCCTTCCTGGTCCTCACTGTTGCCCTCAAGGCCATGCACAATCGCATTTTCCACGATCGGCTGTATCATAAATTTCAGAATCCGGGCATCCTCCGTCTCCGGTTCGATATCCATATAGTACCGGATCGGATAGACCGATTTATATTTATAAATCTCAATGTAGCACTCCGTATACTGCAGTTCCGTCTTGAGCGTGACAAATTCTTTATCCTGCTCCATGCTGATGTGCAGCAGCTTCATAAAAGCATCCACCAGATGCTCTACATTCGTCACTCTCTGAATATAGCACAGATTTTTTATCGTGTTCAGTGTATTGAAGAGAAAATGGAGATTAATCTGTCCCTGAAGAGAACGTATCTCAAGCGCCATCTTCTCCTTTTCCTTTTCACGGATATCTTCGGTGAGCTGCTTGATGTCCTGCGTCATGATATTAAAAGCCTGAGAGACTTTTGCAAATTCGTCTTTTCCCTCCAGCTGAAGTTCTGTATCCATCCTTCCTTTACCAAATGTCTGTATCGCCTCTGTCAGGATATCGATATTTCTTCCAATCCACCGCGTAAGGATGTAAACAACTCCGAGGAGCATTCCCAGCATCAGGACAGTTATCAGTATTACGTTGAGAAAGCGCTCACCCATATTACCCAGAAGCTCGGCTACCGGAACTGCCACACTCATCTTAAACGGCGAATATTCCCGGTTTCCCACCAGAAGCCATTCCTCGCCTTTCTCGTCCTTTACGATCGTCTTCTCATCCCCCGAGTCCCGATGCTCCATCGCGCTGACTATATTTGTTTCACCTGTCTGTTCATCAATCTCATCCGATGCATACAATAGTGTACCATCCTGCGTTCCTATCAGTATCAGTGCGTCATCGTGAAAAGCATCTTCAAAAGTATCTTCAAACTCACGGCTTTCCAGCGTGACCGCGCAGTATCCGATATTTTTCCCATAATATGTCAGAAAACGAAAGAGCACGATCTTATCCGGATGGTATCGGTCATCCCCGATTCCCAGAATCAGATAGTTCTGTCCCACTTTTTCAAGCTTTCGTTCCAACTCCTCCCGGTTCAGAAATCCATTCTCGATTTTCTGCCCCCGGACAAGACTGTCCCCGCTGTAGTTGCTTATTTCAATGGAATATATCTCCGGATTGCCCGTATAGATGTTTGTTATCAAAGTTTCCATACGCTCCGTCGCCTGGTCATTGAGATATTTATTCTCCCATTTATTGTTCAGATAACGGTCGACAATATTGTTGTTGTATGCAAGAGTCCCTATCTGATTATTGATAGACTCAATGGTGTCTGTCAGGATTTTATCGCGCTCCCTCAAAAGCAGATTCGTGGATTCAAATGCATTCTCCACGATCATTTCTTTTGAATAACGATACCAGAGACCTGAAATGAGCCCTGTCGTCACAATCAGAATGCAGCACAATATGATAGTAATCTTATATTTGAACTTCATCTTCTCTCCTCCGGAGCTGCCGTATTTGAAATCACTTTCTTTATCATAGCACACCTCTTTTCGGAAAGATACAAAAACCTCCCAGGACATCTGTCCTGGGAGGTCGTGCAGCGCCTTGCGGCGTCTGGATCGTATCTTGTTGTATCCGATTAACATTTGGGTAAACGAAAATGGCGGAATTGTGGAGAGTTCGCTGGAATATGTTGCAGATGCGTTACAAACCGTCCAGGACTGAACATGATTGAGGACACCTCTCTTTTATCATTTAAACGCCAGTTCCATTAATTCAGCAGCAATTTTTTTATCGTTCACCCGCATCATATTGTCTTCGATTTTTTCTTTCCCCAACAAATGAATATTTCCATACCAGATAATTTCCTGATCTATAACTGCAAAATTTTCGCAAGAGTCTTCTACTGATTTAACAAAAAAACCTGCCTGGCGCATATCTTCATGTAACTGCATCCAGAACGCTGCATCACCAAAACCATAATCATCCGGTTGTGATTTTCCATATAAATGAGCCAGTATATCATTCACAGTCAACTGTTTATACGATTGATGGGGACAGTCTTTACAATTCATTTTCTCATGACGCATTTTAGGGCAGATGTTCTCCCACCGATTGTGACACTGTGTGTAATGTCCTGCTTCTCCTGTGGCTTTTTTCTCGCTCCGGCTTGCGTAAACATCCTGACGCCCCCAGAATCTGGCATAAAATAAATTTG
>DXAL01000001.1 GCA_019117125.1 Candidatus Mediterraneibacter merdipullorum
AGGGCATCCGGCTGCGCGGTCCTGCCATCGAGTGCCGCATCAATGCGGAGATTCCGGAGAAGAACTTTATGCCAAGCCCCGGCGTGGTGAAACACCTGCACCTCCCGGCAGGCAACGGCGTGCGCGTGGACACGGCGCTCTATACCGGATACCGCATCCCGTCGGAATATGATTCCATGATCGCCAAGGTCATCGTCCATGCGCCGGACCGCAACGCGGCGATCCAGAAGATGCGCTCCGCCCTGGATGAAATGGTGATCCTCGGCGTGGAGACGAACCTGGACTTCCAGTTCCAGATCATGCGCAATCCGGAGTTCTGCGAAGGCAGGGCGGACACCGGGTTCATCCAGCGGATGCTGAGGCTGGACTGATCCGGATATCATGTAAGAAAGAAGGGAATGAAATGTATAAAGTAGATTTAAACAGCGACCTGGGGGAGAGCTTCGGACGCTATACCCTCGGGATGGATGAGAAGATCATCCCCCTCATTTCCTCGGCGAATATCGCCTGCGGATTCCATGCGTCAGACCCGGTGGTGATGATGCAGTCCGTAAGCCGCACAAAGGAGGCGGGCATCCGCATCGGCGCACATCCGGGATTCCCGGACCTGATGGGATTCGGACGCCGGAACATGGTGGTCTCGCCGGAAGAGGCAAAGGCCTATACACTGTATCAGATCAGCGCCCTGGGCGGCATGTGCCAGGCACAGGGAATGAAGCTGCAGCATGTGAAGCCCCACGGTGCATTCTACAATATGGCGGCGAAGGACTATGCACTGTCCAGCGCCATCTGCGAGGCAGTCAGAGATTATGACCCGGAACTGATCGTCATGGGCCTTTCCGGAAGCGAGACGATCCGCGCGGCAAAAGACCTGGGGCTTAAGACTGCAAGCGAAGTGTTCGCGGACCGCGGTTATGAGGAGGACGGAAGCCTCGTCAACCGGAAGAAAGAAGGCGCCTTCATCCGCGACGAGGGTGAGGCCATCGCCCGGGTGGTGCGCATGGTGAAGGAAGGCAAAGTGACCGCTGTTACCGGAAAGGATATTGATATCCGGGCGGATTCCGTGTGCGTGCACGGGGACGGCGAGAAAGCGCTGCTCTTTGTGGAGAAGATTCGCAGCGCGCTGAAAGAAGAGGGAATCCAGATCGCGCCGCTTGATGAAATCTGTAAATAACCGGTAGTTAATAGTAATATTTATCCCGGACAGGCGATCAAGCCTTTTATAGATCAGCCATTAGTAAAGATACTTGCCGGTGTGAGGAGATGCGGCAAGTCCACTATTTTTGAAATGCTTGCGGACGAACTGAGAAACCGCGGGATACCGGATGAAAGGATCATCCAGAAACGATATACGGAAATGGACATTCCTGACGACATTTCTGCAAAAGATATGTATAACGAACTTACAGACTGTATACGTGGAAAAGGACATTGTTATCTTCTGCTGGATGAGATACAGGAAGTAAGAGGATGGGAGAAGTGTGTAAACAGCCTTCTGGAAGGACAGGATGCTGATATTTATGTGACAGGGTCTAATTCCAGACTGATGTCCAGTGAACTGTCGACCTATCTGACCGGGCGTTTTGTATCAGTCCCTGTGTTTACCCTGTCGTTCAGGGAGTATCTCGACTTTAAAAAAGGCGATTCCCGCCCGGAAAAGGAACTGCTGGAAGAATATATCCGTTTCGGCGGATTTCCGGTTATCGCGCTGGGCAGCTATGATGAGCAAAACGCATATCAGATCGTAAACGGAATTTATCATACGGTGATTTCAAGAGACATTGTTAAACACCACCGCATCAACCGGCAGGATCTTTTTGACCGGGTTGTTAAGTATATTCTTGAAAATATGGGGAAAACCTTTTCCGCGAATTCTATATCAAAGTTTTTAAAAAGCGAGCACCGCACTGTATCTGTTGAGTCGATCTATAATTATCTGCACTGGCTGGAGCAGGCGTTTATCATTTATCCATGCCGCCGTTATGATATCCAGGGAAAAAGCCTCCTGAAGACACAGGAAAAATATTATCTGGCGGATGTCACTCTGAAATACTGTCTTTTGGGATACAACCGTAAAATGCTGGACGGCGCACTGGAAAATATTGTTTTCCTTGAGATGAAACGGCGGGGGTATGATGTCTGTATCGGAAAGAACGGCACAAAGGAAATCGATTTTATCGGTGTGCGCAGAGATGAAAAGGTGTATGTGCAGGTCTGCGTGCAGCTGCCGGAAAATTCGGACAGAGAAATCGGAAACCTCATGGAGATACCGGATCATTATCCGAAATATGTAGTTACGCTCAACGGGATGGATACGGGAATAGAAAACGGGATAAAGATCGTACATCTGGCAGATTTCCTTCTGGCTGAGGTGTGGTGATCACTGCAGGGAGTGAATATACATGGGTAAAAAAGATGAAAAAACAAATGTGATGCGTCTTCTGGAGCAGAAAAAGATTCCGTACAACAGTTATAATTATCTGAGCACCGGAGCCATCAGCGGCACGGAGGTTGCAAAGGCCCTGGGAGAGAATCCGGATCTTGTATTTAAGACGCTGGTTACAGAAGGAAGATCAAAAGAACATTATGTGTTTGTGATTCCTGTGGAGAAGGAACTGAATCTGAAGAAGGCGGCGAAGAGCGTGGGTGAGAAGAGCATTGAAATGATCCGGCAGAAAGAGCTGCTTCCGCTGACCGGATATGTGCACGGCGGCTGCTCGCCGATCGGCATGAAAAAGCCGTTTACAACGACGATTGACGAAAGTGCGGCCGCGCACGGAAAAATCATCTTCAGTGCGGGAAAGATCGGCTATCAGGTCGAAGTGGCGCTGGAAGACCTGAAGAAGATTGTGCGGTTTCAGCTCGCGGATGTGACAGAGTAAAAATGCAGATCTATGTCTGACGGAGTCTCCGGTAGAAGGAGGCTCCCTTTCTTTATGCTTTTTAATGACATGGCCATGACAATATGCTATATTTATTAAATGGGCAATCAGGTTTTAAAGAAAGGCGGTGAGAGGATATGGCCCGATATACATGCAGGCGTATACTGACGGGGCTCCTCTCTCTTTTTGTCCTTATTACGGTTACGTTTTTCCTGGTCCGCATCATCCCCGGAAGCCCGTTCCAGAGGGGCGGGGTGTCGGAGCAGGTGGTGGAAGCCGTCGAGCAGGAGTACGGGCTGGATAAGCCCCTTCTCACCCAGTACCTTTCCTACATGGGGGAGGTGCTGCACGGGAATCTGGGGATATCCTATCAGGACCCGTCGGTCCGCGTGACGGAAATCATCGGGCGGGCGTGGCCCATCACGGCTTCCGTCGGACTGACGGCGCTGGCGGCATCCCTCATCCTTGGGACAGGCTTCGGGGTCCTGAGCGCGGTGTCGGACCGAAGGGGCGTAAAGCATGTGCTCTCGGCAGGCGGCATGGTGGCGGCGGGCATCCCGGGCTTCGCGGCGGCCATCCTGCTGATGCTCGTATTCAGTGTGAAATTAAAGCTGCTTCCGGCGTCCGGACTGTTAAGCCCGATCCATTACATCCTGCCGGTGGCGGCGCTCTCGCTCTATCCGGCGGCCATGGTCTCGCGGCTGGTCAGCAGTACGCTGGAGACGGAGCTTACGAAAGATTATGTGCTGTTTGCCAGGGCCAAAGGACTTGGCAGGCGGCAGGTCATATTTACACATGCGCTGAAAAATGCGTATCTCCCGGTCATCAATTACATTGGTCCGGCGTCCGCATCCCTGCTGACGGGAAGCTTCGTGGTGGAGAGCATTTTCACCATACCCGGGCTCGGGCGGGAGTTTGTCGGCTCGATCACGAACCGGGATTACACGCTCATCCTGGGGCTTACGGTCTTTATGGGCGCAGTGGTGATCCTTGTAAATCTTATTACGGACCTGCTGTGCGCGTGGCTGGATCCGAAGACCCGGAGGGCATACCGGGAGGAGCGCGCGTAAACGGAAAGGAGGGCACGTCATGCGGAAGCGGATCAGACAGCAGTGGAAAACATACATGGGCGGCAGCCGGATGGCGGCAGCCGGATGCATCGTACTCGCGGTCTGGATTCTGCTGGCGGTGATGGTGCCGCTTGTCAGTCCCTGGTCGTATTCCGCGCAGGATGCCCAGATACGCAACCAGGGCGCTTCCCTGCTTCACTGGTTCGGAACGGACCGGTTCGGGCGGGATCTGTTTACCCGGGTCTGGTACGGCGCGGGCATCAGCCTGAGAGTAGGCATCCTGAGCGCCCTGCTCAACGGGTGCATCGGCGTGCTCTACGGCGCGGTGTCCGGTTATGCCGGCAGGCGCGCCGACCAGGTCCTGATGCGCATTGCGGATATTTTGTCCGCCATTCCGTCCATGCTCTATGTCATCCTCATCACCCTTGTTCTGGGGGCAGGCGTGGGCAGCATGATCCTGGGACTCTGCATCGCAGGATGGATTGGCATGGCCCGGATGGTCCGGGGGGAGGTCCTCCGGCTCAAAGAGATGGAATACGCCTATGCAGCCCGGATGGAGGGCATCTGTCCGCTGCGCATCCTGCTGCGGCATCTCCTGCCCAACGCGGCAGGTCCCATCATCGTGAACCTGATATTCCTCGTCCCGCAGGCGATTTTTACAGAGGCATTTTTAAGTTTCCTCGGCGTGGGCATCGCGGCGCCGGAGGCGAGCCTTGGGACGATTATCCAGGAAGCCAGGAGCCAGATGATGCTTTATCCCTACCAGATGCTGTTCCCGCTCCTGGTGCTCTGCGTGATGCTGCTGGCGCTGAACATGGCTGGGACGGCAGCGGAGAGACAGGCAGGCGGACAGGCTCCGGCGGCAGGTGGGAGAGAAGAAGGATGAATGTGCTGGAAGTCAGAAATCTGAGCGTACAGTATCCGGGAGCGCAGGGCGCACCGGATATCGTAAATAATATCAGCTTCACTGTGGAAAAGGGGAGCATCACCGGGCTCGTAGGGGAGTCCGGCTCCGGAAAGAGCACGGCGATGCTGGCGGTGATGGGACTGCTGGGCGCCCGCGCGTCCGTGCGGCACGACGGCATCACGGTGAGCGGCAGCGCCCCGGTTCCCGGGAAAAATGTGGCGATGATTTTTCAGGACTCCTTAAGCTGCCTGAATCCGTCGGTGAAGATCGGGCGGCAGGTCCGGGAGACGGTCCGGGCGAGGACGGGATGCACCAGGAAAGAGGCGGCGGCGCGGGCAGTGCAGTTGCTGGAGATGGTTGGCATCCGCAACCCGGCGCTGAGGATGAGGCAGTATCCCTTTGAACTTTCCGGAGGCATGCGCCAGAGGGTCGTGCTCGCCATCGCCCTTGCCTGCGAGCCGGAGCTCATCATCGCAGATGAGCCTACCACAGCGCTGGACGCGGTCGTGCAGGCGCAGATATTACAGCTGCTGCGCCGTATCGTGCGGGAGACCGGGACTGCCCTGCTGCTTGTCAGCCATGACATGGGCGTGACCGCTGCCATGTGCCGGGATGTGTATGTGATGCGCGCCGGGGAAATCATCGAGAGCGGCACGGCAGAAGATATTTTCTACCACCCCTGTGAGGCGTATACGAAGCAGCTCTTAAAAGATGCGAAAGGCGGCAGGCTCCGGGTGGGAGAAGCAAAGAGCGGGGATGAGGGACCGGCCGGGGAAGAGGCGCTCCTGCGGCTGGAACATGTGACGAAGATATTTGATGAGAGAGAAGGCATCCGGGATATTTCCCTGGAAATCCGCAGAGGCGAGATACTGGCGCTGGTCGGGGAGAGCGGAAGCGGCAAGACGACGGCTGCCCGCATCCTGACGGGAATGCTGCGGGAGGATGCAGGGGAACTGTATCACAACGGGCAGGTCTTAAAGCGCGGACGCCGGATGGATTCCTTCCAGGGAACGGTGCAGATGGTATTCCAGGACCCTTATGCATCCCTGAACCCCTGTCTTACCGTGCGCCGTGCGCTTTTGGAGGCGCTGGACGGGTCGGAGCGGCTCCGGGGGCTTTCCGGGCAGGAAAAAGAGGAGCGCATCCGGGAAATCCTGACGCTGACAGGGCTTCCGCAGGAAGCCGCAGACCGGTATCCCCGGGCATTTTCCGGCGGACAGCGCCAGCGCATCGGCATCGCCA
The DNA here is from genome assembly GCA_019117125.1 of Candidatus Mediterraneibacter merdipullorum. Lineage (GTDB taxonomy): Bacteria > Bacillota > Clostridia > Lachnospirales > Lachnospiraceae > Mediterraneibacter > Mediterraneibacter merdipullorum. Next base: position 6,102 of record DXAL01000001.1, read on the forward strand.
GAGCGCTGGTCACAGAGCCGGATGTGCTGGTGTGCGACGAAGCGATTTCCTCCCTGGATGCGACCACGCGGGAGCAGATACTGGAGCTCATCTTCCGGATACAGAGGAAAATCGGGTTTGCCTGTCTGTTCATCTCTCATGACATGTATGTCGTGCGAAGGATCAGCGACCGCATCGCCGTGATGTACGGCGGGCATATCGTGGAGACCGGGAAGACGAAGCAGGTCTGCAAAGACCCCTGGCATCCCTATACCAGGCTGCTGCTCTCGGCGGTTCCGGAGCCGGACCCCATCCGGGCGTCCAGGATGAAATCCGGACCGGCAAGAGAGTCCGCCGGGAATCCGGGGGCATGCACGGACGCGCGCTGCCCCTTTGCAGACCGGTGCGGCTATGCGCTGGAATGCTGCGGGAAGGAGGCGCCGGGGCAGTACCGGTTCGGTGACCGGGAGGTGTCCTGCTTCCTCTATTCAGAGGAGCACAGCGGCCGGCGCGGCAGCACGTACCGGATGACATCCCAGATATAGGAAGATGACCTTCCGGATACGGGAGGAGAAGGACAGGAGACGAGACAGGATGAAGAAACGAATTACAGCAGTACTGCTGGCACTGGCATTGACCTGCACCGCAGCGCTGACCGGATGCGTGACGGCAGCGCCTGTATCTGACGGCGCGGAAGGGAAGCAGCTCACCGTGGCAGTCAATAGCGACACCGGTTCCATGGACCCGGCGGGCTCCATCGCGCTCACCTATCTGGCATATTCGGTGAGCGCCCTGGATGAGCTTCTCACATTTGATGAAAACGGGGACATCGAATACCGGGCGGCAGAAAGCCATGAGGTCAGCGACGACCAGACGGTGTGGACTTTCCATCTGCGGGAGGATGCGTGCTGGTCGGACGGCTCCCCTGTGACGGCGGCGGATTTTTACAATACCATCACCCGCGCGCTGGACCCGGCATCCGGGAGCGGCTATGCCAATTATCTGTTCCCCATTGAAAATGCGGAGGCAGTCTACAACGGCGAAGCGGAATTGGAGAGCCTGGGAGTGGAGATGCCCGACGACAAAACGCTCATCTTTCATCTGGAGGAGCCCTGCGTTTATTTCCCGGACCTGCTCCGGCTTCCCGTGTACACTCCCTCCTGCGCAAAGTATGCCGATTCGGTGGAGAGCGGCTGGGACAAGAATCCGGATACCAGCCTGGCAAACGGTCCCTTCTGCCTTGCGGAATATGTGCCGGACCAGTATTTCGTCCTGGAAAAGAACGAATACTACTGGAACGCGGACGCGGTCAGCCTGGACCGCATCGTCTACCGGTTCTTTGACGATGCCCAGTCTATGGCAAATGCCTATGAAGCGGGTGAAGTGGATGTCGCCACGTCCCTTTCCTCCACGGTTATGGAGGCGTATGAGGGGCAGGACGACCTGTTTGTCACCGACCTCATTGCCACGCGGTACATCTATATGAATCTGGATGTGGAGCCGCTGGATGATGTGCGCGTCCGGGAGGCGCTCAATCTTGCCATAGACCGGGAAGCGCTCTGCAGCATTGTAGGGAGCGATACAGAGCCCACCCGCAGCCTGGTGGCAAAATACATGAAAGACCGGAATACCGGGGAATACTTTGTGGACGGGGCAGAGCCGCCCTTTGAGGAAGATGTGGAACGAGCCAGACAGCTCCTGGCAGAGGCGGGCTATCCGGACGGGGAGGGATTTCCGGAGCTGACGTACCGGTATCCGACCCTGGAGATGGATTCGGATACGGCTCAGGTGGTACAGGAACAGCTGAAACAGAACCTGAATATTACCATCCGGCTGGAAGCCCAGGAACTGCAGGCAAATTATTCCGCGCGCCACGCAGGGGATTTCGACCTGTGCCGGATGAACTGGACGGCAGATTTCGCGGACCCCTTCACCTACCTGTCGATGCTCACCTCCAACAGCACCTACAACTGCAGCGGCATCCGGGATGAGGCATATGACGCGCTGGTGGAGCAGGCGGGAAGGGAGACGGACCCGGAAGAGCGGACGGCGCTCATGCACGAGGCGGAGCAGCTGGCAGTGGGGGAGCAGTTCTACATCATCCCCCTGTATGCCATGAAGAGCGTCAACCTGGTGAACCCGGATGTGACCGGCATCCGGCAGGTCCCGGCAAGCGGGGCGCTGGAATACCGGTATGCGGATATCGGGTGAGAGCAGCCTGGAACGGATGACAGGAAATCCGGGACAAGGGCAGCAGCCCGGAACAGATGGAGAACGAAGATATGGATGACAAGGCAATCATAAATATGGCAGTCCTGGCAGGAGAGATCATGCTCCGGAGCGGTGCAGAGACTTACCGGGTCGAAGACACGATGAAACATATCCTGAATACCACGGGAACGGCGGAGGCGGAAGCGCTCGTGATGCTCACGGGCATCATCGTCACGGTCAGCCATCCCGGGGAAGAGGCGGTCACGGTCATGCGCCGGGTGCACGACCGGGGGACCAACCTGCACCGCATCGTCGAGGTCAATGAAATCTCCAGGCAGTACTGTGCAGGGGAACTCTCAGCAGAAGAGACGCGGGAGAAACTGAAAAAGATACGGGGAAAACAGTACACTACCTGGATGTACAATCTGGCGACCATCCTTGTGCCGGCAGGTTTTGCACCTCTGTTTGGAGGCGGATTTGCGGAGATTATCTCCGCAGGGGCGGCAGGCGCCATCCTGGCAGTCCTGATGACCGCAGGGAAGCGGGTGCGGATGAGCGCATTCCTCCTCAATATTCTATGTGCGGCGGGCGTGGCTGCGGCTGCGGCAGTGCTGAAAGTGACTGAGCCGGTGGTGAACATGGACACAGTCATCATCAGCAGCATCATGCCCCTTGTGCCGGGCGTGGCAATCACCAACGCCATACGCGACACCCTCCGGGGCGACTATATCTCCGGCGGAGCGCGGGCGCTGGAAGCCTTTATGACAGCGGCGGCTGTGGCGATCGGCGTGGGCGCGGGCATTGCATCGGTGAATATTCTGTGGCAGGGAGGTGTACTGCTGTGACAGAGCTGATACTGGCAGTTTTCGGGAGTTTTATCGCCATCATCGGATTTGCGGTGCTGATAGAGACGCCGTGGAAATATGTGCCCCAGGCGGGCATCGCCGGAGCGTGCGGCGGAGGCGTCTATTTCTTCAGCGCCCAGAGCGGGCTGGATGTGGTGATGGCAAGCTTCCTCTCAGCGCTGGTGATATCCCTGCTGGCGCATATCTTTGCCCGGGTGTTCAAAGCGCCGGTGACCGTGTTCCTTATCGCGGGCATCCTTCCCACTGTGCCCGGGGCGGGCATGTACCGTACCGTTTATTACATGATAGCGGACGACCGGACCCACGCGGCGTATTATCTGGTCCAGACGCTGGAGATTGCAGGCGTTATCGCACTGGCAGTCTTTCTCATGGATACACTGTTTCGCATCCGTCCGGGAAGGTATGTCCGCCGCCCGGGAAATGCGGGAGGTGACCGGTCATGATGGAGCTTGTCACAGGCGGCAGCGGAAGCGGCAAGTCCGTCTATGCGGAGGCGCGCATCTGTGCGCTTCGCAGCCGGATGTGTGAGGAAGAAAAAAGGGACATCCCACTTTACTATATCGCGGATATGGTGCCCCGGGGGCGGGAGACGAAAGCGCGTATCCTGCGCCACAGAAACCAGAGGGAAGGCAGGGGCTTTGCCACGCTGGAATGGTATCTGGACCTGCCCGGGAAGCTCCTGGGAGAGGCTTTGCCGGAGGATGCAGCGTCCGGCGCAGGACAGGGGCATCCCGCAGGACAGGGGCATCCCGCAGGACAGGGACATCCCGCGGGTCTGTCCGGCGCCTGCGTGCTCCTGGAATGTATCTCCAACCTGACGGCAAACGAGATGTACGAGCCCGGGGGCGCGGGAGAACATGCGGCGGAGCGCATCGTGCAGGGCGTGCGGATGCTGCGGGAGCGGTGCGCCCACCTCGTGGTCGTGACAAACGATGTTTTTCGCGAGAGCGCGCCGGATACAGAGGAAATGGCAAAGTACAAGGAGACGCTGGGCGTGGTGAACCGGGCGCTTTCCGGCATGGCGGACCAGGTGACGGAAGTCGTCTCCGGCCGCCCGGTCTGCATCCGGGGCGCAGGGGATACAGAAAACAGAACTTTGGAATACAAATCACCGGAACAAAAACCGCCGGAGCACGCTGCGGCAGAAGGAACAAAGGAGAGAGGGAGCAGGATGGTATTTATCACAGGCGGAGCTTATCAGGGAAAACTGGAATTTGCCAGGAAACGCTATGGGTTTTCCGAGTGGACGGACGGGGCGGACTGCGGTCTGGACGCCGTCGGCTCCTTCCGTGTGATGGACCATTTTCATCTCTTTGTCCGCCGCTGGCTTGAGGCAGGGCGGACCTGGGAATCGCTGGCAGATATTCTGGCAGGACGAAGGGATGAGGAACTTATCCTCCTGTGCGATGAGGTGGGCTGCGGTCTGGTGCCGGTGGAAGCGCGGGAACGGGAGTACCGGGAGGCAGTCGGGCGCATCGGCACAGAGCTGGCAGGATATGCGGACGAAGTGTACCGTGTGACCTGCGGGTTTGGGAACGAACTGAAGAAAGCAGCTTTCAGGGAAGCAGATTGAGAAGGAGCGTACATATATGCTGAACGGACTGGAGCAGGTGCTGCCTGCGGACATCGAGAAAAGGAGTTTTGAAATCATCACGGAAGAACTGGGAGACCATTATCTGACGCCGGGGACGGAGTCCATCGTCAAGCGCTGCATCCATACCAGCGCGGATTTTGACTATGCGGACAATCTGGTCTTCTCCGACCAGGCGGTGGAACGGGCGCTGGCAGCGCTCCGAAACGGCGCTTCTGTCGTGACGGATACCCAGATGGCAAAAGCCGGCATCAACAAGAAGCGGCTGGCGCAGTACGGCGGCGAAGTGTACTGCTTTATGTCGGACGAGGATGTGGCCCGGGCTGCCCGGGAACATCAGACCACCCGGGCTGCGGCATGCATGGACAAGGCGGCAGAACTGTACCGGCAGGGCAGGGAGGCTGCATGCAGGATGGAGGAAAGCGGTGGGGAAGCTGCGGGAAACGGCGGCGGTCTCATCATTGCCGTGGGGAATGCGCCCACCGCGCTCGTACGCCTCTATGAGCTGATTCAGGAGGGACGGATACGACCGGAACTCATCATCGCGGCTCCGGTGGGCTTTGTCAATGTCGTACAGTCAAAAGAGCTCATCCTGACGCTGAAAGATATTCCCTATATCGTGGCGAGAGGGAGAAAAGGCGGGAGCAATATCGCGGCGTGCATCTGCAATGCGCTGCTGTATCTGCTGTGACGCCACGTCCGGAAGGAGAAGGAGGAATGGAGATGGAGACACCCTGTTTCCCAATGTTTATCGACCTGTCCGGGAAGGAAGTCCTGGTGGCAGGGGGCGGGAACATCGCCCTTCGGCGGGTGCGGACGCTGCTGGCATTCGGCGCCCGCATCCGCGTGACGGCGCCCCGCCTCAGCAGGGAGCTGGAACAGCTCGCATCCGGGGGAAAGATAAAGGCAGAGCAGAGGACATACCAGACAGAGGACATCAAAGGGATGGATATGGTTCTGGCGGCGACGGACGACCGGGAGACGAACCGCAGGATATGCACAGACTGCCGCGCGGCCGGGATACCGGTCAATGTGGCGGACGACAGAAGGCTGTGCGATTTCTATTTTCCCTCCGTGGTGCTGACAGACGATGCGGTGGTCGGCATCAGCTGCGGGGGCGGCGATCACGCGAAGGTAAAAGAGCTGCGCAGGAAGATAGAGGGAGCCTGCGGTATGGAGGGGCATTCCCTCTATGAGAAGTAAAGAGGGTTTTTAAACCCCGCTCGCTCCGTAGTTGGAGAGGACTCTTGCGGAAGGGTCGTCCACATCGCAGCCCTCCCATTCCCGGTTGGGCATCCAGAAGCCGGCGACCATGTGCGCCTGCCCCGGATAGAAGGAGTCGAAAATTTCCCGGTAGAGGAGGGACTCTTTGGTAAAGGGGGTGGCGAAGCTGTACCGCCCGGCCTTCTCCGCGAACTCCTCGTCCGTGTAGAGGGAACCGGCATATGCTTTCAGGTCATCCACCAGGGAGTGTCCGACCGCGTCGGAGAAGGCGGCTTTTTCCCGCATGAGAATGGAGCGGGGGAGAATGCCGTCTTTTTCAAATGCGTGGCGCAGCAGATATTTTCCTTTCCCGTAGACGTTCATCTTCTTTGCAGGGTCGACTGCCATGACGCAGGAGACAAAGTCCAGGTCGCCGAACGGCACCCGGGCCTCCATGGAGTGGGTGCTGATGCACCGGTCCGCCCGGAGCACGTCATACATATACAGTTCTTTCACCCGTTTTACGGACTCTTTCTGGAATTCTTCCGGCGAGGGTGCAAAATCCGTGTATTTGTAACCGAATAATTCATCGGAGATTTCCCCGGTCATGAGGACCCGGACATCGGTGGTCCGGTGGATTTCCCGGCAGAGGAGATACATGCCCATGGATGCCCGGATGGTGGTGATGTCGTAGGTCCCCAGAGCCCGGATGACTTCCGGCAGGGCTTCCAGTACCTGCTCCCGTGTGATGTAGACTTCGGTGTGGTCGCTGCCGATGTAGTCTGCGGCTTCCCGGGCATATTTCAGGTCGATGGCGTCGGTCTCCATGCCGATGGCAAAGGTCCGGATGGGTCTTTTGAGCACAGAGGCTGCGATGGCGCAGACAAGGGAGGAGTCCAGTCCGCCGCTTAAGAGGAATCCCAGGGGCGCGTCAGAGTCCAGGCGTTTTGTCACGCCTGCGATGAGCCGTTCCCGGATGGTTCCGCAGATGGTCTCAAGGTCATCGCGGCAGATTTCGGAGACTTCCGTGATATCCCGGTAGCAGTAAAAGCTGCCGCCTTTGTAGTAATGTCCGGGCGGGAAGGGGAAGATGTCGGACACCAGCCCTTCCAGGTTCTTCGCCTCGCTAGCGAACAGGATGTGTCCGTCTGCATCGTACCCGTAAAAGAGGGGGCGGATGCCGATGGGGTCCCTTGCGGCAATCCATTCGTCTGCGGCGCCGTCGTAGATGACAAGGGCAAATTCCGCGTCAAGGGATGCGAACATCCCGGTTCCCATCTCTTCATAGAGGAACAGCAGGACTTCGCAGTCGCTGTCGCTCTCAAAGTGCCGGCCTTTTTGGATGAGGTCTTCCTTTATCCGGCGGAACCCGTAGATTTCCCCGTTGCAGACAAGGAAGTTCCCGTTCAGGGAAAAGGGCTGCATGCCGGATTCGGTCAGCCCCATGATGGACAGGCGCTGGAATCCCATGAGTCCTCCCCGGACGCGGAGGATGCGCTCGGCGTCCGGTCCCCGTGAGACGGTCCTGGAAAGCCCGCCGGCGAAACGGCTGTAATCTGCCTGCGGATGGCAGTAACACATAATCGTACACATAAGTTATCTCCTTCTTTCTGTCTTTTTGATTTCCAGCGGATAGTTTCCGTCAAAGCACGCCCTGCAAAGCGGCAGGTCCCCTGCCATGGACTGGAGGTCTTGGATGCGCATGTAGGAAAGGGAATCCGCGCCGGTCATCTCCCGTATCTCTTCCGCGGTATGGGAGGATGCGATGAGCTGACGGTTGGACGGGACGTCTGTCCCGAAATAGCACGGATAGAGGAAGGGCGGGGAGCTGATGCGCACGTGGACGCTGAGGGCGCCCGCCTCCTTAAGCATCCGGATGAGGTGGGAGATGGTCGTACCCCGGACGATGGAGTCGTCCACCAGGACGAGGCGCTTTCCCTTTACCACGGATGTCAGGACGGACAGTTTCAGGTGCACGCTGCTGACCCGCTCTTCCTGGGTGGGCTTGATGAAGGTCCGCCCCACATAGCTGTTCTTATAGAAGGCGAGCCCGAAGGGGATGCCGGACGCTTCCGCGTATCCTTTGGCTGCGGGAATGCCGGAGTCCGGCACGCCGCACACAAGGTCCGCCTGCGCGGGGGCGGATTTTGCAAGGGCGGCTCCGGCGCGTATCCGGGCGTCGTAGATGTTGATGCCGTCCAGGGTGCTGTCCAGCCTGGCAAAATAGATGTATTCAAAGATGCAGTGGGCGTGTTTCTCCTGGCACAGCGCTGTATTGGAGCGGATGCCGTCCTCTGTGACGGTGACCATCTCGCCCGGGCGGATATCCCGCAGGAAGTCTGCTCCGGCACTTCGCAGTGCACAGTCCTCGGAGGCGATGACATACGTGTTCCCACGCCTTCCCAGACACAGGGGCTTTATCCCGAGGGGGTCCCGGATGGCGGTGAGTTTCTTGGGGCTGGCGATGACCAGGGCGTAAGCGCCGCGTATTTTTTGCGCCGTGTTCAGCACGGCTTCCTCGACGGTTTTTGTGCGGAGACGCTCCCGTGCGATGCAGTGGGCGATGACCTCGGAATCGGTATCCGTGTGGAAGAGGGCGCCGGAAAGTTCCAGCGTGTGCCGGAGCTTTTGCGCGTTGACAAGATTCCCGTTGTGCGCCAGCGCCAGGGTGCCTTTGATATAGTTAAGGACCAGAGGCTGGGCATTCTGCAGAGTGGGAGCGCCGGTGGTGGAATAGCGGACGTGCCCGACGCCGAGATTGCCGGAGAGTTTTTTGATATCCTCCTCCCGGAAGACTTCATTGACCAGTCCCATGCCTGTGTGGCAGCAGATATTGCCTTTGGGACCGCCGGTGTCGCACACCGCGATGCCGCAGGATTCCTGTCCCCGGTGCTGCAGGGCGCAGAGCCCCATATAAATGGAATGTGCCGCGTCCCCTCCTTCCGTGTCAAATACGCCGAAGACGCCGCAGGCTTCTCTGATTCTGTCCGATTGTATGGTTTCCATGATGAACACTCCCTGATGATAAAATAAAATCGGTGCCGGCTGCCGGGGACCCGTGCAGGTCCGCTGTTTTGGCGCGCCGCAGACAGAAAAAAAGGCACTCCGGGACCAGGTCCCAAAGCGCCTTTGCTTTTCATGCTCCATAGTATAGTGTCGAAGGGCGGGGGTTGTCAATCCTTTTTTTGAAAAAATAATTTCAGGGGTTTACAAACGGCGGGATATCAGGTATAGTATACAGAAATTGAAAAAAGTGTGACAAAGACGTCAGGATTTCCGAAAGGGGGATTCTGACTTTTTTTATTTTATTCTGAAGGGAGCCGGTAAGCCGGCATCATCCGGACCGGCTGCCTGGAATAAGACCAGCACATACAAAAGGAGTGGAGCAAATGAAAGAGCAGGAAAAGAGGGGACTGTACTCCCCGGAATTTGAACACGATAACTGCGGCATCGGAGCGGTGGTGAATAAAGATGGGAAGAAGAGCCATCTCACCGTGGAGCGGGCGCTGCGCATCGTGGAGAACCTGGAGCACCGCGCGGGAAAAGATGCGGAAGGGAAGACCGGGGACGGCGTAGGCATCCTTCTGCAGATATCCCACCGCTTTTTCTCAAAGGTCTGCCGGAAGGAAGGCATCGCCATCGGCGGCGAGCGGGAGTACGGTATCGCCCAGCTCTTCCTCCCGCAGGATGAATTAAAGAAGAATCAGGCGCGGAAGATGTTCGAGATTATCGTGGAGAAGGAGGGCATGGAATTCCTCGGCTACCGGGAAGTGCCTGTCTTCCCGGAAGTCCTGGGACACCGGGCGCGGGCGTGCATGCCCTGCATTGTCCAGGCGTTTATAAAGAAGCCGGAGCATCTGGAGAAGGGGCTGGAATTCGACCGGCGCCTGTATATCGCGAGACGGGTGTTCGAGCAGAGCTGCGATGACGCCTATGTGGTGTCCATGTCCGGCAGGACCATTGTCTACAAGGGCATGTTCCTTGTGGGGCAGCTCAGGTCCTTCTTTGCGGACCTTCAGGATGAGGACTATGAATCCGCCATCGCCATGGTCCATTCCCGGTTCAGCACCAATACAGAGCCGAGCTGGCAGAGAGCCCACCCGAACCGGCTCATGGTCCACAACGGGGAAATCAATACCATCCGCGGAAATGCGGATAAGATGCGCGCCCGGGAGGAAAATATGACGTCCGGCGCGTTAAAAGACCAGTTCCACAAGATACTCCCGGTAGTAGACCGGGAAGGCTCGGATTCGGCGATGTTGGACAATACGCTGGAATTCCTTGTCATGAGCGGCATGGACCTGCCCCTGGCGGTGATGATGACCATCCCGGAGCCCTGGTCCAACAATGACACCCTCTCCCAGGAAATCCGGGATTTCTATCAGTACTATGCGACCATGATGGAGCCCTGGGACGGTCCGGCTGCCATCGTCTTTTCCGACGGCGACGTGATGGGTGCGGTGCTGGACCGGAACGGTCTGCGCCCGTCCAGGTATTATGTGATGAAAAACGGCGACGTACTCCTTGCTTCCGAGGTGGGCGTCCTTTCCGTTCCGGAAGAGGAAATCCTCTTAAAAGAACGGCTCCGCCCGGGGAAGATGCTCCTGGTCGATACGAAGAAGGGGCGCATCATCGACGACCGGGAACTCAAGGAATCCTATGCCAAAGCCCGCCCTTACGGGGAGTGGCTGGACCGTTTCCTTGTGGAGTTAAAAGACCTGAAGATTCCCAATATGCGGGTGCCCGCGTACAGCAGGAAGGAACTGCACCAGCTCCAGAAGGCATTCGGCTATACCTATGAAGAATACCGGAAATCCATCTGTGAGATGGCGCTGAACGGAGCGGAAGGGACGGCTGCCATGGGCGCGGATACGCCTCTTGCAGTGCTCTCGAAGAAGCACCGCCCGCTGTTCGACTATTTCAAACAGCTCTTTGCCCAGGTGACGAACCCGCCCATCGACGCGATACGGGAGGAAATCGTCACCGGGACCACAGTCTATGTGGGAAGGAACGGCAATCTCATCGAAGAGCGGCCGGAGAACTGCCAGGTGCTGAAGATTCAGAATCCAATCCTGACGAACACGGACATGCTCAAGATTAAGAATATCCGCCGGGAGGGATTTCGCGCCGCGACCGTACCCATCATCTACTACAAGAGCGCAAAGCTCTCCCGGGCGCTGGAGCACCTCTTTGTGGAGGTGGACAAGGCATATCGGGACGGCGCCAATATTCTCATCCTGTCCGACCGGGGCGTGGATGAGAACCATGTGCCCATCCCGTCGCTTCTGGCGGTGTCTGCGGTCCATCAGTACCTGGTGGAGACGAAGAAGCAGACATCCATGTCCCTCATCCTGGAGTCCGGAGAACCCAGGGAAGTGCATCACTTTGCCGCCCTTCTGGGCTATGGCGCCTGCGCGGTGAACCCCTATCTTGCTCTGGAATCCATCCGGGAGCTCATCGAAGAAGGACTCCTGGACAAAGATTACTATGCGGCGGTAGAGGATTATACCCATGCGGTGCTCCACGGCATCGTCAAGATTGCATCCAAGATGGGGATATCGACCATCCAGTCCTACCAGGGCTCCAAGATATTTGAGGCGGTGGGCATCTCCCGGGAAGTGACGGACCGGTATTTTGCCGGCACGGTCAGCCGGGTGGGCGGCATCACGCTGGAAGATATCGCGCGCAGTGCGGATGCGCTCCACTCCCGTGCCTTCGACCCGCTGGGGCGGGATACGGACCTGACGCTGGACAGCCTCGGGAAGCACAAGGCAAGGAGCGGCGGGGAAGAGCACCGGTATAACCCCGGGACCATACACATGCTCCAGAAAGCCACCCGCACGGGCGACTACGGCATGTTCAAAGAATACACGGCAATGGTGGACGCGGAGCAAAGCGGGAACCTGCGCTCCCTGCTGGAATTCTGCTATCCGGAGGAGGGCATCCCCCTGGAGGAAGTGGAAAGCGTGGACGACATCGTGAAGCGTTTCAAGACCGGGGCCATGTCCTACGGTTCCATCTCCCAGGAAGCCCATGAGACGCTGGCGCGCGCCATGAACATGATACACGGCAAGTCCAATACGGGCGAGGGCGGTGAGAGCGAAGAGCGGATGGACTCGGCGGGCACGAAAGACGACCGGTGCTCTGCCATCAAACAGGTGGCAAGCGGGCGCTTCGGCGTGACCAGCAGGTATCTGGTCAGCGCTTCCGAAATCCAGATTAAAATGGCGCAGGGGGCAAAGCCCGGCGAGGGCGGACACCTTCCGGCAAAGAAAGTGTATCCGTGGATTGCGAAGACGAGGCACTCCACGCCCGGCGTAAGCCTCATATCCCCGCCGCCCCACCATGACATCTATTCCATTGAAGACCTGGCGCAGCTCATCTATGACCTGAAAAATGCCAATAAATACGCCCGGATTTCCGTAAAGCTCGTCTCGGAGGCAGGCGTGGGCACCGTGGCGGCCGGCGTTGCAAAGGCGGGAGCCCAGGTCATCCTCATCTCCGGATGTGACGGAGGAACCGGGGCGGCGCCGGAGAGCTCCATCCACAACGCCGGTCTCCCCTGGGAGCTGGGGCTTGCGGAGACCCATCAGACCCTGTTAAAGAACGGGCTGCGCAGCCGTGTCATGATCGAGACGGACGGAAAGCTGATGAGCGGCCGGGATGTGGCGGTTGCCGCCCTCCTGGGCGCGGAGGAGTTCGGCTTTGCCACTGCTCCGCTGGTGACCCTCGGCTGCGTGATGATGCGCGTCTGCAACCTGGATACCTGTCCGGTGGGCGTGGCGACCCAGAATCCGAAGCTCCGGGAGCGGTTCCGGGGAAAACCGGAATATGTGGTGAACTTCATGCGCTTTATCGCGCAGGAGCTGCGGGAATATATGGCCCGCCTCGGATTCCGCACGCTGGATGAGATGGTGGGTAGGAGCGACCTGCTGAGGCAGAAAAAAGACCCGGAAAATCCGATGGCGCAGAAAGTAGACTTAAGCGCCGTACTGGACCATTCTTACACCGGGGAGCAGCGCGTCACCTTCCATCCGGAAGACGCCTGCGATTTCGGTCTGGAAAAGACCCTGGATGAAAAGGTTCTGCTCCCGAAACTCGGAAACGCCCTGAAAAAGGGGACCCGTGCTTCCGCCTGCGTGGAAGTGGGCAATACGGACCGGACGTTCGGGACCCTGCTGGGAGCAGAGCTGACGCGCTGCCACAAAGACGGGCTTGCAGATGATACCATCACCGTGGACTGCACCGGCGCAGGCGGTCAGAGCTTCGGCGCGTTCATCCCGAAGGGACTTACCATCCGGCTCACGGGAGATGCCAACGACTATTTCGGGAAGGGACTCTCCGGCGGCATCCTTTCCATCTGTCCTCCGGCAGGGCGGATGCACGATGCCGGGGAAAATGTGATTGCCGGAAATGTAGCGCTCTACGGCGCCACCGGGGGAAAGGCGTTCTTCTGCGGCGCGGCAGGCGAGCGGTTCGCCGTGCGCAATTCCGGAGCCTGCGCTGTGGTGGAAGGCGTGGGTGAGCACGGCTGCGAATATATGACCGGAGGCAGGGTTGTGGTACTGGGCGGCACGGGCAAGAACTTCGCCGCAGGAATGAGCGGCGGCATCGCCTATGTGCTGGATGAGGACAACACCCTGTACCGGAACCTGAACAAAGAGATGATCTCCATCGAAAAGCCGGAGACCAGGACGGACATCCACGAGCTGAAGAGCCTCATCGCGGAACACGTGGAGCGGACCGGCTCGGAAAAGGGCAGGGAAGTGCTGGAGCACTTTGAAGAATACCTGCCGAAGTTCAAGAAAATCATTCCACACGACTACAAGCGGATGACCAGCTTAAGCAGGAAGCTCGAAGAGAAAGGGATGAGTTCTGAACAGGCGCAGATGGAGGCATTTGCGGAAGTATTCCAGAACAGACAGGAGGGAAATGACTGATGGGAAAGCCGACAGGATTTATGGAATATGAGAGAAAGGACGCCCTCTGCCGGGGACCGCTGGAGCGGCTGGGGGATTTCCGGGAGTTTAAACAGCCTCTCTCCCCGGAGGAACAGAGACTGCAGGGCGCCCGGTGCATGGATTGCGGCGTGCCTTTCTGCCAGTCCGGGATGATGATCGCGGGCATGGCGTCGGGCTGTCCGCTCCATAACCTCATCCCCGAGACCAATGATCTGGTATACCGGGGGAAATGGCGTCAGGCATACGAGCGGCTGGAGAAGACCCACAGTTTCCCCGAATTTACCTGCCGGGTGTGCCCCGCGCTCTGCGAGGCTGCGTGCACCTGCGGACTCCATGACCGGCCTGTATCAGTAAAGGAAAATGAGCGTGCCATCATCGAGACTGCATGGAAGAACGGCTGGGTGCGCCCCCGCATCCCTTCGGTGCGCACCGGAAAGAAGGTGGCAGTCGTCGGGAGCGGTCCGTCCGGTCTGGCGGCGGCACAGGAACTAAACCGGATGGGACATACGGTCACCGTATTCGAGCGCAGCGACCGGTTCGGCGGTCTGCTCCGCTATGGCATCCCGAACATGAAGCTGGACAAGTCCGTCCTCGACCGGAGGATCCGTCTGATGGAAGCGGAGGGCGTGAGCTTCGTCGCAAATGCGGATGTGGGAAAGAGCATCCCGGCAAAAGACCTGCAAAAGGAATACGACCGGGTGGTGCTCGCGTGCGGCGCGTCCAACCCGCGGGATATCCATGTCCCGGGACGGGATGCGGGCAACATCTTTTTTGCCGTGGATTATCTTGCCTCAGTCACAAAGAGCCTGACAGAGGGCGGAAAGAAAGGAAAAGGCTGCGTCTCCCCCAAAGGGCTTCCCGTGCTCATCATCGGCGGCGGGGATACGGGCAATGACTGTGTGGGGAGCGTGCTCCGCCTGGGCGCCGCTTCCGTCACCCAGCTGGAGATGATGCCCAAGCCGCCGGAGCAGAGGACGCCGGACAATCCCTGGCCGGAGTATCCGCGGGTGCGAAAGACCGATTACGGACAGGAAGAGGCGGAAGCGCTCTTCGGCAAAGACCCGCGGGTTTACCAGACGACGGTGGCGGAGTTCCACAAAGACAAAAAGGGTAATGTGGACAAAGCGACCATCGTGTCTCTGGAGCCGAAAAAAGACCGAAAGACCGGGCGCACCGTCATGACTTTGGTGGAGGGGACCGAGCGGACCATCGACGCCCGGCTGGTCCTCATCGCCGCAGGATTCCTGGGAAGCCAGAGCTATGTGACGGATGCCTTCGGCGTCCCCACCGATGGAAGGACCAATGTGCAGACCAGACCCGGAAAGTATGCCACCGGCGTGCCGGGCATCTTTACCGCAGGCGATATGCACCGGGGACAGTCCCTGGTAGTATGGGCAATCCGGGAAGGGCGGGAGGCTGCCCGGGAAGTGGACCGGGACCTGATGGGATATTGACAGGCTGCATCCGGATTGATATAAAGAGAATATCAGAAAAAGAAAAAAGGAGCGTATGGTTATGGCAAGATATACCAGAGAGGACATCCTCCGCATGGCGGAAGAGGAGGATGTGGAATTTATCCGGCTGCAGTTCACAGATATGTTCGGAACGATGAAAAACACGGCGGTCACAGCCGGAAGGCTGGAGCAGGCGCTGGACAATGCGTGCACGGTGGACGCATCCTCCATGGAAGGATTCTTCCGGGACGAGGAGGAAGAGCTGTATCTCCACCCGGTGACGGACACCTTCTGCATCCTCCCCTGGCGTCCCCAGCAGGGCAAGGTGGCGCGTCTCATCTGCGACGTGTACCGGGCGGACGGGACGCCCTACCGGGAGAGCCCCCGGCACATCCTGGAGCGTGTGAAGGAACAGGCGGAACAGAAGGGGTATTCCTTCCAGGTGAACCCGGAGTGTGAATTCTTCCTCTTCCACACGGATGAGAACGGACGCCCGACCACCGTGACCCATGAGCAGGCGGGATATATGGACTTAAGCCCGGTGGACTTAGGAGAGAACGCCCGCCGGGACATCGTGCTGACGATGGAAGAGATGGGATACGATGTGGCGTCCTCCCATCACGAGATTGCTCCCGCCCAGCATGAGATAGACTTTACGATGGCAGACGTGCTGGAGACGGCGGACAAGTTCATGACATTCAAGGTGGCGGTGCGCACGGTGGCAAAACGCCACGGACTCCACGCGACCTTTATGCCCAAGCCCGTGGCAGGGGTGAACGGCTCCGGCATGCATGTGAATATGGCGCTCTGCAAAGACGGGAAGAATGTTTTTGAGGACCCGGAGGATGAGCTGGGGCTGAGCAGGGAGGCGTACGCCTTTATTGCCGGCATTTTCGCCCACATCAAAGGGATGACGGCGCTGTTCAATCCCCTGGTCAATTCCTATAAGCGGCTGGTGCCGGGCTTTGAGGCGCCGTCGGATATCACCTGGTCCTCCTCCCAGAGGACGGCGATGGTCAAGGTCCCCGGGGACAGAAGGAAAGAGCGGGTTGTGGAACTGCGCAGCCCCGACCCATCCGCCGACCCCTACCTGGTCTTTGCCCTCTGTCTGGCGGCAGGGCTGGAAGGAATTGAGAAAGGGATGGAACTGGCTCCGGAACTTAAAGCAGATATCCGCAGCCTTTCGGAAGATGAGAAAAAGGAGCTCGGCATCCGCAGCCTTCCGGAAAATCTGAACGAGGCGCTCAACGAGATGGAGCAGGATGCGTGGATCGCGCAGACACTGGGCGGCAGCTTCGCAGAGCATTACCGGAAGAACAAGCGGAGCGAATGGAAGGATTACAGCCGACAGGTGTCGGATTGGGAACTCTCCCGGTATCTTTACCGCATCTGACGGCGCCGGGGCGCAGGCGCACCGCACGGCAGCCGGCACAGTGTACCTCACGGCAGCCGGCACATCGCACCATACGGCAGCCGGCACAGGCTGCGGCAGGAATCTTACAGAAGGGAAGGCGGGGAAGCGTTTTTGAGCAGCATCATCGTGGCATTACCGAAAATTGAAGACGCAAAACGGGTAGGCAGGATACTGGCAAACCACGGCTTCGGCCACGTCGTCCCCTGCAGCACGGCATCCGCAGTCTTAAGCGAAGCCGCGGAGGGCGAAAGAGGTCTGGTCATCTGCAGCTGCAGGCTGCCGGATATGTATTACACCGGACTTGCAGAGTACCTGCCCCGGTACTACGAGCTGCTCCTGCTCGGTTCCAGGAGCGCCCTCAGCGAGGCGGACGGGAGCACCATGTCCCTCCCCATGCCCCTGAAGGTCTACGACCTGGTGAACACGGTGGAGATGATGCTCTCCCAGATTGAGCGGCGCTATAAGAAAGACCGGAAAGGACCGAAGAAGAGGACCGGACAGGAAGAAAAGGACATCCTTAACGCCAAGCGCCTTCTGATGGAGCGCAACCACTTAAGCGAGGAGGCGGCGTACCGCTATATCCAGAAATGCAGCATGGACAGCGGTACGGGAATGGCGGAGACGGCGCAGATGATACAGATGCTCATCTACGGCGAAGTGGACGGATGAGGCGGCTTCCGGAAGGACGGACGCTGAATTAACGATTGCCAAACTCTCCTGTTTTGTATATAATGAATTTCATATTGTGTATAGAAAGGAATTACTGGAATGGGAGATACTTTACAGATACTGACTGCCATGATTATCTACATGGCGGCGGTCATCATCATAGGCGTTACATTTGCAAGGCGTGCCAACGCCAGCTCGGATGCGTACTTTTTAGGCGGGCGCAGCCTCGGTCCCTGGGTGACCGCCATGAGCGCGGAAGCCTCGGACATGTCCGGATGGCTGCTTATGGGACTGCCCGGCGTGGCATACTGGTGCGGCATCGCGGACGCGGCGTGGACGGCCATCGGACTGGCTGCGGGCACTTACATCAACTGGCTCATCGTATCCAAACGGCTCCGCCGGTACAGTGAGAAGGCGGGCAATGCCATCACGCTGCCGGAATATTTTTCCAACCGCTTCCACGAGAAGAAGAAAGTCATCATGACCATCGCGGCTGTGTTCATCCTGATTTTCTTCACGGTATACGCGGCGAGCTGCCTTGTGACGTGCGGCAAGCTTTTTTCCACCCTGTTCGGGATGCCCTACATCCCCATGATGGTGGTGGGCGCGGTGTTCGTGCTTATCTATACCATCATCGGCGGCTTCCTGGCGGAGAGCGCGTCGGACTTCATGCAGGCCATCGTGATGATCGTGGCGCTGGGAGTCATCGTGCTGGTAGGGACTTACGCGGCAGGCGGACTTGGAGCTGTCATCGACAATGTGAAAGACATCCCGGGCTTCCTGGAGTTCTTCGGCATGGCGACGCCCCAGACCGTGGACGGCGTCCAGCAGGCGGCGGAGGGCGTGCCCCTCTTCGGGGAGGCGGCTCCCTACGGACTCATCTCCGTGGTTTCCATGCTGGCGTGGGGACTGGGCTACTTCGGGGTGCCCCAGGTGCTCCTGCGCTTTATGGCCATACGGCACGAGGATGAGCTTACCAGGTCCCGCCGCATTGCCACGGTATGGGTGCTCATTTCCCTGACCATCGCGGTGTTCATCGGTGTGATGGGACGCGCCCTTTATCCGACGGCGCTGACGACTTCCTCCGATGCGGAGAATGTCTTCATCCTGCTGTCCACGAACCTGCTCCCGCCGCTCATCGCGGGATTTGTGATGGCGGGCATCCTGGCGGCGACGATCAGCTCGTCGGATTCCTACCTGCTCATCGCGGCGTCGGCGTTTGCAAAGAATATCTATCAGGGACTGCTCCGGAAGAAAGCCTCCGACCGGGAAGTGCTGAATATTTCCAGGGTCACGCTTCTGCTCATCGCTGTGGTGGCGATGGTCATTGCACTGGATGAGAACAGCGTCATCTTCACCATCGTCAGTTTTGCGTGGGCAGGATTCGGCGCCACATTCGGACCGCTGATGCTCTTCTCCCTCTTCTGGAAGAGGACGACAAGAGCCGGCGCCATCGCAGGCATGCTGGGCGGAGCCGGCATGGTCTTTGTGTGGAACCTTCTGGTGCGCCCGCTGGGAGGCGTCTGGGATATCTATGAACTGCTCCCGGCGTTCCTCTTCTCCAGCCTGTGCATCATCGTCGTATCACTGATGTCGCCGAAACCGTCGGAAGAGATCGAGCGGGAATTTGAAGAAGTGAAGCTGGCGGGAAGACAATAGAATCTGATGAATGTATTTACGGGGAACTGCAGAGAGGTCAGTTCCCCGTATTGCTGTAATGCGATATAGTAAAACTTTACTAATATTTGGAAAGTTCTGAGAAATTCTATCTGTGCGACGCAGGTATCCGAAATGCCGTTCTGGGAATCAGGAATATGGATTATGGCAGAGTGTATGAGAATCTGGTCTGTATTGAACTGCTCCGCCGGGGCTATAACGTGTATGTTGGGAAATTGTATCAAAAAGAGATTGATTTTGTGGCGCTGAGAGGAAGTGAAAAAACATATATCCAGGTCAGTGACAATATTGCGGATGAGAAAACGCTTGAAAGAGAATGTTCCCCATTACTGCAGATCCGGGATGCTTATCCTAAAAAGATCATTGCCCGGACGCGGCATCCCCAATACAGCCGCGAGGGGATTGAAATATATAATATAGCGGACTGGCTGCTACAGGAAGAGGAAAACGACGTGCAATAATCAGATGTTTTTGCATACAATACGGAAGAAGCTTTTCATTGCTGCAGGGCAGGCGCAGAAGATGAAGCGGGTTGCAGGCTTCATCTCCTGCGCCTGTTTATCTGTGCCAGGATATCCGGTATGGCTCTCGTCTCTGCGAAAATCTGATGTTCCGCCTCGTGGATGTCCCACAGGTAGTGGGCGTCGGAACAGCAGATTACATTGCAGTTATCAAAATACGGATGCTCCCGGCGTATCCGGTGCAGGTTCGCGAAATCATGAAATTCCGCGCAGGAAAAGGTGCTGCCCGGAGGCACGAACCCCAGATTGGACAGAAGGCTCGAGGAAGACTTGTCCACATGGGCGGGGTAGGCGATGCCGCCGTAGGATGCGGTCATGGGAAATACATCGTCAAAAGAGAGCTCAACTGCATTGATGAGGAGAAAGGGTTCCGTCTCCTTTACCTGGTCCTTCTCATCCATGACCTGCTGTTTTCCGAAGATGTCTTCCCGGTTCGGTATCTTCTTCAGCCGTTCGTAGACTGCGGCGTCAAACGCCAGGGCGTTTTCGAGGGCGGGGAACAGGCAGATGACGTGGATTTCTTCTTCCGTCGTCAGTTCCATGCCGGGGATGACCGTCACACCGTACGCCTCCCCGTGGTACATGGCGGCGGGACAGTTCCGGCAGGTGTTGTGGTCTGTGAGGGCGATGACGTCCAGTCCTTTGACCGCAGCCATGCCTACCAGGTTCGCGGGGGTCATGTCGTCATCCCCGCAGGGGGAGAGGCAGGAATGGATATGCAGGTCATAATACAGCGGAATCATGCCGTCTGCGCCTGATGGATGAGAAGCGCGGCATCAAAAACGGGCAGTTCCGTGGAAAGGACGGCGACGCCCTCCTCTTTCGCCTTTTCCACGGTGCCCTCATCCAGGGCGGTCCCCTCTGCCAGCACGATGCACGCCACATCGGTCAGGGCTGCCACGGCAAGGGTGTTCCGGTTTCCCATCACCGTCACCCACACGCTGTCGGCAGGCGCTTTGCTCATGGCGATGCTCAGGAGGTCGCAGCAGAATATTTTTGAGATATCCCGGTCCGGACATCCTTCTGAGAGCACCTGGAATCCGGCCATGGCGGACAGTTCCTTTACTTTCATTCCTTTCGTTCCTCCTTCCATTTCTGCCGGGGCTCCGACGGGCGGAGCTTTTCCGGGACTCCGAAAGAAGCCAGCTCGGAAGTGAGCTCCCGGATATACCGGTGCAGCAGTTCGTTCTCTTCTTCTGAGAGCGGATCGCTGTCTGCGTCTTCTTTCGTCAGGTCGTCAATCTTCCGGGAAAGGTCTGCGATATTGGACCGCAGGACGTAGATGCAGTCGTTAGGTGTGGCGTCTCCCCGGACGATGTCCTCTGCCAGGGTCTGACAGGTGGGGGCTCCGCAGGAGCCGCAGTCCAGACCCGGGAACATGGCGGTGAGCTTCTCCACGTCGCTCATCATCCGCAGACTCTCCCGGAATGTGTTCCCGAGGCGGAAGACCGGCTCGTATTCCACATCGTCCGCCCAGTAGAGGCTGCGCACTTCCCGGGTGTCGGAGAGATGGTTTCTGGATACGGGCTGGTACCGGGTGAGCCGCTTCGTCTTCGTCATGGCGATGTAGGCGTTTTCCACAGTGAGCGCCCCGCCCACGCATCCGCCGCTGCAGGCGTTGAGTTCCACGAAGACGAGACCGTGGAGCTTTTCATCTTCCAGTTCTTCCAGCACTTTCAGGACATTGACGATGCCGTCCGCGGCGAGATAACTGTCGGTGAGGAGCCCGGCGGCCTCCCCGCCGGCATTGCTCCAGCCGATGCCGATGCGCCCGGAATCCGACAGGGGGGCAAGCTGGCTGTCGTCATGCTTCATGTGGGGCAGCAGGAGCGGATAGACGTCCTTGATGGCAATCACGTTGTTGATGCTGCTCTTCTTGATGCCAAGAGGCGCTTTCGCATAAGATACTTTGGACGGACAGGGCGAGATAAAGATGATGCCGATGTCCTCCGGAGCCAGTCCGGTCTTACGGACAGCCCGGGCGCGCGCAATCTCAGCCGCAGCCTCCACCGGCGCTTTGATGGGGAGAAGCCGGGAGAGGAGGGCGGGGAATTTGACCCGTATCAGCCGGATGACGGACGGACAGGCAGAGCTGATGAAGGGAGCTTCGCTGATGTGCTCCTTGATATATGCCCTGGATGCCTCGGATATGAGTTCGGCGGCGGCGCTCACTTCGTACACGTCGTCAAAGCCCAGTTTCAACAGCGCGTTCAGGACGATGTCGGCGCTGGTCAGGTTGTTGTACTGGGCGTAGAGCGAAGGCGCGGGCAGCGCCACCGTATATTTGAAATCATTGATGACGGAGAGCGGGTCATAGACCGGTATCTTTGCGTGGTGCGGGCAGTAGCGGATGCAGAGCCCGCAGTCGATGCAGAACTTGTCGATGATATGCGCCTTCCCGTTGTGCACCCGGATTGCCTGCGTCGGACAGTGTTTTATGCAGTTGATGCATCCCTGGCATCTGGATTCCCAGAGGCGGACGGAACGGATGAATTTATTGTCGCTCATAGATGCCTTTCTCCTTCCTTGTGGTGTGAAGAGGGTCCTGACAGAGAGGTTCACAGGTATACTTTCATGGTGATGGTCGTCCCTTTCCCGATGACCGTGCGGATGTCCATCTCGTCGCTGAAGCGCTTCATATTCGGGAGCCCCATGCCGGCGCCGAATCCGAGGGAGCGCACTTCCTCGCGGGCAGTGGAGTAGCCTTCCTGCATCGCCTTCTCTACGTCCGGGATACCCGGTCCGGTATCGGCGAGGACCATGGTGATGTCGCTGTCTGAGATGGTGACGGTGATGGTCCCTCCGTCTGCGTGGATGACCATATTGATTTCGCCTTCGTACATGGCGATGGCGACCTTGCGGATGGCTTCGCTGTTCACGCCGAGCATCTTCAGTTTGTTCTTGACGGAACTGCTCGCCTCCCCCGCGCGGGTAAAGTCGTTCCCGTCGATGACATAGGTAAAGATAAGCTGATCGCCCATTCACGCACCTCCCCGCAGTCCGTTCCCGTAGAGGATGCCGCAGGTCGTGAACATATAGTGCTCTGTCGCAAGGACGGCGATGGATTTGCCCCTTGCCAGCGCGAGCATGTCCTCATCCGGCATCTTGCCGCGGACAAAGATGATACAGCAGATATCGAGCATCTCCGCAGTGCGCACCACCTGGGGATTGCACAGCCCGGTGATGAGCACGGAACATTTGCCGCAGAAGGCGAGCACATCGCTCATCATGTCGGCGGAAAAGACGTATTGGACATCCACGTCGGCATGTTCTTTCCCGTAAAGAAATTTGGCGCCGAGGACTTCCTGCATTTCTCTGATTGTCATAGTGTCTCCTTTTTGATAAATCTGTAAATTATAGATACAATATGGAAATCTGGTTGCTTATTTCTGTCAGTATAACATTTACATATTTAAAAAGCAATAATTGCAAAAACAGTGCAAATTGACGAAGAAATGTGTGGGAAAAGACGGCTTGCACGGAAAAATATACAGAAAATTCAGGGATTAAAGTGGCGTATTGCAAATTCATATGATATGATATTTTTAATGAGCACAAATAAAATCCCGGGAACCGGAGCGCTGTCTGAACAGGGGGCATCCGGCGCGCGGGAGAGAGAAATGGAGGTTGAAGAATGGCAGCAAAGAAAGGTACAGTCCCGTTTTCCGGGACGAAAGAGCAGGAAGAGGCTCTCATGAAAGTAATCGAAGAGCTGAAGGACGAAAAAGGCGCCCTCATGCCTATCCTGCAGAAAGCCCAGGACATCTACGGCTATCTTCCATATGAAGTGCAGAAGATGATATCGGATAAGACCGGAATCCCGATGGAGAAGATTTACGGCGTCGCCACGTTTTATTCGCAGTTCACCATGAGTCCGAAGGGGCGTTACCGGATATCCGTCTGTCTCGGCACAGCATGCTATGTCAAGGGCTCCGGGGACATCTACAATGCCCTGATGGAGAAGCTGGGCATCGTGGGCGGCGAGTGTACGCCGGACGGGAAGTTCTCGCTGGATGCGTGCCGCTGCGTCGGCGCCTGCGGACTGGCGCCGGTCATGATGATTAACGAGGAAGTCTACGGCAGGCTGACGGTAGACGATATTGACGGCATCCTGGCAAAATACGAATAGCCTATGATGCCGGAACTCTCTCTGAACATCCTGGACATCGCCGAAAATTCCGTGCGCGCCAAAAGCTCTCTCATCGAGATTACCGTCTCAATCCGGCATGCGGACGACACACTGCGCGTCCTCATCCGGGATGATGGATGCGGGATGAGCAAAGAAGAACTGGAACAGGTGCAGGACCCTTTTTACACCACGCGGACGACGCGGAAGGTGGGACTGGGGATACCTTTCTTCCGGCAGGCGGCGCTGGCTGCGGGCGGGAGCTTCCGGATGGATTCAGAAAAAGGAAAAGGGACGACGGTAAGTGCAGTATTTGGATTATCCCACATAGACAGGATGCCGCTGGGGGATATCAGCTCCACAGTCTATACGCTCATCGTCTTTCACGAACCCATTGATTTCAGATATACCTATGAATACGACGACAGGAGTTTTGTGCTCGATACGCGGGACATGCGGGAGATGCTCGGAGCGGGGATTTCCTTTCAGGAACCGGAGGTCGCGGCATTCATCCGGGAATATCTGGAGACGAACAAAGCGGAGACAGACGGCGGAGATGAAATCTGAACAGGCAGGAAAAGGAGGAACCATATGAAATCTCTTGAAGAATTACGTGCAATCCGGGAAAAGATGCAGGGTAAAGTCGGTGTGCGCGCGGAGAATGAAGACCAGATACGGGTGGTCGTCGGGATGGCGACCTGCGGTATCGCAAGCGGCGCGCGCCCGGTGCTGACAGCGCTCTCGGACGCCGTGCAGGAACAGAATTTAAGCGAGAAAATCTGTGTGACACAGACCGGATGCATCGGGCTGTGCCAGTACGAGCCCATCGTTGAAGTGATGGAGCCGGGGAAGGAAAAAGTGACCTATGTAAAGATGACGCCGGAAAAAGCGCTGGAAGTCTTAAGGATACATCTGCTGGGCGGACAGGTCGTGGCAAAATACACCCTGAGCGCAGCGCAGGACGGCAACGCATAGAAATATACAGAGACAAAGGAGGTCAGAACATATGTATCGTTCACATGTACTCGTCTGCGGCGGGACCGGATGCACCTCTTCCGGGAGCCAGCGGATACGGGAACGGCTGGAAAAAGAGATTGCCGTGAACGGACTCTCGGAAGAAGTCGGCGTGGTAAAGACCGGCTGCTTCGGGCTGTGTGCCCTGGGTCCCATCATGATCGTATATCCGGAAGGAACCTTCTATTCCATGGTGAAGGAGGAAGACATCCCGGAAATCGTATCCGAACATCTCCTCAAAGGAAGGGTCGTAAAACGTCTCCTCTATGATGAGACCACAAAGACGGATAAAATCATCCCGCTCAACGAGACGAATTTCTATAAAAAGCAGCACCGGGTGGCGCTGAGGAACTGCGGCGTCATCAACCCGGAGAATATCGAGGAATACATCGGCACAGGCGGATACGAAGCCCTCGGCACAGTCCTCACGGAGAAGACGCCGGAGGATGTCATCCAGATACTTCTGGACAGCGGGCTTCGGGGACGCGGAGGCGCGGGATTCCCCACCGGGCTCAAGTGGAAATTTGCGGCGGCAAACGACGCGGACCAGAAATACGTCTGCTGCAATGCGGACGAAGGCGACCCGGGCGCATTCATGGACCGCTCCATCCTGGAGGGCGACCCCCATGCGGTGCTGGAGGCGATGGCGATCGCCGGATATGCCATCGGGGCGTCCCAGGGATATATCTATGTCCGCGCCGAATATCCCATCGCGGTCAAGCGTCTGGAGATTGCCATATCCCAGGCGAGGGAGTACGGACTTCTGGGAAAAAATATCTTTGATACGGGATTTGACTTTGACATCGAACTGCGGCTGGGAGCCGGAGCGTTTGTCTGCGGCGAGGAGACGGCGCTGATGACGTCCATCGAGGGCAACCGGGGCGAGCCCCGTCCGCGCCCGCCTTTCCCGGCGCTCAAAGGTCTGTTCCAGAAGCCGACTATCTTAAACAACGTGGAGACTTACGCAAATATCCCACAGATTATCGTCAACGGACCGGAGTGGTTCGCTTCCATGGGGACGGAGGGCTCCAAGGGAACGAAAGTGTTCGCCCTGGGCGGCAAGATACATAACACCGGTCTGGTGGAAGTGCCCATGGGTACCACGCTCCGCGAGATTGTAGAAGAAATCGGCGGCGGCATCCCCAACGGAAAGAAATTCAAAGCCGCGCAGACCGGCGGACCTTCCGGCGGCTGCATCCCGGCAGAACACCTGGATGTGCCCATCGACTATGACAATTTAAAGAAGATTGGCTCCATGATGGGCTCCGGCGGACTCATCGTCATGGACGAGGACACCTGCATGGTGGATATCGCGAAGTTCTTCCTTGAGTTTACGGTAGACGAATCCTGCGGCAAATGCACGCCCTGCCGCATCGGCACGCGGCGTATGCTGGAGATACTGGAAAAGATAACCAAAGGGCAGGCGACCATGGACGACCTGGATAAGCTGGAAGAGCTCTGCTGCCACCTGCAGACCAATTCCCTGTGCGCCCTCGGTCAGACGGCGCCCAATCCGGTGCTTTCCACCCTGCGGTATTTCCGGGATGAGTATATCGCGCACATTGTCGACAAGAAATGTCCGGCAGGCGTCTGTAAAGACCTGCTCCACTATAAGATTGACCCGGATAAATGTAAGGGATGTACGCTCTGCGCAAGGACCTGTCCGGCGGACGCCATCATCGGCAAGGTGAAGGAAGTACATATGATTAATCCCGAAAAATGCGTGAAATGCGGCGCCTGCATGGAAAAATGCCGGTTCGGCGCAATCTACAAAGAGTAAGGGAGGGCAGTGAGAATGGAAAATGTGAATTTGAAGATAAACGGCCTGAATGTAACTGCACCCGCAGGTTCCACGATACTCGAGGCAGCGCAGGCAGCGGGCATACGCATCCCCACCCTGTGCTATCTGAAAGAAATCAACGAAATCGGCGCGTGCCGCATGTGCGTGGTGGAAGTAAAAGGCGCCCGCAATCTGGTGGCAGCCTGCGTCCATCCGGTATCCGAGGGCATGGAGGTGCTGACCAATACAAAGCAGCTTCTGGACTCCAGGCGCAGGACGCTGGAGCTGCTCCTGTCCAACCATGACAAGAAATGCCTCTCCTGCGTGCGCAGCGGCCACTGCGAACTCCAGGAGCTCTGCCAGGAGCTGGGCGTGACGGATGAGGACTATTTCGCAGGGGAATCGCCCCATTACGAACTGGACGAGAGCGCGGCGCACATGGTGCGGGACAACAACAAGTGCATCTTGTGCCGCAGATGTTCCGCAGTGTGCGAGAAGGTCCAGAGTGTCGGCGTCATCGGACCGAACAACAGAGGGTTTGCGTCCTTTATCGGCACGGCGTTTGACCTGGGGCTGGGAGATACGAGCTGCGTATCCTGCGGTCAGTGCATCGCCGCCTGTCCCACAGGCGCGCTCTACGAGAAGAGCAGTATCGACGACGTCCTTGCGGCAATCGCAGATGAGACAAAACACGTGGTCGTACAGCCGGCTCCCTCTGTCCGCGCGGCGCTGGGCGAAGAGTTCGGCTATCCCATGGGGACCGATGTGGAAGGCAAGATGGCGGCGGCTCTGAGGCGGATTGGGTTTGACAAAGTATTTGATACGGATTTCAGCGCGGACCTCACCATCATGGAAGAGGCCCACGAGTTCCTGGACCGGGTGAAAAACGGCGGCGTCCTCCCGATGATGACGTCCTGCTCGCCCGGATGGATCAAATACTGCGAGCACTACTATCCGGACCAGCTTGCACACCTGTCCAGCTGCAAGTCTCCCCAGCAGATGTTCGGCGCCGTCACAAAGACCTATTACGCAGAAAAGACGGGCATCGCCCCGGAAGATATCGTCTGCGTCAGCGTGATGCCCTGTACGGCGAAAAAATTTGAAATCAAGAGGGACGACCAGGATGCAGCCGGCGTCCCGGATGTGGATATCTCCATCACTACCCGGGAACTGGCGCGGCTCATCCGGAAGGTGGGCATCGATTTCCGGAGCCTGCCTGACGAGGGATTCGACGACCCGCTGGGCGAGTCGACCGGAGCCGGCGTGATTTTCGGAGCTACCGGAGGCGTGATGGAGGCGGCGCTTCGCACGGCGGTGGAAGAGCTCACCGGAGAGACTCTTGAGAAAGTGGAATTCATGGAAGTGCGCGGCACCGAAGGCATCAAGGAGGCAACCTACCACGTGGCAGGCATGGACGTGAAAGTGGCGGTGGCATCCGGGCTCTCCAACGCGAAGCTCATCATGGACAAAGTGCGCTCCGGCGAGGCGGACTACCATTTCATCGAAATCATGTGCTGCCCGGGCGGCTGCGTCAACGGCGGCGGACAGCCACAGATACATGCAGATGTGAGGAACTTTACGGACGTGAAGGCGATCCGTGCGAAAGCGCTGTATGACAACGACGCGGCGAAACCGCTCAGAAAGTCCCATGAAAATCCGTCCATCCGGAAACTCTATGAAGAGTATCTCGGGGAGCCGGGAAGCGAGAAGGCACACCACCTTCTTCACACGACGTACGTGGAGCGCATCGTCAACCGGCAGTTGTAATCTGATTATGCAGCTGTAATCCGGCAGACGAAAATCATGCAAATCATGCAGACCGGAAAAGCGTAAACATTGCGGACACGCAAACATTGCGCACAGAAAAAGAGGGTATCCCGAAAGTCATGGAATGACCGGAGGGATGCCCTCTCTGCAGGTGGGTGCGCCTGTCGGCAAAGCGTTTCATCTGTTGACGGATGACCGCCTCATCCGTCGATGGGCTCGAATCCGCAGCCGGTCAGCAGCCGGAAAGATTCTTCATCGATGATCGGCTCCTGGTCGAGCAGGATTTTTTCTCCATCTTCACCGGAGAGACAGTAAAAGAAGTCGGCTTCGCAGCCTTCCCCGTCTTCCCGGGACGGCTGGGACACTGCGGTCCGGTACGAGTAGGAGAAGGAATAGTCCGTCCCGTCCGTTGCGGTAAAGGTGAAGGCTTCCGGCGTCCCGCTCACATCAAAGGCGCCTTCCCGTACCAGCACTTCGTACAGGCAGCCGAAGGACATGGAGTCCGTGTAGGCAAGGAGCAGTTCCGGATAACAGATGTGGGACCCGTCCGGGCGGGTGATGGTAAAGCGGAAAGGACTGTTCTCGCGGACGGCATCTGCCAGTTCTTCTTCCGTGCACAGATCCATGTCCACCCGGTAAACGGCGGCATACTCTGCAAAGGCGGACTCTGCCCGCTTCTGCAGTGCTTCAGATACGCTCAATGTAAGGGGACCTTCTACACTGCTGTCTGACGGGTCCTGCTTCCTGGCGGCAGCCAGGGCTGCTTCGGTGTTCCGGTTCCCGCCTTCTTCCAGGACCCGGGTCCGGGGAAGGCACAGCCCCTGTTCCAGATTGGCTTTTGGCAGGGTGAGGGATTCCCGGAAGGAAAGCTGGTAGTTTACACAGCAGGGGTAGTCCTGCATGGCGAGATAGTCGTCCAGCCGCTGGATATCCCGGCACAGACCGCTGATTTCCGACGGGGAATCATAGACGGCGCAGAAGGTCAACTCCTCTGCTCCGGCATCCGCCTCAATCTCGAATCCTTCCAGGGCGTCCGGCTGTTCTTCCAGATAACGGTCCAGATAATAACGGCCCATCCGGAGGTGATAGTCCGTCTCCATCTGATAACTCATGAACAGGCTGTAGTATACGTGGCTTACGAGCTCGAACTCCACATCCGGCATCTTTTTTAAGTGGGCGTTCCAGACCCGGTCCGTATAGCCTTCTTCGTTTTCCCGCTCCGTGTAGTCTTCCGACACAGCCAGCGTCTCGTCTGCAATCTCTTCCTGGAACCACTCTGCGGCTTCCCCGCGCTTGTAGTGTCCGCACCCGGAAAGAAAGAGCGCGCAGAAAAGGGACAGGCAGAGCAGGGACAGAAGAGACTGTTTTCTGTGGGATTTCTTCATACTTCCATCACCTCCGTATACCGGATTCTCTTTCTGTTATTATATAAAACCCGGACGCGCAAATCAATGAAAACCGTTTGACATCAAAATCGTTTGATTGGAAGCGCCGCCTGTTTGACTGGAAGCGCCCGCCCCGGCGCCGGGAATCCGCGCCCTTTAAAAACCGGGAATCTGCGCCCTTTAAAAACGGTCTTGCATATCACAGGGCAGGCGGGTATAGTAAAAAGTGTCTGGAACGAGTGCCGGAACAAAGCGCCCGGGAAGACGGAAGGGAGAAAAAGAAATGGATTTTGCTGCGGTATATCATAAGACATCGGAACAGATGAGCTATGCGCTGGATGAGGACCATCTGGTCGTGAACCTGAAGACAGGCTATGACGTAAAACAGGTGTTTCTTATTCATGGCGACCCGTTTAACGCCGGGATATTAGGCGGAAATGAAAAATGGGACGGAGACAGGGAGGAAATCATCTATCAGAAGCGCCTGCCCCATCAGATATGGTGGACGACGACGCTCACGCCGCCGTACAAACGGTGCAAATATTATTTTGAGCTGCACACGGATACGGAAGTATGGCTCTATTTTGAAGACGGATTCCTGACCCGGGAACAGGCGGACATGCCGGGGCGCATCCTTCAGTATTTTATCGTGCCGTGGATGAATCCGGCGGATGTGAACTGCACGCCGGAGTGGGTCAATGACACGGTGTGGTATCAGATATTCCCGGACCGCTTCTGCAACGGGACCCCGGACCGGGATGAGCCGGGCGTCCTGCCATGGCAGACCGGGCCTGTGACCAACCGGGAAAAATACGGCGGGGACCTTGCCGGCATCCGGCAGAAACTTCCCTACCTGAGAGACCTGGGCATCACCGGCATCTATCTGAATCCGATCATGGAGGCAGAGTCCATCCACAAATACGACACGAAAGATTATACAAAGATTGGCCCGTCCTTTGGCGACAACGCAGGGATGCGCCGGCTTGTGGAGGAAGCGCACAGCCTCGGCATCCGCGTGATGGTGGACGCCGTGTTCAACCACAGCGGGGAAAAGTTCGCCCCGTGGCTGGACGTAAAGAAAAACGGAAAGGATTCCGCCTACGCAGACTGGTTTATGGTGAACGACTGGTCACAGATATCCAGGCGCAGGAGCACGCGGGACGGCAGATTTTATTCCTTTGCTTTTGCATATCAGATGCCCAAGCTCAATACCAACAACCCGGAAGTCATCGACTATTTCTGTGGCGTCTGCGAGCAGTGGATACGGGAATTTGACATCGATGCCATCCGGTTCGACGTAGGCAACGAAGTGTCCCACCGGTTCTTAAAGGAGATGCGCCGCAGGCTGAAGCAGGCAAAGCCCGACATCTATCTCCTGGGCGAAATCTGGCACGACGCCAGCCAGTGGCTTGCAGGGGATGAATACGATTCCGTCATGAATTATCCGCTGATGAGCGGCATCCACGCGTTCTTCCTGGATGCGTCCATGGAAAAGCTGGAATTTGAACATATGGTAAACCGCTGCTACACGATGTACATGCAGCAGAACAACAACGTGCTCTTCAACCTGCTGGATTCCCATGACACAGAACGGCTGATGAACCGGTTCCACGACCTGGATATCTTCTACCAGCAGCTGGCGGTGCTCTTCACCCTCCCGGGAAGCCCCTGTATCTACTACGGGACAGAGATTGCCATGGAAGGCGGATTCGACCCGGACTGCCGCCGGTGCATGCCCTGGGATGAGATTGGAAATGCAGAAAATCAGGAGCGCATCCGGCAGATGCAGCGGCTCATCCGGATGCGGAGGACAGAAGAGGCGTGCCGGAGCCTGCATTTTCATTTCCCGGACCGCTATCCCAATGGCAGATGCGTGGATTACATCAAGATTGACGGGGAAGGCAGGAAACTGGAGGTCGTGCTTAACTGTTCCGAAAGTCCGGTGGATATCGAAGCGGGCGGGGAAGTGCTGTTCGCGCGGAATTACAGGACCGGCGGCGGGGCGGAAGGCGCGCGGGGAAAAAAGGGAGTGCTGGAGAAGAACGGCACGTTGATACGGAGGCTGTGACAGGCTGGTACAGGCGGGGGAAGCCCCGCCTTTTTTGAACATGGATTTCTCTGGAAAATGTTTCCCATCTCCTTGACATGGGAAAGAAATTCCTGCATAATACAATTATTCAAGTTAACTTTAGTAAACTTAAGTTGAATTAAAGGAGAAAGGCATGTTTATCGGAAGACAGGACGAGCTGAAAAAACTGAATCAGATGTATACAAGCGGTCGGTTTGAGTTTGCGGTCATATACGGACGCCGCCGGATTGGGAAGACGACGCTTATCACGGAGTTCTGTAAAGGAAAAAAGGCAATCTACTATATGGCGTCGGAATCAACGGCAAAGGAAAATCTGGCGCTGCTCTCCAGAGCAGTTTTTGAAGTGACGGAACCGGGAAATGATATGCCGCCGTTTGAAAGTTTTGAACAGCTTTTTTCGTATATCGGACAAAATGCAAAAGAGCGCCTCGTTTTTGTGATAGACGAGTATCCGTATCTTGCATCTTGTGATAAATCTGTCTCATCGCTTTTGCAGGCTCACATTGACACGGGATGGAAGGACAGCCCCATCATGCTTATTTTGTGCGGGTCCTCCATGAGCTTTATGGAATACCAGGTATTGGGGTATAAAAGTCCGCTGTATGGGCGCAGGACGGCTCAGTTCAGGCTTCGCCCCTTCACATTTTTTGAAATGCAGCAGATGTTCCCGGGTTACGGGAAGGAAGAACAGGCGCTCGTGTACGGGGCGACAGGAGGGATACCGGAATATCTGAGCAGAATCCGGCCCGGGCTTTCGGTAGATGAAAATCTGACAGAGCTGTTTTTCGACAGTTCGGGAAGGCTGTTTGAAGAACCGTCCAATCTCCTGAAACAGGAGATGAGAAAATATGCCGTTTATCATGCAGTCATCAGCGCGGTCGCAAAAGGAAAAAGCAGGTTAAACGAAATCGCGACGACAGTGGGAGAGGAGCCGTCCGCCTGCGCGAATCAGCTG
Source organism: Candidatus Mediterraneibacter merdipullorum (assembly GCA_019117125.1). GTDB lineage: Bacteria > Bacillota > Clostridia > Lachnospirales > Lachnospiraceae > Mediterraneibacter > Mediterraneibacter merdipullorum. The sequence goes on from DXAL01000001.1 coordinate 38,764, forward strand.
AACAGCCTGATTTCACTTGCTCTCGTGAAGAGGGAAGTGCCATGCACGGAACATCAGACTTCCAGAAAAACGGTTTACCGCCTGGCGGACAACATGTTCCGGTTCTGGTACCGGTTTGTTGCCTCAGATATCAGCAGTATTGAGCTGGGGCTTGGAAAACAGGTATATCAGTATAAAGTAAAACCCCAGCTCAGTGATTTTATGGGAAGCGTATTTGAGGAAATCTGCATCCAGTACCTGTATCGTCCGGATATCATCGAAAAGGCCCCGTTCTTTTATGGGAACCTCGGAAGATGGTGGGGGACCGATTCGAGGAGCCGGTCTCAGGTGGAAGTGGATATCATGGGCGCGGAAAAGGATTATTTACTTTTGGGAGAATGCAAGTGGAGAAACGAAAAGACAGATATGGACGTTTTAACGAAGCTGATGCAGTGCGGCGAACTGTTTCATCAGAAGGAAAAATGGTACTATCTGTTTTCAAAAGCCGGCTTTACAGAGATGGCGGCAAACGCCGCGGAGAAAAATGAACGGGTGCGACTGGTTGAATTTGCGGAAATGTGAGCTGTGCAGTTTTCCAAATCTGAGTTTTCCAAATCTGCCCCGCGCAATTTTCCAAATCCGTCTTGACACATCCTTTCCCTCTGCGGTAGAATAACCGGTGTAGAAAGCGTTGAAGAGGACAGTAGGCTGTCTGCGCATCCAAAGAGAGGGGTCTGCACGGTGAGAGGACCCTGCTGCGGGGCATGACCGAAGACCACCTCCGAGCTGCCCTAATACGGCACGGTGATTCCGTTATCATCAGATGAATGAAGATGGTTTTCCATGGAAAACAAGCAGGGTGGAACCGCGGGAAGAAGTCCCGTCCCTGTGCAGAGTGTTTCCGTGCAGCCGCGTACAGATTCAGAATTCAGGAGACATTCTTATAAAGGATGTCTCTTTTCTTTTACGCACTGCCATGGTCAAGATTCAGGAAAGGAAGAAAAAACATGAAAATCACACTGAAAGACGGCTCATGCAAAGAGTATCAGGAACCAAAGAGCGTGTACGACATCGCGCTCGACATCAGCGAAGGGCTTGCCAGAGTGGCGACGGCAGGCGAGGTGGACGGCGAAACGGTGGACCTGCGCACCGTGGTCGACCACGACTGTGCGCTCAGTATCCTGACATTTAACGATGAGAAAGGAAAAGGCGCGTTCCGCCATACTGCCTCCCATATCATGGCGCAGGCAGTCAAGAGGCTGTATCCGGAGACAAAACTTGCCATCGGTCCTTCCATCGCAGACGGGTTTTACTATGATGTGGACCGGGAGACTCCGTTCACGGCAGACGACCTGGAGAAGATTGAGGCGGAGATGAAGAAGATTGTCAAGGAAAATCTGGAAATCCGGCAGTATACCATGCCGAGGAACGAGGCTCTCGCATATTTCCGGGAGAAGGACGAGCCCTACAAAGTGGAGCTGATAGAGGACCTGCCGGAAGACGAGACCATCAGCTTCTATTCCCAGGGAGAGTTTACGGACCTGTGCGCCGGCCCTCATCTGATGACGACGAAGCCGGTGAAGGCGCTTAAGCTGACAAGCCTTGCGGGCGCTTACTGGAGAGGCGACGAGCACAACAAGATGCTCCAGAGGATTTACGGCACCGCATTCCCGAAGAAAGCGGAGCTGGAAGAATACCTGACAATGATTGAGGAAGCGAAAAAGCGTGACCACCGGAAACTGGGCAAAGAGCTCGGGCTCTTCATGATGCGCGAGGAAGGCCCGGGATTCCCGTTCTTCCTGCCAAACGGCATGGTATTAAAGAACACGCTGCTGGACTACTGGAGAGAGATACACCGCAGGGCAGGCTATGTGGAAATCAGCACTCCCATTATGCTGAGCCGCCATCTGTGGGAGACGTCCGGACACTGGGACCACTATAAGGAAAATATGTACACGACCGTCATCGACGACGTGGATTTCGCAGTCAAGCCGATGAACTGCCCGGGCGGCATCCTTGTGTATGAGTCGGAGCCCCGCTCCTACCGCGACCTGCCGCTGCGCATGGGCGAGCTCGGTCTGGTCCACCGCCATGAGAAATCCGGACAGCTTCACGGTCTGATGCGCGTGCGCTGCTTCACACAGGACGATGCGCACATCTTCATGACGCCGGAACAGATTAAGGATGAGATCAAAGGCGTTGTCAGGCTCATCGACGAGGTGTACAGCCTCTTTGGATTCAAATATCACGTAGAACTCTCCACCCGTCCGGAGGACAGCATGGGGAGCGACGAGGACTGGGAAATGGCGACGGACGCTCTGAGAGCGGCTCTGGATGACATCGGACTTCCCTATGTGGTAAATGAAGGGGACGGCGCATTCTATGGACCGAAGATTGACTTCCATCTGGAAGACTCCATCGGACGGACCTGGCAGTGCGGAACCATCCAGCTCGACTTCCAGCTTCCGCTCCGGTTTGACCTGGAGTATACGGGCGCGGACGGAGAGAAGCACAGACCCATCATGATACACCGCGTCGTATTCGGCTCCATCGAGCGGTTCATCGGAATCCTTATCGAGCATTTCGCGGGAGCGTTCCCGACCTGGCTTGCCCCGGTGCAGGTGAAAGTCCTGCCCATATCCGACAAGCACATGGAGTACGGAAATAAAGTCCTGGAAGCCCTGCAGGCGGCGGGCATCCGCGCGGAAATCGATACGAGGGCGGAGAAGATCGGATATAAAATACGCGAAGCGCAGATGAAGAAGATACCGTATATGCTCGTCGTCGGCGCGAAAGAAGAGGAAGAGGAAAAAGTATCCGTCAGAAGCCGCGCAAACGGCGATGAAGGACAGTGCGCACTGGAAGAGTTCCTTGCAAAAATAAAAGAAGAAATCGCGCAGAAGAAGTAAGGATGAAATAAATCTGAACAGGATAGAGAGGCACGACCGGGGCAGGGCTATTCCGGCTCCGCCCCGGTCGTGAAATCCCATCCAGCCAGACAGTTTCTCCCTCCCTCCTCATTTCTCTGCACGTTGGTATGGAGTTGGTGCCGGGGAGTGGTCTGCGGCAGTGTGCAGCCGGTGAAGTGATGGGGCGATGATCCCGGCAGATACAAGGGCGTCCGGATGAATCCGTACGCCCTTGTATCTGTCGAGGACCACTCGTAACATTAATTAATTGTTTGCACGCTGCCGCAGGCCGCGCACCCTGCAAACACGATGACCGACCGCTCCCCCAGCGTGATGTGCTTTTCAGCCGCCGGCATCTCTTCTTTTTCAAAGGTCTGCTGTTTCGGGTCGCCGGTGTTGACCGCAATCTTCCAGGCATGTCCGGCGGGGAGGTCCGGAAGCGTCAGTTCCGTCGGGAACCAGTGGGCGTTGACCGCCACATAGACCAGGTCCTCCCGCTGCGTCTCCTCGTCGTACCCGGAGAAAAGGACGCATGCTACATAGGATTCCCCGGAGTCATCCGGTTTCCAGGGCTCCAGCCCGTGTATGCTCATGGACGGGAAGCCGAAGTAGCTGGGCTCCAGGTCCCTGCGGATGGCAGGGTGCTCCATGCGGAATGCGATCAGATAGCGGAAGAAGTCGAACAGCTCCCGGTTCTTCTCAAGGAGGCTCCAGTCCAGCCAGGAAATCTCATTGTCCTGACAGTAGGGATTATTGTTTCCATAGCGCGTGTCGCCGAATTCATCTCCGGAGAGGAACATGGGCGTCCCCCGGCTGCACATGAGCACGGCGCATGCGTTTTTTATCATCTTAAAGCGGAGGGAGAGCACATCCCTGTCGTCTGTCTCGCCTTCGGCTCCGCAGTTCCAGCTGTTGTTGTCGTCATAGCCGTCGGTGTTGTTCCAACCGTTTGCTTCATTGTGCTTTTCATTGTAGCTGTACATGTCGTACAGGGTGAACCCGTCGTGGCAGGTCAGGAAGTTGACGGAGGCATTTCCGCCCCGGTAGACCGGGTCGTAGAGGTCCGGGGAGCCGGTCATCCGCTGTGCGGCGATGCCTGCCATATGGCTGTCGCCTTTTAAGTAGCAGCGCATGTCGTCCCGGTAGCGCCCGTTCCACTCTGCCCAGCGCTTCCAGGAGGGGAAGGACCCGACCTGGTAGAGTCCGCCGGCATCCCACGCCTCGGCGATGAGCTTGACATTTCCGAGGATGGGGTCGAAGGCAAGGCTTCGCAGGAGCGGCGGCTGGTTCAGGGGCGTGCCGTTCTCGCTGCGCCCGAGGATGGAGGCAAGGTCGAATCGGAAGCCGTCCACCCGGTAGTCCGTCACCCAGTAGCGCAGGCAGTCCAGGATGAGCTCCTGGACGACCGGGTGGTTGCAGTTCAGGGTGTTCCCGCAGCCGCTGAAGTTGTAGTACTTCCCGTCCGGCGTCAGCATATAATAAATGTTGTTGTCAAAGCCTTTGAAACAGAAGGACGGTCCGCGCTCGTTTCCCTCTGCAGTATGGTTGAACACCACGTCCAGGATCACATCGATGCCGTTTTCGTGGAGCGTGCGTATCATCCGTTTGAGTTCGGTCCCTTCCCGGTTGTACTCCGTGCTGGAAGAGTAGCTGGTGTTCGGGGCGAAGAAGCAGACCGGATTGTAGCCCCAGTAGTCCAGCAGTTCATTTTCATCGATGAGGCGGGCGTCCCGCATCTCGTCAAATTCAAAGACCGGCATCAGCTCCACCGCATTGACGCCCAGTTCTTTTAAGTAGGGGATTTTCTCCTCCAGCCCGCGGAACGTGCCGGGGCAGGACACGCCGGACGTGGGGGATTTGGTGAATCCGCGCACGTGGAGCTCGTAGATGACAAGGTCTTCCATCGGGATGGGAGCGCTGCGCTCCAGCCCCCAGTCAAAGTTGTTCTGCACGACCCGGGCGCGGTACCCGTGGCGGACGTTGTTCTTGCAGCCCCACTGGCTCTGTCCGGTCACCGCGCGTGCGTACGGGTCCAGCAGGATTTTGGTCCGGTCGAAGCGAAGGCCCTTCTTTTCATCGTAGGGTCCGTCCAGCCGGTAGGCGTATTCAAATTCCTCCGCGTCCAGTCCGAAGACAATCATGGAGTAGACGAAGCCGATGCGGTAGTTCTCCGGAAATTTCAGCGCGGCAAAGGGCTCCTCGGCTTCCCGGTGGAAGAGGAGGAGTTCGCAGGATGTGGCTCCGTGGGACTGGATGGTGAAATTCACGCCGCCGGGGATGACGGTGGCTCCGAAAAAGCGGAAAAATCCCGGACGGACCTGAAATCCGGAAATCGTATCCAGCGGTTCCAGCTGGCGCCCCGGTACGAGTACCAGGTCAGATGTGTGCAGTGACATGAAGTCAGCTCCTTTCGGGATGGTCTATAGTTATCGTATATACTGTCTATTATAAACGATACGAGAGAGAAAGCAAAGAAATATCCCGATTATCGGGCGGGATTTTTGCGGTTCATTATTCAATATAGACAAACTTCTTTCTCATGGGCATGGAGTACTTGACTTATGCCGGCTTTTTCATATATTCTGTATATCGTAAAAAACAAACAGACAGGAAGGCAGGGCAGCGGACGGCTGTCCTGTCTTACTGGGCGTGTGTGCGGGGAAAACGCACATATCTGAAGGAGGACATCATACATGGGTGGATTTTTTGGAGTTGCATCAAAACAGGATTGTGTGCTTGAGCTTTTCTACGGCGTGGACTATCATTCCCATCTCGGCACGAGAAGGGGCGGTATGGCGGTCTACGGCAAAGACGGATTCAGCCGCGCCATCCACAATATAGAAAATTCTCCGTTCCGCACCAAGTTCGAGCGGGACGTAGAAGAGCTGAAAGGCAATCTGGGCATCGGCTGTATCTCGGATTACGAGCCCCAGCCGCTGCTTCTGCAGTCCCATCTGGGCAGCTTTGCCATCACGACCATCGGCAAAGTCAATAACCTGGACGAAATCCTGGAAAAGGCGTACAGCGACGGGCGGACCCATTTCCTGGAGATGAGCGGAGGGCAGATTAACGTTACGGAACTCATCGGCTCCCTCATCTGCCAGAAGGCGACCATCGAAGAGGGCATCCGTTACGCCCAGGAGGTGGTGGACGGCTCCCTGAGCCTCCTCATCATGACGAAAGACGGAATCTACGCCGCCAGGGACCTGGTGGGAAGGACGCCGGTAGTCATCGGAAAGAAAGAGGACGCATACTGTGTATCCTTTGAGAATTTTGCGTACCTCAACCTGGGATACAGCCATGACCGGGAACTGGGACCGGGCGAGATCGTCTACATCACGCCGGAGAGCGTGGAGACGCGCGTGCAGCCGGGAGAGAAGATGCGCATCTGCTCCTTCCTGTGGGTATATTACGGATACCCCACCTCTTCCTACGAAGGCGTGAATGTGGAAGAGATGCGCTACCGCTGCGGCAGCATGCTGGCAAAGCGGGATGAGGGTTCCGTGCACCCGGACATCGTGGCAGGCGTGCCGGATTCCGGCATCGCCCACGCCATCGGCTACTCTAACGAGTCGGGCATTCCCTATGCGCGTCCCTTCATCAAATATACGCCCACATGGCCCAGGTCCTTCATGCCGACGAACCAGAGCCAGAGAGACCTCATCGCGCGGATGAAGCTCATACCGGTGCAGGCGCTCATCGAGAATAAGCGGCTCCTGCTCATCGACGACTCCATCGTGCGGGGCACCCAGCTGCGGGAAACGACGGAATTCCTGTACCGCAGCGGTGCGAAGGAAGTGCATGTGCGCCCGGCGTGCCCGCCTCTGGTGTACGGCTGCAAGTATCTGAACTTCTCGCGCTCCAAGTCCGAGATGGAACTCATCACCAGACGGGTCATCAAAGAGCAGGAAGGCGGGACATGCACAGAGGAAGTACTGGAAGAATACACGAACCCGGATTCCTGCCGCTACGCGAAGATGGTGGAGGAAATCTGCAAGATACAGAACCTGACGACGCTGCGGTTCCACCGGCTGGACGATCTTCTCGCATCCATCGGGCTGGAACCGTGCAAAGTGTGTACGTACTGCTTCAGCGGCAGGGAATAGGAGAACGCCTGTCCTCTGCCGCCGGACAGCCGGATACAGACGGAAAGAAAACAGGAAAGGCAGAGGATACAGATGATATTTCACAGAAAAAGCGAGGATGCCCTTGGGATTGACTGGAGAGGGTTTTACAAGACCGTCATCGCCCTCGTGGTCCCCATGGCGCTCCAGAATCTCATCAACGTAGGAGTGACGGCTGCGGACGTCATCATGCTGGGCGCGGTGGGAGAGACTGCGCTCTCCGGCGCTTCCCTTGCGGGACAGGTACAGTACATCATGACCCTCTTCCTCTTCGGGCTGACGTCGGGAGCCACCGTGCTGACGGCGCAGTACTGGGGGAAGGGCGATGTCCGGACCATCGAGAAGATACTGGGCATGACGGTGAAGGCGGCGGTGATTGTGACTGCCCTGTTTACCGTGGCAGCCCTCGTCATCCCGGACAAGCTGATGCTCATATTTACCAGCGATCCGGCGGTGATAGCGGAGGGAGTCAAATACCTGCGCATCGTTGCATTTACCTATGTGATGATTGGCGTGACCCAGGCGTATCTGTATGTGATGCGCAGCGTGGAACGGGTGGTCGTGGCGACCGTGGTGTATCTCTGCTCCCTGCTGTGCAATATCGTGATGAACTCTATCTTCATCTTCGGTCTCTTCGGACTGCCGGCGATGGGCGTGTCCGGAGCGGCGCTGGGCACCCTGTGCGCCCGTGTCCTGGAAGTGGTGCTGACGGCGGGATATGCCCGGGTGTTCAACAAAGAAATCAAGCTGCGCCCGCGATACATCCTGCACACGGACCGGGAACTGTTCCGGGATTTCATGAAATACGCCCTTCCCGTGGTCGCAAATGAAATCATGTGGGGCATGGGGACTGCGGCGAACACCGCCATCCTGGGGCATCTGGGAAGCCCGGCAGTGGCGGCGAACTCGGTGGCGCAGGTGGCAAGGCAGCTGGCGACCGTGGTTTCCTTCGGCATGTCCAGCGCGGCGGCAATCTATATCGGGAAGACCATCGGGGAGAAAAAACTGGAGCACGCCAAAGCTTACGCGAAGCGGTTCATCCTGATGAGTCTGGTGATGGGAGCCCTAGGCGGTCTCATTATCCTGGCGGCATCCGGACCGGCGGCAGCGGCGCTGTCCCTGACGGACACGGCGAAAGGATATCTGCGCATCATGTTCTTTGTCATGTCCTACTTCGTGGTGGGACAGGCGTTTAACACGACCATGGTGGTCGGGATATTCCGCTCCGGCGGCGACACCCGGTTCGGACTCATCATGGATGTGAGCACCATGTGGGGATGCTCCATCCTGCTGGGCTTCCTGGCGGCGTTTGTCTTCAAGCTGAGCGTGCCTGTCGTGTACGTCATCCTGATGAGCGACGAACTCATCAAGATTCCCATTTCTTACCGGCGGTACCGGAGCATGAAATGGCTCAAAGACGTGACGAGAGAGCAGGCGGCGTAGGCGCGGCGGAACATCCAGCAGGTGCGTCCGGGAATCCGGCGGTTCCTGCGGGCAGGTCCGGAAATCCGCTCTATACAAAAAACGCCGGAATGTGATATACTGGCAAAAGAGCGGCAGATACTGCCGCGTCTGCTTGAATGAAAGAAAGAAGGTATCGAGGCAATGGCAGAAGAACAGAATACGAACGGATGTACAGAAGAGTCCTGCGCAGGCTGTGCCCACGCAGATTCCTGTACGAGTAAGAAGACAGATTTCCGCGAGCCGGAGAACATGTACTCCTCTATCAAAAAAGTCATCGGAGTCGTCAGCGGCAAGGGCGGAGTCGGAAAATCCCTTGTCACGGCGTCCCTTGCGCGGATGATGAGGGAGAAAGGGTATGAGGTCGGCATCCTGGACGCGGATATCACCGGACCGTCCATCCCGAAGATGTACGGCATCCACACGAAGGCGGGAGCGACCGAGGAGAACATCATCCCCTGCACGGCAAAGGACGGCACGAAGATTATGTCCGTCAACCTGCTCCTGGAAGATGAGTCTGCTCCGGTCATTTGGAGAGGACCCATTATCGCCAGCGTGGTAAAGCAGTTCTGGACAGACGTGATGTGGGGAGATTTGGACTATCTCTTTGTGGACATGCCGCCCGGAACAGGCGACGTGCCGCTGACTGTGTTCCAGTCCCTTCCGGTGGACGGCGTCGTCATCGTCACATCTCCCCAGGACCTGGTGCAGATGATTGTGAAGAAGGCTGCGAACATGGCGGAGCAGATGAACATACCGGTGCTTGGTGTGGTCGAGAATTACAGCTATGTGAAATGTCCGGACTGCGGGAAAGAAATCCGGATATTCGGCGAGAGCAATATCGCGGACGTCGCATCAGAGATGGGCGTGCCGGTGCTCGGACAGATGCCGGTCGATATGGACCTGGCAAAAGCGGTCGAAGAAGAGCGCTTCTATGAGGTGGAAAACCCGTATATCAGCAATCCGGGGATTTTCTGAAATAATAGGGATGCAAGCTCCCCCGGCGTTGTATGCCGGGGGCTTTTTTTGCCGCGGGATGAGCGGAGAGAGGCGGGCGCCGTGCCTGCACGGGCGGGCATCCCGCGGGTGAAGGAGGACAGCATGAGAAGTGAAAAGATTACCATCTGGCGGGAAGGGGAATATCATTATCCGGATGCATACGGATTCGTCCCGTTCCTGACCTGCTATATCCATGAGGACGACAAGGCGCGTCCCGCCATTCTGCAGATGCCCGGCGGGGCATACCGGAAAGTGGCGCCCTCGGAAGCCCACCTTCCGGCGGAAGGATTCTACCGGGCAGGGTACAACGTGTTCGTACTCACTTACACCATCAATTACCTGGATGAACCCCTCCGTCTCCAGCCCTTACGGGACGCAGCCCGCGCCATCCGTCTCATACGCGCCCGGGCGGAGGCGTACCGGGTCCGGCCGTCAGAGATTGCGGTGTGCGGATTCTCGGCAGGAGGGCATCTCGCGGCGTCCCTCTGTGTCCACCACGGGGACATAGCGGATGCGGATGCTGCTTATGCGGGCATTTCCGCCCGTCCCGACGGAGCCGTCCTGTGCTATCCGGTGATAACGACCGGCGAATATACCCACCGGGATTCCGTCCGGGCGCTGTTCGGGGACGCCCCGACGGAGGAGGAACTGAAATACATGTCCCTGGAACACCATGTGACAGAGGACACGCCGCCCAGCTTCCTCTGGCAGACGGCGACCGACGATGCGGTGCCTGTAGAGAACAGCTACCTGTATGCCATGGCGTGCAGGAGATACGGCGTGCGCTTCGCGCACCATGTATTTTCGGAAGGGGTCCACGGCATGTCCTGCGCTACGCAGCAGTGGCTGGACCGGGACTTCGGAGAGCGGTATACGACAGAGCAGCTTTGCCGCCTTGCGGACGCCATCGCCGCCGGGAAGACGGGATACCCGCAGGAACTGCTGCCGCAGATGGTGGCGGACTGTGAGCTGGACGGGAAGAAAAAGGAGAAATTTCCGTCCGAAGATAAGGAGCGTATCCGGGACACCCTCGGTGAAGTGGGAGTCTGGCAGTCTCTCGCGTGTGACTGGCTGCAGAAAGTATTGAGAAAGGGTTAGGAGAGAGAAGATGAGATTACTGTTTATCCGGCATGGCGATCCGGACTATGTACATGACACACTGACGGAAAAAGGACACAGGGAGGCGGCCCTCCTGGCAGAGTATGCACCGGCGCTGAATACCGGGACCTGCTTTGTATCGCCCCTTGGAAGGGCGCAGGCAACGGCAGCGTACAGCCTGAAAGCCCTCGGGAAGACGGCAGAGACGCTGGGCTGGCTGCAGGAGTTTCCGGCGCGCATTGACCTGAACGAGGCGGCGGACCTGCGCCGGGCGTACCCGAATGCCGTACCGGAGAACGGGAAATATGCGCCGCGCATCGTCTGGGACGTGGCGCCTTCCTATCTGAACGAGCACAGCTGGTGCCTGGAGGCGCACAAGTGGAGAGAATCCAATATCTGCGCGCACTCGGATACCCTGGAAGTGTACGACCGGGTGACGTCCGCCTTTGACCGTTTCCTGGCGGAACGGGGCTATGTGCGCGACGGACGGTTCTACCGGGTGGAGAGGGAGAACCGGGAGACGGTCACATTTTTCTGCCACTTCGGCATCACCTGCGTATTCCTCGCCCACCTGTGGGGCGTATCGCCCTTCCTTCTGTGGCACAACCTGGCGCTGGCGCCCACATCGGTCACAGAAGTGGTGACCGAAGAGCGGGAGCAGGGAATCGCATGTTTCCGGGGACTGAAGCTGGGGGACGTCTCCCATCTGGTGCTCGGAGGAGAGCCGGTCTCCACATCCGCGCGGTTCTGCGAAGTGTACAGTGACGACGACAGACACTAAAGAGCGGCGCGGGCATAGTATATATGGAAAGCAATCTCAGGGAGCAATTCTGTTATGGCATATGAGACATTTGAAAAGGCAGAAGGAGTCATACAGGAGATAAACCGGGGCGATGACTGCTGTTCCATGGAACTCTCACTCGTCAGCGGAGAGGACATCGTCAATATCGTCGTGTCGGGAGATACACAGGTGATGGATCACGTCCGGCTCAGGACCGGGATGCGCATCGCGGCATTCTATGATACGGACCTTCCCACGCCGGCGGTCTATCCGCCGCGCTACCGTGCGGAGCTGGTGGCAGTGCTGCGCAGAGGGCAGCAGGTCCTCCTGGATTATTTTGACGATGCGCTGACATCGGCGGACGGTTCGCTGAAGTTGAATATCGGTCCGATGACGAACATCGTGACGGCAAACGGGCAGCCCTATGTCTGCAGTTCGGAAAATGCAGAACTCCTGGTCTATTATACGACGGCGACGCTCAGCATGCCGGCGCAGACGACGCCCCAGAAAATCATCGTCATGTGCCCGTAGAAGCGGGCGGGAGTGCCGGTGATGCCTGCAATCCTGACAGTATCATCCGGCGCCGATAGCCTGAGGATGGAAAAAACAATACCGTCATGACTGAGGGAGAGGCTTTTACCTCATCCGGAACAGTCATGACGGTTTTTGCGTTCTGAGCCGGTTTATCTGAGCATACGTGAAAGCCGGATGCAGAATGCGCTCAGCGATTCACAGTAGGAATTTGAGATAGGGCAGACGACAGGAATATGCACTTCGGGGACCCGAAGTTCCTCGCCGGACCGGATGATGTAGTCGTACATGCATTTCAGAAATTCCTTGTTGGTCGGCTTTTTGACCCTGTTTGACCGGCTGAATATCAGTTCCAGGAGTTCGGGATTATGAGAACCCCAGACACAGTTGACGATAGTGCGCATATTCTTTTCCACGCAGCTCCAGCTGGTGTGGTAGTGTTTTGCAATATCGATATACAGCGTCTTTGTGATGCATTCAAGACGCTCCGGGTCATCAATGAGGAGAAGAAGTCCGTATACGACATAGTTATACCCGGTATAGGAACGATTGACTCCGAAGGAATCAAGAGTGTTGATTATAACTTTTTCATAATTCATCCTTTTCCGCCCTCTCTTGCATGAGAAAGCCTGTCCGTTTGAACACCTATAATATCGTAAAATGGAAGAATATGACAGACAAGAAGAAATATTCGACGTTTTTCGACTTGTGATGAGGGGATTTTGTCGAATATGCACATAAAAGAGGGGAAAGAGGGAGGGATGAGAGGG
>DXAL01000025.1 GCA_019117125.1 Candidatus Mediterraneibacter merdipullorum
AGGAACGACACATCATTCTTTATCGTCATGTAGATGGCGTTCTCCAGGGTGTTGATTTCCAGAAGCCCCGGGTCCGTATAGTGTTTCCCGCTCATGGCGTTGTACAGCTCCAGCAGGTTGTCCTTGTCCTCGAACAGCATGGTAAATACCGTGGACTTGTAGGTCCGGTTGACGGGAAGCAGGGTCGATGTGGTTTCATTTGTCATATGCAAAGCCTCCTTTGAATGTGTGCTGCAAAGAGACCTTGAATGTATGACCGTCTGTAGCGCTCCCGCCGGATGCATCTCCATCCAGGACCTCTCTGCTGTAAATAGGGAATCAAAAGCATTGAGATTTTCCTGAATGTGATGGAGTTTGGGATGCGGCTTTTCCTGCCGCCTTTGAAATCAAACATGCTGGAAACATAATGCTTTGTAAGTATGATAGCACAGTTTCCCGGAAAATGCCAGCAAAAAATGAAAAAATTGATTCATTTCGAATCTCTCTGTTGCGCTCCGGTTCATTCTCACAGCGCCACGACCCTCGTACACACTTTTTCAAGCAGCGCCCGGCTGTGGCTCACCACGAGCATCCCCATCTTCCGCCTGTCTGCTTCCCCGAGCAGAAACTCCCATATCTGCGCCTGCGTCACCAGGTCGAGCATCGCTGTAATCTCATCGCACAGCAGGAATTTTGTCTCCGGGCGCAGCGCCCGTGCAAGGCAGAATCTCTGCAGCTCCCCGCCGGAGAGTTCGGACGGATAGCGCCCAAACCACGCTTCTTCGATGCCCAGCCTGTGCAGGATGTCTTCCTCTGGCGGTCCTGCTTCCCGGAGGGTTTCTCCCAACGGGAGCAGCGGGTCTACCGCCGTCTCCGGGTGCTGCCATATCATCTGGACCGGGCAGACGCCCCGGTATCCGCCGACCGGTCTTTCGTCCAGAAGCACGCTCCCGCTTTTTGGCTTCTCATATCCTGCCAGCAGGCGGCAGAGGGTTGTTTTGCCCCTGCCGCTGAGCCCGGTCAGTCCGACGCGTTCCCCTGGTCCGAGCGTCAGGCTGAACCGGTCAATGAGCGGAGATTTTTTTCTGTTCTTATAATAAAATGTAAGTTCCCGCGCTTCCAGTTTCATATCTGCTCTCTGCCTCCCTGCTCCGGGTGCAGGCAGCGGACTTCCCCGCCCCGGTATGGCCTCAGCGGGATGTCCGGTACCGTCCGGCAGTCCGGCATGCAGAAGCTGCACCTTCCTGCATACGGACATCCGGAAGAGCCTTCTCCCGCAGCGGACCGGGTCTTTTCATCCGCCCGGAAACCATGTCCGGGCATGGCATGCCACAACGCCCGTGTATAAGGATGCCGCAGGCGCTCTGCCGAGGCGAAATCTTCTGCTTTTGCCCTTTCCACGGTCTCGCCCGCATAAAACACTGTCACATCATCCGCCACAGAAAGCGCCAGTTCCAGGTCATGGGTAATAAAAAGCACCCCCGCGCCCTCATCTGCCAGTTCCCGGAAATGTCCGAGGATGCGCCGGGCAGCACGGACATCCAGCCCGGGAGTCGGCTCGTCTGCGATGATGAGGCGCGGCGTCTCCAGCACTGCAGATGCGATGAGCACGCGGCGCGCCATGCCGCCTGAAAGTTCAAAGGGATACTGTTCTTCCGTATCGCTCCCAAGCCCGTACCGTTCAAGCGCGGCGCGGCACTGCTCCCTGGTCCGGGCATCCCTTTTCCCTTTCCGCAGCTGTGCGCCCACCTTCATCAGCGGGTCCAGGTAGGTGACGCCCTGGGGAATCAGGAAGATTTCCCTCCCCCGCAGCTCCTTTGCCCGCTTCTTTGTCAGCAGCTCACCGTCGTAGAACACTTCACCCGACACGCGGCTGTTCCGAGGCAGGATGCCCAGAATGCTGTGCGCCAGCAGACTCTTCCCGGAACCGCTGGCGCCGACGACAGCAGAAATCTGTCCCGGAGCCACTTCCAGAGAAAGGTCTTTTACTGCTTCTGTGTATGTTTCCCGGATGCCGCGCTCATATCGCGTGAATCCGATGGAAAGATGTCTGATTTTTAAAATTGGTCCCATCTGCTTTTCACTCCTGTACTCCCGCCGGTCCGGTCAGTCTGCGCACCTGTCCGCCCATCAGCGCGAACAGCATCACCGTCAGCACCAACGATAATCCCGGAAAGAGGGCGAGCCACCATTTCCCGGTAGTAAGATACCGCATGCTCTCAGAAAGGATCACCCCGATGGCAGGCTGCTCCGGCGACAGCCCGAATCCGAGAAATGTGACGCTCGATTCATGCAGAATCGCATGGGGAAACAGAAGGATGAGCCCGGTCAAATACTGAGGCATCAGGTGGGGGAACAGATGCCGGCGGATGAGTCCGGCTTTTGATACACCCAGCTTCTGCGCCGTCAGGATGTAAGGCGCCCGGGAAAGCTGGAGCAGTTCCCCCCTCAGGACTCTGGCAAGGGAGGGCCAGTGGCTCAGCGCCACGCCTGCCACGACTCCGGCGAATCCCTTCCCGCATGCAAGGGAAATCAGGATGACGAGCAGGATATGCGGGATGCCCATCACCAGGTCGACCAGCCAGGAGACCACTGCGTCCGCTTTCTGCCCAAGGACAGCAGATACCGTCCCCAGCGCCAGCGCGATGGCGGCGCTGACCGCGGCAGTCAGAATGCCGATGCGGATACTTAAGGACAGTCCCGCAAGGGTGCGGGCAAACATGTCCCTCCCCATCCAGTCTGTTCCGAAAAGGTAGGCAGCACAGGGCATCAGGTTTTTCCGGGTGAAATCCGTCTGCACCGCCTTCTGCTCCAGCAGGAGGCCGGCAGCAGTGATTGCAAGGAGAAGGACCGCCGAGACCGTGAGAAAACAGATTGTCCGTTTCTTCATTTTCCTGCCGCCCCCTTCCGTATCTTCGGGTCAATGACGCCGTAGAGCAGGTCTGCAGTCAGGTTCCCCACAAATATGATGGCGGCTGTGACTACCGTGATGCCAAGGAGCAGGGGCATGTCGCTCCCCAGCCCTGCCGTGACTGCCGCCTGCCCAAGCCCCGGGTAGGAGAAGACCTGCTCCACCAGCACAGAGCCGCCGATGATTTCTCCCGCAGATGCGAACTGGAGCGTAACGGCAGGGAGCAGTACATTGCGAAGCCCGTGCCGGCAGGCGACAGAGAGTTCGGATTCTCCCCGCGCCCTGGCAAAAAGGACATAGTCCGACTCCATCACATCGACCATCTTTTCCCGGGTATGAAGCGCGATATTCGCCACGCCGGTAATGCTCAGAGTCAGAGCAGGCAGTATGGCATGGCGCAGGCGGTCCGCTGCGGTGACCGCCGCCGCATCCATTCCCACAGGCACGGCGAATCCAACCGGGAACCAGCCCAGCCAGACCGAGAAGACCAGCAGGAGAAGGATGGCCAGCCAGAACGCCGGAGTGGAGGATATCATCAGACAGTATCCTCTTATGAGACGGTCCGCCAGCCTGCCCCTGCATGCTCCGGCGATGACGCCCAGCGCCAGTCCCAGGACGCCGGAGATGAGCCATGCTGAGACGAGCAGCAGGACAGAACCTGCGAGCCGCTCAGCAATCACTGCCGTTACCGGCCGCCGGTAGAGCAGGGAGATGCCGAAGTCCCCGTGCAGCGCATCCGAAAGCCAGCCCAGGTACCGGACAAGGGGCGGCGTGCCCACACCCCAGTACGCCTCCGCCTTCGCAATCTGCTCCGGGCTCATGGAGCCAAGCGCAGCCTGACCGATATTGGTCTGGAGCGGGTCCAGGGGAGACGCCCACATCAGCAGGAAGGTGACGAAGCTGACCCCCAGCAGCAAAAGCGCAATCCGTATGAACTTTTTCCCTGTAAACTGAAGCCGATGTCTCACGTGCTGCCGCCTTTCTGTCTGCTCTCTGTCTTCTGTCCGTTCTCTGTCATTTGGTCCTGTGCCGCTGTCAGGACCAGCCCCACTGGTCTACATTATTTACAATGGACCAGCCGTGTCCATGGGGATGTATCTTCTGCTCCGCCACCTGGAGCCCGTCCCTGACCCAGTAGAGATGGTCGATATTGACAAGCCATACCCAGGGGACGTCCCCTTCCTGGGTCACTCCCGTGTTCCCGTCCCACTGCGCCTGCTGCCACAGGGCATAGGACTCTTCCAGGTCCGGACTTTCCAGCGCCCGGTCCATATATCCGTCCACGGTCTCATTGGAATAGGGCGAATACCGGGCAGTCTCCCTGCCGGGAGCTGTGTGGTAGATATTGTAGAGCTCCATAGGCGTATGCGCGCCCCATCCCCAGACAAGCGGTTCGCTCAGCGCCCGGTCATACGCCGTATCCCATCCCACGCCTTCCGTCGTGCAGGAAATGCCAAGCTCCCCGAGCTGAGCCGCCAGGTCTGCCGCCAGCGTCTGCCGCACGGAATCTCCTGCGGAATAGAGCAGGACCAGTTCCGCCTTTTCTCCGTCCTTTTCCCGGATGCCGTCGGCCCCTGTCTGCCAGCCCGCCTCATCCAGCAGGGCGGCGGCGCCTTCCGGGTCATAGGATACTTCCGCGGCGCTGTTGTACCACGGAAGCTGGTCGCACACGCTGTATGCAGGGCTCCCATAGCCGTTCAGCACATGGTCTATCATCTCCTGACGGTCAATGCCGATATTGATGGCGCGGCGGACGCGCACGTCGCAGGTAAAGTCATTTCCCACAGTGCGCCCTTCCCCGTCCGTCTGCTCCGGGACTGCCGGGAGATTGACGCCCCGGTTGTCCACCGATGCATAAGATGCCAGGCTGTACCCTGCCACTTCCTGGTCCGCATAGGAAGCGGATGTATAGGCAAGGTCCACCTGCCCCGCCTGTGCAGCCAGGAACACCGCATCTTCTTCCATAAAGAGGATGGTTACCTGCTCCATCTGCGGCGCCTCCCCGTAATAATCCGGGTTCGCCTCCAGGATCACCTGCTGCCCTCTGTCCCACTGCTTCAGGATGTATCTGCCCGAGCCCACCGGCTCCGTCCCGTAGGTCGCGCTGTCATACGCGTGTTCCGGGACGATGCCCACTACCGCCATGGTATACGCCCAGATGGAAAAGGGACGGGTCATATGAAAGACCACCGTTGCATCGTCCGCCGCCTCCGCGTAGTCCAGCATGGTAAAATCACTGACCGTGCTGGACGCTTTGACCGTATTGTATGTAAATGCCACATCTTCCGCAGTCAGCGGCTCTCCGTCTGTAAAGCGCACATCGTCCCGGATGGTGACGGTCCATGTCATGCCGTCCGCACTGACGGAATAATCCGTCGCCAGGTCATACCCGATTGTCAGGTCCGGTTCCGTCACGGTGAGGGTGCTCTGAATCAGCGGTTCGTGCACATGCTCCCCGGCACCCCAGCCGAAAGCCGGGTCGAATCCGGCAGCAGGCTCCGAGTTCGTATCCATGGCAATCACGACGGAGTCCTTTTGTCTGTCCAAAGCACCGCCGTCCGCCGCCTGTTGCTGTACATCCCCGCCGGTCCCGGCTGCTCCCCCGTCTGTTCCGGCTGCATTCCCGCCGCAGCCGGATGCGCCCAGCAGCGTACATACCAGGAGCGCGGCGGCAGAAAGGAGCGCGGGCATTCTCCCGAACCTGTTTCTCCCGCCCCGGCTTTTCCCAATCCGTCCTGTTCTTCTGTGTGTCACCGGTCCGCCTCCTTTTCCTGCCGCTCCTGCAGCAGCGCCTCCTCGTAAATCTGCCGGAAAGGCGTCTGCCGCTCCCGGGCAAGGGATGCCACATCTTCGTACTCCGGTTTCTCATGCCGGATGCCGAATCCTTCCGCCGTCTTTATGCGCACTTCTCCGTAAGGAGTCCGGACGCTCCTGGTACCCGGGGTGAGGAAATATTTCTCGCAGAGCCGCACTCTCACGCCGTTGGTCGTCGTCTCCCGCAGGATATCCCGGGCGGTCTTCTCTGTCTCTTCCGGTCTGCACAGCACGGTGAGCTCCCATCCCGGACGCCCTTTCTTCATCGTCCCGGACACCGTATACACATCCAGCGCTCCCAGCCGCAGCAGCTGCTCCTTTGCATATGCCAGCGCTTCCGGCGTCATATCATCGATGTTGCACACCAGCTCCGCAATGCTTCCGCCGGCGCCGCTTTGACCGCAGGCATCTTCCTGTCCCGCAGTTTCCCTGCGGTCCTCTTCGGTTTCCCCCAGAAAGATGCGGACGCAGTTCGGACGCTCAAATTGTTTTCTTCCCACGCCGATGCCGGTGGCTTTCAGGCGCATCACCGGCATCTCCCCGAAGGCTTCCGCAAAATGGACGAGCAGCGCCGCTCCGGTGGGGGTGCACAGTTCCCCGCGGATGCTGCCCCCGTAGAACGGCACTCCTTCCAGCAGGTTCGCCGCAGCCGGAGCCGGTACCGGCATGACGCCGTGGGCACAGCGGACGGTTCCGCTTCCCACATGGACCGGAGACGCCAGCACGCGGTCCGGCTTCAGGAGATGCATGGCATAGCACACGCCTGCCACATCCGCCACCGCATCCAGCGCGCCCACCTCGTGGAAATGCACATCGCCGACCGGACAGCCGTGGGCTTTCGCCTCCGCCCGGGCAATGGCATCGTAGACCTGATGTGCATGCTCTTTCACTTCAAAAGGGAGCTCCAGCGCGTCAATCCGCCCTGCAATCTCCCCGGGCGCCGCATGGACGTGTCCGTGGGCATGTCCATGGGTATGTTCGTGGGCATGTTCGTGGACATGTTCGTGGGCATGCCCGGCGCCTTCTTCCTCTCCGTTGACTGCCACCTTCATGTGGACACCGGATATCCCGCATGTGGATGCGGTCTCCGGCGCGACGGTCACGCCGGGCAGCCCCAGACTGTTCATCCTGTGGAGGAATTCCTGTTTCTGCGCCTCATCCAGGAGGTCGTACAGAGCTGCCATGAGCATGTCCCCCGCAGCCCCCATCTGACATTCTATGTATAATGTTTTCATACCGCTCATCCTCTTTTCCCTGAATCACCCGGCAGTCCTCCCGTTCCGGACGCCGGCGGGATGCTCTCCATCTGATTGATCATCCCTGCCAGATACCCTGCCCCGAATCCATTATCGATATTGACAACGCTGCACCCGGAGGCACAGGAGTTGAGCATGGACAGAAGCGCGGACAGCCCGCCGAAGCTCGCCCCATATCCCACACTGGTCGGGACCGCCACCACCGGACAGTCCACCAGCCCGCCGATGACCGAAGCCAGGGCGCCTTCCATGCCCGCCACCGCCACCACGCACCGGGCGCTCATGAGAACATCCAGATTGGACAGAAGCCGGTGGAGCCCCGCGACGCCCACATCATAGAGCCGGGTCACCTGGTTTCCCAGCGTCTCCGCCGTCATGGCAGCTTCCTCTGCCACCGGGATATCGCTGGTCCCTCCGGTGGCCACCACGATGCTGCCTCTGTGCTCCTGCTTCCGGGGAAATGCCACCGCCAGCCTGGGGAGCGGATGATACTCTGCCGGAACAGCCGCGCACAGCACCTCCGCCGCTTCCGGGCTGATGCGGGTGACCAGGATATTGCGGCAGCCCCGCTCCCCCATCGCCTCCACGATGCCCCGTATCTGCTCCGGCGTCTTTCCCTCGCCGTAGATGACTTCGGATGCGCCCTGGCGGACGCTCCGGTGATAATCGACCTTCGCGTAATCCAGGTCCTCAAAGGGCGCCTCTTTCAGATGCAGAAGCGCCTCTTCCGGGGACGTCTTCCCGTCTGCAACCTCCTGCAGCAGTCTTCGTATGTCCTGTCTCTTTTCCATGGATATCCCCCTTTCAGACTGACGGTTCCCTTGCCGCAAGGTCCAGGACCACCGTCTCAAACACGGGTCTTAATTTTTCACAGATTTCCGTTCGCCTCTCCACCGCCAGGCACATCTGCGCTTCCGTCACCTGGAGCAGGGCTTCCTTTCCCCGCAGCCGCACCCGGCAGTCGGAAAATCCCATGCCCGCCAGGAGGCGTTCCGCCTGCTCCGCCCGCCTGAGGTCTTCCCTGCATATCTTCGTGCCGGTAGCGATGCGCGTGGCAAGGCAGGCATATGCCGGCTTATCCCAGGTAAAGAGCCCTGCCTGCCGGGAGCGCTCCCGCACCCGGGCTTTTGTGATGCCGCATTCCCGCAGCGGGGAGCGCACCTGCAGTTCGCGCAGTGCGCGCATCCCCGGCCGGTCACCCGCCTCGTCGGATGCATTCGTCCCGTCCAGCAGCACATGGAACCCGTCCGTTTCTGCCGCGCCCAGTATCCGCGAGAAGATTGCCTTCTTGCAGTAGTAGCACCGCTCCTGACCGTTTTCTTCTGCTTCCCGGACCGACAGGATGTCCAGTTCCAGCACGGTCAGGGGGATACCCAGCATCCCCGCCAGCCGGTTCGCATCTTCCAGTTCAAATGCGGGCTGGAAATCCGTTTTTACATAGTAGGCGTGTATCCTGCATCCGTACTCCTTTGCCGCCCACAGAAGAAATGCCGAGTCTGCGCCGCCGGAAAATGCCGCCGCCGCTTCCGGCACTTCTGTGAAAAACTGTTCCAGTGTCATGAAACGCCCTCCTTCCGGCATCCGGACCGTTCTGACAACAAAAAGATACCCGCCCCCGTCTGAGAGCAGATATCTTCCTGATATCCCGGACTACAGAGTTTTCTCCTGCGGACGTCTATCATCAGTACTGTCATCCCCATACGCCACCGTCCTTACTGCAAATTTTCTTTTGCTTCTTCTTTCGTCTCTGCTTTCCTGGTTATCTGCCGGGTGTTCTTTTCCACCAGTTTCCTCGGCACCATAACCTGATGGGCGCACCCCATGCATTTCAGCCGGAAATCTGCTCCCACCCGCAGGATTTCCCACTCGTGGCTCCCGCATGGATGGGGCTTCTTCATCCGGATGATATCGCCTACTTCAAATCTGTCCGCCATATCTTTCCCTTTCTTTCGTGTCAGGACAGGGTCCTAGTCTACAGCCGTCAGCACGCCCTGGAGAAGGAACCGTTCATCTCTCCGGTCCCCGGTACAGGTCGAGAGCGTCACAATCTGGGACTCTGGGTCCAGCTCCACATCCACCTGGTAGTTCGAGGACTCCCGGCACATCTCCAGATATTCCTCAAACTCTTCATCCGATTCAAATTCAATCTGATAGTTTCCGGCCGTGGCATGTACGATGCCCGCCATGAATACCGTGTAGGTCCTCACTTCCCCGGATGGCGTGTAGATATAGAAATCCGGATGCTCCTGACAGAATTCTTCATCCTCATACAGATGGAGCCTGGAGAACATATCCGGGCTCACGTTCAGATGATGTCCGTATATGATGGTGTTCTTATCGGAAAAATCATCGTGGTTGTTCATATCCATAAAGATGGAGCCGAGGGTGTTGTCGTTCTCCGAAAAAGTCTGCGTCAGGTATTCCTCATTATCCGCGCTCTTTACAACCGGATAGTTGATGATGGACGGCTCGTCAAAGCGTATCCACGCGACGGTGTCCGGATTGATGTCCAGCAGCGCGTCAAAATCCACGCTGAACCCGGCTCCGTCGCCGTCCGCCGTCACCGCCAGGTCTTTGATTTCATCGTATTCCTTTCCACCCATGTATCTCGGTATCAGTATCATCCCGAGCTGATAGATGGAAAAAACAAACACACAGACCGCTGCGATGAGGATGACCCCGGATACAATGTCAAAGGTCATCTTCTTTTTCCTGCGCTGTTTCCGGCGTTCCTCTTTTGTCATTCCCTGCTCGTCCGGTCTTCTCCTGCGTGTTCCTTCCGTCCTGCGTGTTCCTTCCGTCCTGCGTGTTCCCTCGGTCCTGCGTGTTCCGCCGGTCCTGCTAGTTCTTTTCATTCTTCTCTTCCCTTTCTCCTGCCGTGTGCTCCCCACAGCAATGTATCCCCGGTGTCCGCCGCCTCATTCCGGCACGGCGGAGCATCCACATGCGCTGTGCTCAGAAACCGAGTGCCTCATCCACGAGGATGACCTTAAACCGCTTCGGTATCCTGCTGAACCGCGTGACGAGTATCTGGCAGCAGATGCAGTCCGGGCTCTTGCAGTCCGCGCAGCTCCCGTTCTTCACGCAGGGCGTATCGATGCCGAACCGCTGGGTATTGATGGGCGCCGCCTCGTTCCTTGCCCTGTGCATGGCGTCTTCTTCGGACTTGACGACCTTGTTCATGCCGACGATGAGCAGCACATTCTTCGGTCCGAAGGCATAGGCTGCCACCCGGTTTGCATTGCCGTCGATATTGACGAACACGCCGTCCTCGCTCATGGCGTTGACGCTTCCGAGGAACCAGTCGCAGGTGAATGCTTTCAGCGCAATCTCGCTGCGCTCCTCCTGCGTGGCGGCTTTATCCCGGTCATAGAACACATAATTTCCTGCGCTCAGGGCATCGGTCAGCCCGATCTCCCGCACGGTAGCGGAGCCGCCCATATTGACGGTGCTCCCCTCCGGGATGAGCTCCAGCGCTTTTTGCACTGCCTCTTCCCCGGAAGAGACATAGTACGCCTCCATATTCCTCGACTCGAGCGCCTTTACCACGCGCCTGCCAAGGGCTTCATTTCTTTTCTGTCTCACATCCATCGCTGGGTCCTCCTTTTCTCCTCATTTCCCGCGCGGCACGCCGTCCTGCCGGCGCCGCGTCAGGTATGCCGTTTGATGGTCTCTTTCAGGATATATTTCTTATCGTTGTACCGCTCTGCGATATAGCGGTTCGCTTTCGTTTCCATATCGTCGGGAAGGGGAGCGAGCGAGGCTTCCTCTCCGTACTTCTTCTTCAGGGCGCGCTCCAGCAGGTAGTCGCACACATGGGGATTCTTCGGAAGGAGCGGACCGTGCAGATAGGTGGCGATGACATTTTTATACACTACGCCCTCATATCCGCTGTCCCCGGTATTGCCGAATCCGTAAACGACTTTCCCGAAGGGGGTGTGGGCTCCAATCTCCGTCCTGCCGCCATGGTTCTCAAACCCGACCACCGGGCGGTCAAACAGAGGGCTTTCCAGGACAATGTCCCGGATGAGCCGCTCCGGCTTCCAGTCCGTGGTGATGTCCAGTATCCCAAGACCTTCGATGGTCTTTTTCTCTGTCCGGTAATACTTCCCGAGGAGCTGGTAGCCGCCGCACACGGCAAGGACCACGCCGCCCTCTTCTACATATATTTTGAAATCTTCCCGGATATGCTTCAGGAATCCGCAGACCAGTTCCTGCTCCCGGTCGGAGCCTCCGCCCAGCAGCACGATGTCCAGCCCGGAAAAGTCAATGGCATCCCCCGACAGGAACGGGACGACTTCCGCCTCGATGCCGCGCCACTCAAGCCGCTTGCGGAAACACTGGATATTCCCCCGGTCCCCGTACAGGTTCAGGAGGTCCGGATACAGATGTCCGATCGTCAGTTTCATCACGCCTGCACCTCCTCTTTCTCCAGCTCTGTGAGCATATGGTTCGTCCGGTAAAGCCCGGAATAATTCACAATGACATACAGGTTCTTCGTACCGTTCACCGTGCGCTCCGTCACCGCCGCCTTCAAATCTTCCGTTGTCTCGCAGGGGATATCCTCATATTTCAGGCGCAGACCCATATCGTACCGTCTGGTCCCGGCTGTGAGTATCTTCTCCGCGCTGCTGTCCGCCAGATACTGGAAGTCCACGTCCCAGAGCCAGGAGATATCGCGTCCGTCCTGGGCGGTGTCATTAATCTGGATGATGATGTCCTTTGGCTTTTCATCCTTGAGCACAAGGGAAATCTTCTGCTGGAACCCGATGGGGTTCTTCGCCAGATGGAGCTGCACCCTGGCGCCGTTTATCGTGAAGATGCTCTCCCGGTTGTTGCCGTAGTCAAAAGCTTCGATCATCTCTTTGAATCCCGCATACCCTGCGCCCATCGTCTTCAGCGCCGTGTAGGCGGACAGGGTATTGTAGATATTGTACGGTGTCCGCGCCGTGGAATCGATGTGCATGCCGTCCAGGTCAAAGGAATAGACTTCCCCGTCCATCCGGATGCCCGCCGCAGTATAATCCGGCTCAGGTCTGGCAAAGCCGCACGCCGGGCAGCGGTAGATGCCGAGCTGTCCGTAGTGGAAGAAGTCGTATTCCAGCTTCTTCCCGCATTTCCGGCAGAAGATGCTCTCCCGTATCTCCGACCTGGAGATATCGTCGAATATCTGCTCGTCAATCCCGTAGGAGACGAAGGGATTCCCGCTCTCTTCCGCGAGGGAATAGGACAGGATGTCGTCGCAGTTGATGATGAGCGTCGTCTCCGGCACGCTTCGCACTGCTGTGAGCAGTTTCCCGTAAGTGATGTCCACCTCGCCGAAACGGTCCAGCTGGTCCCTCGATATATTCGTCAGGAGGGCGCAGTCGGGCTTCAGCTTCGGGAGCACACCCACGGAAGATATCTCATCCACCTCGATGCACGCATAGTCCGCATCCAGCCGTCCTCTCCGGTCCGTCGCCAGGACGAATGCGGAGATGATGCCGTTTAACATATTGGCGCCGGTGCGGTTGATGATGACTTTCTTTCCCTCGGATTCCAGGGCTCTGCAGAGGATGGCGTTGGTCGTCGTCTTGCCGTTGGTCCCCATGGTGACAATGGTCTTCCCCCGTACCTGCCGCGCCATCTCACCCAGGATATCCGGGTCGATGCGGCGCGCCACATAACCGGGGAGGGTGACGCCGCTCCCCCGGTTCATCAGCTTGATGAGCCCGCTTGTTATCTTTGCAAATCGTATCGCTAACCTGCTTCTTACTCTCATAAATGTAACCCAACTCTTTATCTTAATCTTGATTGCAGTCCGGTCAGACATCGCTTCCCGCCCGCTGCCACGAGGGATATTATACGTGAAAATGCCCGGAAATACAAGGGCTCGTCATCCGCTTCCTATGCATCGTCTTTCCCCCGTGCTTCGCCTCCGGACGGCATCCGTTTTAAGAGCTCGTCGATGGCGTACGCCACGCCCAGCTCTTCATTTGTCTTTGTGACATATCTTGCCGCGCGCTTCACTTCCGGTTCCGCGTTCCCCATGGCAACGGTCGCCCCGAAATCCATGGAGAGCATGGACAGGTCGTTCATGCTGTCGCCCAGCACCATCACCTCGTCCATCGTGTACCCGAGGGATTCGATATAGTCTTTCAGCACCGGACCTTTCTGCGCCCGCACATCCGTAATCTCCAGGTTTGTGACAAAGGAAGACGCCACTGCGATATCCGTTCTGTCCGCCAGACTCTCTTCGATTTCCGAGAGCATCTGCGTATCATTGGAAAAGAGGAAGAGCTTGTAGACGGGCACGCCCGCTTCCTCCAGTTCGTCGAGGGAGCGGAAGGTCTTTGTCCTTGCCTTCGTCTTCTCGTAGAGTGGGGAAGCCTTAATCTCCTCTCTGGACATGCTGAGATGGAACAGTTCCAGCTCCAGCATAAGGCTTTCCTCAATCTCTTCCGGCGTCCCGATGCGGTAGTCGTACCGGTCGGTACAGAAAATGACAGAGACCGGGTATTTCCTGATCCGTCCGTAGACTTCCCTGCACACTTCCCGGTCTACCGGACAACGGGAGACAATCTGCAGGGAAGGGTCCCGCACTTCAGCCCCGCTGCTGACGAGATAATCACAGACAATCCCGGTGCTTCCCATCTCTGTCATGGCGCCGAAAAAATTCCTCCCCGTTGCGATGATGAACCGTATCCCCGCATCGCAGGCGCGTCTGACCGCATCGATTGTCTCCGGCGCCGCTCTGTGGTCGTCGCCGAGAAGGGTGCCGTCCATGTCGCTGGCTATCACTTTTATCATTGGTCTTCTCCTTGTTGTATGCTGCCTTTGTCTTCCAACTGTTTTATCTTAGCACACCCTGTGATTCTTGTAAATCTGCCGGGAGAGCAGAAATGCCGGGAGGGCGGATACTGCTCCGGGCTTACTGAAGCCCCTCATCCTTTCTCCCGTATTCCCGTACCGTTGTATTTGCTTTTTCCCGATATTCCTCTGCATATTGAATCGCCTCCAGCGTGCGGCAGGCGCGGGTATAATAATACCGGAGTGCAGTATCCATGACATTTTTGCGTTTTCCCGCAAGAAGGTCCGGGCTCAGCTCGATTCTCTTCTTATAGGAGATAAGGCGTTCGCCGGAGCGGATATAATTTTCCTGTGTCTCCAAATCCACAATCAGCTGCGGCATATCACCGATATACAGCTTCGTTCCTTCCAGTTTAAAGGTAATCTTTCCGTCATTCACCAGTACTTCCCTTTCTTCCATATCTTTACTCCCAAAGCAAATTGCCTGAGAAATTCCGTTTTTTCCCGTATTGTCCCGGCAATCTCCTCCGCCCGTTCTTCCGGCATATCCGTGTATTTCTCCAACAGGCTTTTTACATGTTCTGCAAAATGCTCCGTCCGTTCCAGTTCCGGCACGCTTTCCGTCCGCACATACCGAAGAAGCACCGTTTCCCGGCTGCAAAACGAATTCACGCGGATATCCAGAAGATGTTCTCCGTGCGGGATGATATCAGAATCATAAAACAGCGAGTTTCCCGTATCAAACAACGGCGCCATACCTGTAATCCGGTGCATATCCGGTTCGTACAGAAATCCGAAATTATTCAGATGCCGGTCCGTATTGGAAAGGATAAAATCTGTTACTATCATATATTCCAGATAAGAGCGTATTTCTTCTTCCGGCATTCCTTCAGAAACAGCTATTGCAATCAAAGATTCATACAGCGAGCTGTCATTCGGAACCTTATAATCTGCCGCCAGCTGATACGCCGGTACAAATTCCATTTTTTCAGAGGTAAAAAGCGGGCTCAGGCAACAGGGATATTCTTTTCCTTGTATTCTGATGCTTCCCATCTCATACGGAACATAATTTCTCCACCCAAAACATTTATGAAGTTCGCCTGCAATCACTTCGTTTACTGTCTGCTGGCTGTAGCTGCCTGTACTTATTTTCAACAGATAACGTTTCCCGTCCCGTATAATCCACTTTTTCTTCATATCCCCGTTGACAGACGCTGAAGGCGATATTTTAGAAATATGCCCGCCTTCCTCTTGCTCCTGGGAATCGGTCAGCATGTTCCCCAGCTCATCTGTAAAATCATTTTCATAAAAATTGATATCTTTCCAGTAGAGTTCCTGACCGACCGGCTGCACCCAGTAATGGTCCGTCAGGCTGAGCCCATAGGAAGAAAGCATCAGAGACTGCCCTGATGCCTCAGACAGGGCGTTCAATACCTGTCTGAGACCTTTTCTGGA
Organism: Candidatus Mediterraneibacter merdipullorum; assembly: GCA_019117125.1. Classification (GTDB taxonomy): domain Bacteria; phylum Bacillota; class Clostridia; order Lachnospirales; family Lachnospiraceae; genus Mediterraneibacter; species Mediterraneibacter merdipullorum. The sequence continues at coordinate 15,205 of DXAL01000025.1, forward strand.
ATCAGGGATTGCCCGCATATTCCACCAGCGGGAAAGTCCGGAACCATCTGCTGCCGTCCCTGCCGGCAGTTCTTCCGGCATATATACCTCAGGCACATACTCTATCATCCCGGTATGGAGATTCATCTGGAGCATTGCCGTATCGATATCTTTATGTTTCAGTATGAATAATCCTGTCATATCTTCTGTCTGTGTTTTTTCGACTCTGGTCTGATACATACCGGACTCCTTTCCTGAATCACTCTTTTCATAAGATTACCATAGTAAGGGAAGTCGTGTAAAGAAAAAGGACGGGCATTTCTGCCCGCCCTTCTGACCGTTTTAGCGCTCGTCTGCCCAAAGCTGGCTTTCCGACTGAATGTCCCTGCCGCTCTTTTCTGCTTCCTCCAGCAGGAAGGACAGATATGTGTCCTGAAGCGCCTCCCGGAGGGGATAAAAGTCTTTCCCCGTCTCCCTGTACTCCTTCATCCGCTGCAGACAGGATGCCACCGCAATCTCATCGTCATTCATCCTCGCCGGGTAGAAGGGATTCTTGTACACCGCACGGTCCAGGAATGTCATCCGCCTGTGCGACCACTCGCTGTTGTTGTTGATGCCCGCGTCAAACCGCTGTATCTCCTGGATGACCGGGAGATTGCCCTCTGCGAGGAACCGCACCGTCATATCGTCGATTTCCCCGCGGGTCCCCTGTATGTTCCAGCGTCTCGCGCGTATCTGGGAGAAATACTGTTCACCCGAGAAATCCATAAACGCCGCTTTCCCGCTGTCGAAGCAGAAAGACGCCCACTCCCTCTCGCTGCGGATGAGTTTTCCGCTGTAGTCAAATCCTTCTCTTCCGTTGGTGTACACGATATCATAGGGGAAGACACTGCCCCTTATCACACAGTTTTCAAATCCGGTCTTCAAAAATCTCCGGAAAATGCTGACGGCATGATATCCGTGCAGCGCCGAGAGCATCACCTGCGTCACGTCTCCTATCACGCCGCTGTCTGTGATATCCTCCACCGCCGCATAGTAGGGCTGGAGCGGATACTGCTCCACAATCTGCACCCTGCCGTCCTGACGCAGCTTTGCCTCCCACAGTTCATTTAATTCTTCTGTATCTTTTCCCGGAGGGGTCTCGCACAGGATGTACTCTTTTTTCTCCATCAGTTCTGTCAGATAGGATTTCACGCCGTCTCTCGGTATGCATAAGACAACGAAGTCATGCTCTTTTCCCAGCGCTTTCTCCAAATCCGCTGTCGCATATATGCCTGTCTCTTCCTGTACCTGAGCCGCGCGTTCTTCCGTGCGCAAAACCCATGCGGCAATCCGGAAACGGTCCGGCAGCATCCTGGAAATCCTGTAGAAGAAATCCGCCCTCCATCCGTATCCGATTAAAATAAATCTTGTCTGCATGCTCTTATCCCTCCTGTATCACTATTTCTGAAGAACTTTCCCGATTCGTTTCGCAATCAGTCCAACCAGGAGCGCGGCAGCTACCGTGCCTTCCCGCACGCCCACTGCTACCAGCAGGATACCGGTCAGACAGATGAACCACTGCTGCCAGATTGTCGCCGTTCCCACGGTCAGCAGCGCGAACAGACTGACCACATAAGGTACACTGGATATCGGGGAAGTCCCCAGATTTGCCTTGATTGAAAAAGCTACGCCAAACGCCATGACCGACAGTCCTGCAAAAAGTATAAGATATCTCTTTAAAATATCAAGCGATACTCTGCTCAATCGAATCAATCCTTTCCTGAATAACCCCGTTTATAAGATTACCACAATAAGGAAAGCTGTGCAAAGAAAAAGGCGGGCATTTCTGCCCGCCCGACCGCGTTCATAAAGGCATCAGCCTTCAATCGCGATGGATTTCTTTGTCTCAACAGTCTGCGCATCCTTCTTCGGAATGCTCAGTTTCAGGATGCCGTCCTCGAATTTCGCCCTGATATCCTCCTGCGTCACAGCGTCGCCTACGTAGAAGCTCCTCTGCATGGTGCCTGCATAACGCTCGCGGCGGATATATTTGCCTTTCTTATCCTGCTCGTCATTGTTCGCACTCTTCGTAGCGGAAATCGTCAGGTAACCATTCTCCAGCTCCGCTTTGATTTCGTCCTTCTTATATCCCGGAAGGTCGATATCAAGCTCATATCCTGCGTCATGCTCGCGGATATCCGTCTTCATGAGGTTTTTCGATGCCTTTGTATACTTGGGTGCTGTCCTTCCCCAGAAGTCTCTGTCAAACGGGAAATCCATCCAGTCATCATCAAATAAGTTTTCTCCAAAAATGCTAGGTACTAACATAAGTCATATCTCCTTTCAAAATCAGAACCCCGGAACTTTATGTCCCTTCTTTTTTGTTCTAGTTGTACTATAGCACCCGTTATTAGCACTGTCAAGAGATGAGTGCTAATTTTTTTGATTTTTTTTGCAACTCCAGTAAAATATCTTTCAATCAAGTGCTCCAATCCGGAATATGAGTATAGAAAAAGCGGCTGCTCTCTAAATAAAGCAACCGCTTTGTAGTATGTGCAATATGAAATCGTTTATTGCTCCGATGGTGCCGGTTCCGCTGCCCTTTCCCTCAGTCAATCTGCCAGTCAATCGGCTCAATTCCGTGGCTCTCCAGAAATTCATTGGTCCTGCTGAAAGGTCTGCTGCCGAAAAAACCCCGGTAAGCAGAAAGGGGACTTGGATGCGGCGCGGTGAGGATGAGATGCTTCGGATTGTGGAGCATCGCCTTTTTCCGCTGCGCCGGACTCCCCCAGAGAATGAACACGATCGGCCGGTCCTGTCCGTCCAGCGCCGTGATTGCCGCGTCCGTAAATTCTTCCCACCCGATGCCGCGGTGGGAGTTCGCCTGGTGGGCGCGCACCGTGAGCACGGTATTGAGCATGAGGACGCCCTGCTCCGCCCATTTGGTCAGGCATCCGTGGTCCGGAATCCTGCACCCCAGGTCATCATGGAGCTCCTGATAGATATTGACAAGAGACGGTGGTATCTCCACGCCCTTCTTTACGGAAAAGCACAGCCCGTGCGCCTGTCCGTTATTGTGATAGGGGTCCTGTCCGAGTATTACGACTTTCACCTTCTCAAGGGGCGTCAGATGAAAGGCGTTGAAGATATCTTCCGCAGGAGGGAAGATAAGCCTCGTCCTGTATTCTTCATTTACGGTTTCAAACAGTTTCCTGTAGTACGGTTTTGAAAATTCCCCTTTTAACGCTTCATACCAGTCGCCATTTAACCCTGCCATGACCGTTCTCCTTTTCTGTCTGTATATGTCCCTGTTTCTCTTCCCGTTCCGCCTGCGGCTTCGCGCCGCCCTACAGGCGCACCGGGACGCCTTCTTCCCTCAGATACTCCTTCACCTGGCGTATCTCCAGTTCTTTGTAATGGAACAGCGAAGCTGCCAGAGCCGCATCCGCCTTTCCTTCGGTCAGAGCCTCCCGGAAATGTTCCAGCGTGCCTGCGCCTCCGGACGCGATGACCGGGATGGAAACATGTTCCGCTATGGTGCGCGTCAGCTCCAGGTCATATCCCGCTTTTGTCCCGTCGCAGTCCATGCTTGTAAGGAGGATTTCCCCTGCGCCGAGCTGTTCCACTTTCATCGCCCACTCCACCGCGTCGATGCCCACATCGATTCTGCCGCCGTTCTTGAAGATATTCCAGCCGGAGCCGTCCGGTCTCCTCCTGGCGTCTATCGCCACGACCACGCACTGGCTCCCGAATTTATCCGCAGCTTCACTGACAAGCTCCGGAGTATTGATGGCAGAGGAATTCACGGATATCTTGTCCGCCCCTTCCCGCAGAAGCGCCCGGAAGTCTTCCACTGTCCGGATGCCCCCGCCTACGGTAAACGGGATAAACACCCGCTCCGCCACTTTGCGGACCATATCAGCCACTGTCTTTCTTCCGTCGGAAGACGCCGTGATATCCAGGAAGACCAGTTCATCCGCGCCTGCGCTGTCGTACGCCTCCGCAATCTCCACCGGGTCCCCCGCGTCTTTTAAATCTACAAAATTAACACCTTTCACCACCCGTCCGTCATTTACGTCCAGACAGGGAATGATTCTTTTCGTAAACATGCTTTCTCCCTTTCCCCGTATATCAAAAGCTGCAGCTTACAGTTCCACGAAATTTTTCAGGATGCAGAGTCCCACATCGCTGCTCTTTTCCGGATGGAACTGGCAGGCAAATACATTCTCCTGTTCCACAGCAGCGTGGATATGGGTGCAGTATTCCGTCGACGCCTTCACGATGCGCTCATCCGCAGCCTTCAGATAATAGGAATGTACGAAATACACATACGCGTTCTCAGGAATGCCCCGGAACAGCCGTCCGTCATGCTCCAGGTGAAGGGAATTCCAGCCCATGTGGGGAATCTTCCGATCCGGCTTCTCCGGGATGCGGAGGATTTCTCCCTTCAGGATGCCCAGTCCCGGCACGCCCGGCGCTTCCTCGCTGCGCTCGAACAGAAGCTGCAGTCCGAGACAGATGCCCAGAAACGGCACACCCCGCTCCACGGTTTTTCGTATCACATCATCCAGCCCTGTCTTTTCCAGCATCGCCATCGCGTCGCCGAAAGCGCCGACTCCCGGCAGTATCACCTTGTCCGCTGAGAGGATGGCATCCCGGTCACCGGTCACAACCACTTCCTGACCGAGATGGAGGAGGGCTTTTTCCACACTTTTTATATTTCCTGCATCATAATCGATGATTGCTATCATTTTCATTTCCTCCGGTGTCTGATACCCTGCATTTTAACGTATTTTCACTTTAATGTAAAGAAGTGTTTTCCGTTTTCGCATCAAGCTCAAACCAGAATTCTACGCCGTTTTCCAGGTTCCTGACACCGTATTTCTGCCGGAACGCGCTCATGATTGCCTTTACGATAGACAGTCCGATGCCGTTGCCTCCGTATTCCCTTGTGTGGGCTTTGTCCACTTTGTAGAATTTGTCCCACAGCTTCGGAAGGTCTTCCTCCGGAATCGGTCTGCCGGTATTAAAGACAGAAATATGGGCGATATCCCCCTCGTGCCGGATGCGTATCTCGATGCGTTTTTCACCGTCCACATGGTGGATGGCGTTGGTGAGGTAATTGCGCACTACCTGTTCGGTCTTAAACTCATCTGCCCAGACATACAGTTTCTCATCGGCGATAAAGTCCACCGACGCCTCCGCCTGCTGGATGAGTATCTCGCATCCCGCTATGACTCCGCGCACCATGCTGACGATGTCGAACCGCTCGAACCGGACTTCATCGCCGCCGAACTCCAGCTGGTTGAGTGTGAGCAGATTTTTTACCATCCGGTTCATCTTGCCCGCCTCGTCCATGATGACATCACAGTAGAATTCCATGCTCTCGGGGTCGTCGCTGATGCCCTCTTTCAGACCTTCCGCGTATCCCTGGATGAGCGCAATCGGCGTTTTCAGCTCATGGGAGACATTGCCCAGAAATTCACTGCGCATCTCTTCCACTTTTTCTTTCTGTTCAATATCCTTCTGAAGCTGGATATTCGCGCTCTTTAACTCGGAGATGGTCTTCTCGAGCTGCTCGGACATCCGGTTGAAATTGCTGCCCAGTATCCCAATCTCATCGCGCCGGTCTTCCTGATATTTTGCTTCAAAATTCAGGTTCGCCATCTCCTGGGACAGCCGGGTGAGCTGCATGAGCGGCTGGGTGAGCCTCCTGGAGAATATCCAGATGAGCAGTCCGCCGACCACGATGACGATGCCGCCCAGATAAATGAGGAACCGGTTGGCAAGCTGCGCGCTCTCCCGGATGCTGGCAAGGGGGCTCTGCATGACGAACCAGGAGCCGTCAGAGAAATTGCCCCACATCTTCAGATATTCCCCCCTGCTCCCGCTGCTCTCCGTCGTAGACCGGTACACTGTAAAATCCGCGTTCCTCTGGATGATGTCATCGGAATTGATTGTCCGGCTCAGAGGCTCGCTGAGCATCTGCTGATAGCGGGAATCCGCCTGGTCCAGTGTGGAGAGCTGCGCCTTGCCCCTGCTGTCCACCACGACCAGGTCGATATTTGCACGCTCTGTCCGGAGCAGGAGGCTGGGTATCACGTTCAGGTCCGTCAGGTCCCCGTCTTTTAATATGGAGTCCATCTCCCTGTAGGTGCGCACCAGGTCTTTCGTCTTATGTGAAAGATAGTAGGTCTCGAGAAAGCTGTTGTTGATGACGAGCACTGCCCCGAGCGCAAGGACGAACAGACCGATAAAGATAAATGTGACCTGTCTTCTTATTGAATATTTCATAACGCCGCCTCTTTAGTCTGTCTCAAATTTGTATCCCATCCCCCAGATTGTCCGGATGTATTCCCCTTTCGCTCCCAGCTTGCTCCGGAGTTTTTTCACATGCGTATCGATGGTGCGGGCATCTCCAAAATAATCATAATTCCATACATTGTTCAGTATCTTCTCGCGGGACAGTGCGATGCCCCGGTTCTCGATGAAATAGGAGAGCAGTTCAAACTCTTTGTAGCTGAGCTCCACCGGTTCCCCGTCTATCGTAACGATGTGGGCTGCCTTATCCACAACGATTCCGCCCGCCTCTATGACATCGCCGCCGGAATTGCCCAGCGACCTGCGCAGGATGGCATTGACCCGCGCCACCAGTATCTTCGGGCTGAAGGGCTTGGAAATGTATTCATCCACACCCAGTTCAAAGCCCTGGAGTTCATCCCGCTCTTCCGAGCGCGCTGTCAGCATGATGATGGGGACTTTGGACGACTCCCGTATCTCACGGCACACCTGCCATCCGTCCATCTTCGGCATCATGACATCGAGGATGACGAGCGCGATATCCTTATCTTCATAGAAGATATCCATCGCCTCCATGCCGTCCCCTGCTTCGAGGACCGCATAGCCCTCCCTCGTCAGGAAGTCTTTTACCAGCTTCCGCATCCTGCTCTCATCATCTACTACAAGGACTTTTATGTTCCTGTTTTCCATCTCTGTCTCCTTACTGCCCAGCCTGTCCCGGCAGGGCTCCATTTCATATACTGTTCCGGATTCGGTAGCGTCAGTGTATAAGGAGCAATACGGTCGCCCCTTGTACACTGACGCTATCAGTTTATCAGAGAAATATGTCAAAACTGTGACATCTGTGCCGCGCGCGCAAGATTTCCTTGCATTTTGGCGGTCCGGATGATAAGATAATGCTGCCAGGTACAGTGCGTACCTGTTTTTTTGTGCAGTACAGATGAGGAGAATGAACATGGGATTACTGGAACTTTTTATCTTAGCTGTGGGACTTTCTATGGACGCTTTCGCAGTCTCGGTCTGCAAGGGACTTGCCATGCCGAAGATATCGCTGAAAAAAGCCGCCATTGTGGGCGCGTGGTTCGGCGGTTTTCAGGCGCTGATGCCTGCCATCGGCTATGTCCTCGGCTACCAGTTCCGGGATAAGATTACTGCCGTCGACCACTGGATCGCATTCATCCTCCTTGGCGTCATCGGTGCAAATATGATAAAGGAAGCCTGTTCTCCGGGCGAAGAGACGGAGGATGACCGCCTCGATGTCCGGACCATGTTCCTCCTCGCCGTGGCGACCAGCATCGACGCGCTCGCCGTCGGCATCACATTTGCATTCCTGGAAGTACACCTTGCAGCCGCTGTCTCCTTCATCGGAGCCACCACATTTCTTCTGTCCGCCGCAGGCGTAAAGATTGGAAATGTATTCGGCACGAAATACAAGGCAAAAGCCGAGTTCGCAGGAGGGGCAATCCTGATTCTGCTGGGCGTAAAGATTCTGCTGGAACATCTGGGGATTTTATAAAAACATCCGGGGATTTTGCAGGAACATCCGAGGATTTCCGATTGACTTTCCGGCTGTTCCTGTGCTATGATCGTCCTGCAAAAAAAGAATCATTTGTAAGTCATATGGTTTTCCTGTTTCAGAATTCAAACAGGCATATGGCTTTTTTTATTATTCAGAAGAAAAAGGAGAAACCGACTATGGAAAATCAGACAACACCTGCGGAAGAAAATACATTTATGAAAACAAGACCTGTTTTTTCACTTCTCGTCTCCATGTCTGTCCCGATGATGCTCTCCATGCTCATCCAGTCACTCTATAATATCGTGGACAGCATCTATGTATCCAGGCTCGGCACAGACGCGCTCACCGCCGTCTCCCTCGCCTATCCGCTCCAGAACGCCATCGTCTCCGTCGGCGTCGGCATCGGCGTGGGCATCAGCGCTTCCATCTCCATCCACCTCGGCGCCGGGGACCAGGAGAAGGCGGACCGCGCCGCAGCGCTCGGGGTAGCGCTCACCGTCTTTCACTGCATCCTTTTTATCCTGGCAGGCGTCTTCATCACCCGCCCGTTTCTCTCCCTGTTCACAGAGGATGCCGCTGTGCTCAGAGATGCCTGTGATTACACCTATATCGTCCTCTGCCTTTCCTTCGGCGCCCTGCTGCAGATTGCAATGGAGAAAATCTTCCAGTCTGTAGGGCAGATGAAGGTCACCATGTATCTGCTCATCGCAGGGTGCGTCATCAACATCATCCTCGACCCCATCCTCATATTCGGACTCCTCGGCTTTCCCGCCATGGGCGTCGCCGGCGCAGCCATCGCCACGGTCATCGGGCAGATATGTGCCTTCCTTTTATATATCATCGTCTATTTCAGGCGACCCCTTGCTGTCCGCATCCGGCTGCGGGACCTGAAATTCGACGGAAAGCTCATCCGGGAAATCTACAGCGTAGGCATCCCGTCCAGCATCATGATGCTCATGCCCTCCTTTCTCATCAGCATCCTGAACCGGATACTGGCAGGATTTTCTTCTGTGTACGTGGCGGTCCTGGGACTTCTGATACCCGGACCGATATTTGCGCTGTTCCAGGCAGACGCCGAACTCCTCGACGCAGGCATCACTGCGCTTCGCATCATCTGTCTCGGCTTCCTCGTCTCTTCCGTGGGCGTCATCGCATCCGGAACTTTCGAGGCGCTGGGCAACGGACGGAACTCCCTCATCATCTCGCTTTTGAGACAGTTCATCGTCACGATACCGCTGAGCTTCATCCTGTCCCATTTCATGGGACCGGCGGGGGTGTGGATTTCCTTCCCCGCAGGCGAGGTCTGCGCCGCTGTTGTGGCATGGTTCTTTCTGAAAACTTACAAAAAGGGAGTGTTCGCCCCGTTTTAACGCGGGGCAGCTACATCGCTGTCACGCTTGTTCAAACAGGCGCGCCAGACTCTCTGTATACGGCGGATAACAGATTCCTTTCTCGGTCACGATTGCCGTAATCAGGCTGCTGTCCGTCACGTCAAACGACGGATTGTAGCATTTGACATCCTTCGGCGCTGCCGGCTCTCTGTAAAACATTTCCCGTATCTCCTCCGGCTTTCGCAGTTCGATGCAGATGTCTTCCCCGCTCTTACAGTTCCTGTCGATGGTGGACGTCGGTCCAAGGACATAGAAGGGGATATGATAATACTTTGCCAGCACCGCGACGCTGCTTGTACCAATCTTATTCGCCGTATCTCCGTTTGCCGCCACCCGGTCACATCCAACCATGCACGCCTGGACCCAGCCGTTTTTCATCACCATGCCCGCCATATTATCGCAGATTAATGTGACGTCTATCCCTGCTTTCTGCAGTTCATAAGCAGTCAGCCTCGCACCCTGGAGGAGCGGTCTTGTCTCGTCCGCAAATACTTTGAACTCCATGCCCCGCTCTTTCCCCAGGAACAGGGGACCCTGCCCGGTACCGTACCGGGATGTGGCAAGCGGTCCCGCGTTGCAGTGGGTGAGAACGCCGTCTCCGTCTTTTAACAATGTCAGTCCGTACTCGGATATCTTTGTACACATCTCGATGTCTTCCCGGTGAATGCTCCGGCATTCTTCCCGCAGAAGCCCCAGTATCTCCGGCACAGTCCTGCCGCTGTCTGAAAGCACGACCCGCTCCATGCGGTCCAGTGCCCAGCTCAGATTCACTGCTGTGGGGCGGGCAGAATCCAGATAGTCCTTCAGCCTACTGAACTCTTTCCGGAACTGCTGCTCATCTTCCGTCCCTATCTGCCGCGCCAGACAGTATATCCCGTAACCGGCGCATATCCCGATTGCAGGAGCTCCCCGGACCCGAAGTTTGTAGATTGCTTCCCACAACTCTTCTGCCGTGGACAGGATCCGGTATTCCATTTTTCCGGGAAGCTGCGTCTGGTCGATAATGACAACGCTTTTTTCATCGCTGCTCAGACGTACACTTTCCACGCGGGCAGCATCTGCTGCCTGTCCTTCAAAACAGTTCATAGGGCTCTCCTTTCTGGCAATCGCACGAACAAATGCAGTATCTTGGACAGTTTGATTATATAATCCCCTGCACTGCTCTGTAAACCTGTACGCAGATATTTAAATTTTCACATTTCGACCGGGAATTTTATTGACACTTTTCAGGACGTACTGTAGAATTATCACGTGTTACTTTTTCACACACATCTTGAGAAAAACGAAGTGCATTAATATATATTTTCTCAAAGATATGTAAGCGGATATGGCGGAATTGGCAGACGCGCCAGATTTAGGATCTGGTGTCCCAGACGTGCAGGTTCAAGTCCTGTTATCCGCACCAGAAAATCCGTATTTAAATCCGCACTCAAAAATAATTTTATTTTGAGCGCAGGTTTAAATACCCGCGATAGAATGAGCAGCCTAAACAGGCCGCTCATTTTCTATGTATGCAGACAGCGTCAGCATTTACCAAACAGAATCTCCGAACCAATGATGGATTTATAACATGACTATTGCTATAATATAACGAAAACAAAGGAGTGATTCGTGTATGAAAGAAGTAAATAACTCCATTCCATCATTTGAAAATAAAACAATCCGAACCGCATGGAACGAAGAGCAGGAAGAATGGTATTTTTCTGTGACAGATATTGTGGCTGCCTTAACTGATAGTACCGACCCAAAACAGTACATTAAAAAAATGCGTTCTCGCGATTCAGAACTTAATGCAAGGTGGGGGTACAATTTGTACCCTAACTGCCATGACTGCTTCTGACGGAAAGCGGTATCGCACAAATGCGGCAAATTTGCAGGGTATTTTCCGTATCATACAATCCATCCCATCGCCCAAAGCAGAACCTCTAAAACAACAAAGAGCAAGATAACGGCAATTACAATTCATAATCACAAAATTTCTATTTTTTATTTCACCGGTACAATAGAGAAAGCGGAAATGCTACACCAACACAGCATTTCCGCCCCTGTTCCGACAGTGAGCGTGCGGGGATTCGAACCCCGGACAACTTGATTAAAAGTCAAGTGCTCTACCACCTGAGCTACACGCCCTTATTCTCTTTTTCAGCTTACCCGTAAGTAACCTTAACTGGGCTAGCTGGATTCGAACCAGCGTATGCAGGAGTCAAAGTCCTGTGCCTTACCGCTTGGCGATAGCCCATCGAAGACTTGTGTCTGACACTGCATGCCAGTATGAATATAAAAGAAAAGGGTGGGTAGTGGGACTCGAACCCACGATATCCAGAACCACAATCTGGCGCGCTAACCAACTGCACCATACCCACCATAACGAGCCTGGGGGGATTCGAACCCACGACCTACGGCTTAGAAGGCCGTTGCTCTATCCAGCTGAGCTACAGACTCTTATACGAACATTCTCCTGCAAAAAGCTCCTGCCCTCCACAGGAAAGCGGGTGATGAGAATCGAACTCACGTATCCAGCTTGGAAGGCTGGTGTTCTACCATTGAACTACACCCGCACATATCGGGGTGACAGGATTTGAACCTGCGGCCTCCTGGTCCCAAACCAGGCGCTCTAGCCAAGCTGAGCCACACCCCGGCATACTGCTGCGTGTCCTGTCTTTCCCGTAGCGCAAGGACTATTATATTATATGGTTCATCCAATGTCAACAACTTTTTTATTTTTTAGAGATACCTCTGGTCGTATGTGACCGCGCCGTCATCCGCAATCTCCATGACCATATAGCTCCCTCTCCTGCCCTCCTGCCTGGGGAATGATATGCTGCCCGGATTCAGGAGTGTGACACCGTCTTTCTGCGCGAAAAACGGCCTGTGGGTATGACCGTACATCACGATGTCCGCCTTCCTCGCCTGACCTTCCTCCAGGATATATTCCGGGTCGAGGGATACATAATAAGCATGTCCGTGCGTGATGAACAGTTTGTGCCCGCCCAGGCAGAATTCTTCCTCCCGGGGCAGGTCGGAGAAAAAGTCATTGTTTCCCCTCACGATATGCTTCTCGCAGTCTATGACTGCATCCAGGTAGTCTTCGCCGCCTTCTACATCGCCGAGATGGATGAAGACGTCGATATGCCCCGTCTCTTCCAGTGCGCGGTCAAGCCCCGCGTGCCTCCCGTGCGTGTCACTGACGATCAACACTCTCATAACAGTTCCTCACCGATTTTTTCTTTTAACAATTCCTTCATCGCGCGGAGCGCTTTCCCGCGATGGCTCAGTTCATTTTTCTGTTCCGGCGGCATTTCCGCTGTTGTGCATCCATACTCCGGGACATAAAAGATGGGGTCGTAGCCGAATCCGTTTTCACCCGCAGACTCATGGGCAATGCTTCCTTCTATTGTCTTGCGCACTGTCGATACCGTTCCGTCCGGAAATACTGCCGCGACCGCGCATACGAAACGGGCGGTCCGTTCCTCATCCGGCACGCCTTCCAGCCTGTCCAGCAGGATGCGGTTCTTGATGTCATAGGAAGTATCCTCTCCTGCGAAACGCGCCGAATAGATACCGGGCGCCTTGTCCAGATAATCAATCTCCAGCCCGGAGTCATCTGCCAGGACAATATCATTTGTGAGTATCCGCGCCACAGCCCGCGCTTTGATTTCCGCATTTTCCTCGAAACTGAAGCCGTCTTCCACGATGTCGGCGTCAGCGCCCGCCTCTTTCATGGACAGGATTTCCATTCCCAGGTCCTGCAGGATCATGCGTATCTCCTTCATCTTATTTTCATTTCCCGTTGCAAATATGATTCTCTTCTTCATCTTCCCTGTATCCTCTGTATCCTGTATATCTTCTGTATCTTTATCTTTTTCTATCTTCTTTATCGTCTTTGTTTTCCTGCATCCTCTGTCATTTTTTCTGTCTGGGAGGTTTTTTCCCTGAGAACTGATAGAAATAAGTCCTTATCATCCCATTGTATATTTTTCTGTTCTTATCCGCTTTTCTTCCGAAATACCGCTCTGCCTGGTCCCAGCTCGTAATCATGTATGCCGACCAGTCTTCCAGCCCTCTGAACGCTTCCCCGAACTGCCGGTAGATGCCCGGCAGCGCCTCTTTTTCTTCCAGCCGCTCGCCGTAGGGCGGGTTCGTGATGATAAAACCGTATTTCTTCGGGTGCCTGAGGTCTTTTACCTCTCTCTGCTGAAAATGGATGAGATGCTCCACCCCGGCGGCGCGGGCATTCTGCCTGGCGGTCCGGAGCACTTCTCCGTCCGCATCGTATCCCTGTATGTCCGTCTCTATCCGGTCGTCTATCAGGTCCTGTGCTTCGTCCGATGCCTGATACCAGCAGTTCTTCGGAATCAGGCTGTCCCAGTCTTCCGCAGTAAAGGACCGGTTCATGCCCGGTGCGATATTTGCCGCCATCATCGCAGCCTCGATGGGGATTGTCCCGCTCCCGCAGAACGGGTCTACCAGGATGCGGTCTTTCTTCCACGGCGTCAGCATGATGAGCGCTGCTGCCAGATTCTCCGCGATGGGCGCCTTGCCTGCCACCGGGCGGTAACCCCTCTTATGGAGGGATGCGCCTGTTGTATCCAGCCCCACTGTCACCATGTCTTTCATAAGAAATACGCGGACCGGATAAGATGCGCCGCTTTCCGGGAACCACTGGATGTGATACCGCTCTTTCATCCGCTCCACCATCGCCTTCTTCATGATGGACTGGATATCGGACGGACTGAAGAGCCTGCTCTTTACCGACGCCGCTTTTGCGACCCAGAATCTGCCGTCTTCCGGTATGTATTCTTCCCATGGGATTTTCCTGGTCCCCTCAAAAAGTTCTTCGTATGTCCTGGCGCAGAAGCTCCCCACTTTCAGCAGGATGCGCTCGGCAGTGCGCAGAAAAAGATTGCCCCTGCATGCCGCCTCGATTCCGCCGGAAAATGTGACCCTTCCGTCTTCCACCTGGGTAATCTCATATCCAAGGGCTGTAATCTCTCTTTTCAGCACTGATTCGAGTCCGAAATGACAGGGCGCGATCCATTCCATTTTTTCCATGAATCTCATCCGTCCTTACATTTTTTCTGTATACATATTACTATAAATCAGGGGCAGAGTAAAGTTGAACTTTCCCCGCCCCCGCCGGCGCAGCCGCCGCATGTCAGGATGCCTTAATACCGGTCTGACTCGTCGTAGGCATCTGCATTTCTTCCGCAGTTCCTGCTGTCAGATGCATTGGATTTGGAATTGCTGCTGTTCTTTGCAGAATTTTTGTTCTTGTTCTGTCCATCTCCGTATGATGAACTGTTCTTTGAATTTGTATTCCTTCCGGAATTGTTTGCATTGCTGTAATTCTTAGCCATGAGTAATCCCTCCTGTTTATTTGATTCAGTCATAGTATCCCACAGAGAAATTGTTTTATTCGTCTTCCGGCATGTTTGTACCGCCGCACATCCGGCTGTCGGAGCCGGGACCGCAGTTTTCCGGCATCCGCATCTCATCCCGCCCGAATTTTTTTTAAATTTTTCTTGCTTTTTCCAATTCAGTATATTATACTGTCTATTGTAGAAAGTAACCTTTCTACAACCCCTTATTAATTATTTATACTCCCCTCAAAAGACCGATGGCTCCCCCATCGGTCTTTTACCTTATATCCGTATACACAACAATCGGACCGGAACTGCATACGCGGCAGCCGGTCCGGAACACGTTCATAAATTGTTCATTTATCATTTAAAAATCTTTCATCTTATCATCACGTTTTCTTCATTTCTCTTCCATATACTAAAACCATCGAAAGAGAAAACAGATAAATGAGACGCTGACAAGTTATTTTGAATAAACTTTTTCATAATACATGCCGGGGACCGAGCCGATCGGTCACCCGGCATCCTCCCTTTTTACGGGGTTTCTCCACTTTCACCGGATTTTTCCACATAAAATATCATATACAGCATTACCAGGACAAGCAATCCGTATATCAGCGTAGACAGGTTATAATAAATTGCAGCCGCGATATCTGCCGCATATCCGTCTATCTCATTTGATATGAAAACCTGATAAAAGCGTTTTTCTGTCATTCGCCGTGATATAACTGTACGATTCTATGAGATTGCCATCTTTATCTGTGACTCTTCCCTCATTATTAATCCACAAGAGCCCCGCCCTCACATCTGCATCGAAATCAAGACCGATTTCAACCGGAACGGTTTCCTCTTCCGGAATTTCTTCGGTTCCTTCATCCGGAATCTCTTCGCTTTCCTCTTCCTGCGCATCATCCCAGACCATCGTAACGTCCTGACCGTTTATTTCCTCCGATGTAGGAATCTCATCTTTTGTGCTTGAAACAGAAATCCTCCACGAACTCCGCGGCTGCACTCCTGAGCTTCAGGAACAGATTTTAAAAATCGTAAGGGCTCTGAAATAAAATCATTCCATCCCGTTCGCTCCATATTCTTCCAACAGCCCGGCTATCTCCTCTGAACCGCCTGTCTTTTTCAGCGCAGCGCGTCCTGTCCGGATTGCTTCTTCTGTCTCTCCCGCTTCTGCTTCCAGCCGCATCTTTTTCACTGCAGTTTCTTCAATCCTGGACCTGTCGCGCTCCAGCTCCAGGAGCCGGTCATATGCCAGGAGCATTTCTTCCCGGACAGCGGCAGGCATATTGCCCCCGGTATCGGCATAACTTTTCAGGACGCCCTGCCTTCCGATATCCAGCGCCAGGCAGACGATCAGGCAGGCGGCAGCCCCCGCCGCGGCTGCCGGCAGATATCCGGTCTTGCTCCCTTCAACTGTGCGCTCCGCCCTCCTGCGCCCCACCCGGTTTTCCGCCGGGGCAGGGAGCGCCCGCACCACCTGGCGCATGTCCTCAAACCGGGTTTTCTTTTCGCCCGTGCAGCGTGCAATCAGTCTCTCCAGACGGAGTTCTTCCCACCTGGACAGGGACGGGGAGACATCTGTGCAGGCGAGCATAAACTGGAGCGTCTTCCCATAGGCGTAGAGATCGGCTTCGTGGTTCCTTGTCACTCCCATACGGTAGACCGGCTTTACAAAATGCTCCCTCACCGCACCGGTCTGCATCTGCCTTGCCGCTGCGGAATTATCCGGCGCTTCCATATCAAGGAGCATCAGCCCGCCTTCTTCCGTGACAATGACGCTGCACGGATTGAGATACCGGTAATCCTGTCCGTTCCTGCATCGGTGGAACTGGTCCACAGACACCACCAGTTCTCGGAACCACCGGAACAGGGCTGCCTTCCCCACGCGCGGTTCCTCTTTCAGGCAGGCGAGCAGCGTCGTGCCCCGCACGCAGTCCATGCTCTGCCTGCAGTGTTCTCCGTGTTCCACAAACTTCATCACTTCGTACATTTCTTCCATATGCAGTTCTCTTTCTGGCTGGATGTACCGCCGGCAGGACAGTCCCTCAACTGCCTGTGGCGCTGACACGTTCCCGCCTCCGGAGCGCAGGCGCCGGGAGACGGTCTGTATAAGAATAAAAAAACCACCCGGACCAGACGAATCCGGGTGTCATTATCATAACGGAATCTGAAAGAAAAAGCAAGCGTCGGATATGCCGCCGTCACGCAGACAGGTTGCTGCCATACGGATATGGCGTCATGCAGCCCGACAGGACAGATGTCAGATTCCCATTGCCTCGAGCTGTTCCAGCGCCGCCGCGATGACTTTGTCCATATCATAATACCTGTAATTTCCAAGCCTTCCGCCGAATATCACGTGATCCTCTTTCCGGGCAAGCTCTCTGTACTTTCTGAAAAGGGCATTGTTCTTCTCATCATTGACCGGATAATAGGGCTCCATCCCCTGGCTCCACTCGGAAGAGTATTCCCGGGATATGACCGTCTTCTCCTGCTGTCCGAACTCAAAGTGCTTATGCTCGATCACGCGGGTGTATGGCACCTCGCGGTCCGTGTAGTTTACGACCGCATTTCCCTGGTAGTTCTCACAGTCAAGCACTTCCGTCTCAAACCGTACGGAACGGTATTCCAGGGCGCCCAGCTGATACCCGAAATATTCGTCAATCTGCCCGGTAAATATGACCGTCTCGGCGATATCCGGTTCCGATTTCCGGAGCTCGAAGAAATCCACGCCTGTGCGCACATCCGCGCCTGCGAGCATTTTCTCCACGATGGGCGTATAACCGCCGATGGGAATGCCCTGATACCTGTCATTGAAATAATTGTTGTCATAGAGGAAGCGGCAGGGCAGCCGTTTGATGATAAATGCCGGAAGTTCCGTACACTTCCTGCCCCACTGCTTTTCCGTGTAGCCTTTCACCAGCTTTTCATAGATGTCCCGGCCTACAAGGAACAGCGCCTGCTCTTCCAGGTTTTTCGGCTCTGTGATGCCCGCCTCTTTTCTCTGCCGCTCGATGATGTCTTTCGCCTCCTGAGGCGTCCGGACTCCCCACATCCTGCTGAATGTATTCATATTGAACGGCAGATTATAGAGTTCATCTTTATAAACCGCCACCGGTGAATTGATATAATTGTTAAACTCTGCGAACTGGTTCACATAGTCCCATATTTTTTTATCGGACGTATGGAAAATATGAGCCCCGTACTTATGTACGTGGATGCCTTCGATCTCCTCGCAGTAGATATTTCCCGCGATGTGCTCCCGCCTGTCGATGACAAGACAGGATTTTCCCTTTTTCCCCAGCTCGTACGCCATGACCGCGCCGTACAGCCCGGCGCCCGCAATCAGATAATCATATTTCTTCATCTGCACCTCTCCTCTGAATCTGCACCTTTTTGTGCCATTATACCACGTGTGCGGGAAAGGAGGCGGCGCGCAGCCCCCTTTTCGTTAATTTGTCTATTTTTTATATTTTTTCATTTACAAATTTGTGATTATGCACTAAACTGGTAGTGTAGGCGTTTTGAAAACGCAGCCAGAAAACGACACCATGTAAAACGGAGGTAACACACAATGAAAGGTAATGTAATCGTCGGACAGTCAGGCGGTCCTACTGCTGCGATCAACTCAAGTCTCGCAGGAGTATACCGCACAGCCAAAGACCGCGGAGCCGCCAAAGTATACGGAATGCTCCACGGCATCCAGGGGCTTCTCCAGGAGCGCTATATTGACTTGTCTGAATATATCACAAATGAACTGGACGCAGAGCTTCTGAAGAGGACGCCTGCGGCTTTCCTCGGCTCCTGCCGCTATAAGCTGCCGGAAATCCACGAGGACAAGGCAGTGTACGAGAAGATTTTCGCCATCCTCAACAAGCTCGATATCGAGGCATTTATCTACATCGGCGGAAATGATTCCATGGATACCATCAAGAAGCTTTCCGACTATGCCATCATCACCGGACATCCCACACGCTTCATCGGGTGCCCGAAAACCATTGACAACGACCTTGCCCTCACGGACCACACGCCGGGCTACGGAAGCGCCGCAAAATATATCGGCACGTCTGTAAAAGAAATCATCCGCGACAGCTTCTGCCTGGAATACGAGAAAGGACTCGTCTCCATCGTGGAAATCATGGGCAGGAACGCAGGCTGGCTCACCGGCGCAGCGGCGCTTGCAAAGGGCGAGGACTGCGCAGGTCCGGACCTCATCTATCTGCCGGAGCTCCCCTTTGATATCGAGGCGTTCGGCGCCAAGGTAAAAGAGCTCCTTAAGAAGAAATCTTCTGTCGTGGTCGCTATCTCAGAGGGAATCCGCCTCGCAGACGGACGCTATGTATGCGAGCTCGGACAGAGCATTGATTTCGTGGACGCGTTCGGACACAAACAGCTCTCCGGTACGGCGAATTATCTTGCAAGCTACATCGCAGGCGAGATTGGATGCAAGACCCGCTCCATCGAGCTGAGCTCCCTGCAGCGCTCCGCATCACACTGCGCATCCCGCGTGGACATCCTGGAGGCTTATCAGGTTGGCGGCGCCGCTGTCAAAGCTGCCGACGAGGGCGATTCCGGAAAGATGGTCGTTCTCCAGCGTCTCTCTGACGACCCGTATCAGAGCGGCACAGAGGTAAAAGACGTACACAAGATTGCAAACGATGAAAAACTCGTTCCCCGCGAATGGGTGACCGAGGACGGTTCCTATGTGACCGACGAATTCGTCAGTTATGTACGCCCGCTCATCCAGGGCGACGTATCTCCTGTAATGGTAGACGGTATACCGCGTCATCTTTTCCGTCAGATATAATCAGACACAGGGGCTGCTCTGTTCGTCCGGATGCAACCGGGAGGGCTCCCGCCGGAATGCGGGACTGCCCTTCCGGTTTTTTTGCGGCGGCAGGACAGAATGGAACAAATGAACAGGAGGTAATTTATGCTCATCAAAAACGGCTTTATCATGGACCCTGCATCCGGCAGGTCCTGTACCGGCGATATCCGCATCGGGGGAAACGCCATCTCCGACATCGGCAGGGACCTTGTCCCGGAACCGGATGAAGAAGTAATCGATGCCCAGGGGCTCACAGTCGCTCCTGGACTGGTGGATACCCACGTCCATTTCCGGGACCCCGGATTCACCTATAAAGAAACACTGCACACCGGTGCCCTCTCCGCGGCAAAGGGTGGATTCACTTCCGTGATATGCATGGCAAATACATCGCCCGTCACCGACAACACCGGTACCCTCTCCGACATCCTTTCGCGCGCCCAGGGCGAACCGGTCCGCATCTATCAGGCGGCAGCCATCTCCCGCTCGCTCAAAGGCGAAGAGCTCACGGATATGGAAGCGCTCACGGGGGCAGGCGCCTGCGGCTTTACAGACGACGGCATCCCGCTTAAGAACGCTGCATTGCTCTATCAGGCAATGGAAAAGGCAAAAGAACTGGACGCACCGGTCAGTCTTCACGAGGAAGACCCTGCGTTTATCCGGGAAAACGGCATCAATCACGGACCCGTATCCGCACAGCTTGGCGTCTTCGGCTCCCCCTCCATCGCCGAGGAATCTCTCGTGGCGCGGGACTGCCTGCTCGCCCTGCGTTCCGGAGCCCGCACAGTGATACAGCATATCAGCTCCGGCGTGTCGGTGGACCTGGTCCGGACATTCAAGGCGAAAGGCGCTGACCTGCACGCAGAAGCAACGCCCCATCATTTCACACTGACCGATGAGGCGCTGCTCACATACGGTTCCCTGGCAAAGATGAACCCGCCTCTCCGGCAGGAGAAAGACCGGCAGGCAATCATCGCCGGACTCGCCGACGGGACCATCGACCTTATCGCGACAGACCACGCACCCCACAGCGCGGAAGAAAAGGCGCGCCCGCTCACCGAGGCGCCCAGCGGCATCATCGGTCTGGAAACGTCCCTCGCCCTTGGCATCACATCCCTCGTGCGCCCCGGACATCTGACGCTGATGCAGCTTCTGGAGAAGATGACAGTCAATCCCGCCAGGCTCTACCATCTGCCTGCCGGAAGGATAGAGAAAGGCTCCTCCGCTGACCTCGTGCTCTTCCATCCCGGGGAGCAGTGGCGCCCTGACAGCTATGTTTCCATGTCGTCAAATTCTCCGTTCACCGGCAGAGACCTCTTCGGCAAGGTCAGGATGACCATCTGCCGGGGAAAAATCGTCTACCGGGATGTGTAAAACGGAACGCCGCTGTTATGGCGCAGCCGCCGCTCCCCGGACAGGGAGGGGCGGCTGAACTGCGCTCCGGAGCGGTTTTATTATCTGCAACAACCTTTAATGACAATATATGGTTCTCGATAACTCTTTATTAAATTGGAATACCCAAAAAGAGTTAATGATTTTTTAGCAAATTCCTCATCGTCAATTATAAGATTTTGCTGTTTCAGTTTTTCTATTTGTTTTTCTACAGTTGTATATTCGATTTCATCATTTGCCATAAATTAACTCCTTATAAGCAAAAAGAGTCTTGGAATACAATTCCAAAACTCAATTCGCGACCGCCCTGCAGTCATTCACTAATTGCAATTAGTATTATAGCATATGATATAACCTTCCGAATAAATAAGCTTGATTACTTAGTTCCTGTCAGGTAATTATTAGCAGATTTTTTCTAAAATACCTAAAGTCCCGCAATCCGCGTAATTACGCAAAAATTCAAAAATCCCGTAATCACTCGGATTACGGGATTGATGCGGAAGAAGAGACTTGAACTCTCACAGGATTAACTCCCACTAGAACCTGAATCTAGCGCGTCTGCCATTCCGCCACTTCCGCTCGACAAGTGATATCTTATCACATTGAATTCTGTTTGTAAACCCCTAAATTAAAAAAAATTACAAGAGTGAAACAGGCAGTTCCTGATGCGCCGTTCCGCCCTGCTGAATTCTTTTCCTTTATAATGTACCGGCGGTCTGTCCGCGCCTTGCTGCAGCAGACGGACCGCCGGTATAAGGAGGGTCATATAAATAAAGTACAATCCAGATGCCGGAATAACAGCGGAGATTATACAGCACGAAGATACTGCACGCTGTAAGGCGGCATCTGAAGCTGCCCCTGAAGAGAAATCTTTTCCGCAGATGCTGTGGTTTCCGGAGCATCAGAATTCTCAGAGTTTTCTGTACTATCAGCAGCTGATTTGATATCTTCTGTGATATCTGTATTCAGCAGCTCTGTATACTCGCCCTGAAGTTCTCCGCTTCCTGCAGTGTAAGGAGTATCTGATGCATTGACTGCGACCAGAACCCGGTCATGATCCGTCCTGCGTTCAAAAACAAGCTGATGATTGGTAATTACTACGTTTTTATAATAACCATTGCACAGAGCATCGCTGGTCCTGCGGACGGCGATCAGTTTCCGGATGAAGTCTGTCAGTTCGTTTGGTTTTGGCTC